>NZ_JBQCIF010000026.1:0-181767 GCF_051953955.1 Trinickia sp. | reverse complement strand
CGGGGCGAGCTCGTCCAGTTGGCGCCGGGCCGCCATCTCGACGTCGACTTGTACTGGCAGAGCTGGCGTTTGTCGATCGGCTGGCTCGATGAATTCAGTGCGGTATTGAAGCAGCGTGCGGCCGAGTTTCTGGACTGACGGCGCTCGAGGAGGGACCGTTAGGGCCGGCATGCCGTGACTATTTTGAACCCGTGACGATGATGCGGGTATCCCTCAGGCATCAGACGCTCGCTCGATGGCGCTTCGCCGCGGGGCGTGAGGCCCGATGACGCGGGGCAGCCGCCGTCGATTGCCTGACGATCAGTTCAGTCGGAAGCACGATGCGTGGCGCGATTGCATCGTCGCTTTCCATTTGAGAGAGCAGCGTGTTCACGGCGGCGCGCCCCATCTGCGCGAACGGCTGACGTATCGTCGTCAAGGGCGGGTGCACCTGTGACGCCATGGGGATATCGTCGAAACCCAGGACGGAAAGATCGCTGGGGACTCTGAGGCCCTGTTCGCGCGCCGCGGCAATTACCCCGAACGCACTTAGATCGTTGACGGCGAAGATCGCCGTTGGGGGCTCCGGCAGCGCAAGCAGTGCGCTAGCAGCGTCGAACGCCCTCATCTGCGAGAGATCGCCCTGTGCGACGAGGCTCGGGTCGCTCGGCAGCCCGAGGCGAGCAAGCGCGTCGACATAGCCGCGCCGCCTATCGCGCACCCCCTCGATCGATTCGTCTCCGGCCACGAAGCCGATGCGAGTATGTCCGAGCTGTGCCAGGTGCTCGACGGCGCGCACGGCGCCGCCGTAACTATCGACCGAAATCGAGGGAAATTCGTCGAGGCTGCCGCGCTGATCGATCGCCACGACGGGAACGTTGGCGGCGGCGAGCGCGTGGAAGTAGGCGGATTCGCGCGGCAAGATGGCGACGACGCCATCGGTGAACTGCTTGATCAAGCCCAAGACGGACCGGTGCGAATGACGGTCTTCGTCGAAGAGCGTATAGACGAGCGTTTCGTATCCCTGAGCACGCGCGGCCCGACCGACGCCGACGACGAGCTCGCCCACATAGTGATTGTCGAGCACGGGCGTCATGATGCCGATGATGCCGTTGCGGCCGCCCGACAGCTTTTGCGCGCTGCGGTTGACGACGTAGCCAATGTCGGCGGCGATCTTCAACACCGCCTCGCGCGTTTCCTGCGAGACGCCGGGCCGGTCATTGAGCGCGCGAGAGGCCGTCATCTGCGAGACGCCGGCTATTTTCGCCACCTGCGCAAGGGTGGGTGTCTGTTTGCTCATTTCGTTCATTGCGTGCTGCGGATCGGTCTATCTACGCTGCGTGCGTCGGTAGGCATATGAGCCTAAGCCCATCATGCTCGATCGACGATAGCGGTAACGTCATCTTATCAGGACTCCGCCGCCGGGCGAAAAAGATGAATCGAGGCCGTAAATAGAGCGTTCTTGCCGCCGGGCGGCAGAATGTAGGCGGTGCGATGCATGGCGACGGGTAAACACTGATGGCGACCCTCTTCGAGCGAAAATAACATCGGATAACGTTAGCGGTAACGTATCACGTCAACAACAACGGAGAGACGGATGCTGGCTGGCAAATCAACCAAACTCGCGCGTGCCGCGACATGCGCCGCAACGTTGTGCGCGCTGTCGATCGGCATGGGTTACGCGCAGTCGGACAAGGTGATCGTCGAATGGGATCACCAAACCGCCGGAAACGAGCCGAGCAACCTGCAGGCCGCGGTTGCCCGGTTCGAGCAAGCGAATCCGGGCTATAAGGTCGAGTCGTCGCACGTGCTCAACGATGCCTATAAGGCCAAGCTGAAGATCGCGTTCGGCGCGGGCCAGCCGCCGTGCGTATTCGATACCTGGGGCGGCGGCGGGCTGCGAGAGTACGTGAAGTCGGGCCAAGTAGCCGACCTCACGCCGTTCATCAAGCAGAACGAAGCATTTGCCGATCGCTTCCTTCCGACATCGTGGTCGGCGGTGACCACGGACCAAAGGATCTATGGCATTCCGGAAGAAAACGTCGCCGTCGCGGTCGTTTTCTACAACAAGGACATCTTCCAGAAATATCACCTGAGCCCGCCAGCCACTTGGCCCGAGTTGATGAACGTGGTCAAGGCGCTGAACGCGCATGGGGTTGCGCCGTTTGCGCTGGCGAACAAGAACAAGTGGACGGGATCGATGTACTACATGTATCTCGTCGATCGCCTGGGCGGGCCGAGCGTATTTCAGCGCGCAGCTGCCGGAGCCGCTGGTGGCAGCTTCGCAGACCCGGCATTCGTCGAAGCCGGCAAATACATTCAGGATTTGGTGAAGGCGGGCGCGTTTGCGCCGGGCTACAACGGGCTCGATTACGACTTGGGCGGGTCGCGACGGTTGTTGTATTCGGGAAGAGCCGCGATGGAGCTGATGGGCACGTGGGAAGCTTCGACGATTCGGAAGGAGAACCCGTCGTTTTATCAAAAGCTCGATTTCTTCCCGTTCCCAAGCGTCCCTGGCGGAAAGGGCGATCCGCATGACATCGTCGGGACGGTCGGCGACAGCTTTCTGAGCATCTCGACGCAATGCCAAGATCGGGCAGCGGCATTTCGGTTGATTCAAACCTTCACCGATGACACGGCCATGAAAGATCGCGTGGCCGACGATCGCATTCCGCCGATCAAGAACGTCGTCGTTTCCGATCCCATGATGAAACGCGTGCAGACGCTGATCGCGCAGGCGCCGAGCGTGCAGCTCTGGTACGACCAGGAGCTGCCGCCGCGCCTCGGCGAACGGCACAAGGATCTCGCGCAGGCGCTGTTCGGACTTTCGATCACGCCCGAAGCCGCAGCCGAACAGATGCAAGCTGCCGCAAAAGGCGCGACGAATTGATCAGCGTCCGCCGACAGCATGGATTGGGAGCCGGAGGTGACCATGAGTACGGCGACGGTTGAATCGGACCTATCGAAAGCATCGAATCGGCAACGCAGAACGGGCTCGCGGGGGCTGAGCGCAGTGATCTTGCTCGCGCCGTCGATGCTGTTGCTCGCCGTGTTCTTGCTCTACCCGCTCTTTGGCAGTTTTCGTCTGTCGTTGCTCGATTGGAACGGGTTGGGAAACGGTGTGCGCTACGTGGGCCTCGCCAACTGGATGCACCTATCGCATGACGCGGTGTTCTGGAAAGCGTTGCGCAACAACCTCGTGCTGGCGGTGTTCTCGGTCCTGATTCAGTTGCCGATCGCGCTCGTGCTGGCCCTGCTGTTGGACAAGGCGGGGAAGGGATCTAGGGTATTGAAGCTGCTTTATTTCCTGCCCCTCTTGATGTCCAGCGTCGCGATCGGGGTGTTGTTCAAGAACGTCTACGATCCGAATTTCGGCCCCTTGGACGCGGGGCTGCGTGCGATAGGGCTGGACGCGCTTGCTCAGGATTGGCTCGGCGATCCGCGCTTCTCGTTGGCCTCCACCATCGCCGTCATCTGTTGGCAGAACATTCCGTTCTACATGATTCTGTTTCTTGCCGGTCTTTCGTCGTTTCCCGCCGAGTTGAGCGAGGCGGCCCGGCTGGACGGCGCGTCCGAATCCACGATCTTTTGGCGCCTCAAACTCCCGCATCTGCAGGGCACGATTCGGACGGCGATGTTGTTGGCGGTTTTGGGCTCGCTCAGATACTTCGATCTCGTGTTCGTGATGACGGGCGGCGGCCCCGAGCATGCGTCCGAAGTCATGGCGACCTACATGTACAACAAGGTATTCAGTTCGTTCGAGCTCGGTTACGGAAGCACGATCGCATCCGCGATGTTCCTGATCGTTGCGCTCGTTGCGGCCGCCGCCATGCGTGCGACTCAACGTTATTCGCAAAAGGCTTGACCATGTCCACATTCAGAATGCGAGTAAGCGAGCCGGGCAAGCGCGGCGTATCGTACTTGCTTGCGCTCGTGTGGCTCGCCGTCACCACGCTTCCGTTCCTCTTCGTGATCGTCACGAGCTTGAAATCGCAAGAGGAGTCCTTTTCTAGCTCGGTATGGGCTTTACCGCAGCGCGCCGATTTTTCGCAATACGAATCGGTGCTGCGCGGTTCATTCGGTATCTATCTGCGGAACAGCTGCTTCGTTGTCGGCTTATCGGTGTTGTTGATCGTTCTACTGAGCGCGATGGCAGCCTACGCCTTCGCGCGGCTGGATTTTCCGTTCAGGAAAACGTTGTTCGGGCTCGTGGTCGCCGCGATGATCGTGCCGATTCATGCGACGTTGGTGCCGATCTATCTGCTCATTCGAAACATCGGCCTATATGACACCGCGTTCGCTTTGATCGGTCCGTATGTCGCGTTCAGTTTGCCGATATCGATATTCATCTTGACCGAGTTCATGAGGCAGATTCCGCGCGAGTTGGAGGAGGCTGCCTGTCTCGACGGATGTGGGCCGCTCACGATCTTTTGGCGGATTTACTTCCCGCTCTCCACGCCAGGTCTTGCCACGGTGGCCATCTACAACGCCGTTGCGCTTTGGAATGAGTTCATTTTTGCGTACGTACTGACGTCGACACCGGCACATCGAACGCTTCCGCTCGCGATATGGGACTTCCAGGGCCAGTATTCGTCGAACGTTCCGGCGATGCTTGCCGTCGTCACACTGACGTCGCTTCCTTTGATCGTCGTCTATGCGTTCGGGCAAGAGCGCGTCATCAAGGGAATGATGGCGGGGTCGCTAAAGGGTTGATATCTACTCGAGAGTTTTCATGCCAATCGATATTGCTGAACAAGCGACGATGTACCGCAATGCCGCGGCCCCTATTGCCGAGCGCGTCGCCGACTTGCTGGGACGAATGACGCTGGAAGAAAAGATCGCGCAGCTGCATGCGGGCTGGTTGAGGCTGTCGGCGGACGGCAACCACGCGTGGCGAATCTCCGATTTCGCTCAGCGCGATACGGCGATTACCGTCGATCAATTGCTCGAGCACGGGCTCGGGCAGGTCACGCGGCCGCTCGGCACTCACACGGTGGAGGCGCATGAGGGCGTTCGAGCGCTCAATGCGTTGCAGCGCAGGATGATCGAGGAGACGCGCCTCGGCATTCCAGTGATGTCGCATGAGGAGTGTCTCGTCGGGCTCATGACCGAAGGAGCGACCCTGTTTCCCGCACCGCTCAACTATGCGGCCACCTGGGACGCCGATCTGATCGAGGAGGTGGGGCGCGCAATCGGCGAGCAGGCGCGATCGATCGGTTGTCACCAGGGCCTCGCGCCCGTGCTCGATGTCTCTCGTGACCCTCGTTGGGGGCGTACGGAGGAAACGTTCGGCGAAGACCCGTATTTGGTCGGCGTGATGGCCACCCGTTATGTCACGGGGCTTCAGGGCGAGCGCCGAGACCTGCTCGCGACGCTGAAGCACTTCGCGGGGCACTCGGCTAGCGAGGGTGGCCGAAACCATGCGCCGGTTCATATCGGGCCGAGAGAATTCAACGACATTTTTCTTCTGCCCTTCGAAATGGCGGTGAAATTGGCCGATGCGGGCTCGGTCATGCCGGCCTACCACGATATAGACGGCATTCCGTGCCACGCGGACCCGGTGTTGATCGAGGGCACGCTGCGCCGCAAATGGGGATTCGACGGGCTGGTGGTGGCCGACTATGCGGGCGTCAATTTGCTGTATTCGCATCATGGCGTGGCTCATGACGCAGCGAAAGCCGCGGCGTTGGCGTTCAACGCGGGCCTCGACATCGAACTGCCGGGCCATGAATGCGCGCTGCATTTGAAAACGGCGATCGAGCGGGGCGATATCGACATGTCCGTCATCGATGCGGCTGTGTCTCGCGTCCTGACGGCAAAGTTTCGGCTCGGGCTGTTCGAGCATCCCTACGCGGATCCCGATCGCGTCGACGTAAAGAGCGAGCGGGCTGCGTCCGTGGCGCACCGAGCCGCCTTGGAGTCGATCATCCTGTTGAAAAACGATGAGGTGCTTCCTCTTCACTCCGACACTGGATCGCGCATTGCCGTGATTGGTCCGACGGCCGATGATCCTCTGGCGTTGTTGGCCGGATATAGCTTTCCCGTGCATTTGATCACCGCGGGCGAGGAGGCGCGTTCGCAGGTCAAGACGCCGTGGCAAGCATTCAAGGAGCGGTTTGGTCGCGATCGCGTCGTTTATGCCAAGGGGTGCGACATCATTCGCGAGCGCCGCGCGGGCACGCCCGTCTATCCGGGCGACGTGGACATGGCGCGTGCGGTCGAAGAAGAACGCCGCCCGCCGGTTAGCCGTGACGTTGGTCAGATCGACGAGGCCGTGCGCACGGCTCGATCCGCGGATGTGGCGTTCGTCTTCGTGGGCGATCTGTCCGGCCTGTTTCAATCCGGCACGGTGGGCGAGGGTTCGGACACCGATAGCCTCGATTTGCCGGGCGTGCAGCAGGCGCTATTGAACGCTGTCGTGGCGAGCGGCACACGGACCGTCGTGGTTCAGACGGGTGGGCGTCCATACAATCTCGGCGGTCTGGAGGATTCGGTCGCCGCGCATATTCTCGCTTTCGCACCGGGTGAGGGCGGTGCCGACGCGCTCGTTCAGCTGATTTCCGGCGCTGCCAACTTCAGCGGCCGGCTGCCGTTGTCGATTCCGAAGAGCGTGGGTGCGGTGCCCTATGTCTATAACCACAAGCTCAAGAGCGCGGGCACACCGGTCGCCTATCACTTCGGCTCTCGTTACCCGTTCGGTTTCGGGCTCAGCTACGCGCGATTCCAATACGGGGCGCTCGAGTGGATCAATAGCGAGGCAGACATCGGGGACGGGCAATTCGAATTCACGTTCGAAGTCCAAAACGTCGGAACCTGCGATGGGACTGAAGTGGTTCAGATCTACGTGGCGGACAGCGTGGCGTCGGTCGTTCGTCCTGTACGAGAACTGAAGGCATTCCAGCGCGTGTTCGTGCCGGCGGGCGCTCGCCGTGCCGTCCGAGTGCGATTGCCCGTCGACATGCTCAATTTCACGGACGAGCGCGGCGAGCGCATCGTGGAGCCCGGTGAATTTCAGATCATGATCGGCAGTTCGAGTCGGGACGTTCATTTGCGCGGCTCAGTCGTCGTATCGGGTGACGTCGCCCGCACGCTCGAGCGTCATTGGCGCATGCTCTCCGAGGTCTCGGTGGGTGAGGTTGTCGCGAGTTGAGGGGGAAGGCAGCAGCACGGACTAGCTGCTGCGATCGCCAAGCCTTCGATTGCCGCGTGCGAACTGGATTGCGATTGTGACGCGGATGAAGATCGCGAGCGCCGTGCGAATAACGCGCCCACTGAACTCAATCGGTTCCGATGCGCTCGATCAGCGCCATGGCTGCTGCGGGATTGCTGGCTTTATAGCCGCTGATCACATAGAGATAGACATCGCGCTGGCGATGCTCGGGTGCTGTTTCGTCCACCGTGCTCAAATCTCGAGGCTGCGAGCCGGTCGACCATTGTTTCGCGCGCTCGGCCCAGGCGTTCAACGCTTGGTCGGAATACCCGTGTGGCTCCGTTTCGACCGTGCCCATGATGCGCGCATAGACGAACGGTGCCGTGACGTCGGCGATTTGCGGGTAATCGCTATCTCCCGCTATGACGACAGCCACCTTGTGCTCGCGTGCGATGGATATGAATTCCGGATGCCTGAAGCTTTGATGCCGAACTTCGACGGCATGACGGATGTCGCGTCCGTCGATGCGCTTCGGCAGCAACCGCAAAAACGCATCGAAATCCTCGGCATCGAACTGCTTGGTTGGCGCGAACTGCCAGTTGATCGGGCCGAGCTTGTTTTTAAGCGCGAGCACGCCGCTCGCAAAGAAGCGCTCGATCGAATCGCCGGCTTCGGCCAGCACGCGGCGATGCGTGGCGAAGCGCGGCGCCTTCAACGAAAACACAAAATCGTCGGGCGTCTCGTCATGCCATTTCTCGAAGCTCGTGGCCCGTTGCGTCCCGTAGAACGTCCCATTGATTTCGATCGACGAGAGCTTGCGGCTCGCGTATTCGAGCTCGCGCTTTTGCGTTAGATCGCTGGGATAGAAGCGGCCGCGCCACGGCTCGTAGGTCCAGCCGCCGATGCCGATGCGGATTCGCGCCGAGGCGGTGTCCTTGGTGCGGGTGCGAGACGTGGCGGTCATGGTCGCTCCATTCTTAGTCGGATTCGATTAGTCCTGCGTGCTGCGTCACATCGTCGTCAGGGCTATTCGCCGTCCGGGCCATGTTCTGTTCAGCGTAGCGGGCTATGACATGCCCAAACCCGGGGAGCTTCCCCGTCGCGTCGCGGCGCCGGAAGCTGTCGCAAAGTTGCTCCAGCTCCTGCTGAGTCGCCGTTGCGAGAAAGCTTGGGTCAAGCGTCTGACTCAATACTTCCTCTCGGAGGTGTCGGAGTGTCGGTGCTTCCAATGCGAGTAGGCCGATCATATATTTCGCTCGCTCGTCTTCCGAGTCCGCAGGGACGATTTCACCTCGCAGTGTGTACATGAACCGCCGTTCGCAGTCAGGGTCGGCTGGAGCGATATGTTGCTCTTCATCGAAGCCGTTTTCCTTCGCGTGTCCGCAGTGGCGCGGCATGCTGCGCCGCAGCCCCCGCATGCATGACGCATGGAGGTTTGCGTATTCCAACTGCAGTCCTGCGTACTGTTCCTGCGGTCTGAAATGTTCGATGTGACTATCTTCGAGGCTGATAGAGCGGCCGCAGTAGCAACACACCGAACCTTGTTCCGCGAGCAAGGCGCTATGAAGGTTACGCTTTTCGGGATCCCGAAGATCGTTGTACGTCGGCGTCCAATCTTCATTGGCTTGCGCTTTCCAGGCATCGAAATCCGTAGGCGGCGCGTCTTTTCTTACATGTTTCATCGGCCGATGACCTCCTTGCGCTTCAGCAACGCTTCGGCTCCCGCTAGCTCTGGCAGCCCCGGTGCTGTCTGCTTGAGCGAGTCGAGCAGATCGCGGGCGGCGGCAAGTTCGTTGCGTTCCAGCAGTTCGAACAATGTCGACAGTTCCTGTTCGATCTTGATCGGCCGCTTGCTGGCTTCCATGATCTGCTCCAGCACGCGGCTTGCATCGAGGCCATAGCTAACCTCTGGGTGGGCGATGCCATTCTGGGTCAAAAGAATGATCTGCTCCGGCTTAAGTTCGCCAAGAACCTGCGGAGAATGGCTGGCTGCTATGAACTGAACTTCCGGAAAGGCCGCTTGCAAGCCAGCGGTCATGAGCCGCTGCCATTTTGGGTGTAGATGAATATCCAACTCGTCGATGAGCACGACCCCGGGCGTTTTCTTGGTGACCTCTTCACCGAGGTGCGGATTCAACAGGCATATGCGACGCGCGATGTCGACGACCAGCGCGATTGCTACGCGCTGACCATCGCTCAGATTCCTGAATTCAGTGGGGGGCGTTTCACCGCGCCATTCGATGAGCAAACTTTTCAATGTGAAGTCGTAACGGATACCCAAGGCGCCGTCGACAGCCGTTGCGAGTGCGACGTTGACCATCGCAAGTTCGTCATCGCGAACATCGTTCCACCTGACGCCTCTATCAGCTGACAACTGCAGGCGCTCTTGGCTTTTGCCGATGGCCCATTGTTGGAGCGCAACATGATCGGACGCCGCTTCCCACCAGAGGCGGTAGCCATCCATGCGAGATGCACGGTCGGTAGCCGCTCTCATCTCATCGGGCTTGGCGGGAGGCCAGCTCCGATAAGCTGCATAGAAGGCGATGACGGGCAACGTCAGATCTTCGTGCGCCCCGATAGGCGCTTTGATCGATTGCATCGACTGCCAAACCCGGCCGGGACGCTCTCCTTCTGACTTTACTAAGCCCGTCTGATCGATCTTGGTCACCGTCCAACCGATGGCTTTTCCGAAGGCCTTTCCTTCTGCCCGTACATTGACTGGATATTTCTCCTCGAACCGATACCGGCCTGCGGTGACGTCCGATTGAACTCTGGCCGAAGTCGCTTCAGCGAAAGGAGCAAGAGTGGCTCCCGGGGGGTGAAGGTCGCCCACGTAGCCGGTCAGGGCTTCGCGAATGCCCTTCAAAATCGATGTCTTACCGCTACCGTTGATACCCGCGATGACATTGAAGCCCGGTTGAAACGTTACCGCTAGGTCGCGGAAGCAGCGATAGTTTTCCAGAACGATTGAATTCAGTCTCATAAAGCCATCTCTCTATGGGCGGTACCCCATGTGTACGTTCCTGGTGGCGATGGTCGCCGCGTCTGCGGTCGGGGCGCGTCGCGACAGCTTGACCCGCGCGCGCGAGCGGAGATCGTGGAAGGTCGGAACGACTCAGTGTACAGCAGGCGCGGCTCCGGGTACTTGAAACGGCAAGCCCCTGCGACCCTGGCATCAGGGGCTTATGAAAGAGGGGCTCATCGATGTAGCGACGACGGTCTTGTCTGCTCGTCGTCCCCTATCATTCCGCAGCCACACTCTGCACGCCCAACCCGGCAACCGCTTCGCTCGACGCAAGCCGATGCTGCTCCGACAGCTTGCGCATGAGCGGCAAGAGCAGCAGTGACATCACCACACCCGCCGCCGCGAGCCACCCGAGTTCGGCGAACAGCTCCGTATAGAGGGGCAGCGATTGCGCGGCAGGCAAATCGTTCGACGGCACTTGCGCGAAATTCGCGACTACGCTGCCAAGATATTGAGAGATGCCCGTGGCGAGAAAGTAAGCGCCCATCATGAAGCCGCTCATCCGAGCCGGGGTGTATCGCGCGATCATTGCCAGGCCGAGGCCGCTGACGAGCAATTCGCCCAGCGAGTTCAATCCGTATCCCCACACCATGAACCAGGACGAAACGCGGCCGTCCACGGCGTAGCGGCCGCTCATTGCATAGATGACGAATCCGATCGCGACCGCGACGTATCCGATCGCGAATTTCGCGGCAATGCTGATGTCGCCGCGGCCTTTCGCGAGCCGCGTATAGGTCGATGCAAGCACGGGACTCAGCAGCATGATCCAAATCGGATTCAGCGCTTGGAACTGCGCAGCGCTCCACGAGAACAAGCGTGTGCCGAACAGGGTGAACGCGGGATCGACGTTGCGCAGCGCGAACAACGTCAGCGACGTCATCTGCTGCTGATAGAAGATGAAGAACAGAATCGACTGCAACACTAGGATCAAAGCCGCGATGAGGCCGGCCCGCTCCGAGCGATTGCATGTGGCGATCATGTAGCCGAACAGCGCAAGGATCACCACGCCGCCGATGTCGACGCAGGTCACGGCAAGCGCTTTATGACCCAGCACGTAGGTCGTCGCCGCACCGACCGCGACGGCGCCCGCGGCAACGGCGCCGAAGCGGCGCCAGACGATCGGCTTGGCGTCGGGTGCCGAGCCGACGTTCGACAGTGAACGGTAGCGCAGCAGGAAATTCAACACGCCCAGCACCATGCCCGCGCAGCAGACGGCGAATGCCGCGCGCCATCCCCAACGATCTTTGATCCAGGGCGTGGCCAGGATCGAGATCGTCGAGCCGATGTTGACGGCCATGTAATAGATCGTGAAAGCGCTGTCGATGCGCGCATCGTCGCCTTCGTAGATCCGGCGCACGAGATTGGCCGAGTTGGCTTTGAAGAGCCCATTGCCGACGACGATGACGCCGAGCGAAGCGTAGAGGAACGACAGATCTTCATTCGGCATCGCAAGCATGCCGTAACCGAACGAGAGCACGACGGCGCCGATCAGCATCGTGCGGCGTGAGCCGAGGATCTTGTCGCCGATCCATCCGCCGATCGACGGTGCGGCATAAACGAGTGCCGTGAACGCGCCCCACGTGAGGTTCGCGCGTGCATCGCCGAAGCCGAGCCGCTCGACCATGTAGAGCACGAGCAGCGCACCCATGCCGTAATACCCGAAACGCTCCCACATCTCGACCAAAAAGACCGTCGTGAACGATCTCGTTTGCGAAGCCGACGAATTCATCAAGTTCTCCCTCATAGGTCGAATGACGTCCGCATGTCGTGCGTGCGGATTCCGAATGCCGTGGATGGATTGCGCGCGGTAACGCGCGATGTTCCTAGCGTCGGCATCGAGCGTTACACGGGGTAGGCATCAGTGAGTGACCCCACACCGTTGCTAGCTGCGCTCGACGGCGCGCCCGTGCTCTGATGCGCGTTGCAATCGGCCGTTGCATCGTTTCGGCCACTTCCTTCGAACCGTTACTCGCCGTTATGAAATCAACGCCGCTCTTCGCGAGGGCGTCGTCGCGCATCGATGCGACGGGCGCTATCGTACTCGTACTCGACCGCCCGTGGTCGAGGCCCCACTCCCTTGATAGGGTCCCCAACGCGACGTCGCGCGTATTCGCAGTGGCGTGCGGCGTGCAGGCGCTTGCAGGCGTTGCCACCGCTTGGGCAGACGAGCCCCCACCACCGATGGCCCAGCAGGCCACGACACCGAGCGCCATCGTTGGCGCCGAAGCCGCGTTGACGCAAGCGCGTGCCGCGCCACGTTCGAGTCAAGCGGCGAGTGCTGGCTTCGTGGCCGACAGCCGGCTCGATCTGGAATGGCGCAACTACACCGACTATTTTCACGCGGCCGGGGTGAGCCGGCATGCGTGGGCCGAAAGCCTTCAGGCCAAATTCGATTCGGCCTTTACGCGCGGACCGATCGGTTTCGGCCTCGACGCCTCCGCCTTCGGCGAGCTCAAGCTCGATGGCGGACGCGGCGCACACAACATGGTGTATGTCGGACGGCACGGTGACGGCGAGCGCCGGCGGGCTTGGGCTTATCTTGGCGGTTATGGCGTCAAGGCACGTATTTCGGAGTCCGTACTGAAGTACGGTTTGCAAGACGTGTCGAACCCATTCTTGGATCCTCACGACAATCGTGCGCTGCCTCCGACGTTTCTCGGCGCTTCGCTGCTGAGCCGAGAAGTGAACGGTCTATCGATGCAAGCAGGCAGTTTCACGAAGGTGGACCCGCGCGGGCAGACGAATTTGGTCAGCCTGAGAACGTCGTACGGAGGCGTTCGATTCGAACGAGTGTCGTATGTCGGTGCAACGTGGGACTATTCGGCGAACGGCTCTGCATCGCTCTATGCCGATCAGGCCGACGACGTATGGCGCCAATACTATGCATCGCTGCAGCATGGCGTCGGCACCATTCAGTCGATTCGGCTGACGGGGTTTGCGAACCTCTACTCGACGCACGATACCGGTGCGTCGCTGCAAGGACCGATCGACAACAACGCCTTCAGCGTTTCATTGTCGGCACAGCACGGTGCGCATGGCGTATTGCTCGGCTATCAAAAGATTCTGGGCGATCAGTTTTTCGATTACATCGACGAGACGGCTGGCGTTTATCTCGTCAATTCGATGGACGTCGACTACAACGCGCCGCACGAGCAATCATTGCAGCTGCGTTATACGTTCGACGGCAAGCACGCCGGGATGCCGGGGTTTTCGGCCATGCTATGGGCCCAGCAAGGATGGGGTGCCGATGCATCGGCAGCGGCGCAGCGTTTCGGGCCCAATGCGCCGCCGTTCGGCTCGCTCTATGTCAGAAACGGGCAGCCCGTGCACGGGCGCCATCACGAATTCGGCTTCATTCCCACCTACGTCGTACAAAGCGGAACGTTGCGGAATGCGAAAGTCACCTTGATCGCGCAATGGCACGTCGGGTCCAGCTATTACTCCGACGGTGCGAACCAGGCATACCGTCTTCTCGTGACGATGCCCATGCAGATCTTTTGAGGCGTGGGACGATGGCCGACGCGCTCGTGGCGGCAGTCACGGCCGCCGCGAGCACTCGGGAATGGCTGATCCGACAAAGAGTCGAAGATGAGCAAAGACGGAAGCGAACGTTTTTCCGGTAATTTCAACGAACGTGCTGTTCGCCCGGTAATTCTGCCCCATGGGCGCGGATCGCCGCGATCAATTCCGCCGGCGTGATCTCATAGCGTACTTCGCGATGGATGCCGGGCTTGCGCTCGTCGATTTCGATCAGATGAATGCTTTTGCCGTCGTCTGTCGCTTCTAGCCGCAGTGTGCGGACGACGTGTCCGCCGGTGTCGTGGATTTCGGTGAGCAGGGTCATTGCCCCGGAAGAGCCGGTGGTGCGCATCGAACGTTTCCTCGAGTCGTGGTGAAGCGATTGTACGGGCTTACGACGGCTTCCGTCTGTCGCCGCGCGCGCATGGCGCCGCCTGCGACAGGCAGGCGCAGCATGCCTCGCGCCCATTTCATGCCAATGAGTGTATCGCGAAGTTCGAGCGCGTCAGCACCTTTTATCAGTGCGCGAACACAAAGCGCCACAGCAAGCCCGCCCGGGCTTGACGCTCCCGAATTTTCTCACCATCGGCGCCACGCGCCGGAATCGGTCAGGCGACGTGCATGCGTTCGTTCTCTAAGAGAGCGTGGGCGATTTCCCATGCATCGCGCGCCGCATCGACGCGGCCGCCCAGTTGCCGCGCGAGCGTGGCACCATCGAGCAGCATCGCGCAGCGGCGTGCGAGCCGAGTGGCCGTTTCGCCGTCGAAGCGTTCGCCTAGGATGCGCTCGAGCGAATGAACGAAGGCGCGGCGCTGAGCTTCCGACGCGGCCAGAATTTCGTTCTGCTCGGCATGAAATTCCGCCGCCGCATGGATCAGCATGCTGCCGTTGAATGCGTCGGAGCGAAACCACGTGTCGTGCCACTGGAAGATGGCATGAAGTTTGTCGAGCGCATCCGTATGCGCGGCCACGGCGGCCGCGATGCCTGCCGCCAATGCCGCGCCTTGCTCGTTCAGCACCTCGACGACGAGACGGCTCTTGGATGGGAAGTGTTTGTACATCGTCATCTTGGCGACGCGCGATTCGGCGATGATTCTGTCGATGCCTACTGCGTGGAAACCGAATCGCGAAAATAGGCGTGTTGCGGTTTCGATCAGCGCTTTCTTTTTTTCGCTCATTTTAGAGGCCCGCTTCTATAGTCAAAGTTATGTGTTTTCGCATCGAAACCCGCGGCCTGCGAGGCTTCTTCCTCGAAAATGGCTTTTGGAAGAAACGTTTCGCGGTGTGTGACGGGATTCGGCTTTGCCGCGCAGTCTCTCAATACGCGACAATCTCTCGAAGCCTCGTCATTCAAATCGAACCGCGCGCTGAAATCAAGCCCTCTGCGTTGATAATCGGCTGCACGCGCGTTTTATTCGCACGCTCGCCCGATGCGCGCTCGCGTCGGGGCGGCCTGTAAGCATGATCCTGACATTTTGCTTTCGGTGATATGCGCTGCGCGGCGTTGTTCGCGTCGGCCCCATGTCGCCGGGAGGGCTCGGTGATAGCATCGGTGGCCCGGCAACCGCATTCTTCGAGGAAAGATCGTGACGCTGTACGACACGCTTGGCGTGCGCGAAGACGCCTCCGTCGATGAAATCAAGCGCGCCTACCGAAGGGCGGCGATGCGCGCGCATCCGGATCGCAACCAGGGCCGAGAGGCCGCGGCGCACGATGCGTTTCAGGAGGTCAAGCAGGCCTACGCGATCTTGTCCGATCCGGAGCAGCGGCGCGTTTATGACGCCGTGTTCGCGCAGGAAATGAGCAAACTGCGCGAGCAAGAGGAAAGAGAGGCTCGGCACGCACGCGAGCGAGCCGAGCGCGAAGCGAACGCCGAGCGCGAACGTTACGCGCAATACGTCGCGCAGGCGATGCGTTTTGCGGAGCGCGGCCATAATCGCGACGTCGTGTTCGGCGTGCTGCTCGGCCGCGGGTGCGACGACGCGCTGGCTGCGCGCATTGCCGACGGTGTCGCGGCGCTCTCCGCGGCGCGCGCGCAAGGGTCGCCGACGAGCGAGGGCATCGATTCGACCGGCGCGGGCGAGGGCGAACGAGTGGCCGCGCAGCGAGCACGGGACGACCGGAAGGCACGATCGTCCACCGCGTCGTCACCCGTGCATGAAGACGAGCGCACGCAGGAGGAGCAGGCTACTCATGCGGGCTTGTTCAGCACCATCTGGCACGGCGTGTTCGGCTTGCGTTCTTGACGCTGCGGGCATGACGGCATCACCGCCTCACTGCCCCTCAAGACGAGAAATTCGTCGACGTCGACAGCGATTCCCAGGCATCGATCTGCGCTCGCAACGCGTCCAGCTTGTCGCGCACGCGCTTGACCGCATCCGGCCCTAGCAGCAGGTGCACGGGCGGGTTATCCGACGCAACGATCTCGAGGATCGCACGTGCGGCTTTGGCCGGATCGCCGGATTGGTTGCCGTCCAGCTCCTGTCGGCGTTCCCGGATGGGATCGAACACGGCGTCGTAGTCTGCGATGGAGCGTGGCGCGCGCACCATCGAGCGGCCCGCCCAATCGGTGCGAAACGCGCCGGGCGCCACGGCCGTCACTTTGATGCCGAAACCCGCTACCTCCTGAGCCAGGCTCTCCGAGATCCCTTCGAGCGCGAATTTCGTGCCGTGATACGCACTCAACCCCGGCAGTGCGAGGTAGCCCCCCACCGACGTAATGTTGACGATGCTGCCGCGCTTGCGCCGGCGCATGTAGGGCAGCACGGCTTGAATCATGGCGACGGCGCCGAACACGTTGACGTCGAATTGCTTGCGCCAGTCGGCCAGCGCCGACTCCTCGAGCGTGCTCTCATACCCGTAGCCCGCATTATTGACGAGCGCGTCGATTGCGCCGACTTTGCCTTCGATGTCCGCGATGACGCCGGCAATGGCGTCGATGTGCGTGACGTCCAGCAGCTTGCCGATCGCGCGGCCCGGGCCGAGCAGCTCGAATTCGCCGAGCGCGGCTTGATCGCGCAACGTACCGACGACACGATGGCCGTCGGCCAGCGCCTGCTGCGCCAGCGCCCGGCCGAGCCCGCTGCTGACGCCGGTGATGAGGAACACCTTGCTTTGCGTGATGGACATCGATCCCTCCGGATGGAATGAAGTCGAATGAAGCCGTCGGTGTCTATGCTACGGCAAGCGGCCGATGTCGGCGGGCTGTAAGGCAACCGCACCGGCAACCGCACCGGCAATCGCACCGGCAAGCGCTGTGACGTGCGCGGATTAGAAGACGAGACGGGAATGTCCCATTCCTCCGCCTTTTTCCACCTTGATTTGCGTGGCAATGCGCTCTTTGAGGCCTTCGACATGGCTGATGACGCCGATCATCTTGCCGCCGGCGTTCAGCGTATCCAATGCATCGAGCGCGATTTCCAGCGTGTCGCCGTCGAGCGTGCCGAACCCCTCGTCGAGAAACAGCGATTCGATGGACGTTTTATGGCTCACGAGGTCGGACAAGGCGAGTGCCAGGGCGAGGCTGACCAGAAAGCTTTCGCCGCCGGACAGCGTGCGCGTATCGCGAGCAATGTCCGCTTGCCATCCATCGACGATCTCGAGTTCTAGCTCCCCGGTCGATTTTCGGCGCAGCAGATAGCGTGCGTGCAGGCGATGCAGGTGCGTGTTCGCCAATCTCAGCAAATGGTCGAGCGTCAGGCCTTGGGCAAATTTCCTGAACTTGTCGCCACGTGCGGAGCCGATGAGCGCATCGAGGTGCTGCCACACGTCCGATTCCTTCGTTTGCGCATCGATCCGCGCGAACAGCGCCTGTTGATTGGCGCGCAGGGAATCGTCGCGCGCCAGTAGCTCGCGTTTTCCGCCGAGCTGCTCGTTGATCGACGTCGCCCGTGTCTCGGCCATATCGAGTTGCGCGTTCAATTCGTCGAGCGTTGCTTGGGTCGGGGGCGATGACTGCAAACGAGCGAGCTTGTCCTGTGCGGACTGAAGCAGCGCAACGGCTGCCTGCCTTTCTTGTTCGTGCCGCAGCTTGAGGTCCTGCAGCCTATTGCGCTCCTGCGGCGGCAGCAAGGCGGCGAGGAACGCCGCCGTATCGGCGAACGGGCTTTGCGCGATCGCCGCGTGCCAATTCGATTTAGCCTCTGCCGCCGCGACCCGTTGCAGTGACAGCGCACCTTCGAGTTGACCTACGCGTCCATTCAACGTCGCCAAGTCCGACACGCGTGTTTCGACGCGAAGCGCGCACGCCGCGAGGGCGGCGATCGGATCGCCGACCGCGGAAAGATCGGCGACCTCGTAAGTGGCGCTTTCCGCGTCAAGGCGTGCATCGCCGTCGAGCGCCAGCAGCTTTGCGTTCCAGGATGCCAAATCGGTTCGAGCGGCTTCGCATCGAGCCGTATGGCGCACATGTTCTTGGGACAAAACATGCAGCCGCTGCTGTATGCCCTGCCACTTTCGCCATTCGCTCTCGCGAGCCTTCAGCCAGGTGTCGGCATCGGTCGGAACGTCGTCCTGGGCGATCCCGGCTTCGCGAATCGACGCGAGCAGTTGATCGTTACTGCTTCCTTGCCCGATGCGAAGATCGGTGATTTCCTGTCCCAATTCGGCCCGGCGCTCGGCCATCGCTTGCACCGACCGCTCCAAGAGCGCACCGGCGGTGCGCGCCTCTTGTAGCGATTGCGTGCGCTGCGCGCTGAGAGCGCGAGCATGAGTCAGGTCGTGCTCGATTTGCTCGACGGCATCGAGCGTCTGCTTGAGTTGCATGGCCGCGCGCTCGGCGCACTCGCGGCGTTCCGCCAATCTCTGAGGATGCGACCAATCCGTCGGCTCGAGCGGCCCGTCGGCGCGCAGCGACGTCGCGAGCTCGTCCCAGGTTCGTTGGCTTAGGTCGATTTGTACGAGCAATTGCGCTTGCCGCGCGGCGTGCTGCGCCTTTCCAGCGCGGCTCGCCGCAAGCAGTCGTTCCACCTCTCGGCTCTGCTTCTCCAGCGACCGCGTTTTTTCGTTGAGCGTTCGTAGCGCACCTTCGGTCGCGGAAACGTCGATCGCGCGATATGCGGCGATGGCGGGGTGATCGCGTGACCCGCAGAGCGGGCACGCCTCGCCAAGCTGCAGCCGGTCGCGGTGGTCCGCGAGGCTGCGGATCAGTTGCTCTTGCTCGAGGAGTTTCTGTTTATCGGACGCTCGGGTCTGCAGCGCTTCCCGCTCGCCTTGAAGGGAGACGAGCGTGTTCTCTCGTTCCGCGATCTCCGTTTCTGCCGTCTTCAATGCCGATGCGAGGGTCTCGGCTTCGCCTGCTTGCTCACGCCGCAACCCGGCCGATGCTTCGAGCTTTTGCCATTGCGTGAGGCGGGTCTGCGCTTGCTGCCACTGTTGGCGCAGCAGGGCGAGCGTGTTGCCGGACAAGCGCTGCTGCTGAAGCGTTGTGAGCGCTTGGACTTGCGCGTCCGAATCGGCTGCCGACTTGACGGCGAGTTCGACGGTTGCCGCTTGCGCCGCGGCCTTCTTCTGTTCTTCCGCGAGCTTGATCTCTAGTTCGCCTTTCGTTTTTTCTTTCGCCTCGATGTCGGCGATCGTTTTCCTGCGCTGCTCGAATTGCTGGCGCCAGGCGCCGATCAACTCGCCGAGTGCCTGATGATGCGGGTTCTCGGCGCAAAACCGGTCGAGTTGGTTCCGCTCGGCTTCTAGGGCTTGCAGCCCATCGTGGGCATCCGTTGAAACGCGTGCGGCGAGCTGCACGGCGAGCGCATGCTCGCGGCGCCGTGCAGTCAGTTTCTCCTGCCGGTCGAGTCGCAGCGTATGAATGTCGTTTTCCGTATTGCGAGCCGCTGTTTCCGCATTGCATAGAAGATCGTAATTCGGACGCAACGCTTCGGCCGGTTCGCTCGATGCGAGCCTAGCGAGGTCGCTCGCCGCCATGTCGAGCGCCTGCGTTGCCTTTGCGAGGCGATCCTGCGCGGTCTTGACGTCGCTCTCGGCGGCGGACGAATCGACGCGCCACTGCCGATGCTCGCGAAGCACTTTCGAATGATGGTTGGTGGCTTCTCGTTGTATGACGAGCGCGGCGATCTCCTGCTGCGCGGCGTCTCGCTGCTCGCTCGTCAGCAGGTCCATCCCGTCCGCCTGGGTGCGGAGCTGCTTGAGCGTGTCTCGCGCCGCGGCGGCTTGCTCGAACACGCGCCGCGAGATTTCTCCGTAGATCTCCGTGCCGGTCAATTCCTCGAGCAGTTCGGCACGATCGTTGGCATTCGCATTGAGGAAGGCGGCAAAGCCACCTTGTGCCAGAAGCATCGAGCGAGTGAAGCGGGGAAAGTCGAGCCGCGTAATCTCGGCGATCTGCTTGAGCTTCTCGTTGATGTGGCTCGTCAGTATCGTGCCGTCGCCTTTGGCGAGCTCGACGCGCGGCTGTTGCAGCGCGCCGTCGACTTTGTCGCGTGCGCGCCGTTGGCTCCAAAATGCCCGATATAGCTCGCCTTTGACCTCGAAGACGACTTCCGCCAGGCAGTCGGCGGTGTGGCGCGTCATGATGTCGTTGGCCGATGCCGAAACGGTCTTCAGGCGAGGCGTTTCATGATAGAGCGCGAGGCAGATGGCATCGAGCAGCGTGGATTTTCCCGCGCCCGTCGGGCCGGTGATCGCGAAAAGCCCCGTCTCGGAGAACGGCGGCCGCGTGAAATCGATGTGCCATTCGCCTTTGAGGGAGTTGAGGTTCTTCAGGCGCAGCGTGCGGATCTTCATGCCGCGTCCTCCGCCGTCGCAGCCACGATCGTTCGATAGCGTGCGGTGAGCGCGTCGCGCAGTTCATCGCTCAGCGATTCTTGCTCGAGCCGCCGCGCGAACACGTCGTGCGGATCGAGTTCGTCGAGGGTGACGCCCGCATCGCCGCTCAATTGCGCAGCGGCGGTGCCGCGTTCCCGGCGGATGCGCAATACCTCGACGGGCAGGCCCTCGGCCAGCGCTTGGATGCGCGCCGGCAGGTCCGATAGATAGTCATCCTCGGCTACCGTGACCTCCACCCAGACGGGCCGCTCGTGCGTGGCGCTCTGTGTGGCATGCCGAAAAGCATCGGCGAGCGATTTCAGGTTGCCGCGCAGAGCAACGAGCATTTGGAACACCGGTACGGCGAGCGGCGTGATCTGCCGAAGTCCGGATTCGTCGAGGTCCACGAGCAGCACTTCCTTTTGCTGCGATGCCTCGTCGAAACTGAGGGCGATCGGTGAACCGCTGTAGCGCAGGTGCTCGAGGCCACCGACCTTCTGGGGGCGGTGAATGTGGCCGAGGGCCAGATAATCGACAGGCGGAAAAGCCGCGGTGGGAAAGGCGTCGAGCGCGCCGACGTAGATCTCGCGCACGGATTCCGTCGCGCTGGCACCGACCGTCGTGAGATGACCCGTGGCGATCAGCGGCAGCTTGCGGCCGACTTCGGTGGACAGCCGTTCTCGCAGCACGTTGGCAGCCTCGAAAACGGCTTCGTAGTACGCCGCGATCGAGCGCTGCAACTGTTGTTGTTTATCTTCGGCGCTTTGACCGAATTCGGTTTGCATGATGTCGCGCGCGCGAATGAACGGAATCGCACAGACGACGCAGCCCGGTTCGGCCTTGCCCTCGCGGCGGCGTGTCGGCAGTACGCGCACCTGGCTCTCCGGCGCTTCAGCCGACGGTACGACATGCGTGGAGAGGTATTCGAGCAAGGCGCTGCTTTCTCGCAACGTGGCGACGGAATCGTGGTTGCCGCCCAACAGCAACAAGGCCACCCCGGCTTCGTGAAGGCGCACGACGAGCTGGCTGTAGAGTTCGCGCGCGTAGCTGGGTGGCGCACCGGTATCGAAGATGTCGCCGGCAATCAGAACGGCGTCCACGGCATGTGCTTCGGTCTGGGCGATGAGCCAGTCGATGAGCGCCTGGTGCTCGGCTTGCCGGCTTTTGCCCATGAAGTTCTGGCCGAGGTGCCAGTCAGAGGTGTGAAGAAGGCGCATGGCGTATGGAGCGTGGAGCTTTAGGGAGCGGAAACCGCTTTCGAATTCGGAGCGCGGATGAGGTCGTGGCCGACATTTTAAGCGCGAGTCGGATTAGCTTCGCCGTGGTGGCGCGGGGAGCGGGCGGGCAGAGCGGCGAGGTCGATCAACTGCCCGAATGCCCGCTCGGTGGAGTACGATGGCTACGCATGCTGAAATTTCGGGGAGGGGCAGGCAATGAAGCCGACTTCTGAACATCTCGTCGCATCGAGCGTGGAAGCCATGGCGACGCTGTGCGAATACCTGGAGCTCGCGCTGGACAAAGGTGGCCATCTCGTCATGGTGAAAAGCCGAAGCAGCGGCACGAGCACACTCTACGTCGGCGATGTTTCCGTGCCCGACGAGGACCTGCCCAAGTGCGGCGTGATTCGGAACGACGTCGCGGATGCGATCCTCGACGCTACGCAGTCCGGCTTCAATGAGCTGAACATCAACGGGGAAGCGTATCGATTCATGCGCTTTTTCGCGGACGTCGGCAAGCAAGGCGCAATCGTGTTCGCGGCCGTTTAGCGTTGGCGTGCGGTACCGTACCGTTCATCGAAGTGTCGATCGAAGGAACGACTTGTTCCGCGGATAAAGTTCGGTATAATAGACGCAAGTTCGGCATGCCGAACGATGCGTAGTAAGCAATGCATCCAGAGTCGGACTATCCGACGCCAACCTGCCTTCCCGGGCAAGGTGGAAGCCTTTCAGGCGATGCGGCCGATTCACGGCAACGAAGCGGGAGCAGCGCAGCTGGCACCGGTTCGATAATCTTCATCCGGAGTAGCGATGCGCGCAGATTCCCTCTCTCCTACCGTCAGCGAAAGCTGGTCGCACTGTCTGCCTGGCTTCAAGTTGACGCATACCGTTCATCTGGTATCGAGTTTGGATCTCGATGTCGTTTCGACGGCAGCGGACGTGCTCAAAGCCGAGGACGCCGCGGTCGAGCGATGGGTCGTGACCCGATGCGGCGAGGTGCTCGAGCAAAAAATCGTCCTCGGCGAAATGACGGAAAAGCAAGCGGTTCGACTTCGCGATCAGCTCGCCGGGCTCGATGGGGTGCTGCGCGCTCGGATCGAACATCAATTCGTTCGGGTGCGGATACCTCAAGGCCCGGCTGTGTGGTCGCGCGGCGCCTAGCTCTTTTGAGGCTGGGCCGACGTTGTTCAACTGTGGTTTCGAGATTCGCTAGGCGGCCGTACCGCCTACTCAAACAATCCCCGTGACGTCATAAGAGTTCGAACCGTTGGGCTCGAATCGAATCGTGCGGACCGACGTGCGAATCGTCGATCGATATTTGAACGACGGGCGGCGCAAAGTGCGATCGCCGTCGTGGCATCCGTGCATTGGCGTGGCATACTCGGCCGTTCGAAAAAAATCAATGTTAGGCCAAGGAGTTCTTTGAAATGAAGGACACGTCTCTCTTTAATGCGCGCGTCCACGCGATGGTTCGCTCCGCGGTAGCGGCGACGGCATGCGCGGCTATCGTCGCCGGATGCGGCGGCAGCGCCCCCCTCTTCACGAGCGATGGGCGGCCTACCACGGTCGTCCAATGCTCGGCCGGCAGCGCGTGGGACAACTGCACCGAACACGCGCGCGCCATCTGCGGGGGCGACATCGACATCCTTCAACGATCGGACGCCGATGGGCAGCACAAGCTCCTATTTGCTTGCAAAGCCAAATGAGTCGGCATAGCGTAGGGCCTGTGGGATACCCGTCGATTGCACTTTTACGCGAACGGGCAGTCAGAGGAGCGTTATCCGTTAATCAACAAGGAGGGTTTTCATGCCGACTTACAAGCAGTTGACCGAGCAACTGGCGAAAGTGCAAGCGCAAATGGCGGCTGCGCGCGAAAAAGAGTTGACCGCTACCATCGCTCAGATCAGGGAGCAGATTGCGGAGTACGGCATTACGGCCGAGGAGCTCGGTTTTTCGAGCAAGCGTACTGCGTCGCGTAAATCGGCCGGATTGCCGCCGAAGTACCGCGATCCGAAGACGGGTGCCACTTGGAGCGGGCGCGGGCGGGCCCCCGCATGGCTCGGCAAGCGGCGCGACAAGTTCCTCATTCAATGATCCCGGCAGTGTGCATCTAGCAGTGCACGCTGTGCTCGCCGGCATAGGCGGAGCCGAACGAAAAGCGCATGTGCTTTTCGTTCGGTTGGTGGTTCGTTTAGCATCGCAGCCATCCACGATTTATTCGGCGGGTTCGTGCAATCGAAAATGTTCGCGCTTTTCGGTAGTGGTCGTTTCGTATTCGCCATGCGCGTATTGCCGGCAATCACTTTCGTGACGGCATTGATCTCCGTGCTTTATTACGTCGGTCGACGGTCGCCGGCATGTTTTTGACCTGGCATCGAGCGCCGCGTGGGGCCAGGCGGCTCGCAGCCATTCGAAGCCAATCGAAGCCGTTCGAGGCGATCCGAGGTCATTCGAGCAATCGAAGAACCAATCGAAGAACCAATCGAAGAGGACGTAAATGACATTGGAGCAATTGTTGGACCGGGCGAAGACGGCGCGCGAGAAGGCGTATGCACCGTATTCGAAATTCAAGGTCGGTGCGGCCTTGCTGACGAAGGACGGCCGTGTGTTCGACGGCTGCAACGTGGAGAACGCCTCTTACGGCCTGTGCAACTGCGCGGAGCGCACGGCATTCTTCAGTGCCGTGGCGGCAGGCTGCCGGCGCGACCAGTTCGCGGCGCTCGCGGTCGTCGGCGATACCGACGGACCGATCACACCGTGCGGCGCGTGCCGTCAGGTGATCATCGAACTGGGCGGCCCGGATCTGGCGATCAGGCTCGGCAACGTTCGAGGCGATGTGCGCGACACGACGGCGCGCGACCAACTGCCCGACGCCTTCTACCTTTGATCGACGTATGGCAACCGTGAACATGCCCATGCCCATCCACAAGGTCATCTACGACACCGATCCCGGCGTGGACGACGCAATGGCGCTCGTCTTTCAAGCGCTGCACCCGCAAATCGAACTGCTCGGCGTGACGAGCGTGTTCGGCAATTCGACGATCGAAACGACGACGCGCAATGCGCTTTATCTCGTCGAACGGTTCGCGCCCGGTGTGCCCGTTGCACGAGGTGCGGCAGCGCCGCTCAAATGCGCCGCGCCCGCGCCCGTCGGTTGGATTCACGGCGACGACGGCCTCGGCAATCTGGGCCTGCAGCCGAAGACGCAAAATGCACTCGATCCGCGCCCCGCGCATCGCTTCATCGTCGATACCGTTCGCGCGCATCCGGGCGAGGTCGAATTGGTGGCCGTGGGACCGTTGACGAATTTGGCCCTGGCGCTCGAAGAAGCACCCGATATCGCAACGCTCGTCAAACAAGTGATCGTCATGGGCGGCGCGTTCGGGACGAACGGCAGGAACGGTAATGTCTCGCCTGCGGCCGAGGCGAACATGCACGGTGATCCCGATGCGGCCGACATCGTCTTCCGCGCCGCATGGCCCGTTGCGATCGTGGGCCTCGACGTGACGGAAAGCACGATCATGACGACCGGCTATCTTGCGAAGCTGCGCGACGAGGCGGGCGAGGCCGGGCGGTTCGTCTGGGACGTTTCTCGGCACTACGAAGCATTTCATCGTTCGAGCGTGGCGCTCGAAGGAGTCTACGTTCACGACTTTTCGGCCGTCGCTTATCTGCTCGCGCCGGAACTCTATACGACGCGCAGCGGGCCGGTGCGCGTATTGACCGACGGCATGGCGGCCGGCCATACGATTCAAAAGCCCGCGGGTTTTGCGGCGCCGGCGCCTCAGTGGGACGATCGGCCCGCGTGCAAGGTGTGCGTCGATGCGGATAGCGGGAAGATCCTCGAACTCTATTCGAAGACGCTGCGTCGAGAAGCGTAGGCGCGGGCGGTCCGGGATGCCGGTCCACATACCGGCGTTTCGGCTGCGGACCGACTCCCGAAAACCCTCACCTCATGGGCCGCTCCACCCGCGGCAAAGCCATACCAGCGCTGGCGCGTGGCTTCGCGAATCGGGCCGGTCCCGGAAACACTCACCTTTGCGTTGATCCAGTCGGTGCATGAGCGCCGCGCGCTCGATCGGGATGCTCGCCGGTCGCTTCATCAGCGGCGTGTCGTGCTCCTCGACGCGGCTTGCTTCCGGCGCGGCGGGGCCGTATCCGGTGCGGCATCGGTGCGCGCGCGTGCTGGCACCGCCGGCGCATTGCGCTCAGTGGCCCACATCTGCAGTAGCGAGCGCGAGTTGGAAAAAACCGCGTGCTTCACGAACTCGACCTTTTCCGCGTCGAGATTGGGCCAGCCGAACAACGTCAGCATGCTGCGCGGCGCCATGTGAAACAGCGAAAACTGGCCGTGCAACGTGATCAAGCGGACGATCGTGAGCGGATCGTTCGGCGCTGTGCCGCACACTTTCGCGATGATCTTCGTGGCAACGTCGTTCAATGGACGACGCACGCGTGCTTGGATGATGTCGGTGGCTATTTGGGGCTCCTGGCCTCCCTGCTCCCGCACGAAGAAGAGCTTGAGCGCGGGCGCGCTCGGCGTTTGCAACGCTTTGTCCATCATCACGTCCTGCAAGTCGATGAACGCTTCGATCAGTGCTGCGTCGTCGTCCGTCGATTCGAGCGCGGCCGCTGAACGCCGCACCACCGGCTCGAACTTGCTCCACACCTCGTCGGCAAGATGCTCGGCGCACGCCCGATAGACCCCTTCTTTGTTCTCGAAGTAGTACTGCAGCGCGGGCGCGTTGACGCCGGCGCGCGCCGCGATGTCTCGTGTCGAGGCCGCGACGAAGCCGTGCTCGCCGAACAACTCGATCGCTGCCTGAATGATGCGAAGGCGCGTTTCCTCGCCGCGCGCATATCCCCCTTCGGTCGAGCGGCGCAGGCGCTTCGTCTCGGTCATGGCGTCGATCCTTTCTAACGGTTACGGCGGGTCTGGTCAGAAATATATCACTTGACACATTTTTTCCAACTGGAATAATTGTCGTCGAATCATTTCCTTCTCGCGGCAGGACACTCGGAACATGTCAACGACCATCGACGCGCGCCCGCGCGGCAACACGCAGCAAGAGGCCGGCGGCGGTGCCCCACGGCGTGCGCGCAGTCGCGGCTGGCTCATCGGCATCGTGCTCGTCGTGCTTTTGGCGGGGAGCGCGTTGTTCGCGCATTGGTGGACGGTTGGGCGCTTCATCGAAAGCACCGATGATGCGTACCTGCAAGTCGACAGTGTGACCGTCGCCCCGAAGATCAGCGGGTACGTCACGCAGGTGTACGCGCGTGACAATCAGACCGTCGACGCGGGCGCGCCGCTCGTGCGGCTCGATACGCGGCAGTACGAAGCGTCGCTCGCGCAGGCCCAGGCGACGGTCGACGCGCGCCAAGCCGATCTCGCGCGCGCCGAAGCCGATCTGAAGCAACAGCAGGCCGGTGTCGTGCAAGCACAGGCGCAGGAGCAAGTGGCGCGCGTCGCCGCTTCGCATGCGCAAGACGAGGTAGCCCGCTATGCACCGCTGACGGCCGCGGGCGCCGAGACGCGCGAACGGCTGGCCAGCTTGGTCAGCACGCGCGACCAAGCTCGCGCGACGCTCGCGGCCAACGCCGCCGCCGTGCGCTCGGCCCAGACGCAGATCGATGCCACCACGGCGCAAATCGCGCAGGCCAAGGCGCAAGTGGAAGCGGCACGCGCGAGCTTGCGCCAGGCGCAGCTCGATGTGAGCGACACGACGCTCTATAGCCCCGTCGCGGGCCGCATCGGGGATCGGTCCGTGCGTGTCGGCCAATACGTCCAACCGGGTACGAGACTGTTGACCGTGGTGCCCGTCCAAAACGTCTATCTCGACGCGAATTTCAAGGAAACGCAGATCGGCCATATGCGTCCCGGACAGCACGCGACGCTGCACGTCGATGCGCTTCGCGGCATCGATCTGCACGGCATCGTCGACAGCTTCGCGCCCGGCACCGGGTCTGAATTCGCGCTGCTGCCGCCCGAGAATGCCACCGGCAATTTCACGAAAATCGTGCAGCGCGTGCCCGTGCGGATTCGCATCGAGGCCGGCCCGCAAACGCGCGCGCTGCTGCTGCCCGGGTTATCGGTGACGGTGGACGTCGATACGCGTTCGGCGCAAGCGGACGATCGGCGCCTCGCCGCCGAGAACGCACATGGCTGATGCCTCGCCGAAGGCGAACGCCGGGGCTGCGCCGAGCAGCCCAGAGCGCGCGCACGCCGGCGATTGGATCGCCGTCGCCGCCGGTTCGCTCGGTGCCTTGATGGCGACGCTCGACATCTCGATCACGAACTCGGCATTGCCGCAGATTCAGGGCTCCGTCGGCGCGACGGGCACCGAAGGCACCTGGATCTCGACGGGCTATCTGATGTCCGAGATCGTCATGATCCCGCTTGCGGCGTGGCTCACGCGCGTGTTCGGGCTGCGCAACTTCCTGCTGACGAACGCCGCGCTGTTCATGGGGTTCTCGATGATGTGCGGGCTGTCTCATTCGCTCGAGTGGATGATCGTCGGCCGCGTCGGACAAGGATTCACGGGCGGTGCGATGATCCCGACGGCGCAGACGATCATTCGCACGCGGCTGCCCCGCTCGCAGATGCCCGTCGGCATGACGATCTTCGGTCTCATCGTGCTGCTCGGGCCGCTGCTCGGGCCCGTGCTCGGCGGCTGGCTCGCAGAGAACGTATCGTGGGCATGGTGCTTCTTCATCAACCTGCCTGTTTGCGTCGCGCTGGTTGCCTTGCTGGTCATGGGCTTGCCTGCCGATCCGCCGCATTGGCACGACTTCGTCAACGCCGATTGGGTCGGCATCGTCGGGCTTTCGATCGGGCTCAGTTCGCTCACGCTCGTGCTCGAAGAGGGGCAGCGTCTTCAATGGTTCGAGTCGGGCGAGATCGTCACGTTCGCGGCCGTCGCCGCGCTCGGGTTCATCTTGATCGGCGTATCGCAGTTCGTCGCGGCAAAGCCGATCATCCGGCTTTCTCTCTTGCGCAACCCGCGTTATGCGAGCGTGATCGTCATCGTTTCGGCCGTCGGCGCGGGGCTTTACGGCGTGTCTTACATCGTGCCGCAGTTTTTGAGTCTCATCGCGGGGTATAACGCGGAGCAAGCGGGCAACGTCATGCTGCTCGCGGGGGTGCCCGCATTTTTGATGATGCCGGTCTTGCCGAGGCTGCTCGGCAAAGTCGATTTTCGGTTGATGGTCGTGGCCGGCCTCGTCTGCTTCATCCTGAGTTGCATGCTCGATACGACCCTGACCGCGCAGAGCACGGGGCACGATTTCCTTTGGTCGCAATTACTGCGAGGCGTGGGGCAGATGCTCGCGATGATGCCGCTCAATCAAGCTTCGATGGCGGCCGTATCGCGTGAAGAATCGGGGGATGCCGCGGGCCTTTACAACATGGCCCGCAACCTCGGCGGCTCCGTGGGGCTTGCCATCATCGGCGTCCTCATCGATCGGCGCAATGCGTTTCACGTCGCGACGCTGCGTGAATCGGTAACGGCCAATTCGCTCATCGGTCAGGACCGAATCGCCGCGAGCGCGGCCAACTGGCTCGCACGAACCGGCGATGCCGCTCATGCGAAGATGCAAGCGCTTGCGCAATTCGCGATGCAGATCCAGCAGCAAGCGGCGGTGATGACGTTTTCGGAAACGTTCTACGCCCTCGCGATTGCTTTGTTGGCTTGCATTCCACTCGCGCTGCTCTTGAAGACTCCGGCGTCGCAGCCGGGCCATGCGCGTTCGATGGGGCACTGATCAGGTGCGCAGCGGCGAGCGACGAAGGGCCGGCAGCTTTTACAAGCAGTGTAATTTGGAAACGGTCATCGGCACGGCCGTTTGCTTTCGAAAGGCTGTCAACGCGATGGCCGCGCGCTCACGATCGGAAAAAATCGGCCAAAAACGTGATGGGGCGCAATGATCTACTGATGGCCCCCGCCCGCCACACGTACGGCGGGCGGGCCTCTGCATTTTTTTGAAATAATTTCGAGGATGTATCGGGAATACTTTGTTCGTAGGCTAGGGCGCCTAGAGGAGAAGCGCATGAGCCACGACATTTTCGCCGACGCATTCGCCGCGATCGATCGACACAGCGAGCCCTATCGGGCTGCGCAGCGGGCGCCGATCGCCCGTGTGCCCCGCGTGGCGATCGTCCACGATTGGCTGGTCACCTACGCCGGTGCCGAGCGCGTGCTCGAGCAGATGATCGCCTGTTTTCCGCAGGCCGACGTATTCAGCCTCGTCGATTTCGTCGAGGACCGGCGGTTCCTGCACGGCAAGCACGCGACGACGTCGTTCATTCAGCGGCTACCGCTCGCACGGAAGAAGTACCGCGCCTATTTGCCGCTGATGCCCCTTGCGATCGAGCAGCTCGACTTGAGCGCCTACGATCTCGTCATCTCGAGCAGCCACGCCGTTGCCAAGGGCGTGTTGACCGGCCCCGACCAAGTCCACGTCAGCTACGTGCATTCGCCGATTCGCTACGCCTGGGACCTGCAGCATCAATATCTCGAGCAGTCGAATCTGACGCGCGGCCTGCGCTCGGCGATGGCGCGCGTGGTGCTTCACTACATCCGCACTTGGGATACGCGCACGTCCAATTCCGTCGATCATTTCGTCGCCAACTCGCAGTTCATCGCGCGGCGGATCAGAAAGGTCTATCACCGCGAATCGCGTGTGATTTTTCCGCCTGTGGACGTTCAATCGTTCCTCGTCGGCGAGCAGAAGGAAGACTTCTATCTGACGGCTTCGCGTATGGTGCCGTACAAGAAGATCGACCTGATCGTCGAAGCGTTTTCGCGCATGCCCGGCAAGCGGCTCGTCGTGATCGGCGACGGCCCCGAGATGAAGGCGATCCGCGCGAAGGCAGGGCCCAACGTCGAGATCCTCGGGTATCAGCCGTTCGCCGTGCTGCATGATCATATGCGCCGCGCGAAGGCCTTCGTCTTTGCCGCGGAAGAGGACTTCGGCATTGCGCCGGTCGAGGCGCAAGCCTGCGGCACGCCGGTGATCGCATTCGGCAAGGGCGGGGCGCTCGAGACGGTGCGCGAGCTGGGACAGCCGCGCCCTACCGGCATCTTCTTTCGCGAACAGAGCGTGCCGTCCCTCGTCGCGGCCGTTCGCGACTTCGAACAGAATGCGCATCGCTTCGCGGCCCTCGATTGCCGCGCCAACGCAGAACGCTTCTCGATCGCGACGTTTCGCGAGCGCTTCATGGGATTCGTCGAACAGGTGATGCCGGGGGCGACGAAGCACGATGGCACACCGTCCGCAGGCAACTCGGACGGCGTTGGGCAAACGCGTGCGCCGGAAGCCGTCCGCGTGCTCGCGCTCGATCAGAGCGGCGGGCTCGACGAGGCGGAAGTATCGTTGCTGAACGTCGCCAGTCATCTGAAGGAATCGGTCGAAGTCGTGCTCTTCGACGACGGCCCTTTCCGTCTTGCGCTGGAAGAAGCGGGCGTGGCTGTCGACGTGCTCGATGCGCCCGCGCTTCGCGGCATGACGGGACGCCACGCCGCGCCGAAGTCGCGCACGCTGTCCGGTCTCGTGTCGCTCGTGCGTGAGACCGTGAAGCGAGCACGGCACGTCGACGTCATCTATGCGAACACGCCGCGCACGATGCTCGTCGGCGCGCTCGCGGGCATGGTCGTGCGGCGGCCGGTGGTATGGCACTTGCGTCAAAGCGTCGGGGCCGATCCCCTCGGACGAGCCCAGCGACTCGCACTGAAGTGGTGCGCACGCGTGGCGCTCGATCGCGCGATCGCCGACAGCGCCGCTTCGAAGCACGCATTCGAGGCGTTCACGAAGGCGCCGCGCTTGCGCATCGACGTCGTCGACGAGGAGCCGCAGATGCCGCGCGGCGGCGACGCAGTCAAATCACCATCGCATGCGCCTCGTAAGCAGATCGAGAGCGTCTCGGCTATTTTGGCGCAAGCCGCGGCCATGCGCGGGGCGCGTTGATCGCCGGATTTCGGCGGGTTCGAATGACGAATAGGCGCGCCGCTTCAATGGGCGTGCAATGACCGGGTTTGTATTGGCAGTGCGCGATCGCATGCGGTGATCGATCGTGTCCGAGCGGCGCGAGGCCTGGGATGGGCGCGCGCCGCGATTGCGTTATAACAACGACCCCAAGGGAACGAACGATGTTGAAAGTCACTAAAGCGGTGTTTCCGGTGGCGGGACTGGGGACTCGATTCCTTCCTGCCACGAAGGCGAGCCCCAAGGAGATGCTGCCTGTCGTCGATAAGCCGTTGATCCAGTATGCGGTCGAAGAGGCGATCGAAGCGGGCATTACCGAACTGATCTTCGTGACGGGGCGCAGCAAGCGCGCCATCGAAGATCACTTCGACACGTCCTACGAGATCGAGGCGGAACTCGAGGCGCGCGGCAAGGAGAAACTGCTCGATCTCGTGCGCAGCATCAAGCCGAGCCACGTCGATTGCTTCTACGTGCGGCAGCCGGCCGCGCACGGCCTCGGACACGCGGTGCTGTGCGCGGAAAAGCTCGTGGCCGACTGCCCGTTCGCCGTCATCCTCGCCGACGATCTGCTGCATAGCGAACCGCCCGTCATGAAGCAGATGATCGACGTATTCAATCACTATCACAGCACGATCGTCGGTGTGGAGGCGATCGCCCGCGAAGACAGCCGCTCTTACGGCATCGTCGAGGGCCGAGAGTGGGAAGAGGACATCTTCAAGCTGTCCGGCATCGTCGAGAAGCCTGCTCCCGAGATGGCGCCTTCGAATCTCGGCGTGGTCGGCCGCTACGTCCTGATGCCGAGCATCTTCGAGCATCTGCGCCGGCTCGAACCCACCGTGCTCGGCGAATTGCAATTGACCGACGCGATCCAGGCGCTCTTGACCGAAGAGCAGGTGCTCGCGTATCGGTACTACGGCCAGCGGTTCGATTGCGGCAGCAAGCTCGGCTATCTGAAAGCGACCGTCGAATTCGCCATGCGTCACCCCGAGGTCGGTTCGGCGTTCGGCACGTACCTGCGCGATTACGTTGGGCACCTCATGTCGCCGTCGCCGTAACGGCGTGGTCATGGTGTCGCGGCCCGCATAGCGGTCGCGGCGCTCGCGCGACTACCCTATCCCTTCTGCTGCTTGCATCGCACTTCGCGCGCGCCCGGCCGTCCGCCCGGCGCGCGCGAGTCCGTATACGCGCTCGCATCGCATTGCCTTCATCTTGCGGACATGGTTTCTTCCCATCTTGTTCACCATTTGAGCAGGCAGCCTGTACGCGGCATCGACCTGTCTGATGTGAGGACTTCCGCACCGGAGCGTCCAGTGCGATGATTGGGCGGCGATCGTGGGTCCCCTTCGTCCGATACACGAATTGAATATGACATCGACAAGCCGCCGTGATTTTCTGCGCGCCGCCGCTCGAGCGGCAGGCGCGGCCGCCGCGATGGGCGCATTGCCCGCCGGCATTCGCAACGCGCTCGCGATTCCCGCGAACGATGCGACGCGCAGCATCAACGACATCGAGCACATCGTGATCCTCATGCAGGAGAACCGCTCGTTCGACCACTACTTCGGAACGCTTCGCGGCGTGCGCGGCTACGGCGATCGTCGCGCGATCCGTCTGCCGAACGGCAACGGCGTCTGGTATCAGCCGGGGCCGGCGGGTGCCGGCTATGTCCTGCCGTTCAGGCCGAGCGCGCCCGATCTCGGGCTGCAGTTCCTGCAGGACTTGCCGCACGATTGGACGACGACGCACAACGCGTGGAACGGCGGCCGCTACGATCAGTGGGTCGGCGCGAAAGGCACGACGACGATGGCGTATCTCACGCGCCAGGACATTCCATTCCACTATCAACTCGCCGATGCGTTCACGATTTGCGACGCCTATCACTGCTCGGGCATGACGCAGACCGATCCGAATCGCTACTACATGTGGACGGGCTGGGTCGGCAACGACGGCAAGGGCGGCGGCCCCGTCATCGACAACACCGAGGCGGGCTATTCGTGGCCGACTTATCCTGAAGCGCTGCAGGCGGCCGGCATCTCGTGGAAGATCTATCAGGACATCGGCACGGGCCTGAACGCGGCCGGCTCGTGGGGCTGGACGCAGAATGCCTACATCGGCAACTACGGCGACAACTCGCTGTTGTACTTCAACCAATACCGCAACGCGCAGCCGGGCGATCCGCTCTACGAGAACGCGCGCACGGGTACGAACGCGGCCGGCGGCGACGGCTATTTCGACGTGCTGAGGAAAGACGTGCAGAACGGCACGCTGCCTCAGGTGTCGTGGATCGTCGCTCCCGAGGCGTACTCGGAACATCCGAACTGGCCCGCGAACTACGGTGCGTGGTACGTCGACCAAGTGCTGCAGATTCTCACGTCGAATCCGGCGCTGTGGAGCAAGACGGCGCTGCTCGTCACCTACGACGAGAACGATGGTTTTTTCGATCACGTCGCGCCGCCGTTCGCCCCTTGGTCGAACGAGGCGGGGCGCTCGACGGTCGATACGGCCAACGAGTATTTCGCCGGCAACGCGACCTATCCGGCCGGCCCCTATGGCCTCGGGCCGCGCGTGCCGATGCTCGTCGTGTCGCCCTGGTCGAAAGGCGGTTGGGTGTGCTCCGAGACGTTCGACCACACGTCGATCATCCGCTTCATCGCGCGGCGCTTCGGGCATGCACACGATCTGTGCGAATCGAACATCACGCCGTGGCGCAAGGCTGTTTGCGGCGACTTGACGCGCGCATTCGATTTCGCCGATCCCAACGCGGCATTTCCGCCGCTGCCGAGCACGACCGGATACGTGCCGCACGATAGGGCGCGCCATCCCGACTACGTGCCGCTGCCGCCGCTCGTACAGGCGAAACCCCAACAGGAACCCGGCGTGCGTCCGGCGCGCGCGCTGCCCTACGAGCTGTTCGTGCGCGCGACGCCCGACGCCGAACGAATGCAATTGCGCTTGAAATTCACCAACACCGGCCACGCCGGCGCAGCGTTCCAGGTGTACAAGGCGCACAGCATCGACGCGCCCCGTGCCTACACCGTCGAGCCGCATAAGCACCTCGTCGACGCACTCTCGCTCGATCCGGACGGCAGCTACGATTTCGCGGTGCACGGCCCGAACGGATTTGCGCGGCGTTTCGCAGGCCGCGCCGTTGCCCCAGCGCACGGATGGAACGCGGGCGTGGCCATGCCGGACATCGTCGAGTCCTATGACGTGGCGAACGGCAACATCGAATTGCGTCTCGAAAACAAGGGTTCAGCGGCGTGCGAGTTCACGATCGCCAATGCGTACGACGGCACCACCGTGAAGCGCCGCGTCGCCGGCGGCGAAAGTGTGGACCTGTACGTCGATTTGCGCGCCTACCATGCGTGGTATGACCTCACAGTGACCGTCGACACCGATCCGCATTTCGTTCGGATGCTGGCCGGTCACGTCGAAACGGGCCGCTCGAGCATGAGCGATCCCGCGCTCGGCATGGCCTGAGTCTTACCTGAGTCTTCCCGCCGAAAGCCGCATGGTCTCCGGGTTCGCCCCGTTCGGGCAAACCCTTTCAATCTCGTCGTCGATGGCACTCGCCGTTCGACGACGCGCCTTCCTCCAACGAAAATAGTCGGCCCCACGCAACAAATCCCCCTGTAAACACGATCTCGAAACACAAATTAGATGCATGAAGCCGCGCAGCGCTTGTAGAATCCGGCGTTGAAGCGGCGCACGTCGTGCCCGTTTCGTGCGTTCAACGACCAACAGGTAGGAGAAACATGTCGACTTCCGCAAAGAAGGTTGCGAAAAAGGCTGCTGCCGCACCGGCGAAAAAAGCAGTTGCAAAGAAGGCTCCCGCGAAGACTGCGGCGGCTAAGAAGGTCGCCGTGAAGGCGTCCGGCGCTCCGTCGCCGATCAAGGACACCTTCACGAAGGCCTCGCTGGCTACCCACCTCGCAGAGCGTTCGGCTGTCGAGCCGAAGTCCGTCAAGGCCGTGCTCGCGGCGCTCGAAGATACGATTCTCGGCTCGGTCCACAAGAAGGGTGCCGGCGAATTCACGCTGTCGGGCCTGCTGAAGATCGTCGTCCAAGCCGTGCCGGCGAAGAAGAAGCGCTTCGGCAAGGACCCGTTCACGGGTGAAGAGCGTTGGTTCCCGGCCAAGCCGGCAAGCGTTCGCATCAAGGCGCGCGCGCTGAAGAAGCTGAAGGACGCGGCATCGGCGTAACTTGCTTTCGGCGAAAAAAACCCGCGAAGGTGCATGCCTTTGCGGGTTTTTTATCGCCTGCGCGGCACGATCATTGTGTGTTCGTGTTCGTGTTCGTGTTCGTGTTCGCGCTTGGCTGGTAGCCGTCCGTCAGCGTTCTCAAGAACGCGATGACGTCCTTGATGTCGTCGTCCGTCATCGCGGGTGCGTCGCCCAGGTGGCGATCGAAAGGCGCATCGGCCTTGTCGATGTTGGTGCGGTATGTCGCCGGCAGGTCGTCGTATTGCAGGACTTTCCCGTGTGCATCGCGCGGATAGATCTTGTCCGGCGCGACGTCACGCAGGTTGTAGAACTTCATGACGTCGTCGAGCGTGTGATAGACACCGTTATGGAAGAACACGTGGCGCGTGGCCGCGTTGCGCAGCGTCGGCGTGAGGAACATGCCGCAGTATTGCGTTTGCGTGCTCAGATCGGTGCGATGAGGGCCGCAAACGCCCATGTCGTAGTAGCTCGGGTTGCGGTTGACGGCGAGTGCGGGATTGCGCGGCACCCCGAGCGCCTCGTATTGGTAGTCGGTGAACATCGGCGGCAGGCCATCGCGCGAAGGCTTGGACAGGTGACACCCCGCGCAATTGGCCTTCTTAGGATCGTTGAACAGCTGCAAGCCGTGCAGCTCGGCATGCGTCAGGCGCGCGCGGCCCTCGAGCCAGTAATCGTACTTGCTCGTGTAAGGGTGGAACGATGAGCTCTCCACCTGATAGCGCGCGACGGCGAACATCGCCTCCGACAACAGCATGCGCCGATTCTTGAAGATGTCGGCGCCGAACAGTTGAACGAAGGACGTGCGATATGGGCTGCCGGCGAGTTTGCGCGCGAAGTCGTCCTCGCTCGCGTTCGCCATTTCGACCGGGTTCATCAGAGGCCCGAACGCTTGCGCCTGCAGCGTATCGGCACGGCCGTCCCAGAACATGCCGCCTTGCGGCACCATCGCCGGGGCCGCGGGTGCGATGCCTGCCGTCTTTTGCGCGCGAGCGACGCCCGATGCGGCCGCCGCTTCTTGCGCGAAATTGGCGGCTTCGTCGGCATCGCCTTTGTCGGGCCCGATGCTGAAGTTCGGCTGCCGGTACAAATACATCAGCGAGGGCGGTGGCCGATCGCCTTGCAGCGTCATCGAAGGCCCGCCGAATTGGGCGGGCAATGCGTTCGGCGGACCATACGCCTGCGCGGGGCTATGGCACGACGCGCAGGAAAGCTTGCCCGAAGCCGATAGGTGCTGATCGAAAAATATCTGCTTGCCGAGTTCCGCCATCGCGCTGAGCGGCGCGACCGGGGGGCGCTCGAGGTGCACCGGATGGGGATTGGCGCCGGTCAATCGCTCGACGATGTCGCCCACGGCAGCCGGTGCACGTTCGGGGTAAGCGAATGCCCATGCGCTGGCGCCGGCTGCGGCGATGACGATGCCGATGGCCGTGGTGCGGACGTGCGCGCGGCGGCGCGTCGTGCAAGCGCCGCGATCGGCGGGCGGCGTCGGCGAGGCGGAAGCGAGCGGCGGCATCGTGTCGGTCGTGAAGCGTGGCATGCGGTTCAACAAAAAGCCGCAGCCCGTTGCCGGGCTGCGGGGTTCATCGGTCGACTCGCTCGCGTCGAGGCGCGCTGACGAGTCGAGCTACTCTACGGTCGATCAGCTCTTCGGTGGCGTGCTGACTTGGATGCCCGTGTTCGTGTCGAGGTACATCGGCGTCGTGTTCGGCGTGCCCGAGAAGTCGAACATGCCGTTGATGCTGCCCGCCGTGGCGTCGAACGAGCCGCCGCCGATGCGCTGGCCGCCGAGCCAGTTGTCTTCGATGAAGCGGACGATCGAGGCTTGCGAGATCAGCGTATGGTCGACGTAATTCGGCTTCGCGTACGGCGAGATGACGAGGAACGGGATGCGCGTGCCGGGGCCGCAGCGGCCGTTGACAGGTTGGCCGTTGACGCCGTTGGGCGCCGTGCCCGTACCGCAGATGCCGTTGCCGTTCAGTTGATCGGCGCTCGAGAACGAAGCCGAGGTCGGCGTGACGAACTGATGGTCGTACCAACCGTCCGAATCATCCCAGGCCACGATCACCGCGGTGTTCTGCCAATCGGGCTGCTGTTCGAGGAAGTTCACGACCTTCGTGACGAATGCTTGCTCGTCGAGCGGATCCGAGTAGCCCGCGTGGCCGTCCTGGTAGGCGGGTGCCTTCAGGAAGCTGACCGAGGGAAAGTTGCCGGCGCTCACGGCCGCGAAGAAGTCATCCGAGTCGTACTGGTGGTTGGCCGGATCGACGGTCGTGGTGCCGGGCACCGTCGTGAAGCCGATGGCCGCCGTCGACGTCGGGCGCAAGTGCTTCGGGTTCGACGTCGATGCGTAGTACTGGAACCAGTTGTGGTGAGCAATGTAGTCGGCCGTCGCTGCGCCAACGACTGACGACATCGTGCTGCGCTGGCAGCCCGTCGTGCCGTTGCCGTTCGTCGTGGACAGGTTGAAGCCGCCCATGAAGCCGCCCCACGTGACGTTCGCGGCGTTCAGCAGGTCGCCGATGTTCTTGCCCGTCATCATGGCTTGATCGGTCGCGCTCGAGCACACGTCGCTGCCCGGATCGACGTCGTTGATCATCGTCAAGCCGCCTTTGCCGTCGTCCACATAGTAGGAACTCCTCGACGACTTCACGATTTGCATGCCGTTCGTCTGACCCGCGATGGCTTCGAGCGCACCCGGTGTCGAGGGGCCGTACGTATCCGTAAACGCGTTGTCGCTCATCGCGAACTTCTGTGCGTAGTTCCAGAGCGCCGTGACGGTGTTGCCGTCGTAGTAACCCATGACCTGGCCCGTGGTGCCGAATGCCCCCGCGCCGCCGCTCGTGCCTTTACCCGTGTATTTCGGGAAGAGATCCATGACGCCGTTGTCGTACGCCTGCTCTTCGGCCGTATATGCGTGGTTCTGGTCGGCCGTTGCAGCTTGCGTGCGGTCGAGGCGGAACGGGTTCGTGGCGCCGGTGCCGTTGGCGGCGTTCGTCGAATTCGGGTTGTTCGTCAGCAGAGCACCGCTCAAGCCGTTGACCGTCGGCGTGCCCGCGGCGGCCGTGAACGACGGCTCTCCCGGTGGATTCGTGGCGTTCGGGTAGGTCGCGAAGTAGTGGTCGAACGAGACGTTTTCGCCGTAGATCACCACGACGTGCTTGATCGGCGTGGCGGTTCGAAGCGCGTCTTGCACCGCGACGGCCGGCGTCGAGCTGCCGCTGGTGCTGCTGCACGCGGCGATGACGGTGAGGGAGGTGACGGCCACCGCGATGGCTGCGGCAATAGAGACGTGCTTACGGCGAAACATGCGAACGCACTCCGGGTTTGTCGTTGCCGCGCTTTCCTCATCGGTGCGTCGTCATCCCTTCCCGTGAGACAACAGCCAAGGCGGTCGCGGCCAACGATGGTTTTTTGGATTGGACGGGGCGCATTGGACCACGCGCATGTGAAGGCTCCGCGACATCTAGCTTTCTAATTCATTTCCATGTCGTGCCATTGAACACATCCCGAGGCCAATCCGATTCACGGCTCGAATCCGTAAAGGTCTCCGAAAGACGGCCTCGCTCGCTCTGCCGCGCAAGGACGCAATCGAGGCGATGCGCCGTCGCCGCTCCGCGATGAAAAAAGCCAGCCGGAAGAGATCCCGGCTGGCTCGATGCTGCTTGCGTACTGCTGAGTTTTTGTCTCGCCGATTGCTCGTGAGCGCGTTTTAGAACTTGTGGCGCAGGCCCAAAGCGACGAGTTCTTGCGAGTTCGTGCCGTTGTAGCCGTAGGAGCCGACCGAAGCCTGCGCGCCCACCACATTGCCCGTGCCGGCATCACGGGTGTTGCCGCGTGCGTGCTGATACGCGCCCACGAGGTACACGTCCGTGCGCTTCGACAGCGAGTAGTCCGCACCCAGCGAAGCTTGGTGATAAGTTGCCGACGTATCGCCGCTCGACTTCATGTAGGTGTAGCCAAGGCCCAACAGCAGCGCCGGCGTTGCCTGGTAGTTGAAGAAGCCGCTACCCGAGTTGTACTTCTCGGTCGACCCGAACGTCGAGAAGGCATCCGACTTGTACTGCGCGTTGCTGTAGCTCGCGCCCATCGTGAACGGACCGACCGTGTACTGCCCCGCGACGCGCGCGATGCCGATCGACTTAGCCGTCTGATACGCGAGGTTGATCGGGCCGTCGAACGTGCCGCCCGACGTGCCGTTCCAGGCGGAGCGCAGACCGTTCGTCAACGTGTTCGTGTTATTGGCACGGAAGTAGCCGGCAGCCAGGCCGATCGGGCCGTTGTTGTACGCGGCAGCCAGCGACCACGTTTGACCACTGCCCGTCGAGCCGGCAACGCCGCCGAATGCGTACATGGCTTCGGCTTGGAACCCGGCGAATACCGGCGACACGTACTTGACCGCGTTGTCCGTGCGCGAGCTGTTGTCGTAGTTGTCGACGTCGCCCGGCGTGGCGAATGCGCTGCCGAAGTAGTTGTCGGCCGTGATCGCTTGGACCATGTCGACGACCGGGTCGTATTGACGGCCGAGCGTGAACGTACCGTAGGTTTGGCTCGTCAGGCCGACGAACGCTTGGCGGCCGAATTCGCGATTATTTTGGCCGAGACGGCCGTTCGACGGGTCGAAGCCGTTCTCGATTTGGAAGATCGCAGCGAGGCCGCCGCCGAGGTCTTCTTGACCCTTCAAGCCCCAGCGCGTACCGGCCAGATCGCCGCCGCTGGCGTTGCCCAGCGCCCACAGGCTCTGGTTGCCGTTTGCGTTGTGCACGTACGTGAGCGAATTGTCGATTACGCCATACAGCGTCACGCTGGTTTGAGCGTGGGCAGCACCGGCAACGCCGAGCAAGGCGAGCGAGAGGGTTGACAAAGCGATTTTTTTCATCATTTCTCCACGCGAAACGTTATTAGACTGTTGCGGGAGGGAGAATAGCGCAATGCTCTTGAAAGGATGAGCGGAAAAAAAGTCACTGTCGTCAAAACGTAACAGAGCCGTCGTCCGAACCGTAAAAATGCCTATCGATTATTGTTGACTCGGAAATACTGCATTTGAGAAATCGCAAAATTGCGACGCAAACACGCAAGTTTTTCCCCGACACGGGGCATCGCGCACGGCGGTGGCTCATGTAATACTCTGGATCCACGGCACTTTGCCGCTTGCCGGTGCATCGGGCTCCCGGTGCCTCCGGCGCACTCGTCATTGCGCCGATCCGTATCTGGACAAGCTCCGGGAATTATGTTGGTGCGCAATGCCACCGCTATTAGTCAGCTTTATTCCGCTGCTTTGGGTAAATCGCCGCGCATTCGACCGCGTCCTCTCGCGGCAGCATATTCGGCACCGAGCAACAATACAGCGGCGGAGAAGTAAAGCCACATCAATAAGACGGCGAGCGAGCCCGCGGCCCCGAACGCATTGGAGAGCCCGGCGTGGGCCAGATAAAGCGCGAACAGCTTCTTGCCCGCGGTGAAGAGCAATGCGGCGACGATGCCGCCCGTGAGTGCGTCGCGCCATGCGACGTGCGCGTCGGGCAGAAACTTCAGCAGCGCGGCGAATGCGAAGGCCAGCACGATCACGCTCAGCACCAACTGCACGATGTTGCCGATCACGACGAAGGGCGTGCCTCCCAAAAGCCAGTCGCCGATGAAGGTCACGACCGTATCGAGCACGAGCGAAACGATCGCCAGAAAGGCGACGCCCAGAACGAGACCGAATGAGATCAGCCTTACCTTGACGAGCGCGATGACGCTCGAGACGCGTTCGGACGCGTCGGCCGGCCAGACTACCGAAAGTGCCGTATTCAGCGAGGAGAACGTGGCCGATGCGCCCAGCGCCAGCGCCACGAACGAGATGAATGCGGCCATGCCGCCCGAGCCGCTGTGCGAGCGCGCATTGGCGACGATCATCTGCACGGCCGCGGCGGCTTCGTCGCCGATCAGTAGATGCGCATCCTGGAATATCTGCCCGCGTATCGCGTTGGTGCCGAAGAACCAGCCCGCGACCGCGATCACCATGACGAGCATCGGTGCCAACGAAAACGCCGAGTAAAACGCGATGCCCGCTGCCAACGTCGCACAGCGATCGTTGCCGAACTGCTGCACCGCGTCTAGTGCGCAGGCCCCTTCGACGCGCGCGGCGCGCGGCAGACGACGCAGCGTGGAGATAGCCATTGGTCGACTCTCATGCTTTGGCCCCGGACGCTTTACGCTGTCGCAGGCATCATGCCAGTCCGACATCGCAAGGCACCGGCCAGCTCCTGCCGGCGATGAACCGTGCGCAGACATCCGGCGCCAGCGGATGGCTGAAGAAGTAGCCCTGGAAGCGATGGCAGCCCAAGGTGGAAAGGCGCTCGAGCTGCACCTCGGTTTCGACGCCTTCGACCACGAGCGAGAGCGAGAGCGAGCGGCTGAGGTCGGCGATGCTCTTGACGATGTGTTCGTTGATGCTGCCGGCCGTGACGTCCGCAAGGGATTTGTCTATCTTGACGGTATCCAAAGGAAATTCGCGCAGATAGTGCAGCGAGGTGTGACCCATTCCGAAATCGTCGAGCGCGACCTTGACGCCGGCCGCGCGAAGCCGCTCGAGGTTATTGAGTGCATTGGACTCGGGAAGCAACGCCGTGTATTCGGTGATTTCGAGCTCGAGCACGGACGGCGAGAGCAACTCGCGATCGAGGATGTCCATGACCTTTCGATGAAATCCGCGATCGAGCAATTGCCGGGGCGATAGATTGACCGCGATCACGAAGTCGTCCGGCACGATCCCTTGCCAGGCTGCGCGTTGCCGGCAGGCCAGTGAAAGGATATGGAGGCCGAGGACGTCGGTTTGCCCCGTATCGTCGGCGAGCGTCACTGCAATGGGTGGTGCAATGCGGCCCACGACCGGATGTTGCCAGCGCAGCAGGGCCTCCGCGCCGAAGATTCGCCCGGTCTGCATATCGATCTGAGGTTGGAATTCGAGGAAGATTTGATCGCCTGTCTTCATCGCTTCGCTCAAATCGTTCGCCAGCACCACCGCCATTCTTCCCTCGTTGCCCGGGAGCTCCAAGAAGCGCTTTGCTTTCAAGACGGACTCGGGCGATTCGGCGATCTGAAGCAGCGAGGCGAGCACCTGCCGCGTCTTTTTCGCGGCGAGCGAGTCGGCCACGCGAACGAACGGCGCATAGATCAACGCGCCGGCGGCCAGGCAAAGCAACTGAACGAGCGTTCCGGAAAGCGAGCCGGTCACCGCGTAGCCGCTGTACAAGGCCGGGGTGGTCCACGCAATGCTGTGACCCACTTTCGGCATGACGTGCAATGCGATCGCGGCGTAAGCGAGCAGGGCTTGAGCCAGCGGGGCCAACACGAACGGAACGGCGTAGATGGGATTGAGCACCAACGGCAGGCCGAACAGCAACGGTTCGTTGACGTTGAACACCGCGGGCAACAGCATCAGCAACGCGAACTTGCGCTGGCGGGCGGTGCGGCTGACTGCCAGCAATGCGAGGATGAGGCTCAAGGTGCCGCCCGATCCGCCCATTCGCGCAAACGCGAAAAAGAAATCGAACGTGAAAATGTATGGCAAAGGCGCGCCATTCACGGCGGCCGCCATGTTCGCGCTCGCAGCCGGGTCGAGCACGTGTTGCTCGACGACGTGCAGCGCATTCGGCCCGTGGATGCCGAGCAGCCAAAGCAGTTGCGAGGCCGCCTCGTAGCTCATGCAGAACGACAGGCTGTTGGCGAGCGTCAGGATAGGTTTGCCGATCGCCGCAGTCATCGTGTCGACGAAGTCGGGCCAGCCGAGGCCGTTCAGTACCACTTTCAGCACGGCGAACGTGAGGATCGTCAGCGATGCGGCTGGAATGACGGTGAACACATCGCTGACGAGCGGGTCATTGCCGAAATTGCCGGTCGGGATGCGCAGATGCCGGATCGTGCAGAGCTTCAGAAACAAGCTGCCGCCGATGGACGCCACGATGAGCGCACCGAACAAGCCTTGCCCGAGCGACAGCGATGCAACGAGCGCCGCGTCGTTCCTGGGGGCAAGCACGGTAAAGAAGCACGCCGTCACCACCATCGTGGCGACGGTCGGATTCACCAGGCGATGACCTAATCGCTGGTTGTGCAGTGTCGTCAGCGTTTCCGCGAAACCGTACATGGCCACTAGCGAGCCGATCCCGAACGTGCCGGCGAGCACGCTGTTGCAAAACGAGTCGAGGCGGGGGCCGAACGTATCGAGCAGCGACGCGCGAATGCTTGCAGTGGGAGGGAATCGGATCAGTAGCGCGAACGCGCCGACCATGATGAGCGGAAGCGGGAGGGCGAGTCCCCGCCGGATGGCCACGAAATAAAGCTTGCTGTCGAGCCGCTCGATGGTGGCCTGCAACGTCCGCCAGGGAGCGGATATTTTCGCGATCATCGAATGGAACCCTTATCTTCCGCTTGGATGCGAACAAGCTGATGCTTGCCGTGGTCGGCTAGGTTTCTGCGCAGCCTAGCCGGCACCTGCAAACCGTCAATGCCTCAATGCGCTCGGGCGCGCCGTTCGTCGCGCAAGCATAGGCTGCAGCGTCGACGCGCGCGCGCCCTCGAGCTTGAATACAGATACCGCTTCTGTCAACTTCGCTGCCTGCTCGTCGAGCGAGTGGGCTGCTGCCGCCGCCTCTTCGACGAGCGAGGCGTTCTGCTGAGTGACGTCGTCCATCTGCGAGACAGCCTGGTGGACTTGTTCGATGCCTTGGCTCTGTTCTTCCGACGCAGCAGCAATCTCGCCGACGATATCCGACACTTGCTTGATGGCTTGCTTCACCTCGCCCATCGTCGAGCCGACTTCCGTTGCTTGGCTGGCGCTGCTCTGAATCATCGACACGGACGAAGCGATCAACTCCTTGATTTCCTTCGCCGCCGCTGCGGAGCGCTGAGCCAGCGATCGCACTTCACTTGCGACGACGGCGAAGCCGCGGCCCTGCTCACCCGCTCGTGCCGCCTCGACGGCTGCGTTCAATGCGAGGATGTTCGTCTGAAATGCAATGCCTTCGATCGTACTCGTAATCGTCGAGATTTTATCCGAGCTCGAACTGACCTCGCCGATGGACCGGACCATGCCTTGCACGGCTTCGTTACCGGCGTCCGCCATGTCCGTCGCGCGCGTGGCCAGCGCATTGGCCTGGCGGGCATTGTCGCTGTTCTGTTTCACCGTTTGCGTCAGTTGCGTCATGCTCGCGGCCGTTTCCTCGAGCGACGCGGCCTGTTGCTCAGTCCGCGCCGACAGTTCGGTGTTGCCGCTCGCGATCTGCTTCGAACCCGTGCCGACCGTCTCGGCCGATTGCCGCACCGATTGCATTGCCTCGCCCACGCGTGTCATCAACGCGTTGAACGCCGTCGCCGCCGCGCCGATCTCGTCGTGGGCTAGGACGGGCGCGCGCTCGGCCAGATCGAGCGACGTGCTGGCGCGCTCGAGGGTGGCCTTGATGCTATCGAGCGCGCCCAGAATCGAGCGCGAGAGCGCGGTAATCCAGCCCACGACGAGCACGAGGATGAAGACGAGCACGGTAGTGATCGTCAAATTGGCTTGTTTTCTAGCCCGCTGTGCCTTGCCCGCGCTTTCCTGCGCTTTGTTACGCGTGTCTTCCGTGGAGCGCTCGAGTAGTGCCTCCAAGGGCTTGAAGCTCGTGCGGTAAAGCGCCACCATTTGCTCATTGGCCGTCTTTGCGTCGCTCTTTGCCAGATTGATGATGTCTTGCGACTCGTGGTCGTAGTCTGCCCATCGGGCAAGGATGTCGGTTAATTGTGCTTGCGTTGCGGAATCGGCTATCAACGGCTTGACTCGGTCAGTCCACTTCACGATGTCTTGCTCGGCCTTCGCGAAGACTTGCTTCGTATCGTCGGACGTCGGATCCATTTCGATCGTCGCGTAGGCGTTCGCCTTGATTTCCGTCACGCCCTGCGAAACCTGCAGCGCGTGTCGCGTGGCGATCTGCGCGTCGTTGGCCGAGCTCAAGCTCAGCTCCGCAATGGCAAGGCCGCCGCTGATGGAAACGATGGACACCGCCACGAGGAGTTGGAGCTTTTGCTTGATGTTCATAGACGTAGAAAAATTGAAGACTGACTAGTCTATTAACGGGTACGACGCCGATGATTTGAGGGTAAGGAAATCCTTATTTGCTTGTAATCATGGCAAATGGCGTCATCGCGAGAGAACGACAATTGAATGGAAAACGTTTGCGATCGACGGAATCGAGGTATTTATGGCGAATTTTGAATGCGCGCGCTTTCCGCATGACGATGCAATTAGTCGTTTACCGCGATGATGCGAGGGGATGCCGGCCCACGATCGAAACGAACGAGGGCCGCGGCTATCGTGCCATTGCGTGCGGATGCGAGCAATGCTCTGCGATAGTCGCATTCAATCAGTAGACGCGGCAAAACCCGGCCATGGCGCGATCGAGGGCGAGCACCGGCAGATCGGCCGGATCGAATTGATGCTCGAACGCGTAGCGGCCAACTGCTCGGGCCACTTCCTTTGCGCATTCATTGCTATCGAGCAAGGAATCGGCATTGGCGAGCTCGGCAATCATCTTCGTTTGCAGGCGATCGAGTTCAGGGCGGATTTTTCCGGCGAGATCCACCGGTGCATGCTGGGGAGCGGAGCCTGCACGCCGCCACCTTGCGAGCAGTTCATACTGCACGAGTTTGTTTGCCTCGATTTGCGCTTTGAAAAAGCGCGTCACGTCGGCGGCGGCGAGATTCGCGCGCTGACCCTCCGCGACTGCGTTCGATATCACGGCGCTCTCGCGCGCCAGGTCTTCTACGCTCTTGCCGCTGTCCCACTTCGACACCGCCACTTCTTCGCCGATCTCGAGCCGCTGCGCCGCGCTTTCGACGAGCGGGCGCAGCGCGTTTTTCGCGTCACCGGCGTGCGCCGCCTGCATGCCGAGTAGAAGGAGGGCGGCGCATAGCGTCGCTTTCAAACGATGAGGTTTCATATCGATCCGGATGTTTCGTTGGTTGATTCGAAGCGCCATTCACGCGGTGAGGTAATTTAAATAAATTTTGGTTAAAAGGAAAGCGTTAAATTGAGTTTTCTATAAGCGTAAGGATTTTCCGTAGGGGTATTCAGCCGATGCTTCTGTTTTGAAATTTCACGACCAGCGCCCTTCACTGTGCGGGACCAACACCGGCATGGTCATCGTTCGTCTTGGTGCAAAAATTTTCGCTCACGATCATCGATAAAAGTAAGCGCGTGCCCCTTGCTCGCGGTCAATGGCCACTATAGGTCTCGTATCCGATTTCTCCGTTATCCTCGATCGTCGCGGAGATGAAGTGAGACTTGAATCCGTCGGAAAGGGGGCCCTTTTCGAGCGGAACGTTCATGCCCTCGAGCATTCCTTCCAAGGCCGCTCGCACGTTCCGTCCGGCTTGAGTCGTGCGGTCCCCACCGGCGATGACCGCATTGACTTCAAAGCCGGCCGCGCGCAACACCCGCACTTTTCGTGCAATGGCCACACCTGGCGACGGTACGCCGGGCAAAACGTGAAAAATCGATACTGACGAAGCGGCCACGCTGCCGTCGTCATCGCGGCGTACACCGCCGACGGCTACGCCGGTACACAGCGTGAGTGCAGACGTGCGCAGCGACTCTCCAGGCTCTCGAATGGTTTGTCGCTCTACCTTTGGGGAAAAATCAACCACGTTACGGTACGCGTCGGTTTCGGTCACATGATGCGATGGGCCGGCCTCTTGGCCTCTCCGCGGCAGTCCGGAAAGGACACCTTCTTCCGGATTGCGCGCCGACCACGACGGTTGTTGCTGTGGCACTCCCGCTGCCTCGGAGGAGTGGGCGTATGACGGCACGCCAGAAGTTGACGCGGTCTTTCCGAAACAAATACCAATATCGATCTCCTTTAAAACTACTATTGTCTTCGCATGCCACCGTATGTCGCCGAATCGAGGCGAAACGTATTCTGCGTTGGCGAATTCGCGTGAGCGATTTATCAATGGAACATCGCAGTTCTCTCTGCTGAACGGTGGCTTTTCCGTTGCTTTCGTTGACGCGGCGGTCGCTATGGTGAACGCCGTATCGAGAACGTCCAGGCTTGGAAGCTAGCCCCATTTCGTCGTGGGCTGGACTTTTTCGTTCGGGCGGAGCGGCGTCATTCGGTCTTCGCGCGAGAATGCCGTGCTCATTCGCGAGAAGTCGCACAGGCCGCGAAGCGCATCGCCGAGGTTGCGATGGACCCACAGGGATATCCGTTGAGATCGCATCCGGAACTGGCCTCGGACGACGATTTTTAGCCAACGATTGCTTGCGCATTCCACGCGTAAAGGAGACGTCCATGCCTTCCTCTCTGAAATCGATCCTGAATTGCTTTTGCGCGACGGGGCAGGCGGACGACGACACGCCACGGCATGCCGCCAGTCATTTCGATGCACCCTCGACGAGCGCCCTCCGCGCTTCCGGCGCGTTGGAGGGCCTGGCGCCGCGGCGCAGCAGCGCGACGGCCTCCCCTGGGCGTGATGACCACCGGACGAGTACGGCACTGTCCGATGGCCAATGCCAATTAGGCGGTTACCTGCTGGCCCGCCACCGGCTCGGCGAAACGGTAGGAGGCCCAGCGCTCGATATGCTGATGGGCGGGAACGCGACCGTCGCGGCAACTCGCCAAGCGCTGAGGTATGGCCGCGGCAACGTGCATGACGACATCCGCGATAGCAGCGGCGAGAGCTCGATCCGGACTGAGGCTGGCCGCACCTTGATGAATAAGGTCCCGTCCAAGGTCAAGATCGGCGGTAGGAAGGTCGATGTCTCGGCCGGTGTTCGCAGGGCGGCGGGAGCCATGGTTGCCCAAGCCGGCAGTTGCGGCGAGCACGCCGGCGTGGCGACCTTTATGCACGCAGCGAAGCTGGGGGAGGGGGAAGAGGTCCACTGCGTAGGCAGCAATCAATTGGACCACTCTTGGGCGGAGTTGCACGGGGCGGGTTCCAGCCGCGGGCAACACGTCGTCATGGATCCGTGGGGCAAAGGCCCCGCGATCTTCGCGGAGGACTCCGCCTTTGCGGCAAGCGAGCATGAGGTCGAAGGCAGGTACCACTACGACCGCGCGACCGGCGCCGATGCGCACGGGCAGATGCGGGCGATCCAGCAAAAGCATCAGCGTCGAATGGAAAAGCAACTGCGCCGCGAGATGGAAAAGCTCGGCCCCAATTTCCGGTATTCGCAAGACGGATTGTTTCATCCGACGCCGATCGTCTCCGTTGACTTCGCGTACCGCGCGGCTAGCAGAATGCAGCACGGTCCCCACCCGGACCTGCTGGTCCCGCCCGGCGAAAGCAGCACCGAGCCGTTCGCCGAGCAGGTGTTCGATGCTGAACTGTGGAAGGCGCCGTTGCGCCAGGAGATCCAAGCCACCGAGACGGCGCGAATATTGGGCGCCAGCGGCGTCCACGAGATCGCGCAGGCTGCCACGCGCATCGCGGATGTGGCTACGGATCTGCGTGGCTATCCGCTGGATTCGCATCCGGCGCAGTACGAGCACGGTTACGGGTATGGATACGGATATGGTCATGGGCACGAGGATTACTAGCAGCGCCGGCTCTCAACTCGTGGCCTGGGCGGCGGGATGAGTGTAATTCCCGGCTTGCGCGACGACAGCCGCTCGCTCAGCTTCCCGCTTCGAGGTGACTCGCGGTATCGATTTGCTCGGGCGATTCGCCTCGTTGGTCCATCTTCGCGGCGCGAGCGGCCACGATGAAGATGAGTAGTCCCGGCAGCGTCAGCAGCAAGCTCGATACCGCGGCGACCGGGAATACGATGCCGGCGCCGTCGAGCCGAAAGTAAAGCAATACGGGCAGCGTTTGAACGTTGGGGGCGCCGATCACGAACGTCTTGTCGAATTCTTCCAAGCTCGACGCGAATACGACGAGACTGCCGGCAAGCACCGCATTTCGCGCCAACGGCAGGCCGATATGCCAGATTGCCTGATAGACGTTGGCGCCAAGCGAACGCGCGGCCGCTATCGCATCGTCGGGCAGCCTCATGAAGCTCGCGCACAAGATGCGGATCATGAGCGGCAGCGTGCCGATCAATTGCGCCAGCACGACGCCGGCCCAGGTGTAGCTGAGATGGGCAAGCAAAAGCAATTTACCGAGCGTCGTCGCGATGACGATCCCGGGAACGATCAGCGGAGTAAGAATGGCCCATTCGAAAATGCGGCGGGTGCGCGGTGCCATCCGCGACATCGCCCAGGCCGGTGCAATCGACAGTAGTGCCGACGGCACGGTCACGAGAACGGCGATGGCGATGCTCGAAAGCAACGCGTGACCCAGTAGCGGATCGCTGAGCGCCTCGCGCCAGTGCGCATCCGTATAGGCTTGCGGGAATACGTCGGGCGGGAACCATCCGTCCGATACCGACCAGAGCACGAGCAGCATGAGCGGAACGCCCAGCACCAAGGCCAATTGCCCATACAGGCCCGCGCTGAGCAGCACGCGGCACAAAGCGGCTCGCGTGCTCGGCCCTCCGTGTCCGCTCATGACCTTGCTCTCCTATTGGCATCATGCGTTCGGGCGCCGAGGTCGCGATCGACGAGCGTTTGGATGATGCCGTAATAGAGCCAGGCGACGACGATCGAGGCGGCCGCAAACACCGTGCCGATGGCGCAGACGCGAGGCCAGTCGCCGTATTCGAATGCTTCGTACAAGAGCACTAGGATCGGTTTGGGATAAGCAGGACCGAGCAGACTCGGAATGGCGAACGCGCCGAGCGCCCGCACGAAGCCGAGCAGCGCGGCGGCTGCAATGCCCGGCATGGCGGCGGGCACCTGTATCAGCCAAAATGCACGCCATGCCGTGGCGCCCAACGAGCGGGCGGCCTGCACGACTTCCTTGCGCAAGGTGCCGAATGCGCTCGCGACGATCGCGCCCATCAGTGGCGCTTCTTTCCATGCGAGTGCGATGACGGTACCCGCACCGGCCGGATCTCGCACGATGCGCGGCAATGCGATGCCTAACGGCGCGATCGCCCTCGCCAAAAAACCGCCCTGTTCGAGCAGCGTCAACATCATCAGCGCCACGGCAACGCCAGGGATCATGATCGGCGCCCGGCTGAGCACGCCGAACCACCGCTTTCCGGGAAAGGCGCGGTGCATGAGCGCCGCCCAGGCGAGGCCGTAGACCAGCGCGGCGCTCGTCGATGCAAGCGCATATTCGAGGGAGAAGAACAGGCCGCGCCGCACCGATGCATCGCGTAGCAGCGATTGGTACGCGGCCAGCGAGACATGATGTTTGCCGTCGGCCACGCTGCCGTAGATCGCCCCCGCCAGCGGCACGTAGAACAGCAGCGCCAATACGCAGAACGCCGGCGCGATCGATAACCAGAGTGCAGGCCGTCTCATCGCGTTCGGTCGATCATCGCCGTGCGGCGACTCGAGCGTCGAATGCGCGATCGAGCGCGGTCATCATCGAGACCGAAGGCCATGTCAATCGCGAATTCAAGGACGATTCGGGAACCATGAAGCGCCTCGCCGGGCTCGTGTCGGGCGTGCTGCCGTTGATGTCGACGCGCCCCGTGCGCGATGCCATTTCGTCGAGCTTCCATTGCTGGATCGGGCGGGACAGGGCGAAGTCTATCAGCAGCAGGGCCGCGGCGGGGTGCTGGGTTCCGGCAACGACGAACAGCACGTCCGACGAGCCGGGCATGCCGGGTTGCGGGATCGTCAGCGCAACGGTCGGCTCGAGCAGTTTCTCTCTGCGGAACGTGTACGCGCCGTCTTCCCAGACGGTGCCGATCGTCACGGCTTTGTTGGCCAATAGGTTCTGCGTATCCGCATTGCCGTTCGTGAAGACCGATACCTTCGCTAACGCACGCAGGTATTGCCAAGCTTCGTCGAGGCAACCGCTCGTTTGCACCCAGCGGCTTGCATCCGCATCGTTACGCCATGCATCGGCGAACGTCTTTCGGCATGGCTCGTTCATGAAGCGGTACGCCGCCGCGAGCATCATGCCCTCCCCCGAGCCGCCACTGCGTGGCGCGGTGAATGCGAACTGATAGGGGTGCGCTCGCGCCCATGTCAGCAATGCATCGAGATCGCGCGGGACGGACGCGGCCGATAGGCGCGCACTGTCGTAGGCCAGCGCGGTTTGGTTGAGGTGGAACGGCACGAAGCGGCCGTCCCGCGCAGTCAGCGAGAGCAGCGCAGGCGGATAGGCCGATGCTTGTGGCAAGAGGGAAGCGAGATCGTAGTCGGCCGCTAGCGCGGCGCGGCGGTAGAGCCGCATATGGCCGCCCGGCGCGAAATAAACGTCGGCGGGCGGCGTGCGGCCGAGCGCGCGCAACGCGATCAGCTGCTGATCGGCTAGGACCGGCCGCGTGTTGAAGAAGTTGACCTTGATACCGTATTTCGCTTCGAAGCGCGGAATCACGATCTTCTTCCACAACGGCGGGAAACTGGGCGCGAAACTGTAGAGATCGACGGAGCCTTCCGCCTGCGCTCGAGGTACGACCACTTGATAGAAGTTGTCGCGATCGAGCGCGCGGACATCGAACGCATCGGATGCATTGGCCGTGTCGGCGTGCGCGGGGACGCGCTGCAAGGCCGCGACGGTCAGCACCACCGCTGCCACGACGGCTGCCCCGATGCCGGCGAGCGCGTATCGATTCACAAAACCGCGCTCCGCCGCCGGCTCTTGGGCGTCGTCGATGCGGGCGTGATGGGCAGGGCATGCACGGCGGGCGTGCTTTCGCGCACGACCAAAGGCGCCTCGAAAAACTGCTGGCACTCCGCCAGCTTGGCTTTTCCTTCGATGTGCGCGAGCAGGAACTTCACGGCGGCAACGGCCATGTCGTGTATCGGCGAATGCACGCTCGTCAACGACGGAATACTGAATTCGTCGTATTGCATGTTGTCGAATCCGACCACGGCAACGTCGTCGGGCACGCGGACGCCCAGGTCGTGCAGGCCTTTGAGCGCGCCGAGCGCCATGCGGTCGCTCGCGAAGATCAAGGCGTCGGGGCGGTCGCTTTCGTCTTCGCACAACTCGCGTGCGATCCTGTGGCCGCTGGCCAGCGTCCAGTCTCCGGCGGTCAACCATCGCTTGTCGACGCGCATGCGGTGCTGTTTCATCGCGCGCATGAAGCCGCGCAGCCGGTCGTTCACGTCGTCGTTGACGTGCCCGTCGCGCTGGCCGCCGATGAAGGCGATGCGCCGGCATCCGCCGGCGTGCAAATGATCGACGATGCGCGCAGTGGCTTCGTCGTTGGCCTGTACAACAAAGGGATATTTCGCGTTGGTCGTGCCGAATACGACGAACGGGAATCCTTGACGCTCGAGCTCGGGCAGGATGGGATGCGAGCCCTTTCCGACGACGGCCACCATACCGTCGATCCGGCCCGCCGCGAACAGATGATGAATTTCGCTCAGCGCATCCGTATCGGCATCGGGCAGGTTTCGTTGCAACAGGGCATAGCCGGCCGAATCGGCGACACGCGTGAGCATCTGCACGACGTTGTTCAGGTACGTGTCTTGGATCTGGAACGAGCGATTGTCGTACGAAGCGCGCGGCCCGAAGAAGATGCAGCCGAGCGTGCGTGTGGGATGGCTTCGCAGCGAGCGCGCGGCCATGCTCGGCACGAACCCGAGCGCATCGATGGCGCGCTTGACGCGCTCGCGCGTTTCGTCGGCGACACGCTCGGGGTGATTGAGGACGAGCGATACCGTTTGAAAGCTGACGCCCGCCCGCTTGGCGACGTCGCGGATCGTGATGCGGCTCGCTGCGCTACGCATGGCGAGCGGCAATCCCGAGCGCAATGGACGGCTGCCCTACCAGGAGTTGCATATCGAAAGCATACATATCGTTGAACACGCAGAATTCCGGTGCGTCAAGCTCGAGCACGGAGACATTCTTCTGCAGGAAACGAAGGCAATCGGGCTGAAGGGAAAGATATTCCTCCGTTTGCTCTTCGCTCATCCAATTCACCAAGTATGCCAGCGTCACATGAAAGCCATATTGCTCGTGACCGGGCGCCCGGATTTGCAGCAGATCCGCGATTCTATCGCGCAGGCAGCGAAGCTTCCGGTTTTCGGCGCCGTCGATCGGCTCGAGCCTCACCGTCGCGCCCGAATCCCGACGAGCGCTGAACTCGACGATGCGCATGCGAAACGGCAGCGGTGCGTCGAGTTGGAAATTCGCCAGCTTGCGCTCGAAATGCGCCGTGCAGATGTCGAGCGGCGTATCCAAAGGCAGATCCGCCGGCCAATGGCCGGGCTCGCGCACCTTGTCGCGGGCGCCCTCGAGAACCGTCATGTGATAGCTCGTCGGCGGAGTGAACGCGAGGCAATGGCTGAACGAGCGGTTCTTGATCGCGTCGCGCACGGCGATCAATGCGTTCGACGCCGTCGTCCCGAGCGCGATGTGCGAGAGCACCGTATTGCCGGTGAAGCGGAGCACGCCGCCCCGGGCATCGAACTTTCGATCGACGTCGGCGGGATAGGGCGCGCCGGAATCGGCCGGACGCATGGTGGGCCGTGTCTTGGCTATCGCGCCGGTGCCGCCGCCGCACGAGCGGTTTCGGCAGCGTCGACTCAAGGTCAGGCTCCCGACTTGCTGCCGTTCGACGTGCGCTTGATGGCGTAGAGGGCCGATGCCTGTCCGTCGGGACCGTTGTTTTCGGCGGCGGTGCCCGAGCGCGCGCTCAAGCAGAGGCGCCGGATGCACGCAAGCTTGAGCAACTCGAGCTGCTGCATGCATGTGCTCACGCGCTTGGACAAGTAGCTGTTCGCCGCGGCCCCGACGATGGCGACCGCGAGCCCGCAGCCCACCGCGGTCAGCGCGTGGCCGACGCCGCCCGTGATGGCCTGCACGTTCGGGCCTGCCGCACTGAGCACGTTGAGCGATTCGCCAATCCCGACGATCCCCCCGAGCAGACCGATGAGTGGGCCGAGCGTCGCGGCCGCGTCGAGCAACCACAAGGACCTGTCCAGCGAGGGCAGCGTGCGCATGATGGCTTCGTCGATGTAGCGGTCCATGCTGTCCGCGTCGGCCAAATGGGACGCCTCGACGACCGCCTGCAGCGTGCCGCCGAAAATGCTCGGGCGAAAGCGGGCGGCGAGCTGGCGCAAGAGCGCCTCGTGACGCATATCGACCGTGGGCAGTGTGCGCTCGAGCATGCGAGCGGCCGGCGCCGCGCGGCGGAAGAACACGACACGTTCGACCGTCACGGCGAGGACGATCGCCAGCATGAAAGCGAGGATCGGAATGATGCCGAGCGACAGCTCGCTCAACTGAGCGAAACGCATGAGCGCATCCATGAGTGTTCCTGTTCCTTAGTAAGTGCTTAACGGGTTGGAAGTCCCAATGCGTTATCTGCCGCGGGAGTTTCATCAATCATGGTCGCAGATTTTAGAACGTTCTAAAATAGAGATTAGAACGTTCTAACCAGAACGCATTGTCGGCGGGCTATGTGACGAAAAGATTACGAGCGGATGCAGGGCGCCTCGGCTTGGCCCGGCGAGGATCACCGTCGCCAGCGGCGACGCGCGACCGCTTGGCCGAGCATTGGGAAGGGTGAGGGAATGCAGACTGGAGAAGCAGTGCAGCGGCGGGCTGACCGTGCTTGAAGGCCGACCATCAGCGCTCGACAATCCAATGTCGGCCGATTCGTTCGCATGTGCTCCGATTCGCCGGCCGAGCGAATCGGGCACCGCGGGTGCCGTATCGTCGAGCGGTCACGAACGCCCGATGCGTCGCGCGCGAGCTCTGTCCGCGTCGGGGATGAAGCATATTAATACGATTTGCTCGGGTCGGTCGTGATATCGTTTCTGTCAGCCCAGTTCGAGCCGCGGGCCCATGAGCGGCCGGCTGACCCCCTTGCAGGTAACGCATGAACAATTCTTTGCGTGATTCGCAATTCGACGCACAGGCGCTGCGGCGAGAGAACGCGGCCTTGCGCGAGGCGCTGCAGGCGCTGGAACGGCAGTTGGCCCAGCGCGATACGCGCCTCGTTGCCAAGGACGACGCGTTACTCGACGCAGAGCATCGCTTCGATCTGCTCTTCGGATGTTCGGCCGATTTGCTCTTCCTGCTCGAAGCGACGCCGAGCGGGCGCTTGCGGTTGTCGCGGGTTAACCCGGCCTGCGCAAGCTTGTTCGGGCTTCAGGCCGCCGAACCGGCCGGCGTGTTCGTCGACGAACTCGAATCGAGGGACATCGCGGATTTCATCGATGACTCGGCACGCCGCTGCCTTGTTCAGCGGGCGAAGTTCGAGGACGAGCGCACGATCGCATTGGCCGACGGACGCCGCGATCTGCATGCGGTGCTGCTGCCGCTCGTCGATGCTTCCGGGCGCGTCGAGCGGATCCTCGGCATGGCGCGCGACGTCACGGCCGATAAACGCACGGCCTCCTTCGAAGCGATTCGGTCCGAGCTCGAAGGACAGTTTCGAAGCCTGGCGGAAAGCAGTTCCGACATCATTTGCCGGTACGACCGCGCATGCCGCCTGGTGTTTGCGAATTCGGGATTGACGGCGCTCATGCGCCGGCCGCTTCAGGATCTTTTGGGCAAGACGCCGATCGAGCACGAGCTCGATCAGCGTTTGGCACCCTATCAAGCTTTGCTCGAGCAGACGATCGAGACCGGAGTCCGGCGCGAAATGGAATTGATGTTGCCGGATACGGGCAACGGCGTTCGCTATCACCATATCCGAATTTTCCCGGAGCGGGCGCTCAATGGCGAGACGGTCGGCGCGCTGGCGCTGGGCAGCGACGTGACCGAACGCAAGCTATCCGAAGACCGGCTGCATGCGAGTGAGCAAGCCTTTCGCGCTGTCGTCGAGCACTCGCCCGATTACATCGCGCGGTACGATCTGAGCTTCCGGCGCATTTATGCGAATCCTGCGTTGCGCTCGCTCACGAACTTCGACGTGATAGGAATGACGCCGGCCGAAGGCGGCGCATTCGTCGATCCCGTGCACTACATGAACCGCTTGCGAACGGTCGCGGAGACACGGCAGGAAGTGACGGAACAGATGCGCCTGCGCGATGGGAAGGGGCGGATTCGCTGGGGGCATATTCGCATCGTCCCCGAGTTTTCCCCGACCGGCGCAGTCGCAAGCGTGCTCGCCATCAGCCGCGACGTCGACGACCTGAAGCGCAGCGAGGACCTTTTTCGCACGCTGACCGAGAATTTCCCCGATCTCATCGCGCGGTTCGATTCGAATTATCGGTATCGGTATGTGAATCCAGCGGTGACCAAGGCGTTCGGCATCGCGCAGAACGTAATGGTCGGCAGGCAGCTCGGCGAGTTGCACATCGCCGGTTCGGCGGAGTTGATCGCGTGCATCCACTCGGGTCTGCGGCGAGCGTTCGAGGAAGGCGCGTCGAACGAAGCGGAGGCGCGCTGGCATACCGACGACGGTGTGCGCGTGTTCGAGCTTCGGCACATTCCGGAGCACGATTCGGAAGGGCACGTCATCAGCGTGCTTGGCGTGGCGCGCGACATTACGCGCCTGCGGGCGACGGAAACCGCGCTTCGCGATAGCGAGCGTGCGTTTCGAACGTTGGCCGAGAATGCGCCGGACCCGATCATTCGCTACGACCTCGACTGCCGCCGCATTTACGTCAATCCGGAGTTCGAGCGCGTATGCGGCCTCGATGCGACGAACCTGCTCGGCCGTAAAGCCGGGAATGTGTTGTCCGCGCCACCGGCGATCTCCCGCCGGTTCCGCGACAGGATGAAGACGGTCATGCGAACCGGCGTGTCGGCGAAGTTCGAGCTCAACTGGGAAGCCCCCGGCAAGTCGTACTCGTGGTCCATACAAATGGCGCCCGAATACGACGCGGACGGTGCGGTTCAAAGCGGGCTCACGATCTGGCGCGACATCAGCGAAAGCAAGCAGGTCGAGCGACGCTTGCGCGAGTCGTACGAGATGCTGCGCGAGTTGGCCTCGCGCCGGGAGACGGCGCGCGAAGAAGAGCGCAAGCGCATTGCGCGCGAACTGCACGATGAGCTCGGGCAGCAATTGACGGCATTGCGCATGGGGGCCTCTACGCTCAGGATCCGGTTCGGGCCCGACAACCCCGAGCTGACTCAGCACGTTCAGGATCTGCTGGGGCTGGCAGACCAGACGATGCAAGTCGTTCGCGACGCCGTTTCGTCGCTGCGTCCGGGTGCACTCGACGCGGGCATCTCGGCCGCCATCGAGTGGCTGGCGGCCGAGTTTTCGCGAGGCACGCAGGTGGCTTGCTCGATATCGGTGCCCGACGAGAGCCTGCCGCTCGCGGAGGAGCGCGCGATCGCGCTGTTCAGGATCGTTCAGGAGGCGCTCACGAACGTCGCGCGGCATGCGCGGGCGCGCCACGTATCCGTGGCGCTCGAGCGCGTCGGCAACGACTGCCTGCTCCAGGTGCGTGACGACGGATGCGGATTCGATCCCGTCGCGATACGCAAGCGGTCGTTCGGTCTTGCGGGCATGAAGGAGCGGATGCTGATGCTGGGCGGCAAGATCGACATTTCGAGTGCGCCTGGCAGGGGCACGACGATCAAGGTCGATCTGCCGATTCGACAAGGAGAGGACATCCCCGTCGTATCGGCGCCCGAATGCGCCGCGTCATGCGCGTACCGGAGTTAGGCGTCGCTATATTGCAGTGCCTGCGCGGTGCAGTCGAACACCACCGAGTAGGACCTGACCTCGCACCATTGCTCGAACATCGCTTTCGTTCGCATGGACGGCCATCGCTTTTCGTCCTCGCTCCAGTCGCGCAAGATGTGTTCGAAGAGGATCGCCCAATTTGCTTTGAGCCACTGCGCTCCCGGTGCGTCGAATTCGTCGGGATGGGCCGGGATCAAAAACGCATTGGGATCCGCCCGCGCGGCGTCGAGCGAAACGGGGGTACGCACGTGGGGGCACGCTCGATCGATCCATTCGACGAGTGGCGCTTTCGGCAATACGACGACCACGACCCGGTTCAGGACAAATTGCGGTTCTTCTATCATCGGTTCCAATTGACGTTCATCGAGAGGGGGATATGCGGTGGCGGCGCGCACTATCACATGGCGCTTAGCTCACTTGAAGTCGGTCGAGCCGGATTCTCTTGTCAGAACTTCCTGATGCGCGGCACGCTGTCGAGCGTCGGGCTTAGCTTTTCGCGGCATGCCGCCGATCGGCGGCAGCGCCTGCGCGGACGTCTTCGATCAGGCTTTGGTCGGGCTCGACCTTCGGCGTGCTCCATTCGCGAACTCGTGCGCTCTCCGCAGCAAAGTTCGTATCGATCTTCGCGCCCGGCGGCATTTGCACTTCGAACCCCGAGTGGCCGCGATCCAACTGCCGATCATGGGCGATGGCCCAGACTTCTTCATCGGGCTGATCGGTGAGCAAGTTTTGTGCGGCGTGGCGAAACGCGCCGGCCGTGCCGCGGCGTGCGCCGAATTCCCCCTCCCGCTTCGCATCGAGAATGCGGCCGTGCAAGCTCCAGTAGTAGTGACCTTTGCGTTCGCCCTTCGGCTGCGCCGAGAAATCCTCGTAGCGGTAGCAGAATGCGAACGGCAGCTTCGAATAGGGATGGGACGGATCGCGTAAGCGATCACGCACGATCTCCATCGCCTTGCCCTCGGGCGTCTCTTTCTTCGACTGGACGACTTGGAGCAATACCGGCTTTGCGCCCTGCCAACTATCGAGCCAATCCATCGCGAGTTGGGCGATCTGCTCCGGCTTCATGCGTTGGCCCGGTTCGACGCCCGGCTGCGGGTAGTACTTCAGTAATTCGGGATTCTTCAATTCCTTTTGCGGCATGATCGGCACGAATTTGATTTCCTTGAGATCGGCGCGCAATCGTTCACGCCGTTCGCGGTGTTCCGGTCTCGTCGGGCTGATGCCATAGTGCCGCATGAGATTGCCGAGCAACTGATCGAAGCCGCCCGAATACGCCTGCCCGTAAAGCTTGACCGCCGTCATCGATCGTAGGTGCGGTTTGTCGATCAGCAGCGCGACGGTCATGTCGGCCGACGTCTCCTTGCAGTCGAGCATGACCGTCTTGCCGGGGTGCTGCGCCAAGATGTGCTCGAGCGCCTGCTGGACGGACGGCACCTTTTGATCGGTCGTGACATAGTCGCCGTTGACCGGATTGCGAATGACGAGATTGCGCTCGAGTAGATCGGTGGATGGGATGTGGCTGATCAACCGGTTGTCTGGATCTGCCGTCATCCGGCCCGCCGTGAAGTCGTGCAGCAGGACCGGTACTTCATCGGCCGTGACGGCCACGTCGATTTCGACGCTTTGATAGCCATGCTCGAACGCATTGTCGATCGCCGCGATCGAGTTTTCCGGTATGCCGTTGTGATTGTCGATGAGGCCGCGGTGAACGGCGATGTCTTGGTAGCCCGCGTTGTTCGGGTCGTCGAAGTAGTTCGCATGGGCGAACGAGGGGCGCACTGCATTCGCCCAGCCTTCGAGATCCGCGATGCCGTGGTGCACGTCCGCCTTGTAGAAGTCGGCGCCGCGCGAGGTCGAACCTACTTCGCGCCCCGGATACGGATATTCCAGATGGAGCGCATTGCGATGCCGCACGGGCCAGGGGCGACTCGGTTCGCTGCGCGGGGGGGCACCATTTGGCTTCGTCGATGCCGGCACCGACTGTCCGTTGCCTCGTTTCTTGCCGGGATCGAGCTTGCGCGATGCGGGCGCCGGCGCCGTGGCCGGGCGCCACGCATCGTCGGGGATGCCCGCGTCGTGCGTGCGAAACGCACGGCCGATTCCTTGCAGTGCCGCCGGCGTCAACTCGTCGCCGGAGAAGGCACGCGAGGTATCGACGACGAGCGCCTCGCGGCGCGAATCGAGAAACACCGGGAACCGGTGCGGATCGCCTTCCATGCTGCGGCCGGCTGCCCGCGCCAGCTTCGAGAATGTCTGCTCGTCGACGAGAACGTGATCGAGCTTGCCGGCTGAAAACCGCGCGAGAGGATGATTCCCCGGAAGCGCGCGAACGGTGCCGGTCTTGGCGAACTTCGTCTGAACGGCTTGCAGTGTGATGCGATGAGCCGTCAGCGTGGCTTCGGCCTGTTCGGAGAATTCGCCGCTCAGCGGAACCAGCAGTTTGCCGAGTGCCCGACTGTTTCTCGGCGCGGCGGACGACGGATATTCGACGAGTGGCGGACCGGACTCGAGTATCGGCCGATGGCCGACGGCGGGTTGACCGCGGGCGGAAAGCCGATCGAGCAGGCCGCCGCGCGACGGTGCCGTTTGCCCAGGGATCGGCCGCGACGGGGGGGCGGGCAGTTTCCCTTCGGCGGCCGGCGGCGTGGAAGGCGAATGATGGCCGTGGAGCGTGTAGAACTCGGCAATGTTCTTCATAGCGTATCCGGCGAATAATTAGGATAACTAATCGATATTCGCCGAACGGGGGGAAGCATAGATAGGGCGTTCCGCGGCGGCGACAAGACGAGGAAACGACGAGCGAACAGACTCGTCTATCTCACGCAGCGTACCCGATATGCATGACATGGCCGGACAACTGCCGAAATCGTGGCGCTGCCGGCGAATGTTCGAGTGGGGGGGAGGTGGTGGGGTGGCTTGGCATTCGATCGGCGCGCCGCGAACGGCACGCCGGAGGCACTGCAGCGATCCGTGCCGAGAATCGCTTCAGGCGTTGCGGCCAAAGGCGCGAAGCTGGCCGAGCACGCCCGCATCGATCTTGCCGCGATGCACCGATCCGAGCGCATTCGCCATTTGCTCCCATCGCGCACCGAGCCTGCGGTGAGCCTCGGTTTTGACGTGGGCGGCGGTCAGCTTTCGGAACGGCACGGTGGCTGCCGCTGCGGCATCCATGAGATCTGCGGTATGCAAATGCAAGAACAATGGGCGCGCCGCCTCGCCGCTCGAAAGGGGGCTCGGCCGGATTGCGATTTCGAAGAGCGTGCCTTTGTTTCCCACGTCGCCCGCGGACGGCAACCGGATCGGTGCGCCGACGTGCTCGAGCCCGTTCAGTTGCAGCAAACGCTTCAGGTGCTTTGCTTTCGGGCAGGGCAGGGCCTTGAGGGCGTCCGATTCTGCCGTGGCGATATGCTGGTGAATCGTCGTCAGCGCATCGAGCCGGTCGGTCAATTGTTCGGCCCGTGCCGGATTGGCGGCCGCGCGGCGCACCGACTTGCGCAAGTTGTCCATGTCGCCGAGCCAGCTTTGCACTGCGTTGCGTGCATAGTGCGCCGACTCGATCGGATCGAAGGCGGGATTGCGCAACTGCTCGAGCGTGCCGGTGTCCTTGCCGAGCGCATGGGCGAACGCAATGACGTCGCCATTCGCCTGCTGAGCAAGGGCGCGGTAGCTGACCCGCGGACGCTGAGACGAGGCGGTGTCTTCGGCCGCTGCGGGTTGCGCGCTAACGGCGCCGTGCGCGGGTGCATGAGCGGGCAGCGTGGTCGTCGCCGGCGTTCGCTCGTCGTCCAGCAGCACGGGGGCTGTTGCTGCTTGCTGTCCCGCGATGCTGGACGATGCGCCGCGCGAACCTTGCGCGCTCGTTGCCGGCAGCGCCGGGGCGGCGTCCGCCGCCGACGTCGTCGATGCCGCGGGCGCGCCAGCGCCTGGCCGGGCTTCGTCGAGCGACGCGCGCAAGTAAGATCCGTACGTCTGAAACGCAGCGGCCGTATCGAGCGTGCATCGCCAGAGTTCCGGGTTGTCGTTCGTTTCGATCAGGGCCGCGGTTTCGATACACAGCTGCTCGCTCAGCGCGTCGACGCCGTCCAAGTAGGCCGACGCAATGGCTTTGACATCGGCCAGCGTCTTTGGATCGAGTGCGTGCGCTTCATCGAGCGCATCGAACGCCGCCTGGATGACGGGAACGTCGGCGAGTGCGCGGATCGTTCTAGCATTCATGCGATCGACGATGCGCTCGATCGACGTCCCGGCCAAGTCGAGCCGGTCGACGTGGAGCTCGACGCACAGCGCGTTGATGTCTCGCATGGCGGCCCGAGCGACGATCTTCGATAGCCTCGCCATGTCGACGAATGAGGCATACGCGCCGCCTTGCGCCTGATGAGCGGGGAAGGCATCGACGATTCGTTCGTAGACGCCGTGCCGTTGGCGCGCGTCAGCCAGCTTGCCCAGCCCGAGCGCAATGAGATCGGCCCGCGAAGGAGCCGATGACGGTCCTTGGGGCCGGCGCGAGGGCCCTGGCGCATCCGGGGCGGCGGACGAATCGATTCGGCCTGGCGCGCCGGCCGGCTCTGGCTCGGTGTCGATGTGCACGCCCGTGTCGTGCCATTGCGTCAGTTGATCGAGCAACGCGACGAGCCCGGATTGAGCCGCTTGCAGCATGTACCGCTGCAAACGCCCTCTGACGGCTTCATACCCTCCGGGTGGCTCGGAGCCCAGTTCATAAGCATCGTCGAGTGCGCGCAAACCGCGATGCAAGTGCGCGATGACGTCATCCGCGAGCGCAAGCGTCGTTGCCTTATCGAGCGCGCCCTCGAGTGCCGTTTGCACCTGCCAGCGCCTGGCGTGCCGATCCGCGGCGTCGACGGCGGCGACGGATTCCACGATGCGCTGTTGCGCACTGGGTGCCGCCGCGCCGCGCTGAGGCAACGTTGCGACCCGGCCCGGGCGTTCGGAGGCGGCTGCGCCAGCGCTCGCGCGGCGCGCGCGCAAGCGGCTCAATAGTTCCGAGCGGGACGGCGCGGTTGCCTCGCCCGCTCGGGCGCGGCTTGGCGCCGCAGTGGGCGAGGCCGTGCCGGACGAAGAGGCTTCGCTGGGATCCGCGGGCGCCGTAGGGCGCGCACGACCGATTCGATCGTTGGACATGCAGGCCGATTAGTTCGCCGACGTGCCGTAGAGCGCGCCGCGGGCAGCGTTCGTGTCGACATGGAGGATGGCGGTGGAGCGCCACGTGTGAGAGCGATCCATCGTTCGCTCACGGAGCTCCGGTGATGGCGCGAGCAGCAGAGCGACAAGTGCCCCGCCCGCGAGCAGTTCGGGCGCAACGCGACGTAGTTTGCGGATCATGGCGGATCTCCAGTTTGAACATCGAACGTTCGATGAGGTGCGCGAATCGCCGCCGTCACATCGCGGGGCACACGCCGACCTCAATGCGGGACAGTATGAGGAGAACGAACGAGGTGGCGCGATCGAACCGGCGAAATCATCCATCGCCGAACGAAAGCATGGCTCGCGCAATGGAATGAACGCGCGTTGCGCGGTGCGTGAGCGTGGCGACGATTCGCCGTGAGCAAGCGGTTTTCGCTGGCAGAGGCGCCGCAGACGAATGCGTGCCGCTATCGTCCCGATGGAGCGACGCGTTCGTCCAGGATTTGGGCGAACGTGAATCTTCGCGCTGCTCCCGCGAAAGGACGGCCGTGCGCATACGTGACGGCCACATTGACCATCGAGGCCCTCATGAACGTGAACGTTTCTACGAATAACCAAGTCAACGCCGAACCGATCGGCGAGCCCGCATCCGAATCGTCGTCCAGCCGCAGCGGGATTACCGCTGACTACGAATCGCTCTATGAGTCGGCAATGTCGTCGCTCGAGAAAATGCTGCAATCGGTGCTGGGCAATTTGGCGCAAATCGATTCGGCCCCGGACACGAACGCCGCGCAGGACACGCGAGGAGCCGGGGCGACGCAGCAGGCGGCCCCCGGCATGACCGCGCAGAGCGCAGCCGGCGCCCTGGCCGCCTACATGCATGAGCACAACGTCAACACGGTGAATCCGGACCAGCTCTACGAGTTGGCGTATAAGCCCGACGCCGGCACGCCGCCGGAAGTGTCGCAGGCCGCCAAATTCATGCTGAGCAATCCCGACACGTTCAATCAGGTCGAGACGCACGATGTAGCGGGTTCGGATGGCATTGCCGGCGTGAACGACTTCGATTGGGCCGCGCAGGGCGGCTTGTCCGCTTCGGCCGGTGCTCAAGCGGGTGCGTCCGCCGGCGGCCAAGCCGCGTTCGCCGGCGGAATGGCCGGCGCCGCCGGTGCGCTCGCGGCGTTCATGCATGAGCACTCGATTGCCACGCTGACGCCGAGCAAGCTCTACCAACTGGCGTTCAATCCGCCCGCGGGCACGCCGTCGACGGTGTCGCAAGCGGCAAAGTTCATGCTCGGGAATCCCGACGCGTTCAACCAGATCGAAACGCACGACGTGGCGGGTTCCGACGGCATCGCGGGTGTGAACGACTTCGACTGGGCAGCGCAAGGCGGCCTCGACAAGAAGTGATCGCAAGCGGCCCGCTCGGCTTTCAGGCAGCAACCCTGCCTGCGCCGAGCGGGTGCGCACTTGAAATACGGCGCGCCGTCGCGATGCCCAGTGCGTAGTCGATCGTTCATCGATCGAATCGATGCGATTTCATCTTCATGTGATACCGAATGCCTACCCCGCTCAATCGACTGACCACGCCATCCCACGTCCACTCGTCTCCCGAATTGCCCGGCGAGCGTCCGCGCCCGTCTCCTCAATCGCCGTCAGTGGGTTCGAAGCGCAACGCGGCTAGTGCGCAGCTCGACGCGTTGTCGCCACGGACGTCGGCCGATTCGTCGGAGTCGCACGCTGCGGCGCCATCGCCGGGCCCGGCCAGCAAGCGTCCGAGGTTGGCGCTGCAAGCGCTGTCGCGCCTGTCCGCGGGCGCTTCTGTGGAGGCCGAGCCGGTTTCTTCCCATGCGAGCGCGGGTGCGGGTGCGCAGGCGGAAGGTGTCAAGCCGGAGCCGCCTGTGTTGGGCCGGCACTTCAATGCGCACGAGAGCCATCGATTGGAAGACATCATGCATCGGCTCAGAACGCTGCATCACGACTATGGCTCGGAATTGACGCCGAAATCGATGGAACAGCTCAAGCGTGAAATCAGCGAGCTTCATCAAATTGCGAAGATGGTGCTCGACGTCAAGCGTCGCTTGATGAGACGGATGAAATAACGGACGAAATAACGGGCGAATGAATGGGAATTGCCGATGCGGCGTTCGATAGGAACGCGTGCCGAAATGCGGATATATAGGTGTCGGGGGTAAAAACGAGAAAGGCAGGAGGTGATGCTGTTGCATCGATGAATCGCAAGAGACGATTCGATATTGCTGACGAAACCGCTGGGGCGGATATCCTTACTACTGGGTGCGACAAAGAAAAAAAGGGTGCGCCCCGCGCGGCGCGAGGGCACACCTGAGCGCTGCCTAGTGCATTAGCTCTGCGTCAAGCTCTTGGCATTCTTCGGGCCGGCTTCAGCGAGCTGGTCCTTCGTCATGTCGTTGTTGATCGCGTTTTCGAGCTGCGTCGCGTAGTCTTGCAGGGCGATGCTTTCTGCCGTGTTCTTACCCCAGTCAGCAGCAGCAGCAGCGTTTGCACCCGAACCGACGGCCGACGGGACGTTAAATTTAGGCATGTTCAACTCCTTGATTCACGGTTAAGCCCTAGCGGGGCAATGGTTGAATCGTACTTGCGTACGGGTAACAACTTTCGGCTTGCAAGCTTGTTCGCTTTGGGCCACGCAATGTTGTCTGCGTTGGAATGAAGTTTGCCCGCGTTCCAAAGCCGAGATCGATATGGCAACGAATTTCCTAGGACGATAGCGAATCGACGATGCGGCGGATAGTCGACGAATCCATCGGAGAATCAATCGGTCAATGAAATTCAATGCGATGCGATGCCGCTTTCGCTTCGACGCGTCCCATTTCGTTGCGTGAGTGGGGCGCCGGCGTCGATGCGCAATAAGCTTTCCGTTTCCCTTGATCTCCATCGTTCGCCGAGTGACGGTCGTTCGTTCCGGCAGCGCGCGAATGATGGTTGACGGCTAATGGAGGCAGTCATGGATATCAACCGATCGCACGCTTCGAGCACGCCTGCCGGATCGCCAACGTCGACCGAAGAGCCACGCAGCCCCGCTTCCGCCGCGCAACCCGACGTCAGCGCGGTGACGCAAGAACGCGACGGCACGTTGGCGTCGCTAGCGGGCCGTCGCCGATCGCGCTCGCCCGATGCAGGAGGAGCAGGGACACCCGAGCAGGCGGGGCCCTCGAGCGGCGGCGAGCGGCCGCGCAAGAAGCTGCGCACGGCGCGAGGCGTGCGCTTTGCCGAACCTGCGGGCGACGGATCGTCGCGTGCTGCGCGATCGTCCCCGTCGCAGCCCATGCAGCGTTTGCACGCGATGCCGAGGCATGAGGCCGACGATCCGGAACAGCGCAGCGTCAACCGACAGATCGCACAAAATCAGCGCGCGCTCGCCGATCGGTTGCATGTCGAGCGGCAACCCATGGCGGCGCTCATGCGGCACGACTGGTTTTTGGCCGAAACCGGCCGGCTTTTGCATCCTTCCGACCAACTCAGCTTCTGGAACGACGTCCTGCACTTACCGGAAGAAGCGCGTGCCGAGTTCGCGCGCCTACTGCCGGCAGGGTCTGCCGGCGCCTACCTCTCGCGCGACGAAGAAGCGCTCGCTCATTCGCTCGACGATGGGACACCCGATGTCGTCGTAAGACGCAGCAGCTGGTTGATGCGTGCTGGGCTCACGGGGCGGCATTTCCCGGGGGCGGCGCTGTCGGAATCGATGTTGCGCACCATCGAACAAGCCGAATCGGAACTTCGAGCGCATTTCGAACACGGCGGGCCCAACTCGCAAGCAGAAGCGGTACTCAATTTGGTTGCATCGGTGCTGTTCACTCGGACGCTCGAAGATACTCACCGTCTCGCGCAACTGGTCTTGCAGCCGCGATATGTACGGGCGTTGCCCGATAGCCAGCGGGCAACCACGCTGTGGCTGTTGGCGAACAGCCTGCAATCCGCCAATTACTTTGCCTGGAGCGACTTGTCTTCCGACGCTGCCGGTATGGGAGCGGGTGATGCGCAGGCGCCGGCGGCCGGTGCCGGGGCCGCGCGCATCAACGCATTCGCCGCGATTCATCGACGCAATCTTGCCGAGACGATCCCCATGCTGCTCGAGGCGGCACGCGGCATCGCGCCGATGCCGTCGAACGCAGCGCAAGGCATGTTGTTTGCCGTAGCGCAGATGGCGGCACGCGGTATGCCCGATGTGCCAGCTCAGCGGGCGCTCCTGGATCTGTACGGTCTGCTGTTGCCCCACGTTCACGGTCCTGCGCGAGCCCAGGCATACACCGACCTCGCTTCAATGTTGTCGACCCTCGGCGAACCCGGACTTCAGCGGCGTGCGTTCAATCTCCTGACGCAGCACCGCCCCGGCGTCCCCCGGACGGACGATCGGCTGGCTCACCTCGATCCGGTGGCGAGCACGAGAGTGCTGCTGAGTGTGGTCTATCAACTGAACGTGCTTCCGCAGGAAATGCGCGACGACGCGTTGGCATTGCTGACCGATCAAACGGCGCCTGGCGTCATCGCGCGGTTTTCGGGCGACGATCGCAGGCGTCTGCTCGAACAGGCGCGCGAGCTCGACGTGCCGCCGGGCGACAATTTGACGCTGCTCGCCATCGTCGGGCGTCTGCTCGATCACGCCCCCGTCGATGAGGTCGTGCAATCGCTGCAAGTGCTGCTGGGCCACGCCGATACCGCGGTCGAGGACGATGCGCTCGACGACGCGGTATGGGCAATGTGGGACAGATTCCTGCCGCAGCTGCCCGCCGATCGCAGCGGCAACTTGTTGGCGCACGCGGTTGCCGTCGACACAGCCTACTTGCCGGTGGCCATGCGGCGCTTCGCCGGCGCCGAGCCGAACCGGCTGTATGCCATGCTTGCTGGGCTGAACGACAACAGAAGCCAGCCGTTGGCGAACGAGCTTGTCGAGCTGGGCATTGACGACCCCGACGCGCTTCATGCGTCCTTGCGGGGCATCCTCGACGAACAGCCCCCGGCGCAGCGTGCCGCGGCGGCGGCATCGATCGTCCAAGTGCTCGCATGGGCCGCCGGCGTGCAGCCGGACGCGGAACGCCCGCGGGCGATCGGAAACACGTTGCGGGAAGCGACGCGAATCGTCAACGATGCGCCGGTCCAGGCGCGTGCCGAGATACTGGCCGCCTATTTGCGGCCCGAGCCGTCGGGCAGAGCCGGCGTGTTGGCGTTTCGATATTTGGCCGCGGCGATGTCCACGGGCGGAGAGCCATTTCATCGATGGCTCTCCACCATACCGAGAGGGCTCAGGCTATCGATGGCAACCGGCGTCGCGCGTTTGCTGTCTACGATCCGGAATCCGGACGCGGCCGCACGCGCCGTCACGATCGTCGAAGCGCTCTACCCGCGATCGCTCGATTCATGGAGCGATCATCACGGGCTGGTGGGTGCCTTGACGGACACCGTTGCTCGCTGGCCGGCGACGTTCGGCGTCGAGCGCATGCGCATCGGCGCCATGATCGAACATGGCCTACGTGCGCTGCCGCCAGGGGCCGAGCACGAACGAGCGTTGCGCCAACTTGCCGCGATTGCACGGCACCTTCCGCAGGGCGCTTCGTCGAGCGGCGAGGTGCCGCCGGGTATGCATGCATGGGCGATGCAGTTGATGGAAGCGGAGTTGGCGCGAACCGATGTCGAAGCTCGCGCGCGCGTGCTCAGCGCATTAGGGGATGACCGCGGACGGTGACGAATGCGCGCGCAACCTACGCCACCAAGCGCGCGATTAGATCGTGCGTCGTGCGCACCTGGTATTTCCGCAGCAAACTCGCACGATGAATATCGACCGTACGCGGACTGATGCTCAGCTCCTTGCCGATTTCCTTGCTGGTGAGGCCATGAACGAGGAGTGCCGCGACGTCGCGCTCGCGATCGGTCAGCGTACTCGTGGCATCGGGATGCTTCGCGTTCTCCGATAAGTCGGTGAATGTCCAGATCGCGAGTTCGAACGGCCGCTTCGGGTTGTAGCCGAAGCCGCAGACGGTGACCCAGAAGTGGCTGCCATCGACGCGCCGCATGATGCGCTCGTCGCTGAACCCGGCGCGCTTCGCGAGCAGCGGCGCGAGGCGCCGGCCGATCGTCGCGAAGTCCTTCTGCCGCGGGTAGAGCGTCGCGAACGACTGGTCGATGACGTCGTTGCGGGTTGCCCTGAACAGTTGCAACGCCTTCTCGTTGCATTCGACCATGATCCGCTCTTTCGCCACGATCGCCGCGACAGGCAGGTGCCTGAAGAGGTCTTCGTAGTCGAGGGTGGGCATCGTGTCGGTCATGTTCGGCATCGTGTCGGCGGGTCCGAATCGCGTTCGGACCCACGTTGTCGGGTGGGTTGGCACCTGCCCGTTCGTCGATTGTCGATTGTCTTGCCGCGGTCCGTCAAACCGCGCGTTCGACTCCGCGCTTCGCGCTCTGGCCGGCTCTGCCGGTTGCCGGACCGGCATCTTCGAGCGCCGTCTTCGACGTTTCCGGCAGCGCGAGGCCGCCGATCATCGCGAGGATCGACATGGCAATCAGGTAGTACGCCGGCGACAGGTTGGTCCCGGTCGCGGAGATCAGCCACGTCGCGACGAGCGGGGCGGTGCCGCCGAAGATCGTGTATGCGAGGTTGTAGGTGAGCGCGGAGGCCGTATAGCGCGTTTTCGTCGCGAACACTTCCGACATCAGCGGTGCCGTCACTACGCCCGAGAACACCGCGCCGATGGCCAGCAGTGCGACACCGAGCAACGATTGCGGCAACATGCCCGAACCGCCCAGCGAGAACGCCGGATACACGGACACGATGATGAAGATGCCGGTCGTGGCGATCGTCGCGCGGCGGCCGACGAGGTCCGAGAAGAAGCCGGCGACCGGGCACAACGCTGCCGCGAAGAAAAGAGCGAGGACCGTCACGAGCAGCGACGTGCCGCGCGACAGGTGGCCGGCCACTTGCAGATATGTCGCGAAATACGTGGTGAACGTGTAGAACGACAGCGCCGTCACGGACACGAACGCACCGAGCTTCAGGATGTTCCCGGACTGCGAATGCAGCGTTTCCATCAGCGGCGCATGCGCGATGTCGTGCTTGCCTGCGAGCGCCTGGAAGGCGGGCGTTTCATCGAGGTTGACACGGAGATAGACACCGATGAGGCCGACCGGCGCCGCGATCAGGAATGGCACGCGCCATCCCCAGCCGATCATCGCTTGCGACGACAGCGACGATTCGAGCAGATAGGCGACCACCGCCGCGCAAGCGAACGACGAGAACGTCGAGACCGGCACGAAGCTGCCGAAGAATGCGCGGCGGCGGCGCGGTGCGTGCTCCATCACGTATGCGCATGCGCCGGCGTATTCGCCACCGGCCGAAAAGCCCTGCACGCAGCGGATGATCGTGAGCAGTAGCGGCGCCCAGTAACCGATGCTCGCGTGGGTCGGCAGTAGGCCGATCAGCGTCGTCGAGCCGGCCATCATCAGGATCGTCAGCGCGAGCGTGCGCTTGCGGCCGATCCGGTCGCCGACGACGCCGAAGACCAGGGCGCCCAGCGGCCGAAAGGCGAAGGCCACCGCGAAGACGGCGAACGTCTTCAAAAGACCGATCGTCGGGTCGCCGCTGGGGAAGAATTCGCGTGTCAGGATGGTGGCGAGAAAGCCGTATGCGGCGAAATCGAACCATTCGACGAAATTGCCGATGGACGCCGCGGCGATTACGCGCCGGAGCGTTTTGATGTCGACGTCGTGGGTGGTCATGGTCGTGTCCTCTCTTCGTGTGGGCGCTCGGATCTGCGTCGAGAACCCATGGTAGGGAGGACAATTACCTAGGTCGATAGGTGTCGATTACCTAGGTAATCGGGGCTGGACGGCGGGTGAGACGCGCGATCCCCGTGTCGCGCGGGGCGAAGCCGGGCTAAGCCCGAATCCAGATATAGTCGCCGTTCGCCAGGTGCCGGAACATCTCGTCATCGGAGAGCAGGATGTTTTCGCGCCAGTAGCGGCCGTGCTCGACGTAATGCTCGATCAATTCGACGAGCCATCGACCGTCGGTATTGGCCTCGAGCACGGCGCGCACGATGAGCACGACACCGCCGGTATTGGCTTCTACGCCCAACTGAGCCTGATCTTGCGCATAGACGGAAAGATTGGCCTCGAGCAGCAGCCGGAAGACCCGTAGCGTGCGCCCGCCCGATACGACGCCGAACTGAAAATTGACGTAGATCGCCGCCGGGTCTTCCTTGTAGAAGTCGATTGCAACGTCGAAGTCGTCGATCGCGATGACGCCGCGTTCGATGACGAGATCGGCGTTGCCGATTCCTCTCAAGCTGCAGAGTTCCCGAATGAGCTGGTTTCGACGTTCGAGACTCATGGTGCGGCCGCCTTGTTATGTCGATCGCGACCGCACGGCGGCTCGCCCTTTCGCACGTGTTATTCGGGACGCGTGTCGATTGCCGCGCGGCACAGCTGCGCCGCCGCGCTCAAGCCGTCCACGACGGTCGTTGCTTGTTGGCGGGCCATCGGATCGCTGACTTTGGCGGCTTGCGTGGCAACCGCAGCCGCGGCACGTTCGAGTCCCGCCGCGGCGTGCGCGAGCGGCCGGCGGTCGGAGTCGGGCGTGTCCGCCAGCGTGCCGGCCTTATCGATGGTTTCGATCATTTCGGGCGTAATTGCGTCGTACATGGTTCAACCTCCGTGCGTTTGTCGTGTGTCGGTGTGCGAATCGATGAATTGCTTCGTGCCGTCGCTGGCTTCCACATATTGCAAGGCGTCCACGGCCAGCGCCGATTCGACGTTGGCGGGTGCCGCAAAGCTGTCGTTCAGTGCAAAGCGCTGGTCGATCCGCGTGACCATCGGCGCCAAGTCCGTGCTCATTCGATCGAGCGTCTCGTGTACCGCGTTCGCGTTTTTGGCCAGGCCGGTGACCGCGAATTCGCGGTGCCCGAGATAGCTGACCTTCAGCCCCGGCTCGTGTAGCGATTCCTGCAAGTCGCGTGCGATCTGATCCGCACACCCGAGCCGCCAGACGATCTTGCCGGGGGCCACCTCTTCCAGCGCCGTGCGCAACGGTGTGTCGTGCGCGCTGTCCGGTACGATGCCGACGACGGCGAAACGCGCGCCCATCTGCGTGACCGCCACGTCCGAGGCATGCAGCCGATCGAGCACGCGCTGCAGCATCGCCGCGGTCGGGGCGGGGAGGGTGGTTTCAAGCGCGCTCTTTCCGCGAGGATGCAGAACGGCGGGCAGGGCGATCCCCGCGCATCCGATCGCCATGAGCGCGATGCCGGCGACCGCCGCGGCATGAAGTCCACGGCGTGCGCCCGTGCTGGCGGTGGAACCCACGGGTCGTGCCAATTCACTATGCGCCGCGAGCGTCATCGGCACCGATGCGGGCTCGGGCGACGGCGTGGCCGTCGGCGACAACAGCGTCTCCAGCAATGTGATGTCCGATGGCCACTCGGCATCGGAATCGCCGGCGCAGAGCACGACGTTGCCGAACCGGTGCGGCTTGAAGTCCTCCATGACGACGGCTTCGCTCGCCTCCTCGCCGGCGACGATGATCAAGGCGCCGTCGTCGCGTCGCACCACCTGCATGGCGCGCTGGTCCCAGTCGCTGATCTGGATGTCCGATTCCTCGTCGTTTCCGATCACGGTCGGCAGCGCGTTCAGCGTCACGCGCGCCCCGGCGTGGCGGCCGGTGAGCAAACGTATTTCTTTGGTCATGATCGACCCCCTTATGATGAAGTGCCGCGCGTGGCGCGGCGGCGATTAAACGGCGACACGGCGGCGACTGATCAGCGACTTCAAAATGGCGGTGCCTCGCGCGCGCTCGTCGTCCGTTCGTCGTCGCGAGAGATTGAGCAGCAGCAACGGCAGCAGCAAATTGGCCGACTGTTGTTGCTGCGGCGCCGCCCCGGCAGGTTTGTCCACTGCTTGCACCAAGCGCTCGCGCACCTGCGCGAGCCGGGCCAGTGAAGTTGCATCGCCGCTTGGCAGCGCCAGAAAGTCGAGCATCACCTTCAGCGCCTCGTAAGTCGAGCAGGCCGTGGGCTGCGCGGCGGCCTGCGCTTTGCGGGCATCGAGCAGTGCCTGCTCCGCGCTCTGCCTGGCCGCTTCGGTCTCATCGACGCTGCGCAGGCCGCGGTGGAACACCTTGCCGCTCAACCCCCGAACCGCCGACTTGTCTTCTTTGTCCTGCTCACCGCCGTCGTCGTTGCCGCCGCCCGATCCCGAATGCTCTCGAGCGTTGCGGTCGCCCACTCGCATGACGCTTTCCTGCGTCTTTTGCAAGTGTTCGGTGAGCATCATCAAGAGCTCCTCGCTGGCGCCGGCCTCGTCGATGCCGTCCTGCGAGTCCGCTCCGCGCCTGCGCTTCGTGCGCGAGCGGTTTGCGCCCTTCTGAAGGTGCTGCGCATGATGGTGCCGATGATGGGCTTGCTGCGCCTGCTGACCGAACGGGCTGTCCGAGTCGGTCGGGTCGTCGACCGGAACGACGGTCGTGCCGGAAATGCGAAGGCGGCTCATGGGAACACCGTATGCATGACCGACTGGGCGAACTGCAGGACGGCCGACGCGCCCCAGGGCGCGGCGACGATGATGACCACCGTGACGATGAGGAACTTGACGCCATGCGAGATCGTCGAGTCCTGTAGCGACGTCACCGCCTGCAAGAACGCGATCAACAAGCCTGCCGCGGCGGCGACGCCCACCGCCGGCAGCGATACGAGCAGACACAACGTCAGCGCGTTGGTCGTCAAATGGGTAATCGCGTCAGTATCCATACGTCACCTGTTACTTGTTCCCTGCTACCTGTACGTCGAAACAAGCCCGTGAATCAGCGTCGACCATCCATCCATCGATACGAACAGCAGGAGCTTGAAGGGAATCGCCACGTTGGTCGGCGTCACCTGCGACAGCCCGAGCGCCATCAAGAGGTTGGCCACGATCAGGTCGATCACGACGAAGGCGAGATACAGCAGGAAGCCGATCTTGAAGGCGGAGGTCAGCTCCGTCAGCGTGAATGCCGGTGCGAGCACGATGAGATCGTCGGGCTTGAGCGCCGCAACTTTGTCCGCCGGCCAGATCTGCTGTGCCGAGCGCATGAAGAACGCTTTCTCGCGTTCGTCCGTGTGTTTCAGCAGAAACTGGCGGAACGGTTCGCGGGCCGCATCGAAGATCGGCATGACTTGGCTCGTGGGGTTCTGTTCGGTCGACACCTGTGCGCGGTGCATGGCGTCCATGCCGACGGGTGCCATGACGAAGCACGTGACGATCATCGCGATGCCGTTGAGCACGGTGCTGGGCGGCACCTGTTGCACGCCGAGCGCATTGCGCAGCAGGCCGAGCACGACGACGATTTTCGTGTAGGACGTGACGACCATCGCGGCGAACGGCAGCAAGCCGAACGCCAACAGCGCGACCAGCAGCGAGGCGACGTCAAGATTGCCGTTCATCGCTCGCCGCCATTCGTTCGATTTGCACGCCGAGGTTTTCGCCGACAGCCACCAGCTTGCCGAATGCGAGCGTTTGTCCGTAGGACACGAGCCGCACCGTGCTTTCGTCGAGCGGCAACGGCAGATCGAGGACATAGCCGGGCTGCAGCGCGCTTACTTGCGCGATGCCCAGATTGACACTGAACAGTTCGACGTGGACCGGCATTTCCATCGACGCAACGGGCACTGGTGGTTCGGTCAGCGGGTGGCTTGGCGCGCCTTCGAGCGGGTCGAAGTCGTCGGGTTGTGTGGTGGCCAGAGTCACGGGGGTCTCCAAAGTAACGGTGTTCGTCTCGACGCATACGGCGGCATGCAATTGCCGGCCACGTGGCGCACCGATGCGCAGCATCGCTCCCGGTAGCGGCTTGCCTGCCGCATAGGCGAAGCGCGGCTGCCACCCGAGCAGGATGTCGCCACGCCGCAGCGAGGCGAGCATCCCGGGCGAGCAGCGGCGGCTGCGCAATCGGATGGCACAGGCGAGCGTGAAGCCATCGAGCGTATCGAGGCTCGCGTTCGGGCCGGGCTGCGCCCAACGGCGCTCGAATTCGGCCGCCAGCGCGGCCGGCAGCTCGAGTACCGCGCAGTGGCATTCGATGCCCGCGGCAATGAACGAAAACGACAAGCCGCGGTGCGTTTGCGCATTGCGCGCGAGCGTGAAGGATCGAATCGCGGGCGCGCTACCGCTGCCCGTATCGCAGCACGCGAGGAGATCGCCGAGCCACAGATTGGCCAGCGCGGCTGCGCGTACCGGGTCGCAATCGTGCGCGATCGTTTGCAGCGCAGTGTGATCGGTCACGTCGACGACGAGTGTGATGGGGCCGTGCGCGGTATCGACGACTATCGTTGCATGCTGCTCGCCGCGCACTCCGGCCATCCCGTGCAGCCGCAGGTCATGCGCGGCGCCTGGGCGCGCCGAGCCGCGCATGCCCAATGCCCGCGCGAGTTGTGCGAGTTCGCTCGGATAGCTCGGCAGTTTGCCGTTGAGCGAGGTCGGGCGGGCTTCGAACATGATCCGGTGATCTCCTTGTCAGACGCTCGGTGCGGCCACTTCGACGTCGATGTGACGACCTAGCGCGTCGGCCAGCCGCACACGCAGTGCGTCGGCGTTATCGGAGATTAATTGCAGCGCTCGCGCATTCGGCGTTTCAAAGCGAATTGCGATGGACGACGGCGAAAGTTGAAGATGCAGCAGCGTATCGGGCAGCACGGTCGGATTCATCGGCAACGTCACGGCCCACGATGATTCACCGCCTTCGCCCGACATCGAGCAAAAACGCGCGATGCGATCGGCGAGTTCGCGCGTGAGCAGATCGCCGTGCGCCGCTGCCGTGCAGGCGTGCACGATTTGGCGGCCGAGGGCCGTATCGTGCTCCGGCTGCGGCGCATCCGATGCCTTCGAGCTTTGTGCGCGCTGAAGCCGTAGCGTGCGCGGCGCGCTGCTTCTAGTGGCTTGCGGGGCTTGCACGGCGGGCGCGTCGCGCCCGTCACGCCCCTCACGTCCGCGGGAGGGCGGCGACGGGGCCGCGTCCGTCGGGCTGTGCGGGCCTGTGGGTTCGCCACCGAGCACGTCGCCGGCGAAGTGATCGGCTGCGCCTTGTTCCTGTTCGTCGTGCCCGTCGCGATCGGAAGCGTTGCCGTCATCGGGCGAGACGAACGAGGGGCCGGCTGCGCTTCCCATTCGCGCCTCCAGCAAGCGAGCAAACTGCGCCGCTGCTCCGGCCGATGCGCGGCCTGCAGGCGCACAGCCCGTGGCGGCGGTGCCCGCGGCGGGCAAAATACGGACGTCCCGTGCGTTGTGCGTGCGGTTCGACATGACGACCCCGATCGTCAGAAGCTGAGACGGCCGGCAGGCGTCAGATGCGCGTCGGATCCGAGTTCTTGGAACGAATAGACGGGCAGCGCCGGAAAGCGATGCTCGATCATCCGACGCACGTAGCGGCGAATGTCCATGGCGGTGACGATCGCCAGATGCTCGGCCGGCGCGGGGCCGCGGAGCTGCTCGAGATTGCCGAGCAGCACGTCGATCGTGCTCGGCTCGAGCGCGAGAAAGTTGCCCGCCGGTGTCGGCTTGATCGATTGCCGAATCGTTTGCTCGACGTTCGGATCGAGCACGATGGCGGGCAGCTCGCCCGTGCCGCCCGTGGCGCGGTGCGCGATGAAGCGGCCGATGTCGCCGCGAACGTACTCCGTCACCATCAGAAGGTCTTTTTCCTTCGGCCCCCAAATGATCAGGCTTTCGAGAATGGCGCGCATGTTGCGAATCGGCACGCGTTCTTCCAGCATGCGCCGCAGCACTTCCGCGATGCGTTGGGCCGGCAGGGCTTTCTGGACTTCCGCGACGAGCCCCGGATACTCGGTGCCGGCGCGCTCGAGCAACCATTGCGTTTCTTGCAGGCCGACGAACAGCTTCGCTTCCGCGCCGAGCTGCGCGATGGCGTGCCCCGCGATCAACGCTTCGCGGCTCAGGATCGCTTTGGCCGAATCGGGCGGCACCTTATCGGTGTCGATCCAATAGCTGTGCGCGAGCCCCGCCACGTTGCGCCGTTCCTCGCATTGCGGACGCAGCGCTTCCGGCGCTTCGCCCAAGACGGAAAGGCCGGGCGGCAGATCGACGCTCGGCGAAGGCACGTCTTGCACGATCAATTGATAGCTGTGCCCCGTCAGATCTTCGGCGACCCATAGGGCGGTGCGCGGAAACGGCAAGCCGAGGTCGGCAGTCAGCGCGCGGCGCCCTTTTTCGAAGGCATCGTCGAGCTTGCCCGCGTCGATCAGCGACGCCAACTGCGGCGAGAAGCGAATGGCGAGCGGGACCGCGAAGGACGGCGCCCGCTTCGCGATGGTCGGTGCGCTTTCCTTGGACCCTTCACGCGTGAGAGCCGGCAGTTCGGGACCGGCGGGTGCATCCGCTTTGCGCTGCTTGCGGATGAGCGCAAAGCCGCCGGCCGCCAGCGCGCCCGCCAATACGACGAACAGCACCGACGGAAATCCGGGAACGAGGGCGAAACCGCAGAGCAGGGCAGCGGCGCTGAACAGCGCTCGCGCGTTCCCCGACAACTGCTCGATGATTTCCGTGCCGAGCGAACGGGGCTTGCTGTCTTCGTCGGCAACGCGCGTGATCAGCACGCCGGCCGCGACCGAGATCAGCAGTGAAGGAATCTGCGACACCATCGCGTCGCCGATCGAGAGAACGGAGAAGCGGTTCGCCGCTTCGCCCGCCGTCATGCCGTGATAGGTGACGCCGATGACGATCCCGGCCAGGATGTTGACCATCGTAATGACGAGGCCCGCGATCGCATCCCCCTTGACGAATTTCATCGCGCCGTCCATCCCGCCGTGCAACTGGCTTTCGAGCGCGAGCAGAGCGCGCCGCTTCTGCGCTTGCTCGGACGTGAGATTGCCCGCGCGCACGTCGGCGTCGATACTCATCTGCTTCCCAGGCATACCGTCGAGCGTGAAACGCGCGCCTACTTCAGCCACCCGCTCCGAGCCCTTGGCAATGACGATGAACTGCACCGTGGTGATGATCAGAAAGACGACGAGGCCGACGACGAGGTTGCCGCCCACGACGAGCTCGCCGAAGCTCTGAATGATGTGGCCCGCTTCGGCCTTGAGCAGAATCGACTTCGTCGAAGCGATGTTCAGCGAAAGCCGAAACAGCGTGGTGAACAGCAGCAGCGACGGAAACGACGAAAGCGAGGTGGCGTTCGGGATGTACATCGTCACCATCAGCAATACGACGCTGGCCGTGATGTTCACGCCTAGCAGCATATCGATGAGGAACGTGGGCAGCGGGAGGATCATCAACGCGACGACCGCGACGATCACCCCGGCGATGCCGACTTCACCGCTGTATTGCGAAGCTCTGGAAAGCGTAGCGCCTTTTGTCATGACGGCAGTCCTTCATTGGGTTGTACGTGCATGCTCATTGCGGGCCCGGGGGATGCTTGGCTGCCGGCGCCATCGCCGGCTTGCATGTCCTCGACCCACGCGAGCACGGCGGCCACGGCCTTGAAGCACGATTCGGGAATCGCGTCTTCGAGCGGGACCAGATAGAGCGCGCGCGCAAGCGGCGGATTGCCGATGATCGGCACGCCATGACGCTCGGCCATGCGCCGGATTTCGAGCGCGTCGGCATCGACGCCTTTCGCCACCACGCGAGGCAGGTCGTATTCGTCGGGCTCGTAGCGCACCGCGACGGCGTAGTGGGTGGGGTTCACGATGACGGCGCGGGCACCGGCCACGGCTTTGTCGGGGTTTTCCTGAACGATCTCGCGCGCGATCTGCTTGCGCTTGCCTTTGAGCTGCGGATCGCCTTCCGAATTTTTGAATTCGCGCTTGACTTCGTCCTTGCTCATCCGGTGATCGCGCATGAACAACCAGCGTTGAATTCCGTAATCGACGACGCCCAGCACGAGATAAAGCACCCCGCCGACGGCGAATAGACGACATAGCGCCGACCAGGAAATTTGGATGAGATCCGGTATCGGCTCGTAAGCGACGCCGACGATCAGCGGCATGAGCGAGATCAACGTCTTATAGAGCACCGCCGCAATGACGACCGCCTTGATCGTCATCTTGATCAGGTCGACGAAAGAGCGCATCGAGAACATCCGCTTCAATCCCGATCCGGGGTTGATGGCGTTGAATTTGGGTTCGAGCGGCTTGAACGAGAGCACGAAGCCGACTTGCGCGGCCACCGAGACGATGGCCGCCACCACCGCCACCCCCAACGGAATGGACAGCAGCAGCGCTTGGATGCCGATGCGGGACATCGCGCGGCGCAGGTCCGCGTCCGTCGTACCGACGGCGTGCACGTCGAGCGCGATGCGCAGCAGCGCGCTCAGATGCTCGCCCATCGTAGGCCCCGCGAGCGATAGACCGAGCGCCGACACGAGCAGCAACATCGCAAACGACAAGTCCGCGCTCTTGATCGTCTCGCCGTCCTCGCGCGCGTCCCGGAGCTTTTTCTCTGTCGGCTCTTCGGTTTTCTCGTCGGACATGGCGCGCTCGCAGGTAAGACCATCAATTCATCGATCGAATTGGCCGCGAGTGTCGCCCGGTACCGCTGCCCATGTGCTCGCGCCCGACGAAACGGCGCGTCATCGGGCGAAAACCCGATGCCCGATTCGTTGTCAGGCGCCGAAATTCGCCGCGTATGCCCGGACGAGCGGACGAACCCCGTTACGTTACGAGGCATCGGCGGCGCACCTTTCGTGTACGGCCGTTCCGGGCGGTCAGCCCTGGTTTCGATTGGAACTTCGCGAGGGGAAAGATGGATCTCACGACATGCAGTAAAGACCTGATATCGGCGCTGGTGGAGATGTTGACTTGGGCGGCTCGTAAGGGTCATTTGGACGAAGCCGAGCGGATGCTGGCAGCGCTTCACGTCATGCGTCCGGACTTTATCGAACTGCATGCCTACGATGCATGGCTGCAAATCCGCCGAAATCGCCCTGCCGATGCCGCGCAATTGCTGCGGCAATTGGAAGGCCGCGATTTGAAGCCGCCATTCGGCCCCTACGTGACGGCGCTGCTCGCGCTTTGTCTGTCTTCGCTCAAGGATCCCTCGTGGCGCATCTACGCCAATGAAGTGCTCGAGCGCGACGAAGACCCCGAATCGGTCGGCCTCATGAAGCTCTTGACCGGCAAACGCGACGAGGCGGCACAGGAGAGCGCGCCGGCCGACAGTAAGGGTGCCGATGCCGATCTGATGCGGCAAGCGATGTCGTTCGGCTATATGCGTGCGTGAGGTGCCGACATGACCGTTCCCATCTCAGCCATCACGCCCCCTGTCTCGCTGCCGAGCGTCACTTCCGCGAGCGGTCCCGCCGACGCCACGCCAGCCACCTTCGGCAATCATGCACCGGAGGGCCTCGGTGCGCGCTTTCGCGAAGCGCTCGAACAAGCGCGTCTCGTTCCCGAGCAGTCGGGGCATATCCAAGGCCCCTCGACGTTGTCCCAGGCCGTCACCAGACAGGATGAAGCATTCGGCGCATTGACGGAGCGCATCGACGCGTTCGAAGCGCAGAGCGGCAACATGTCCGTGCAGGAAGCCGCGGCGCAGACGATGGCGATCCAGCACGCCGTCACCGACGAAATGGTGAAGATCTACACGGGCACGGCCGTCGCGCAAGGCGGCAAGAGCACCGTGCAGACCCTGATGAAGAACCAATGACGGAGGGCGCCATGCGCCGCTTTTTGAGCTTGCTGCGAACCCTGGCGATTCTTGCGGCCATGACCGCGGCGCTTGCCGGATGCAGCAAGCAACTGTATGCGCAACTGACAGAGCCCGATGCGAACGACTTGATGCGCGTGTTGCTCGAGGCCGGTATCGATGCGAGCAAGTCTTCGCCCGACAGCGGGAAAAGCTGGACCGTCGAGGTCGGCAGCGACGATTTCGCGCGCTCGATGGAAGTGCTTCGCGCGCATGGGCTGCCGCATCCGAAGTACACGTCGCTCGGCGACATGTTCAAGAAGGATGGGTTGATTTCCACGCCCACGGAGGAGCGCGTACGGTTCATCTACGGCGTGTCGCAGCAGCTCTCTGAAACGTTGTCTAAGATCGACGGGGTGGCGGTGGCAGAAGTGCAGATCGTGTTGCCGAACAACGATCCGTTGTCGAACATCATCAAGCCGTCGTCGGCGGCCGTCTTCATCAAGTATCGAGCCGGCGTCGACATCCAAGCGCTGGTGCCGAGCATCAAGAACCTCGTTGTGCATAGCGTCGAAGGCTTGACGTACGACAACGTCAGCGTGACGCTGGTGCAGTCGAGCCAGCCGATCCCGGACGGATTGATTGCCGAACGGGAGCGCGCGGGCGCATCGACGATGTGGATCGCGGGCGCTGCCGTCTTGGGCGTCATCGCCGCCGCCGCCGCACTGTGGCTGGCCTTTGCGCCGCGTGCATGGAGAGACGCGCTGCCGAAGCGTTTCAAGCGGGGGAAAGACAAGGAGAGCGGTGTTCCCGCCGTCGCGCCATGAGCACGAACGATCCGATCATTCACGCGCTGCGAGAGTTCGATTCACGGGTGCAAGAGCTGACGGCGGCGCTCGCGCTCGAGGCCGCGCGCAGATCGCCGGTAGGGGCGCCGAGCGCGCCCTTCGGGCGGCGCACTTCGGCGCTGCGGTTCGCTCAAGCGCGACGCTTGTGGTTCGTCGCCCCGGTGCCGGCGGAGGCGTTCCTGCGAGCGGGCAATCGCATCGCGATCATCGCCGCGCATGCGTTGAGGCCGATACTCGCCGCCCGCGCGCTGTTCGGCTGCCGCGATGCGATTCGGCGCTGCGTCGATCGGCAGACGAGGCGCGTGCTCTCGCTCAGCATCGGGCCGGTGGCATTCGCCGCGCTGCAAGAGCATGCGTTGGCAGCGACATCGGCTCAGTCTTTACCTGAAGACCTGACCGCGGATGCGCTGGCGCGAGCGGGTTGGGACTTGATGTTGGCGGACGGCGCGTGCACTCATCCGACGTTGCGTCGCACCGTCGAGCTCGGACTGGAGCTCGCCGCGGGCGGCGATATCTGGCAGAACGCGCTGACGTTTCAGCGTACCGCCGTCTCGCAAGCGGGTGTCGTCATCGGCACCGAAGCGGCGACGGGCACCAGCGCCACGGATGAGTTCTTTTCCATCGCAGGCCACTTGTTTCCGGAGTTTCAATGGCTATTTGGTTGAAGCAACAACCGAAGGTGATTGCGATCGAGAACGATATCGTTCGCGCCGGGGAGTTCGCGCGGACGATGGAGCTGAACGAGGCAATGGAAGCGCTCGACGAAGTCGTGCACGCGACGATGCACGATGCGACCGAGCGGGCCGAGCAACTCGTCGAAACCGCGCGGCGCGAGGCTGAAGCGTTCGTGGCGGCGGCGCGCCGCAAATACGACAACAGCGCTCGCCTCGGCTATGCGGCGGGCCAGCGTCGCGCCATGGCCGAAGCGCATGTCCAGTGTCTCGCGCGTATGCGGGACGAGCGCGAAGAGCTTCACGATCAATCGGCCCGGCTCGCACGGCTGGTGATGAATGCAGTAGAACAAGTCATCGCCGAAACGGATCGCGATGCGCTGATGCGCCGCATCGCAGCGAGCGTGTCGCGAGCGATCGACGATGCGACCCATCTGAGCGTGATCGTTTCGGAGGCCGACGCGGAGAGCGCGAGGCGCACCTTCGGCGTGCTTGCGCGGGAAGCGAGCCCGCCGCTGAACCTCGAGGTGATCGTCGACGATGCGATCGAGCAAGGCAGTTGCGTCTGCGAGTGGGACTACGGCGTCATCGAAGGGAATCTTCGCGCGCAGTTGGCTGGGCTTCAACGCGCATTGAAGGGTGCCGTGCCCGCAATCGTGGACTTGATGGCCGAGGATCGGCGGCCGCGGGGCGAGTGGGACGACGACACGTTGAACGAATACGACGGCGAGGAAGAGTGAAATGAGCGCGATCGCCCGCTTTGCGGATCAGTTCGAGGCCGCGCTCGGCCAAAGTGCATCTCTGCAATCCTATGGGAAGGTGCTCGAGGCCGTCGGCACTTTGATCAAGGTGGGCGGGTTGGACGCGCAACTCGGCGAGCTCTGCGAGTTGTGGGGCGCGGACGGAACGCTGATGCAGCGGGCGGAGGTCGTCGGCATCGCCCGCCAGTACGTGCTGCTGGCGCCGTTCGGCAACATGACGGGCATTTCGCGCAGTACGCGCGTGACGGGCAGCGGCGAGCCGCTTTCCGTGCCGGTGGGGCCCGGGCTGCTCGGACGCGTGCTCGACGGGCTTGGCGAGCCTAGCGACGGTCTCGGCCCGATCGACGCACTGCAGCGCATGCCGGTGTTCGCGAATGCGCCGGATCCGCTCGAGCGGCGCATGATCGAGACTCAGCTCGGCACCGGCGTGCGCGTGATCGATGGTCTGATGGCGCTCGGTGAAGGGCAGCGGATGGGCATCTTCGCGGCGGCGGGCGTCGGCAAAAGTACGCTGCTCGGCATGCTCGCCCGCGGCACGGAGTGCGACGTCAACGTCATCGTATTGATCGGCGAGCGTGGGCGCGAAGTGCGCGAATTCATCGAACTCATTCTCGGCGAAGAGGGCATGGCGCGCAGCGTCGTCGTCTGCGCCACCTCGGATCGTTCATCGATCGAGCGCGCGAAAGCAGCCCACGTGGGCACGGCGATCGCCGAGTACTTCCGAGATCAAGGCCAGCGCGTGCTGCTGATGATGGATTCGCTGACACGCTTTGCGCGGGCGCAGCGCGAGATCGGGCTGGCGGCCGGCGAGCCCCCGACACGCCGAGGCTTTCCTCCGTCGGTGTTCGCCGAATTGCCGCGCCTGCTCGAACGCGCCGGCATGGGACGAGACGGCTCGATCACGGCGTTGTACACGGTGCTGGCCGACGACGAAGAAGGCGGCGATCCGGTCAGCGAGGAAGTGCGCGGTATTCTCGACGGGCACTTGATTCTCTCGCGCAAGATTGCCGCTCGCAACCGGTATCCGGCAATCGACGTACTGGGCAGCTTGAGCCGCGTGATGCCGCAGATCGCATCGCCGGCGCACTGTGCCGGGGCCGGCCGTGTCCGCCGCTTGATGGCCAAATACGACGAAGTCGAGATGCTGCTGCAAATTGGCGAATACAAGAGCGGGTCCGATCCGCTTGCCGACGAAGCCATTGCGATGCATGAGGAGATCGAAGGGTTCGTGCGTCAGCGCACCGACGATTTGGCCGATTTGGCCGAGACGCGCGATGTGCTTTGCGGCTTCGGCGAGCCATGAGCCGCGCGGTCGAGCACGTTTGGAAGATCGTCGTTGCGGCCAAGGCGCGGGCAAAGGAGCGCCTCGAGCGGGCGCTCTCCGACGCACGGCACGAACTACAGCGGCTCGTGAGCGAGGCGGAAGAGGCAGAGCGCGAACTGCAAGCGGCGCAGGGGCGTCGCCTCGCGCATGAAGAGCGTATCGCGCAATTGCTGGGCGACCCGAACGGATTGTCGCCCGTGACCTATCTCGATCTCGACCGCTATAGGACGCCGTTGGCGCAGGCCGTGGAACAAGCGCGTGCCTCAGTGCGCCGCGCGACCGACGCCGTGGAAGCCCAGCAAGGTGTCATCGAGCGACTCGGGGCCGACGTGCGTCGCGCCGATGTGTCGCTGGAAGCCGCGCGTGAACAATTGCGAAAGGTCATCGCGGCGGCTCAGCGTCGCATCGAAGAACGGGCGGACGACGAAGCGGGCGAAACGGCCGCGGCGCGTCTCGTTCGCGGAGGGTAGGAACGATGAGCGACGCAATGATCGCAGCCCGCGCGCTAGCGGAGCTGTTCAACGAGTACCAGGGCTTTTTTTTCACGCTGGCGCTGAGCGCATCCCGCATCGCCGTGGCTTTTTCGATTTTTCCGCCTACGAGCGGCGATATGCTGCCCGGTATGGCGCGCAACGGCATCATTTATGTGCTCGCCGTGTTCGTGGCCGCCGCGCAGCCTGCCCACTACTTCGACGGGCTCGGGTCGGTGCAGTTGCTGATGATTTCGCTGAAGGAAATGTTCCTGGGCGCATTGCTCGGCTTTGCCGCCTCGTCGGTGTTTTGGATCGCGCAATGCGTCGGCACGCTGATCGACGATCTCGCCGGCTACAACAGCGTGCAGATGAACAACCCGCTGCGGGGCGATCAAAGCACGCCTACATCGAATACGCTGATGCAACTGGCCACGGCGTTGTTCTACGTGGGAGGCGGCATGACGTTCCTGATGGGCGCGGTGTTCGAATCGTTCAAATGGTGGCCGCTCGCATCACTGACGCCGTCGATGGCGAGCGTGGCGGAAAGCTTCATCATTTCGCGCACGGATTCGATCATGGCGGCCACCGTGAAGTTCGGCATGCCTGTCATGCTCGCATTGGTGTTCGTCGATCTATCGATCGGCATGCTGGCGCGCGCCGCCGAAAAGCTCGAACCGTCATCGCTGAGCCAGCCGCTGCGCGGCGCTATCGGCCTGCTGATGCTGATCCTGCTGGTGGGCGTGCTTTCTCAACAGATCCTCGGTTCGCTGCGCCTCGATGGCTTCGTGCGAGAAGCGGCCGCACTGGCGTCGCCCGGCGCTACACATACGCCGAACTGATTCGGTTTACGAGCCCTTCGCGTTCATTCTCTGATCCTCTGTTGCGCAGGTCCTCTCGTCGCGCAACGGGCGAGTAGCCCGTTCGCCTGCGCTCGTACCCCGCCCCACGCATAGCGCGCTACACGAAAACACCGTTCGATGGTGCCGCGTAGTCAGAATTTTTGTGCTTTCGCACAGCAGAAATTTTTGCGTCGAATCCGTAGTCAGAATTGTTGTGGATGGACGTGAGATTGTTGAAATTATCGAATCGGCAGCCGACTAATATCGACTCAAGCACGGTGATACGCGAAGACTCGCGGTTCGATCCGATGCACGGCTTAGCCCGGTCGGCCGACAAGTGACAGGGCGAATTCCAAGAGTGTCGAGCTATGTATCCGACGGTCTACCTTGCGCTGCTGTCCGCCCTCAAATCCCGTAACAGTGTGCCTCGCTATTGCGCCTCGATGCTCGACGGCGATTTTGCGAAAGCCTATTGCGTTGTCGACGACGTCGCCGATCAGAGCGAACGTGTGCAATTGCAGGCACGCGGGCAATCGAACCACGAGTTGACGGCGTTGGCCGACGTGTCCGTCATCGCCGGCGATTTGGAAGCGGCCGAGAATCATTACCGCCGCGCGCAAAAACTGATTTGGAAGGACGACGACCAATTGCGCGTGCAGTCGTGCCGCAATACCGCCTGGATCAGTTTGTTCCGTGCGCGCCCGGCCGTGGCGCAGCGCAGTTTCGCGCGCGTTAGCGCGGAGCCCGGCGCGCAGGTCGAGCAACGGATCGAAGCCTTAATCGGCATGGCGCTCGCGCATCATCAGCTTGCCCAGCAACAAGCCGCGGACGGTGCGCTGTCGCGAGCGGCGGAATTGGCCGACGAACACGAGGAACCTCGCTTTCGGCTCGTCGTCGATTTGCTCGCGCAGGAGTTCGACGTCAGGTTGAAGGTGCGTGCGTCGCGCGCGCTGGACGACCATGCATTTTGGCAATCGTCGTTGGCCTCGGTATCGCTCGCCGCGGGCAGCCGGGTGCCGCTCGCACCGGCCTCGGCGGTGGCGGTGCGGCCGGCCTTGCTGTCGCTGCATCAAGAATTGCTGCACACGATGGAGCGCCTGGGGAGCGGCGAGTGCGGCACGCCTGCCTCGGTGATCGCGGCGCGCATTTCGCGCGCGGCCCCGAATCCCGATTTCGAGTTTCATGCGATGTTGGAGATGGCGTTGGCCGCGTTCGCGGGCGGGCAAGACGATCTCGGTGCCGAAATGATGAGCGCCCTCTCGAAGTTCGACGGCAGGGTGCATCGCAATGTCGACTACTTTTACAGCATGGCGAAAGTCGCGACGCGTCGCGGCGAACACGCGCAGGCGCTGAAGTTCTATTGCCAATATACGGCCGAAGCGCTGCGTTGCCTGCGCAGCGATGCGGCGCCGACCCGCGCGGCCGGCACTGCGCGCACCCATGGCTCGACGCTCGTGAGCGACGAAGTGTCGGCCCGTCTTCCGGCGAAGTATCGGCGCGCCTATCGCTACATCATCGAGAACATCGATCGCGAAGATCTGACGACGCGCGAGGTCGCGGCCGAAATGAACGTGACGATGCGCACGATCCAACTCGTGTTCAAACGCGCGCTCGGCATAACGCCGTGCGGCCTGATCCGATCGCTGCGGCTCGAGGGCATTCGCCGCGACCTGCTCGACGAGAATGGTCCCGCTGCCTCGATCTACGACACCGCGAACCGCTGGGGGCTCAAGAGCCGTTCGACGCTCGCGAAGGGCTATCGCAAGCACTTCAACGAATCGCCGTCACAGACGATCGTGTCCTGCACCCGGTAACGGCATCGATTTTCGCGGAGCAAGAACAATGAAATATCAAGGACGCATGCGCTGCGTCAGAGCGCTCGTGTTGTCGGCGTTGATGGGAATGGGCTTGAGCAGCGGCGATGCGCTTGCGCGGCCGATTCCTTGGAAATCGAATCACTTCGCCTACGTGGCCGATCACAAGGACGTCAAGGAAGTTCTGCGCGATCTCGGTGCGAGCGAAGGCGTCATGACGTGGATTTCGCCGCAAGTCGAGGGTGTCGTGACGGGCCGCTTCGATGAAACGCCGCAGCGCTTTCTAGATCGCATGGCCGATTCGTTCGGCTTCATCTGGTACTACGACGGGTCGGTTCTGCGCGTGTCGGGGCCGAACGAGGCGCGCAGCCAAACGATCGGGCTCGTGCATGCGACGACCGACGACTTGCGCGCGGCGCTAGCGAGGCTCGGCGTGAACGACCCGCGCTTTCCCGTGCTCTACGACGACAAAACGCGGACCGCCGTCGTATCGGGGCCGCCGCGCATGGTGGAGCTCGCCTCGGACGTCGCGCATTTGATCGACCGCGACGTCGAGCGCGGCGATACGCCCGAGGTGCGTTCGTTCAAGCTGCACTACGCGTGGGCGACCGATCGATCGCTGATGATCAACGGAGAGCCGGTGGTCGTGCCGGGCGTGGTGACCGTCTTGCGCAGTCTGTATTCGAACGATGCGGACCCGAGGGTCGGCAATGCCTCCGCGAAGATCGGCGCCGATGCCTATCGGCTGCGCAGCATCGGCGGATCGCCGGGCGTGCAGGAGACGGGCGCGAACGGACGATTGTTCCCGCCGTTGCCGGGCTTCCTCGGCGGATCCGGCCCATCGCAGGCAGCGGCCGCGCCGGCGGGCGGTGCCGATTCTGCGCGCAACGCTTCGATTCCGCCGTTGCCGGACGACATGATGAGCGCGAGCGCGGGGGCCATGGGGCCGGCGTCGACGCATCCGGACGCGCCGATCATTCGCGCCGATGCACGCGACAATGCCGTGCTCGTCCGCGCCCGCGCGGAATCGATGCCCGCGCTCGAACACCTGATCACGTCGCTCGATCGCCGGCCTGGCGTGTTGGAAATCGACGCGAGCATCATCGAGATTTCGGAAACCGGCTTGAAGGAGCTCGGAGTCGATTGGCGGCTGAACGCGAGCCACATCGATATCGAAACGGGCAACGGGCAGAACGCGCAGGCGGGTTTCCCCGGCTCGATCAACCCGCAGGGCTTCCCGAATGCGAATTCGAATACGTCGTCGACGCTAACGGGCGTCGCCGGTGCAGCCGCGGCGATGACGCCTGTGGGCGGCGTATTGACGGCGGTCATCGGAGGCACGGGGCGCTATCTCCTGAGCCGCATCAGTGCGCTGGAGCAAACGGACAACGCGCGTATCACGGCCAGCCCGAAGGTGACCACGCTCGACAACGTGGAGGCCGTCATGGACAACAAGCAGACGTTTTATGTGCCGGTGCAGGGCTTCGAATCGGGAAGCCTGTACAGCGTATCGGCCGGCGTAGCGCTGCGCGTGTTGCCCAGCATAGTCTCGGAGCAGGGCAAGCCGCAGATTCGGCTCGACGTGCACATCGAAGACGGCCAGTTGACGAGCCAAAACGTGGGACAGTTGCCCGTCGTCAGCAAGAGCACGATCGATACGCAGACATTGATCGATCAGGGGCAGAGCCTGCTCATTGCCGGCTATACCGTGGATCAAGACGATCGCAGCGAGTCGGGCGTGCCCGTTTTGTCGAAAATTCCCGTGATCGGAGGGCTGTTCAGATTCAAGCACCATCAAGGGCAGAAATTCCAGCGTCTGTTCTTGCTGACGCCTCGCGTCGTATCGGCGGCCGCCGCGACGGATGATGCGTCCGCTTGCTGCGGTGCGGATTCGGCGATGTAGCTGCGGCTTTCCCCCGCTCGAAGCATCGAGCTTTGAGCATCCGCACCGCCGCAGGCGGGCGGATGCTTTTTTATCGTTTGCAATGCTCCTCATGCTTGCGCCTACGCTCGCTGGCAAAAAAAAGACCGGCTGAAATGCCGGTCCAAAGTATTGCGACTCAGTGCCGAACGCATCGTGTCGGCTGGCCCGCGGTTTCCGCACGGCCCAGCCTGGCGATGGACGCGATGCTTCGATCGAGTTCAGGTATTCGAGCTCGGATCGTCGCCGCCCACGAGGCTCGCGCTGCGGCCTGCTCCCGGCGAGCCCGGAGGCATCATGAACGGCGAGAACCCAGGGGGCATGCCAGCGGGAGGAGTGTTCGATGCCGTGTTGTAGGCTGCGGCGTTGTCGGCTGCGTTTTGGGCATTGTCGGCGCGCTGTTGTTTCTTGTCGTGCGCGTCTGCCTCGCCGTGGGCCGCATAGTTCGCATGACTGCTGCTTCCCGAACCGGCGTGTCCCGCGGAGTAGAACTCCTGCTGGCCGCCAGCGTTCGCCTTACCGCCGAATTTGCCGAACTTGCCCGAACCGCCCAGCTTGCTGAAGCTGGCGAACTTGCTCGACATGCCAGAGCCGCCGGAACCGCCCAGCTTGCTGAATGACGCGAACTTGCCGGAAATGCGGGACCCGCCGGAGCCGCCGCTGGATCCGCCAAACTTGCCGAACGAAGCGAACTTGCCGGAGATGCCGGAGCCGCCGCCGGAGCCGCCAAACTTGCCGAACGAGGCGAATTTGCCGAACTTGCCGGATCCGCCGAAGCCACCCGATCCGCCCGATCCGCCGTGCGACTCGTGCGAGCCTTTCCCGCCGAACGAAAGCCCGCCCGCTGCGAAGCCCAAAGCGCCTGCCGCCACGACGGTCGAATCCGATCCGCCTGCCTTCGGCATGATCTTCGATTCGATGCCGCCGAGCGCTTTTTGCGCCACGTTGCCGGCTTCCATTTCGCCAACGTTCTTCACGACGCCCTTGACGGTTTGCGCGACGTTGCCGTGCAAGGCGCCGCCGATCGCGGCATCCAATTGGGCATTGCCGATGTGGGCATTGATGAGGACGTTCGTGCCGATTGCGGCTACGGCGCCTTCGGGCGTGAGATCCGACGCCACGTTGACGGCGTCCATACCGGCTTTGCCCAGATCGCCGAGTGCCGCGCCCCACTTACCGTGCACGGCGTCCTTGCCAGCCTGGATCGTGCTCGAGATCGCGCCGACGGTGCCGTTGATCACTTCCGAGCCCACTTGGTCGACGCTCGACTTGATGTCGTTGGTGAAGGCGTCGTAGCCTTTCTCGACCTTCCCCATCGCCTTGTCCATGCCCTTGCTCAGATGCATGTTGGCGAGCGAATCGACGGCGACGTGGCCGACTGCCGTGACGGCGTCATAGTAGCCGTTGAACGCATCCTTGCCCGTGTTCACGGCATCGTGCAGGGCATCTTTGAAGTGTCCGTGAACGAGGTCGCTGCCCGTCTTTTTCAGATCCTTGCCGACCGTTTCCGCATCCTTGACGAGGTTCTTGCCGACTTGCTCGACGCCGTCTTTGATGCCTTTGCCGATCTTGCTGAAGACATGCTCGATGCCCTCGCCGATTTTCGTGTTGGCGAACGGATCGAGGTGCTCGACACCTTGTTTGATGTCTTTGCCGACGTTTTCCACACCATGCTCGACGTCCTTGGCGACATGCTTGATGTCGTCGCCGAGGTGCTCGAAGCCGTGCTTGATCTTCGAAAAAATGCTCATCACATTTCCTTTATTTGCTGTAGCAATGGATTGATGAGGGCCGGCTCCTCGAGCCGGCCTTCACCCGCACGCTCACTTCCCGCCCGCACTCGCCGACGCCTGCGGCATCATCTGCTGCAGCATTTGCGTGATCTCCCCGAGCATCTGCACGATTTGCTGGTTGCCGTCGCCGCTTCGCCCGTCGCTGTTCCCCGATTGACCGTGCTGCGAAGTCATCTGTTGCAGCATCTTCAGGATTTCCTGCAGCATCGATTCGATCGACGATTGCGGATTGCCGCCCGTTGCCGCTTGTGCGCCGCCGGCTGCGTCGCCACCGGCTGCGCCGCCTTGCGCGCCATTCGCTTGCTGAATCTGTCCGAGCATCTGCGCGATTTCGCCGAGCATCTGCAGCATCTGGCCGTTGTCTTGGCCGCCGTTAGCCTGATTGCCGCTCGATTGCAGTTGCTGCAGCATTTGCAAGATCGTCTGCAGCATCGATTCGATCGATTGCAGGCCGCCGGCACCGCCGGCTGCATCAGCACCGCCTGCGGCATCAGCACCGCCTGCAGCATCGGCACCGCCGCCCGCGTCTGCACCGCCGCCCGCGTTCGCACCGCCACCGGCGTCAGCCGGAGCGGGGGGCGCCGAACTGCCCTTGGTGTCGATGCCTGCGATTTGGTTTTGCTGTTGAATGGCCTGCGCCAGCATTTTCTCGATCATGTTGAGCATCATGCCCAGCATTTTTTCGATTTCTGCCGTGCCGCTCGTGCCCGCATCGAGCGACGCCGAAAAGTCGACGCCGTTGAGTCCGACTTGGGAAGAACTGCCGATCGATAAGCTCATGAATGACCTCGTCGTCATGAATAGTGAATGCGCGCCGCCGAGAGGCAGCGCCTAGGTGTTTCGCCGCGCGACGAGGCCCGCGCGCATTCCTGCCGGGACAGGAGACACTGGGCGCATCGTTCGGTCTCGACGATATCGATTCGCTTTCCTCTATGCGGGTGTCGCGGCGAACTCTATTTGCCGGGCGCGAAAGAATTCGGTAGTTGACGCGTAGTGCGAACGAAAATCGGCGCTGTGCGTTTGCAAGACGACTGATCGGGCGGGTAGCCGGCGTAGGCCGAACCTGCCCGATCAGTGTGTAGTGAGTGGGGAGAGGAAGTCATGCAGCGGAAATCATGAAGCGGAAATCATGAAGCGGCTCGGGGCGGCATGAAAATGCAAGGCGAGCCCCCGCCGGCAACGCGAGCACTGCGATTCGGATCGCTCAGCCTTGCACTGCCGCGACCGCGAACGTGACGCCGAAGGAGCGGGGGGTGGGCCTCGCGGGCGCCGTGTGGTTGCGGGGCGGCTCCCAATCCGCCGATTCCTGGCTCGGGCCATCCTGCGAGGAGAGATCGAGCTTGTAGCCGAGCGCGTAGACGGTCTTCAGATTCGCGCCTCCGTTGCCCGCCAAGCGGAGTTTTTTGCGCAGCTTGTAGATATGCTGCTCGATCGACCGGCCGGCCACGTCCTCGCACGCCCCCCACACGCTGCTCGCGATCTGAGCACGGCTCAGAAACTTGCCGGCATTCGAAAAGAGCAGCCACGCCATCGCGAATTCGCGCGGCGTGAGCGCGACTTCTTCGCCGTCGATCGTCAGCGTTTCGCCGTCGCGCCGCAACACGTAGCTGCCGCACGAGATGACGTCGTCTTGCTTGTCCTGCGCATGGCGCCGCAGTGCAATGTGCGCACGCAGGCGCACTTGCTCGAGGTCGAATCGATTCGCCACGTCGGTGGCGCCCGCGTTGATCCATCTGAGCATCGCGGACCAGTTCGAGAACGGTGTGAGCACGATGATGGGCAGGGACGTCGCGCCGTTGCAGTTCCTCCACGACAACAGCGAGTTGACGAGCATCGAGTTGTTCTTGGCGTCGATGATCACGGCATCGAAGGCCGTTCCTCGCATGGCACGAAACAACGACAACTCGGCGTTGAACGGTTCTATGGCAATGCCGTCTTCGTCGAAACTGTCGCCGAGGCTGGCACTCAACTGCGGATCATCGGTAACAAGAGCGAATCGCACTTTTATTCTCCAGTCAGCGCGCTCGATCCACGTTCGATCGCGCCACAACTGCCGCGCCGCCGCACAAGCGTCGGCGATACATCGGCTATTCACTGAGACGTACCATCCTCTCTCGTTCGAGGTACGTCTCGGTCAGAAGCGCTCGCGTCGATGGCGATGTCTGCTCCCCACGAGGTGCGCTCGGCCGCACCTTGCTTCATCGATGAAGTCTTCGTTTCTTTGTCTGTTAGTGTCGTCAGCGATCGTTCGAGATACCCAGGGATTTAACGGATGTCGTGAACCCTAGTTCGACCTCGTGCGAACTCCTTACGCCGCTCGCGCCGCGTGTCGCGGCTTTGCGCGATTCGGCGATGGGGCGCTGTCAGAATTGCCCTACATTCGAATCCGACTGATCTGATCGAAAGGCACTGCGCTGCTCGGTGTTTTTCGTTTTGATGCCTGAAATAGGCACCTTTTATGAGTTTCCGCGGACGGCGATTCGGAAGTGGATGGCGTGAAACGACGACGTCCTATACGGACGGCGCGCGGTTTCGTTCGCTGTTTTGGCGGGTGTCGAGCGCTTGCGGATGTTCGTCGATCGCACGGTGGTGGAGTGCTTGGTCGACGCGTGAGCGTCCATCAGCCGATTTGGCCGATTCCCTCGCGGAGCTTTTCCTTTGCCCTGCGCAGGCGCGCCTTCACCGCGGAAGGCGTCGAGTGCGTGATTTCGGCTACTTCCTCGGTCGAGTGCCCGAATACATAAGCAAGAGACATGGCGAGCCGCTGATCGGCAGGAATCTGCGCCATCGCTTTCTCGAGCAGGTCCGCCGATTCGTAGTCGTGTGAAAAATGCGCGGTGAGATGCTGCTCGTAGACCATCTGTGCCGTTTTCGCGATCCGAAGCTCGCTGCGGATGATCTGGCAGGCGCAACGATAGGCGATGCCCATCAGCCACGTCGATACCGACGATTGGCCGCGAAATTCCGCAGCTTTGTTCCAGACGACGAGGAACACGTCGTTGACCACCTCATCGATCATGTGGTTGTTCCACGTCACCTTGTTGAGGAACCGCTGGAGCCGTCGCGCGTACTGCCGGTGAAGCTGCGCCAACGCGCTGGCATCCCGGTTCGCGATGCGCGCGAGCAATAAGCGATCGGCATCGGCGCGCGCTTCGGCAGCCAGCGCGGAGGCGCCGTGATCGGCCGCATGGCGCATGAATTCTTGGAGCGCCTCCCGCACCTCCTGCTCAGCCGTGCACGCGTCGATATCGTGAACGGTGCCGACGATGCCGGTGACGTCCGCGCCGTCATGAATGACGCTCTTGTAAAAGCGGACCTGCCCGACTTCGCCGGACGGCTTGGGCAGGCCCGTGATATAGATTTGCACGCCGCCGCGGGCTGCCAGCGAGAGATCCGCCTGTTGGTAGACCAGTGCAAGATCCGAAGGCGCGATGTCGTAGACCGTCTTGCCGAGCAACTGCTCGCGTTCGCGGCCCAATCGGCGCTCGAAGGCCGCGTTGCAGCCGGTATAGGCGCCCTCGGCGTTTTTGAAGAAGATGGGCGAAGGCAAATCGTCGGCGACGCGTTGCAGCCAATCCGTGCCGCCGCGGCACGTTTTGGCCAGGTGCATCAATCGCGCCTCGTCCTGCGATCGGCCGACGATGTCGTCCGGGCATTGCAAGTCGCTATACCCGCTCACGTCGTTGGCGCCGCGCGTGACGAGCGAGACGACGATTTGCGGCGCAACTTGCGGCACGACCGGAATCAAGTACGGTGCCGCGCCGTGACCGCGGCGCCACTTGTCGATCTCCGCTTCCGCGTCCATATCGACGCAGTCGATGAACACGACCGAAGGGTCGGCGTCGTCGATGAAGTCGGAGACCGATATCGCTTGCGCACCGTGCGCCGCCAGCTCTGGCGGTGCGGCGCGGCCGAGTGCGCTAGACCAAAGAAGGCGTGGCTCGCCACTGCTCGTCGTTGCCATATCTTTATCTGCTCCCTTCCAAACTGCCACTGCTTGCGCGGGCGTCACCGCGCGTTCGTCGCGGCGGCGCCGCAGTTGCGGCCGTGCCGTCACGAAGTGTGCGCGGTTCGCCGTGCAACGCTGCAATGCACGTCGCAGCCGCGACCAAGATTTCGACATTCCCGATGCTTCGATGCTGGCCTCGTGGGCGGGAATTACCGTCTTCTATCGCCGCAATTTACTTCATCTATCGGGGTGGCTGGAACGCATGCGGATGTCAGGAAATCCTGAAAATCGAGCAAGAAAAGACTGACTTTCTCGTCATCCCGTTACCGTGGCGATGGCACTGTGCGCAGGCGGCCGACCGGCTAGCGGCGCTCGGCGCGGTATTCGTTTGTCGATTCGAGGCGTGCCGCGGCGAGCCTCTTAAGGAAATCCTTACGCCCGAATCAGCCGATTCGACCCGCGAGGCGCCGGCGCTCGGCCATTAAAATCCCCTTCCCGGCAAGCAAGGCCGTCAACGAAAGTGGCATGTCGCCCCAAGGCGGCGCGCGGGAGCATGAATGAATCAATTGAACGAGGCAGCACGCGCGGAGGATACGCCGTGCAAGCCCGAGAATGGTGATGCCTACCACCCGGATGAACTGCGCGAGGCGATCGTCAGTTTGTCCGGTGCGCATAGCAGCGCGATTATCCAGCACGGCACTTGGATGCTCGTCGCGGGCGAAATGCTCAATTCGATCGTGAGCCATCTGCCGCCGCAGACGCGAGCCGACATTGCCGGCACGTTCCGCGAACGAATCGAGCGCCTACTCGCGCTCGGTGACGACCGCGCGTTGCCGAGCACTTATACGGGCGAGCTGCTCCGAGAGGTGAATCGATATCTGAAGGTTCTCGAATCGAAGTGACGGCGCACCCCGGCAAACCTTGGCCGGGTGTCGACGACTGACCTGCATTCCCACGCGCAAGCAAGCATAGCGCTCCTTTTAGGCCGTCGATCGACGGCCTTCTTTTTGGTGCACCGTAATATTTCGCACGCGCCTCACACTGTGGGATATGAGTTTGCCTGTTCGGAACCACGGGTCAATCGTGCGATGCTCCGGCGAGAAGAACCGGTTCGATGGTGGAAGGAGACGTTTGGGGATTCGTTGGATGATCGCTATGACGCATGACGTGCTGTCGCGTTGCAGTTCGCCCCGCAGGGCAGGTGCGAGAGCCCGATGGCGAACGATGATGGCGGTGCTGCTGGGACTGCTTTGCGTGCATTCGTTGCCTGCCTGGGCGGTGCACTTCGATATCGTGTATCCGCGCGTCACCGAATTCGACGATCCGCGCGCCGCATTCGCCAAGGCCGTGCTGGATTTGGCGATGCGCGAAGTGCACGCGCAGTACACGATTCGGCCTTCGAAGGACGTCATGGAGCGCGGGCGCGCGTTGCATGAATTGGCCGAAGGCAACACGATCAACCTGCATTGGTCGAGCATGTCGCGCGCCGACGAGGCGAGGCTGCATGCCATCCCGATCCCGATTCATCGCGGGCTGATCGGATACCGCGTGCTCGTCATTCGCAGGGATCGCCAGAGCGAGTTCGACGAGATCGACACACTGGAGCAGTTGCGGGCGATGACGGGCGGCCAAGGCATCGGATGGGTCGATACCGACATTTTGCGCCGTGCGGGACTGCACATCGATACGGCGCCCTACGATGCGCTTTTTCGAATGGTGCAGGCCGGACATATCGATTATTACCCCCGCGGCGTGATCGAGGCCTACACGGAACTTGAAGCCAGGCACGAGACGAATCCCGATCTCGTGGTCGAGCATCATTTGTTGCTGGCTTACCGATCCGATTTCGTCTTTTATACGAACAAGAGCAACAAGCGCCTGGCCGAGGCGATCGAGCAGGGCCTGACCAAGGCTTATGCCGACGGTTCGTACATGCGGTTGTTCGATTCGCATCCCTATATCCAAGCCGCGCTCAGTCGTGCCGAGCTCGATCACCGGACGGTGATCTGGCTGGACAACCCCGATCTGTCCGCCGAAGACCGCCGCATTTCGGCCCGTTATTGGATGGAACTGCGCTCGAACGATGGCCGAAGCGGGCCGCGCGAGTAAGTCCCGATGACGTAAGGATTTCCTGACGAGATAATCAGCAAATTGCCAATGCTGTTTGCCGTCTTTTCCTCGTTGCGCTCGCGCAGGGCTTGCTCCAACGCGTGCACAATACCGTATGCCCAACGATGCCCGTATGAAAGGGACATGGACGTCAGCGCCTCATTCTTCCAGTGGAGCCCGATCGATCGCCTGCGCCGCAGCGTGAGCGTGCGGCTGTTCGCCGTCATCTTCGCGTTCAGCTGCGTGCTTACCATCGTGCTCGCGGGCGTGCAGCTCTATCGCGAGTATCTGCATGGCGTCGAGCTCGTGCAGTCGAAGCTCTCGGAAGTCGGGCGCAGCTACCGCGACGGCTTGGGCGAGGCGCTTTGGCGGCTCGATCAGCGGCAACTGCAGTCGGAGCTCAACGATATGCTCAGCCTGCGCGATATCCGCGCGGTCAGCGTGCGCGAGGCCGGGGCCGAGCCGCTCGTCGTGTCGGCGGGCGAATCGCCGGTGCAGGGATCGGCCATTGCACGCGATTTCTCGATCGTGCGCCGCGTCCGCGGCAGCGATCGCGTGATCGGCACACTGCACGTCGTCGCCACGCTGGACCGCGTGCTCGCCGACGTGGCGGGGACGGCAGTGTTGATTCTCGTGGGCCAGGCAACGAACACGTTCCTGATCGCGCTATTCATCAGCTGGTTGTTGAACCGGCTGGTGACGCGGCATCTGGGCGCCGTGGCGCAGGCCGTCGGCAGCTACGACTACCGAGAACCGCCGCTGCCGCTCGTGCTCGACCGCAACGCGCGCACCGCGCCCGACGAGTTCGACCGCCTCGTGCAAGCGTTCAACGCAATGAGCACGCGGGCGCATCGTGCATACGTGGAGGAGCGGCAAGCCGCGGCGGAGCGTGAAGCGCGGCGCGCGGCCGAAGCGGCGAATAGTGCGAAGAGCGCGTTTCTCGCCAGCATGAGCCACGAACTGCGCACGCCGCTCAACGGGATCTTGGGCTACGCGCAGATTCTTCAGCGCGACGGTTCGCTGCGGGTCGCGCAGCGCGACGCCGTCGCCGTGATCATGCACTGCGGGGAGCAACTGCTCGCGTTGATTCGCGACGTGCTCGACTTCGCGATGATCGAAGCCGGGCGCATGAGAATCGAGATCGGCGACGTTCCCGTGGCGGAAACGATCGGCGCCGTCAGTGAAGTCATCGCGATCAAGGCTGCGGACAAGGGGCTCGCGTTCGTCACGCAAATCGCGCCCGATGCACCCACGGGCGTGCGGGCGGACGAGCGCAGGCTGCGTCAGGTGCTGGCGAATCTGCTGACCAACGCCGTGAAGTTCACGGCGGCGGGCACTGTCGTGATGCGCGTGAGCCGGGCCGCGTCGGGCGGTGCGCGATTCGAGGTGGCCGATACGGGCATCGGCATCGCCGAGGATTGTCTGGAACGGATTTTTCTGCCCTACGAGCAGGCGCGGCGTCCCGGCGGCAACGACGGCGGCATCGGCCTGGGCCTTGCCATCAGCCGGCAGTTCGTGCGAGCCATGGGGACCGATATCGTCGCGCACAGCACCGTGGACAAGGGCAGCGTATTTTGCTTCGAATTGCCCGCGGCCGAAGCGGCGGGCGACGCTCGTGCATTGCGGTGCGAGCGAAACGCGACGGGCTATCTCGGCCGCAGGCACACGGTGCTCGTCGTGGACGATGCGGAAGTGAACCGGGCAGTCATCGCGGATTGGCTGAGCACGCTCGGCTTTGCAGTCGTGAAGGCTGCAACCGCCGAAGATGCACTCGAGCAATTGGCGCGATCCGATGTGTCGATCGTGCTTTCCGACGTGGTCATGCCGGGCATGAGCGGTCTCGAGTTCATCCGTCGTCTGCGCGAGTTGCCCGAGTACGTCGACATTCCGATCGTCGCGTTGTCGGCGAGCGCGTCGGAAAGCGACCTCGACAAGACGTTCCGGGCAGGCGCAAATGCGTTCCTCCTCAAACCCGTGGAATTCGGGCGGCTGCAAGCGGCCATCGCTTCGCTGCTCGGATTGAAGTGGATCTATGCGGGAGAGCCGGACGAGCTGCCGTTGACGCCTGAGCGCCTCTCGCAACTGCGTTTGCGGGTGCCGCCCGCCCAGCGCATGCGCGATTTGCACCTGCTGGCACGAATGGGCGACATGCGCGGCGTACGCCGCTGGGCCGAGGAAATCGCCTCGGCCGACATGAGCTACACAGCTTTCGCATCGACGCTGCATGCGCTGGCGCGGACCTATCAATCGAAGGCGTTGCTCACGTTCGTCGAGCGCCATCTCGAAGAGGCGCCATCGGCATGAAACGGCTCCCGGAATACCCCACCGAGTATCCGCCTCGCACCGCAACGGTGCTGATCGTCGACGATACGCCCGCAAATCTCGGCTTGGTCGTCGACACGCTCGCCGACCGCGGCTTTCGCGTGCTGATCGCGCTGGACGGCGCGGAAGCGATCGAGCGCGCGCGCTACAGCCTGCCCGATCTGATTCTGCTCGACGTCAACATGCCGGGCGTGAACGGATTCGAGACGTGTCGGCTGTTGAAGAGCGATGCGCAAACGCGGGACATTCCCGTCATTTTCATGACCGTGGCGGACGGTGTGAACGAAATGGTCGAAGGGTTTCGCGTCGGCGGTGTCGATTACGTCACGAAGCCGGTGCGTATCGACGAAGTCGTCGCTCGCATGAACGTGCATCTGACGATGCGCGAAATGCAAGAGACGCTCGTCATGCAAAACCAGCAGTTGCAACAGGAAGTCCGCGTACGGCAAGAAGCCGAGCGCGAGCTGTCCCGCATCCGCGACGAGTTGGAGCTACGCGTGACGGAGCGCACGAGCGAGCTCGCTCGCGCCAACGACGATCTGCGGGCTGAGATCGAGGTGCGGCAGCGGATCGAGGGGGTCTTGCTCGAATCGCGTGAGCAGTCGCGCCAGCTCAGCGCGCACATGGAAGCGATCCGAGAGGAGGAGCGCAAACGGATCGCGCTCGAAATCCATGACGAGCTCGGGCAATTGCTGACGGCTCTGAAGATGGACGTATCATTGCTGAAAATGCGGTTGAGCGATGCGCCTGCGTTGCTGAAGAAAGTGGCGGACATGCGAGAGTTGGTCGAACTGACGATTCTCATGGTGCGCAACGTTGCCAATCATCTGCGCCCCGCAGCCCTCAATTTCGGTCTCCTATCGGCGCTCGAGTGGCTTGCCGAGGATTTCACGAAGCGCACGGGGATCTCGTGCCAGCTTCTCGCGAACGGGTGCGAGCCCGTCCTCGACGATTCGCACGCGACGGCCGTATTCCGTGTCGTTCAGGAGTCGCTGACCAACGTGGCGCGTCACGCCGAGGCGACGCGTGTGCACGTTACCGTCATATGCACGGAAGATACGCTGCGGCTGAACGTGAGCGATAACGGCTGCGGTTTCGAGCCGGCGGCGGCAGGCAAGCGCGATTCATACGGGCTGCTCGGCATCAGCGAGCGCGCGCGCCTGATCGGCGCCTCGCTGCAGATCGACAGCGCGCCCGGTTGCGGGACGGTGATTTCAATTTGTATTCCTGCTAGAGATGGAAGCGAACATGATCAAGATTCTCATCGCGGATGACCACGCGGTGGTGCGCAGCGGGTTGAAGCAGATCGTGGCGACGGCCACGGATATCGCCGTGGTGGACGAGGCGGTGAGCGGGGCCGATGTGCTCGGCAAGCTGAGGAGCACGGAAGTCCACTTGCTGATGCTCGACATGACGATGCCGGGTATCAGCGGCGTCGACCTCATTCGCCGCGTGCATGGCGAATATCCGGAGATGCCGATCCTCATTCTGAGCATCCACAACGAGGCGCAAGTCGTCTCGCGTGCGTTGCGTGCCGGCGCCGCGGGCTACGTCACGAAAGACAGCGATCCCGAGGTATTGCTGGCCGCGATCCGCAAGCTCGCCGAGGGCGGGCGGTTCATCGATCCGAAGCTCGTCGACGCCGTCGTTTTCGAGCGTCATTCGAGCGACGTGCCGCCGCACGAGATCCTATCGGATCGCGAGTTCGAGGTGCTGCGCGCACTGGCGAGCGGCCGCAGCATCAACGACATCGCCGATACCTTCGCGCTGAGCGCGAAGACGATCAGCACGCACAAGCGGCGCCTCATGCAGAAGCTCGGCTTGAGCAACAACGCCGAGCTGATTCGCTATTCCATTCGCCACGGGCTCGCGGCGCATTGAGCGCCGCCGCGGTTCAGCCATTCAATGCAAGGCGCCGAATAGGGCGCCTACTCCCTCGACCGGTGTGAGGCCGGTCGCGAAGTAGCCTTCGAGCCGTTCGGCCGTGGCCGTGTCCAGGTTATACGTCGTTTCGATTTGGCCGTCGGCCACCGCGTAGAGATACCACGCGATCATCCATTGCCGAAATGGCAGCGAAGCCTCAGGCAGGCCTGCAAGATCGCGATCGAGGCACGAAGTACTCATTTCCCCTAGCTCCCTTTCAATCGCACTGCGCCCGAGCGGGTTCGGTGTCGCGCCCGCTGTCGACAGCCCTTCCAGAATCAATGCTACTTGGGTGAGCGGTCGCTTCCGATCAGGAGATGCCCAAACTTCAGGTAGGAAAGTGTTGGTTTGGGTGTAGGGAATTCCTTGCAGCACCCGAGCGGGCCCGTCTTGCTCGTATTCCCCAGTGGAAACGGTTTTCTTTCGTTGTCGCGCCATGCATTTCGCCGGCCGTCGCCAGGGCCCCGCATGGCGCGCCTAGACTCGTTTCGCGTCGGCAAACATCAAGCCGGCGTCGCTTACGCAACCGTTTGGGGATAGACATGGATATGGTCAACGCCGGGCAGGACGGACAGGAGGTGCGACGGCCCGCACGTCGCGACGATGCGGCGCTCTTGACAGAGCTGGCACGCATGATCGGATTAGGAGAAGAAACCGCTCGGCAATTCGCCGGCTCGGGGCGCTTGCGCCTCGACGACATGGAGTTCGCGCTGCATGCGGACAGCGGATCGGACTATCCGCGCAAATTGATCGCGAGCGCGACGGTGCCTTGCCCGCCCGAGCTCGAGCCTTCGGCTTGGCACGACGCGCTGCTCGTGGCCAACGAGGGGGCCATGATCGCGGGCGAATGGGGCTTTGCGCTCGAAGACGACGGCGCGGCCAGCCTGCTCATGAACGTGAGCGATTCGATGCAGACGCCGGCATGCTTGCGCGCCGTGCTCGAAGGCATGTTGGGTCTTTGCTCCACCGTGCGCGAGGGCGCGCTGGCCAAGCACGCTTCCGCGGGGATCGCACAATGAAAGCCATTGATGCGCAAGCTGCGCACGAGACGCGCGCCACGGCGCCCGTCGACACCCAGTGGCAGGAGTTCGACGCACCTCGGGACGTGCTCGTTCTCGTCGCCGAAGTCATGCTCGTGCTCGGCGCCGCGCCCGACGTCGCACGCGAGGCGGCTCGCACGGGCCGCATCCTGCTCGGGTCTCAGCGCTTGCTGCTCGCGTGCTCGCCCGATGAGTCCGCGCTGATCGTCGGCGCGCTGCTCGATCCCGGCTGGGCCGCCAGCCCCGAGCGCCGCCTTCATCTGCTCAAGGCAAACGCACCATTGCTGTTGACCGCGGGCGTGAGTTTCGCGGCGGGCCCGAGCGGCCCCCAGTTGCTTTGCCGATGGGATCTCGAGCCGCGCAAGCCGGTCGCGCTAGCGCACTGGCTGCGCAATTTCGCCGCGCTCGCGGCCGACATGCAAGCGGTGCGTGCTGCCTGACGCTCGCTTGCGCTCGCGATCGAGCCGGACCGGTCGTTCATTCATGAGTCCGGCAGTTTCTCATCGGGGTTAATGTCATGTTCAACAAAGGTATTGCGAGCACGTCGGGCACCGCTGGCGCGCGACACGACGCTCACGTAGATGAAAGCGCGTCGCGGCAACAGCCTGTCGCGCACACCGAGGGCGAACCGTCGAGGCGCTCGACCGATTCGCGATTGGGCGGATTGAGCGCTCGCAGCAATGCGGCCGCGTTGCGCGCCGTCGTCGTCGCCGGCCGGGCCGACGACGAAATCGACGAAGATAATGAAAGCGTCACGAGCAGCTTGTACGTGGGGCCATCTTCCGCGCGCATCGACGCGTCCAGGCTGCCCTCGATGGCGCGGGGCGCGACTCATACGCCCTTTCACGGGACGGCGCTCGAGATCGACTATCCGCAGGCGCAAGCGGGCGGAAGTTGGAGAGCGGTTGCGGCTACGCTGCAGCAAGCCGGCGGCCGGGTAAGAGGCGCCGCCGCGAGCGGCCTTGCCAAGGCCAAGAGCGGCGCAACGGCGGCCGCCGGCGCGGTGGCCGGCGGTGTCGCGGCCGGCATGGAGGCGGGAAGCCGCGTGGTCGTTGCCGGCGCTCGGCACACGGCGCAAGCGGCGACGAGTGCGGTTTCGGGGCTCAGCGTCATGGGCGTCGAACCGCAGTTGATCGGCGCCGCGGCCGGCCACTTGATCCACCAAACCGCGGCTGTCGGCGTGACGACGTTCGCGCGTGAAATGGCCTACGAGGCGCTCGTCGCGGTGCTGCGCCAACTGCCGCACGAGGCGTTGACCGCGATGCAAGTGACGTCGGGCGTGACGGCGCTCGGGCTGCATCGCTTGCGCCAATATCGCGAGCAGCGCAACCCGGAAGCGGCCGCGCGAGGTTTTCACAACCTGAGCGCGGCGCAATGGGAAGCATTGGCGCCTGAAGAGAAGCAAGCCAAGATGAAGGAGCAGCGCAGCTACTCCGACGCGGTGACGACGCTGGCGACCGCAAGCGTCGTCACGAACGTGGCGATGAGCGCGCTCGGGCCGAGCGCCGGCCAGCCGCTGCTGCCCGCGCAGGTGTTGGCGACCGAGTTGAAGGTGGCGGCTTACTCCGTGGCACGCGATGCGATCCAAGCGTCGTTCCGCATGGTCAATCCCGAGGCCGAGACGAACGGTGGAGTCAGCGGCGCGCACATGGATGTGTCCGGCGAGTTTTACGGCAAGGCAAATTTCGTGGCGAACTACGCCTATGGGGCCGTTCCCGCCGGGTTGGGCGAGGCCCGGACGAAACTGGCGGCCGTGTTCGGCGACAAGGACGCGCAAAAGACGCTCATGGCGCATCCCTCGCCGCTCTCCACGGGGCAGGCACTCGGCACCATCGCCCATTCATCGGCGGTCAAGGCCACCATCAATACGCTGCTCGAGACATCCGACTGGATCAACTTGACGCAGCAAGAGGCGAACGAAGCGGGGACGAAGCAGCGGTACGCCCCGGCGATCACGGGCACGGACTATGGGCGCCTGGCCGATCACACGATCGCTCGCACGGCTGCTATCAACTCGAACATTTCGCTGGGCAACGCATTGGGATTGATTGCCGCCAAGCTGCAGGCGCCGCCATGGCTGAACGGATTGCTGACGAACGGCGCACCCGCCGTCGTGGCGGGCCTCGGGTACAAGGCCATCGGCGGTACTTGGCAAGCTGCAGGCGCCGTGCGGGCGGTGGAGGATCGGCGTTCGAGCACGTCGGCGGCCGCGAATCCAAACCCTAACCCGCATGTCACCGAGGAGGGTGGGGCAAGCAACGGCTGATTCCGTCGTTGCCTTCTCGTTCCGAACGAATGCGTCCGGGGACTCGATTCCACGGGCGCTTTCCGTCAATTCCCGCGCCGGGAAAACCGGCGCGGCGACACGCATTCTGATGGACTTTTCAGGAAGTCCTTACATCAAGAATCGCCCCAAGCTTCCGTTTACACCAAGAGCGCCCTCGCTGGCATTGCAGATGTGTGGCATCGCACGTTGCACGTTTTGCGACACCCTGCATGACCGGTCGATGGCCGCAAAAAAATAGCAGCTCCGCTGAAGGAGACACGCGTTCGAGGGCCTTTTCGAGCACGATGAGAGAGGAGAGAGACGGCGGCACGCCGCGCAAACGTTTGCTGCGCGTGGGCTCGATGTGCCGATTTCATTGAACGATCTCTTCTGGATACTTGCTCGATATGACTGACAATGTCTTCGCGGTGGATGTCGCCCCTGCCGTCGCACTGCAGGCCGTTTCGTCGCAGAACGCTGTCGTGAATGCCTTGCCGCTGCAGGCTCGGCTCCAGGCGCTCATCGATGCCTATCGCAAGCACGGCTATCGCCGCGCGTGCGCCGACCCGCTCGAGCTCGCCTTGCCGGTGCACGTTCCCGAATTGACGCTGGAATTTCACGGGCTCACCCCACAGCACGTCTTAGAACCGCGCCGCGACGATTTTCCCGACGTGCCGACGGCGGCGGTTTTGATGCAGCGACTGCTTCATGTCTATTGCGGCACGCTGTCGCTCGATTGCAGCGGCGTGCGCAACGATGCGCGCCGCCGCTGGCTCGAGACGCGCATCGAGGCCGATCGCGACGCGTCGCCGCTCGGCAAGGACGCGCGCCGTGCGCTGCTACGGCGGCTCATCGACACCGAGGCTTGGGAGCATCGCGTCGCGCAAGCGCTGCCGCACGCGAAACGGTTCTCGCTCGAGGGATGCGAAAGCCTCGTTCCCATGCTCGACGCGCTGATTGAAACGGGCGCGCGTCATGGCATCGAACACATCTTCATCGGCATGCCGCATCGCGGTCGTCTCAACGTGCTCGTCAACGTCATGGGCATGGATCATCTAGCGATGCTCGTGCGCCTCGACGGACGGTCCGACGTTGCCGCCGCGCAGCGCGACCTCGCCTATCATCTCGGCACATCGGCCCGCAAGCGCGTCGCAGATCGCGACGTCGCGATCACGCTCGCTCACAACCCCTCGCACTTGCAAAGCGTCTACCCCGTCGTGTGCGGCATGACGCGCGCGTATCAGGACGATGATCCCGATACGCTCTGCATGCCGCTGATCGTGCATGGCGACGCGGCATTCGCGGGGCAGGGCGTCGTCGCCGAAACGCTGAACCTCACGCGTAAGCCCGGCTATGCCGTGGGTGGGGCCGTTCACGTCATCGTCAACAACCAGGTCGGCTTCACGACGCCGAACCGGATGTCTCCGCATGAGGGCACCTACTGTACGGACGTGGCGCGCATCGTCGATGCGCCCGTGTTGCGCGTGAATGCCGACGATCCCGAGGCCGTTCTTCGTGCCGCCGCGATCGCCGTCGACTATCGCATGGCGCACGGCGCGGACATCGTGATCGACCTCGTCGGTTATCGGCGCCTCGGGCACTCCGAGCACGACATTCCGTCGATCGCGCAGCCGGCCTTGCACGCGGCCGTGGCTCGGCACCCGCGTGTCACGCATCGCTATCACGCGAAGATCGCCGAGCCCGTGCCGCTCGACGTGCTGCTGGCCGATGCGCTCGCCGCCGCGCGTTCGCCCGATGCCGCGATCTGCCTCGATGGCGAGAGCGCACGGACAGCCAACGAGCCATCGCGGATGCCGCGTGAGCCGATGTCCGTCGAGCGATTGCGAGCGCTCGGTACGGCCCTCACGAACGTGCCGGCGCATATGAAACTGCATGATTGGCTCGAGACTCGGCTCGACGGTTGGCGCAAGGCGCTGCGCGATGACGCTCGCGCGATCGATTGGTGCTTCGCCGAAAACCTGGCCTATGCCACGGTGCTCGACGACGGGCGCGGCATCCGCATTTCCGGAATGGACGTCGGGCGCGGCACGTTCTTGCATCGTCATGCGCTCTGGCATTCGCAGTCGCCGGAGCAGCTCGGCGCAGTGTCTTACGTTCCGCTGCGTCACGTGTCGGCGCGGCAGGGGCCATTCGATATCGTCGATTCGCCGCTCACCGAAGAGGCCGTGCTCGGCTTCGAGTATGGCTATAGCGTGCAGTCGCAAGCACGGTTGCCGATTTGGGAGGCACAGTTCGGCGATTTCGCGAACGGCGCGCAAGTGTTCATCGATCAGTACATCGCTTCGGGCGAGTACAAATGGGGCTACCGGTCGGCCCTGACGATGCTGCTGCCGCATGGCCACGAAGGCGTCGGGCCCGAGCATTCGAGCGGTTATCTCGCGCGCTTCCTGCAACTGTGCGCCGGGGACAACCTGCGCGTGGTCATGCCTTCCACGTCGTCCCAGTGGTTTCACTTGCTGCGCGGGCAGGCCTTTGCCTGTCCGCCGCGTCCGTTGATCGTCATGTCGCCGAAGACGGAGCTATACGGCCGCACCGATTCGCACGCGTCCTTGACGGCGTTCGTCACAGGGGGCTTCGCACCCGTGCTCGACGATCCGGATATGTCCGACGAAGCCGCTCGCGAACGCGTGACACGCATAGTTCTGTGCGCCGGCAAGCTCTTTTACGAACTGCATGCCGAGCGAGCGCGACAGGGTGCCGGCGCGAGGGCGCTGTTGCGCGTGGAGCAGCTTTATCCGTTTCCGACGCAAGCGCTGAGCGCGGTGTTCGCGCGCTACCCCAACTGCACGACGATCGTCTGGGCGCAAGAAGAAGAGAAGAACCATGGCGCTTGGCACTTCGTGCGCGAGCCGATCGAATCGATCCTGCCGGCTCGCTGCCGTTTCGTTTGCGTGTGCCGCGATGCCACGCCGTCCGGTGCGCATGCATCGATGCAGCGCCATGCGCAGGCGCAGCAGCGCGTGCATGCCCAGGCGCTCGACCTCGGCGAAGCATAGCGAGCTGCGCGTTTCTCGCAGCCCGCTGCCGGAGAGGATCGGCATCGAAATCGGACTGCGAACGATGAGCCGGTGTAGCGGTCAGGATATCCCTACCCGTAATTCCTTAAATGATTACGTGCTTATCGCTGCAGACTCATCTGAGGAATGTCGTTTACCACTGAACGCCCCCTGTTGGGGGCGTCGTCGGATTTCGCAGGGTCGCTGCCTCCGGTTCGGCGCCAGCGTCGTTCGTTCGCCGGCAGTGTGAGAGAGGGACTGTGCGTTGGCGCTCGGGCGGAGCGCCAACGCGTCGGGTCGTGTTTCGTCAGTAGTTGTAAACGTTTTCTATCGAGATTTGACATGAAAATTTCTGATCTGCGGATCGGCGTGCGGCTGGGTTTGGCCTTCGCAACGGTCGTCGCGCTGATGATGGCGACCATCTTCATCGGGGTTCTACGGCTGCAAGAGGCGAACGCGAAGATGGATGCGCTCGTCAAGGAGCGCTATTCGGTCATCGCACTCAGCAATCAGATCAAGAGCGTGGGCTACAAGGCCAACGGCATCGTTGCCGCGCTCGCGCTCGGTGCATCTCCCGAGCGGGCGCAGCAGCTGATGGACCAATACGCCGGGCTTCGAACGGCGAACACGCAGGCTTACGCGCAACTCGAGAAGTCGTTGCAGGACGATGACGAGAAGGCGATCTACAAGGAGCAGATCGAGGCGCGCAAGGCCTACGGCGCGACGGTCAAGCAGTTCTTCGAGTTCCTTCGCGATCAGAAACAGCAAGAGGCGCGCGATCTCTATCAGGGCAACATGTCGAACAAGCAGGACCTGTACTACGCTCAGGTGGACCGCATGGTGGGCCACCTGGCGCAGGAGATGAGCGAGGACGTCAAACGGGCAGGCGACGACGCGCGCAGCACGACGATCCAACTGATCTTGATCGGTTCGATCGCCGCGGCGCTGGCCGTCGCCGCCGGCATATTCATCACGCGGACGATCACGGCGCCGATCGGCCGCGCGGTGCTGCTTGCCGAAGCCGTGGCGCGCGGCGAATTGAGGGACCACCCGGAGGTCGAATCGCGGGATGAGGCAGGCCGTTTGCTGGCCGCGCTCGGCGAAATGATCCATCGCTTGCACGACATCGTCGGAAACGTGCGCAGCGGCACGAATACGATCGCGAGCGCGTCGCTGCAGGTTGCCACCGGCAACGTGAATTTGTCCGCACGCACCGAGCAGCAGGCGTCTTCGCTCGAGCAAAGCGCGGCGGCGATGGAGCAGTTCACGAGCAGCATCAAGCACAATGCCGAGAACGCGCGCGAAGCGAACGAGTTGGCCTCGAAGGCGTCGACGATCGCGGCATCGGGTGGCGACGCCGTCGCGCAGGTCGTCGATACGATGAACGCCATCCACGTTTCGTCGCAGAAGATCGTCGACATCATCGGCGTGATCGACGGCATCGCGTTCCAAACGAACATTCTGGCGCTCAACGCGGCCGTCGAGGCAGCGCGTGCGGGCGAGCACGGGCGCGGGTTCGCCGTCGTGGCGAGCGAGGTGCGCGCGTTGGCGCAGCGCAGCGCAGTGGCCGCGCACGAGATCAAGGCGCTGATCGGCGACTCCGTCGATCAGGTCGGCGCCGGCGGAAAGCGCGTGGAAGAGGCCGGTCAGATCATTCAGTCGGTCGTCACGAGCATCAAGCACGTTGCCGAGCTCGTCGCCGAAATCAGCACGTCGAGCCAGGAGCAGAGCGACGGCATCGAACAGGTCAGCCGGGCGATCATGCAGATGGATCATGCCACGCAAGAGAATGCCCAACTCGTGGAAGAGAGCGCGGCGGCCGCGCAGGCATTGAAGGAACAGGCGGCGAACCTGAGCCGCGTGGTCAGCGCGTTCGTGCTCGACTAGGCACGAGGCGAGGCGGCAACGCCGGCGGCGCAATTTGCCGCCGGCGTCTCCGAACGATCGAACTCGCCGAGGCTTGCCGACGGCGGGCGTCATCTCTTCTTGTCGAGCTCCAACACTTCGCCGAGCGTCACGGGCCGGCTCACGGGCTCGAGTTCTTCCGGAAGCGCATTCAACCACTCCCCGACGCGCTCTTGAGTGCGCTGAGGGTTGCGTCTGGGCGGGCGCACCGCGTGCTCGACGGTGTCCTCCAACCAATTCTCGACGGCCGCTTGCGCGCGCCGGGGATTGCGCCGGGGCGGTCGCACTGCGTGGTCCTCGGTCGCCTCCAATCCGTTCTCCCCGCGCTCGGCGGCGCGCTGCGCATTGCGCCGGGGCGGTCGCACTGTATGGTCGGCGGTCGCCTCCAACCATTCCTCCACGCGTTTGGCGGCGCGTTGCGGATTGCGTTTGGGCGGCTGTACCACATGGCCGTCGGTCGCCTCCAACCAATTCTCCACGCGTTTGGCGGCGCGCTGAGGATTGCGCTTGGGCGGCTGCACTACGTGATCGTCGGTTGCCTCCAACCCGTCACCTACGCGTTCGGCGGCGCGTTGCGCACTACGTCGGGGCGGACGCACTGCTTGATCGTCGGTATTCCCCAAGCCCGCGGCGCGTTCGGCAGCGCGTTGAGGTGCACCGCTCGGCCGTTGCACGGCCTGCTTGCCGGCCGCTCCCGCGAACCAATTCCTAATGCGTTTGGTGACGCTTTGCGAACTGCGTCGTGGCGGCTGTGCTCCGGGCGTTTCCTTCGAAGGTGACGCCGCTTGCGTTGCCGTTCCATCGCGGGGGATCGGTGCGGTCTTTGCTTCGGCTGCTTCGGTGGATTCTTTTGCTGCCTTGACGTCCTGGGCCTGTCCGTCTTGCTCGGCTTGCATGTCGTCGCCGTGCGCATCGCGTGCGGAAACCGGCGGGGCCGCGGCCGACGCTTCATTCGGGGCTGGCGCGGAAGCCGAGCGAGCCTGCGGCGTTTCCTCTTGCAAGAGGTGCACGGCTTGGAAGTGATTGCCGAACATGACCACGCCGACGGGTTCGCTACCCAGCGCCGAGGGCTGGAAGCGCACCGGACCATCGGCGCTCGGCGTGACCAGCTGAACGTTCATGTCGACCTGATGGTCCTGATTGATCGCGCGAATCAAGGCTTCGATGGCCGGCTCGTCGTCGTAAAGCATGCGATCGCCTTGCTCGATCTCGGGGTACGTCTGCGCCAATCGAGCTCGATAGCCCGCCGCGCGTGCGGCCAGTTCCGGCTCGGATTGGGTATCGTAGCGGCCCGTTGCATGCTGCAGTAGCGAGATGATCAGGCAGTCCATCCCGTGGCCGCTGTTGTAGGCAGCGCCGATGCCGCGCTGCGCGAACCATTGCAGCGTTTCGTCGCGACCTGCCCCCATCATCATGCTGCGCTGGTCTTGGAGCGCGCGATTTGCCTCGGGTTCCGAGGCGGCCGGCGTGACCTGCACCGGCCGAGGGCGGAATGCGGCCTCGGGCCGCGCCGCCGGCGTGGCACCTTGGGCACTGCGGCCGCTCTGCCCAAGCTCGGGAATGTCGGCCAAAGCGAGCGCCGCCACGCGCGGATCGCGCGTTGGCGTCACCGGCGCATCGACGCGTGCCGCCTCGTGCGTTTGCGGCGTTTGCGGCGTGGACGGCGCATCGGCATGAGCCACCTCATGCGTTTGCGGGGCGGACGGCGCATCGGCGCGCATCGGCTCGGTCGTTTCCGCTGTTTCCGCGGTGGCAGGCGTATCGGCATGATCTGCCTCATGCTCCGGCGCGATGGCAGGCGTGTCGGCGTTCGCGGGTTCGTGCGTTTGCGATGTCGACTCGCTTTGCACGGGCACGGCCGGTGGCGTCTCGTCATTCGTGCTCTGCCGCGTGGCAAGGTCCGTCAGACGCTCGCGCACACCGGCGCTCATTTGGTTGCCGCGATCGACGGCGCGGCGCGTCGTCGCCAGCGGAATCTGTGCGACGGTCTGCGCGACCGGGCTCGCCACGGAAACGCGAACGCTGTCGGCGAACATCTTCGCTTGGCTCGCCACGAACTTTGCCTTCGTCGCGAACGGCGCATTGCGGTAGCGCCAATCGTAGTGCCCCGTCGTGCCGCTGAGCTTCGCCGAGGCGAGTTTTGCGCCGCCGATCGAAATGGCGATTTCATCCGGGATATCGTTGCTCGCTTCGATTGCGGCGATCAGCTTGTCGAGCGCCGCATCGCTGTGCCGGTCGCTCAAGTTGATCAGCATCGCATTCGGGGCCGGCAGTTCGGCCTTCAGGACGACCGGGCCGCCTTCGCGCTCGAGCGTATTCACCAGCTTGCTCATGCCCGTCTTCTGAAAGCGCGCGCGCTCGGCGGCGGAATACGGCGCCGTCACGGGTGCGCTGCCCTGCACGAGCAGGCGGGCGTCGTTCTGATCGCCGAACTTGGCCTGCGGATGAATGCCTTGACTGGCTGCGATGTCCTTATCGATGTTGAGCGCGAGGCCAGCCGTCGCGCCGAACGCGTTGACGACACCGGCCAACGCCGTCGGGCCTGCGTTCGTCATCGTGTAGCGTTCGCGTTCGCCGATCGTGCTGGCTTTGGCGAGCTTGGTCGCCTCCACCTGTTTGCGGGCATCGGTGCTGAACAGATCGCGCGCATCGTGATTTTCGATCGCCGCCAGCGCTTGCGCGGCCGTTTGCAAGGTGGCGCGCGCTTGCAGAGGATCCTTCTCGGCAAGCGCCGCTTTCATGCGCGATTGCGCGAGTTCGAAGTGAAGCCAATCGCGCAGGCTGGCTTTGACTTCCGAATACTTGCCCTGAGTTTGGGCGCGCCTGGCAGCGGCGAGCCTGGGGTCGCGCGTGCCGGTGTGCGCCGGTTGCGCTTTGAAGTCGTGCAGCGAAACGAGCGATTCGGTGACCTTCCCGAGCAACAGCCGTCCCATGCTGTCGAATCGCATGCGCTCCGGCGTTTTCCATCCGCTGGAGATCGTCGAGGTTTTGAACTGGCTCGCGTGGCTTTCCGCGAATGTCTCTTCGAGTGCCTTCACCGCGGTGTCGTCGGCGCCGGCGTTCGCTATTTGTCCTCGAAGCGCCGCATAATCCGTCCAATTCTTGACCGGATCGAGGTCGTCCTTCACGGTGTCGCGGCTTGCGATTTCATCGAGCGTCGCGAGGAGCTTTGCCTTCGCTTGCTTGCGCACTTCGGGCTTGCCGATCACCCGTTTTTCCGCGATGTAGGTTCGATACGCCGCGCCGCGCTCCGATTGCTGCTTGGCGGCGTTGCCAGCCAGCAGGTCGAGCGACTTGGCCAGGGCGACGACGGCGCGCTTGGCCTTCGCTTCGCCGTCTTTGCTCGGCCCGGCGCTCAGTTGATAGCCGACATAGAGCGTGGCGGCCAATGCGACGGCGGCCGCCGTGGCCCCGGCGGTTACCGTCGCCGACACGACGACGGGCGTGAGAATGCCGAGAACCGTCGCCGTCATGCTCGCCGCGCCTGTTGCCACGCTGACGCCGAGTGCGCGCTGATTGCCGCGGTATTCGATCTTTGCGCTTTCGGAGGCGGTCTTGTAATCGGATTTCAATTGCGCACGCATGCAAAAGCGCGCATAGGCGATCGACAGCGCCTGGCCGGCCGTGTGTAGGTCCTTCTCGGCTTTTTGTCGCTGCTGCTCGGTGGCGCCCGGGTTCGACAGGCGCGCGTGCGCATCGTCGAGGTCGGCCTGCGCACGCTCCATTTTCCGGACGGCTTGGCGCGCCTTGCCGAGGTCCCATGCAACCCGAGTGGCTGCCTGCATGACGTTCGGCCCGGTTTTCGCGCTCGGCGATGCGTCGGCCTTGCCGAGCGGCATGACCTCCTCCGTTCCCGAGTTGCGGAACCGAAGGTCGGCCGACTTGAAACCGAGCTCGGTCGTGAGACCCGTCATGAGTGCCTGCACCGCGGACAGCGCCGTTTTGGCGGGCAGGTTCGCGGACGCCGCCAATTGCGCGACGCTGAATGCACCGCTGGCAACGGAGGCGGCCGTCGTGTGCTGGCGATGCAAGCTGCCGGTGCCGGCCTTCTTGAAGCTATCGATGACCGCATCCGTATCGTCGAGCCCGACCGTCTTCAGGAACGTCGCGATCATCTCTTGATAGTAGGCGTCTTCGCCGGAGCCTTTGGGCAAGAGCCGCTGATGTTCGAGCTCGGGCGGGATCGCGTCGGGCCGTGCTCGTTCGAAGTTCAGCGCCATCAACCGCGAGAGGCCGACGATCGACGGCTGCACACGCTGGCTTTCGGCCCAACGCTCGCAAATCTCGAGCGTCGCCGCTTCGTTCCACTGCGCGACGCTGACGGCCGGTTCGTGCTGCACCTTCTTGATATTGAGCAGCTGCGCCAGCCGCCCCCGCACGGTCCCTCGCGATGAGCGTGAAGCGCCCGCTGCCTGCGCGTCGGGCGCGGCGGACTTGGCGTGCGATGCATCCGGCGCGTGGGTTGCGGGGGCCGCATGGGTGCCGTCCTGGGGGACCGATGGGATGTTGCTCGATGCAGGTTTCATGGCGGGACGAGGCATGGGCGAAGGGGTGCTCGCATGCTAGTCCGGCGTGCATTTTGGACGATTCGCGCACCGCGAAACGTTTTGCCCCCCAGCGAAATCGATTGCGATGTGCGAGCATCCGAATCGCACGCTGGGGCAGCGGATCAAGCGAGCGCGAATTCGACGTTTGCCCGCTGCCGCGAAGGCGTGTCCGCGTTCGCGTTCACGCATTCGCCGTTTTGCGAGAAATCCACTTCGAAGAGCCTCACCACGGAGGTCGTTCCCGGATACGCCAAAAACTGTGGCAGCAGCGGATCGTCCTCATGCAGCGTGGCGAGCGCGTAGAGCCATCTTCCGCTGGACAATTCGTTGGAGACATGGCGCAACAGCGCGGCGCACAGCGGAGCATCGTCGTCTTGCACCGCGATGAACGCCAGATAAAGATAGGGCAGCGGCTCACCGAGAGCCGGGAGTTTGGGCAGGCCGCGCACCGAGGCGAGGATGTTATAAGGGACCCTAAGCAGTTGCGTGACGCGCGCGTACCGCTCGATATGCGCTTGCCGCAGCCGGCCCTGGTCCCAGGCGGCGACCGTGGCGCAGATGCGCCCGTGTCGCCGTGCCACGAAAAAGTCCTCGGCTCGCAGCGTATCGCATCGGCCGCCCGGGCTGAAATCGGCCCGATCCAGCGCTGCCGACCATGGGTGAGCTGCACGGCGCGCATTGACGAAGTACACGATTTCGTCGAGCTCGTCGGCGGTCGCGCGACGCAGCTCGATTCCGGGCAATGACCGTTCGGCTCGTTGGCGCCCGAGCCTGATCCCGCGCGCGATCAGGCGAGCGCGCGGCACATAGCGCGGCAGACCGGCGCGTCCGCCGACGAGGCTGCCCAGCGCCTTTTGATTGTCTTCGTAGATCAACGTATGGCAGGGCAGCGGATCGGCTTCGTGCAGCGTTCTCAAGTAGCGATATACGCGCGCGAGCAAAAAGCCGTTGCGGTGCTCCGGGTCGATGCGCAGATCCGACAGGTAGGCCACGCGCTGAGGTTTTCCGTCGAGGTGGGCAGTCGCGACCGAGCGACAGCCCGTGGCAACGATGCGGCCCGTCGATGCGTCGCGCCCGACGATGACTTGCACGGGTGCGCCGTACAAACGCGATCCGGCGAAATACGACGGCTCGCGCCGCAAGCTGATCGCCGCGGCGCCTTCGATCCGGTCGCGCGCCATCCGTTCGCGAAGTTGGGCATCGTCCGCGGAACTGGCCAAGGAAATGGTGTAGCGAGTCATAGACCTTACGAAGAGGGGGAAGCGGGTGTGCTCGTTTTCGGCGTGACCGGGGCCGGCCGCCTCAGTGCGTGCAGCGCGAGGGCGACAGCAGCAGCGCGAACCAGTGCCGCGTCATGCGCATCAGCGACGGGATGGCGCCGAACGCGAACCGTGCGGTGTCGGCGAGCAGGGCCCATCGGCGCGTTCCTGCGCGAACATCGCAGCGGCACAGTGCGAACGTGTAGCGCAGCAAATCGCCGGCTAGATAGCCCGTTGCCAGCAGCAGCGCCAGCGTGAGCACGCCGCGTCCGAGCCCGGCATGCCGCGCGACGAGAACGGCGACATGGCGGTGCCCCAATTCTTCGCGCGCGTGCCACTTCCAGAGCCGACCCGCACGCGTGTTCTCTTCCGCGATAAAAAAGCGATGCGCTTCGATCTCTTGGGCGAGCACCGCGGTCAAATGTTCGAAGGCAGCCACGAGCGCCAGTTTCATGGGCATGCCGAAGCCGGTCAGATCGTCCGCGATTCGGCCTGCACGCTCGGCGACGGCCTGCACGGACGGCAGCGCTGCCACGAGCGCGGCGTTGTAATTCGCGTGCGCTCGGCGGTGGGCTTGCTCCTCGCGGATGAATCGGTCGACTTCACGGCTCAGTTCGCTGTCGGCCGGCGGCTCGGATGCCGCCCGCCACGATTGCAGCGTATCGATGAGAAACTGCTCGCCGGCCGGCAGCAGCAACGAAAGGGCATCGAAGAAACGGCTGCGCACCGAGGTGCCGTTCCAGGCGTGCGGGCCGGCTCGATCAGCGATGATTTGCGGTTTTGGCTTCATGGGTGACGCGCCGATTGAGCCGGAGCCGAGGCAGCCGCATTCGCCGGCTCGCCTCGGGCTGTCAGCCATAGTCTCGGGCCGCCGGCGAGCCACATGCGAACGAAGGCGCCATATGGAAGCGGCGTCGCTAGTGCGTCGGCGTCCATCGCGCGGGGCGCATCGAACCAGCGCAGCGAGGGGTTGCCGTGGTGAACGCGGTGGAGCGTGCGATGCAAGGTCAGCCATCCGAGGCCGAGCGGCAGAACGACATCGTGACTAGCGGCGAGCGGATCGGGCCGCTGCGCGTAGGGGCGGATGGGAATGCCGTAATGTTCGGCCTGCGTCAGGAGGAAGTCGAGCCACGAGAACAGCACGAGTGGAATCAGATAGGCAAAGGCGATCGTGTGCGGCGCAAGGTGCAATAGCGCAACGACGAGCAGCCCGAAGGCTACCATCCAGGCGAGCGCAGCGTTGCGCTGCCTGCGCTCATGCGGCGGGACCATCGGCCATGCGGTGCGGCCGATATGCCAGGCGACCCACGGCAGTTCGACCGGTGCGAGCAACCAAATCCAGCGCGTGCGCCAACTGAGCGAATAGAGGCACCCTTCCGGATCGGCCTCGGTGCAGGTTGCCCGATGATGCGCGAAATGAAAGTAGCGGTAGGCGATGAAGTTGACGCCGAACAGCGCGGCGCACGCTATCCCGATCGCGTCGTTCAAACGGCGATTGCCGAAGAATGTCCGATGCACGCAAAGGTGCTTCGCTTCCTGGCATCCGATCATCAGCAGCGCTTGCAGCAATGAGAGCACCGCAAGCGGCAGCGGGGCTGCGGTGCGTGCGATCAGCACCGTGTTCGTTGCGACCGCGACGAGGAACAGCGCGCTCGGGAGGTCGGCGCTCGACCAGGCGGGGGCTCGTCCGGTCCGCGATGTCATGGGGCTCACAGCAGCGCCGAGAGTGCGTGCGTGACGCGCCGCACGGAAGCGAACGGCATGGCGGCCCAAAGCGGCGCGCATGACGAAAGCGGCACGGAGCCGCGCAGCAGCACACCGTAATCGAGCGAGCGCTCGTGCGGGAAGTAGTCCGGCTTGACGCACACGATCTTCGTGAAACCGCGCGACCGGTAATAGCGCAATTGCGGATCGAGCGGTGCGCCGCCACGCCGTGCCAGCACGTACTCGTTCACTGGCCGATGCGGGTTGGCGGCGAGCCAATCGCGCAGGCCGGGCACGGGGGAGCCGAGGTAAATATGACGGTAGCCGCGCTTGAGCGCATACGGCCAGAAGAACTGGAGCAGCGCCGCGACACCCTTCTGATCGCGGCTCGTCAGGCTGATGCCGAACAGCGTCGAGCTTGCACGCGGTGCGGGCGATTGCGTGCAATCGCTCCAGGTGCGCACACGCCGATAAAAATCGTCGGCGACGGGCCGCATGAAGAGAGACGCGAGAAGACGGCCCGATCGCGGGCAGAAAGCGCCGACGGCGAGCTCGGGATGCGCGTCGATTCTTGCGCACAGATCGGCTTTCGTGGCCGCTTGAACTTCGTTCCATTTCTGGTGCTCGAGCTCGAGCAGGGCGGGCAAATCTCGACGGGTGAGAAATCGCGCCGCCGCGCGTTCGCCGTGAATGGGGCGGGCCGCGAATGGCGTTAGAAAGTGAAGGCTATGATCCATGACTCACAGGCTGCACAGCTCGACGTGCAGACGATTCGATTGCAAACCGGCCGGATTCTGTCGAATTTTTATGTCATCGATATGAACGAATGGATGAGAATGCATCGATGCCGAGCGAAGATCAGAGATAAAACCGCCTCTATCGCGTTTCGCTTGAATGTCGAATTAAATAGTACTAAAAAGGAAATTCCTGTGGTGAATTCAGTTATTCCTTACACCGTGACCGCGCAGGCTGCGGCCGGCGCGCTGCAGGCCCCGGATTTGCGATGGCAGAGCAAGCATGAGCGCTGCAGGTACGTGCTGCTTCCGCAGCCTGCCGAGCGTGTTCGGGCGAGCGGTGCAATCGGCCGGGCCCACGGCGGCAGGCGAGAGCGAGGGCATGCGGAACCGCGGATACGAAGCTTTTCCTGACACGCATTTGAGGTATTGCTTACCGCTTTTTAATTCAAAAAAATATCGTCGCGAACCGTAAACATCTTTGATGGTCGGTGTTCGTCGGCGCCCATTCGGCGTATTGGACGAGGCTGTCTTTCTCGCGAGACAACCGTTCGGTGGTACGGCTTGTCAGTTTCGAAAAATCAAAGTCAGTGGGGAATAACAATGCTTCGGGGATTGACTGTCGGTAAACGTCTCGGTGCGGCTTTCGGATGCGTGGTGATGCTGTCGATCGTCGCCAGCCTGATCGTATTCATCGGCTTCAGACAGGTGGTGGATGCGGCCCATTGGAACGTGCACAGCGCGCAAGTGCTACGCACCAGCGATGGCGTGTTGACCAACATGCTCAACATGGAGACTGGCGTTCGAGGCTTCGTGGCCTCGGGCGACGAAAATTTCTTGGATCCCTATACGCAAGGACAGGAAAAAATTGGCAAAGCGCTCGAGTCCCTCAAAGGGCTCACGGCCGATAACGCGAGCCAGCAGGAACGGATGGCCGCCCTCTATGCGCTGTACGAACAAGTTCACAAGGTGCACGAGCAACTGATCTCGATGCGTCGCGGCGTCACTGCGCAGACTACGCCGCCGGATGCATTGACGAAGTATTTCGGCGAGGCTCACGACAAGCAGTTCATGGATGCGTTCCGGGCAAAGCTGGCCGAGTTCGACAAGGCCGAATCCGACTTGCAAGTCATGCGACAGGATCGCGTGACGACGCTCGAGCATTTCGTGGCGATCATCGTGATCGTATCCGGCTTGGCGATTGCGCTTGCGTCGAGCGTGCTCGGGGTATTCATTACGCGCAGCATCATCGATGCACTCGGCGGAGAGCCTCATGCGGCGGGTGAAGTGACGCGGCGCATGTCTACCGGCGATCTGTCGCGCCCGATGTCCGTCAAAACGGGCGATGCGAGCAGCGTCATGGCCGGCCTCGAAACCATGCGAACGCAGTTGGGCACGACGGTCGCGCAAATCCGGTCGGTGGCGGGCTCGATTGCCACGGCCGCTCAGGAGATCGCGAGCGGCAACGTCGATCTGTCGGCGCGTACGGAAAAGCAGGCTGCGTCGCTGGAAGAGACCGCCTCCAGCATGACGCAACTGACCGAAACGGTGAAGCAGAACGCCGACAACGCGCGGCAGGCCAATACACTGGCGACGCGTGCGACCGACAAGGCCGACGCCGGCAATGTAGCGGTGCAAGAGATGGTGCAAACCATCGTCGAGATCAGCAATCGCTCGACGAAGATCTCGGAAATCACGGGGACCATCGAAGGCATCGCATTCCAGACGAACATCCTCGCACTCAACGCGGCCGTCGAAGCGGCCCGCGCGGGCGAGCAAGGCCGTGGCTTCGCCGTGGTGGCGAGCGAGGTTCGCAGCTTGGCGCAGCGTTCCGCGGCTGCGGCCAAGGAGATCAAGGACCTGATTGCTTCGTCGGTGACGATGATTCATGGCAGCGCTCAGCAAGCCACGGGCGTGGGCACGACGATGGGCGAGGTGAGACAGGCGATCAAGCAGGTATCGGACATCGTCGGCGAAATCGCTGCGGCATCGGAGGAACAAAGCCGAGGCATCGACCAGGTTCATCACGCTGTCTCGCAGATGGACGAAGTGACGCAGCAGAACGCGGCGCTCGTGGAGCAAGCGGCCGCTGCCGCACAATCGCTCGAGGCGCAAACCGAAAGCCTGAATCGCTCCGTCTCGGTGTTCAGGCTCTAGCATCGAGATTACGGAATTTTCAGGAAATCCTTAACGATGGTTTTATCAAATTACGATCCATTGAAGTTAGACTGCGAGGGCGTTACGACCTGTCCGTAATAAGCGTCTACTATTCGATCGGTCGTCACGCGGTTCTCGAGTGGGTTTTGGCTTACCCCGGGTCAAAACCGTTTGCACGCCATGCCGCTTGCATGGCGTGCTTTATTTTTTGAGCCGACGAACCGCGGAAAACGTTTTTATTCTGAGTAAGCCCGACGCTGGGCGTGACGTTTTCAATCGTCGAGTTCACCGTGCCGATTCCATATCGGCGACATGAGGAACATCCGGCGCACCGTCCTCGACGAGATGGAGCGGCTGAAGAAACCGCACGTCGACGCGCGTGCCGGGCGAGAGCGGAGCGCTGTCTCCATTTGCGATTGCGCGCAGTTCGAGGTGATGCAACGCGACGCGATACTGTACGAGGGCACCGATGAACTGACGTTCGACGATCGTGGCGTCGCCCTCATCGTTCAACGTCAAACGGATCGATTCGTGCGGCAGCAGTGCCAGCGCCCGCGCCCGTGTTCTGCCCTCGGGGGCCATGCCTGCAAGCGGAACGAGCCGGCCACCGGGCAGCACGGCCGCTCCGCGCTCGAGTGCGACCTCGATCAAATTCCCTGCGCCGAACAACTCGGCGGTGACGCGATGTCGCGGCGCGCGATAGAGCGACTCGGGTGTGCCCGATTCGACGATGCGTCCGCTTTGCATCACGATGATGCGGTCGGCCATGACCATTGCCTCGGTGGCGTCGTGCGTGACGAAGAGCGCCGCTCTGCCCAGGCTGCGGTGCAGCCTTGCAATATCGTCGCGCAAACTTTGCCGCAGCTTCGGATCGAGATTGGAAAGCGGTTCGTCGTATAGCGTGACGGCCGCTTGCATGACGAGCGCGCGCGCTAAGGCAACACGTTGCTGCTGACCGCCGGATAACTGCGAGGGCATGCGCTCGACATATCCATGCAGTTGGCAGAGCGTCACGATCTGATCGATGCGTCGCTGCTGCTCGCCGGCGGGCACGTTCTTCATGCGCAGCCCGAACGTGAGATTGCGGCGCACGCTCATATGCGGAAACAGCGCATGCGACTGGAACACCATGGCCATGTCGCGCGCCTCGGGCGGGATACCGTCGATGCGCTGCCCCGCGAGATAAATCGACCCGCCGTCGGATGCCGCGATACCCATCAGCAAGCTCAGTAGCGTCGACTTACCGCATCCGGAAGCACCCACGATGCACACGAACTCGCCTTGCGCGATCTGCAACGACGTGGGGTGCAGTGCCCATGCCGAACCATAGCGCTTGGCCAGGTCGCGCACCTCGAGCAGCGGAGTCGGTGCCGTCATTGCGGTGTCGCAGCCTGCAAATCGGATGAGCGTCCTGTACGCGAGACCATTTCGTCGAGCTTCCGTGGCGGAATAGGCGAGAACGGAGAAAGTCTATCAGTTGTGGCGTTGTGGGCGCGCAACGATGCGCGGTGCCGGCTCTGGCGAATTTCTAGCGAATATATAGCGCGATAGCGCCTCGAGCCGAACGGTGGCGAGACTATTCTTGACTGCGCGATTTTGGTCGACGATTATCGCTCCCGCCGTGAAATAGCGACTAACCGTTGTATTTCCGGCCGCCCAACCACGGAAGAGTATCGTTCTTCTTCGAAAGATGTTGCGCGAACAACCATAAAGGAGAGCAAGAATGAAGAAAGCCCTTAGGGGGAGCTGCTGCGGCGCCGCTGTTTTGTTGTTTTTTAGCACCGGTGCATTTGCGCAAAGCTCGGTTACGCTGTATGGGATCGTCGACACGAGCGTTCGATATTTGTCGAGTGCGAACGCGACGAACGACAGCTTGATTTCGATGGGCGACGGCGTCGAGACACCGAGCCGCTGGGGCTTGAAGGGCAGCGAAGATTTGGGCGGCGGCACGTCGGCGATCTTCCGTCTCGAAGACGGATTCCAACTCTATTCCGGAAAGCTTGCCAGCACGAATACGCTCTTCGGGCGCCACGCCTACGTCGGGCTTTCGAACAAACAGTACGGTACGTTGACGTTCGGCCGCCAGCAGTCGCCGTTCTTCGAGTTGATGGGCAACATTTACGACCCGATGACGGTCGGCGATTACTGGCAGGACAGCTGGGTTTATAACCCGGCCGGACCGTTCCTGACGGTCAACAACTCGGTCAAGTACACGAACGACTTCGGCGGATTGCACGTCTCCGCGATGTACAGCTTCGGCGGCGTGGCTGGCAGCATGGCCCAGAACAGCATGTATGGCCTTGCCGCTTCGTACACGATGGGGCCGCTGCAGGCGATGGCGGGCTGGCAGCAAGCCGATTTCCAGGGCAAGAAGTTCAACCTCGGCAATGTGGGGCTCGTCTACGCGTTCACGCCGACGGTGCGCGCGCTGGGCGGCTGGCTGCATTCGCAGGATCACACGGGGCTTGCCGACGCCGACATGCAGCAGTCCGGCGCACCGGCGCTGCCGCGCGTGAGCCCGAACCGCTTCGACGATAGCTTCTATCTCGGGACGCAATGGCAAGTCACGCCGCCGCTGGCGATCACGGTGGCCGGCTACTACGACCACGCGCGCAACGCCGCGAAGACGGACGGCTCGCTCGGCTCGGGCGTCAACTATTCGGCGACGGTGCTCGCCGAGTACTCGCTGTCCAAGCGGACCGAAGTGTACGGCACGATCGACTACGCGCGCGGAAACGGCGCGTTCGTGGCGGACTACCCGGGCCACAACCATCAGGTTGGCGCCGCGATCGGCCTGCGCAACATCTTCTGATATCCGCGGATCGTCGCGGATGACGATGCCGGCGTCGCGCTTCGAGCGGCGGCGCCGGCACTCAGCCCAACCCCAACGGCTCCCGATAGCCGCGCGCTTCCTCTTCGATCCAGTCGCGAAACGTCACGAGCGGGGCGCTGTCCGATTTCTGCTCGGGATAGATGAGGTAATACGACCGGTCGCTCAGATAGTCGTGCCGGGCGATCGGAATCAGCACGCCGCGCTTCAGTTCGTCCTCGATCAGCAGACGCGGAAGCAGGGCGATGCCGATTCCTTGGATCGCCGCTTCCGTATGCATCGAAAACAACTCGAACCGCGGCCCCGACATATCGCCTTCCACGCGCAGGCCCAGCGATGCGAACCAGTCGCGCCATGCATACGGACGAGTGCTCTGCTGCAATAGACGATAACGGGACCAGTCCGATGCCCCGAGCTTCTCGCGCGGCGCGATCAGGCGGGGGCTGGCCACGGCAATCAGGCTCTCGCGCATGAGGAATCGGCTGCCCGTGCCGGGCCACGTCGCGGGGCCCGCGTACAGAGCCGCGTCGAACTCCGTGTCGCCGAATAGGAACGGGCGCGTGCGTGTCGTGAGATTGATCGTGACGTCGGGATAGGCCGACATGAAGGCCGGCATGCGCGGCAGCAGCCACTTCGTCGCGAAGGTCGGCACGACCGCGACTTCGAGCGTGCCGCCCTTGCCGCCGCGACCCATCAGATCCACCGTGTCGCGCTCGACGTCGTCGAGCCGGGCCGCCACCTTGCGGCTGTACGCGAGGCCCGCTTCCGTCAAGGCCACCCCGCGCCGGTCGCGGCGAAACAGCTTCAGCCCCAGGAAATCTTCCAGCGAGGCGATTTGTCTGCAAATAGCGCTTTGCGTCACGGCCAACTCGTCGGCCGCTTTGGTGAAACTCTGATGGCGCGCTGCCGCCTCGAAGGCGGACAGGGCGAGGGTGGACGGAATCTTGCGGCGCATGATGCGATCCTTCGGCGAACGGGATGGCTGATTTGTGCGATTTTCGCACAGGTGGCTGACAAGAAATCGGTTGCCGGCCTGCAGTGCCAGCGATAAATTGACGCCACGATCCATACCTTCCGAGTCAGAAATGAGCCAACAGCACAAGTCTTCGTTTCAATGGGATGATCCTTTACTGCTGATGCAGCAATTGAGCGAAGAAGAGCGGATGGTCGCCGAATCGGCGCGCGCCTATTGCCAAGATCGCCTCGCACCGCGCGTGCTCGAGGCATTCCGTCATGAGCAGACCGACCCGGCGATCTTTCGCGAAATGGGCGATCTCGGGCTGCTCGGCGTGACGATTCCCGAGGCTTACGGCGGCGCGGGCCTCAACTACGTCAGCTACGGTCTCGTGGCGCGCGAAGTCGAGCGGGTCGATTCGGGCTATCGCTCGATGATGAGCGTGCAGTCCTCGCTCGTGATGGTGCCGATCAACGAGTTCGGCAGCGAGGCCGTCAAGCAGAAATATCTGCCGAAGCTCGCGCGGGGTGAGTGGATCGGCTGCTTCGGCTTGACCGAGCCGAACCATGGCTCCGATCCGGGCAGCATGGTGACGCGCGCGCGAAAGGTGGCGGGCGGCTATCAGTTGACGGGCAACAAGATGTGGATCACCAACAGCCCGATCGCCGACGTCTTCGTCGTCTGGGCGAAAGACGACGAAGGTGCGATTCGCGGCTTCGTGCTCGAAAAGGGTTGGAAGGGGCTGACGGCCCCTGCGATTCACGGCAAGGTCGGATTGCGGGCATCGATCACGGGCGAGATCGTCATGGACGAGGTGTTCTGCCCCGAAGAGAACGCATTCGCCGACGTGCGCGGCTTGAAGGGGCCGTTCACTTGCCTGAACAGCGCGCGCTACGGCATCGCTTGGGGCGCGCTCGGCGCGGCCGAGGATTGCTGGCACCGTGCTCGTCAGTACGTGCTCGATCGCAAGCAGTTCGGCAAGCCGCTCGCGGCGAACCAACTGATTCAAAAGAAGCTCGCGGACATGCAAACGGAAATCACGCTGGGCCTGCAAGGGTGTTTGCGGCTCGGCCGCATGAAGGACGAGGGCACCGCTTCCGTCGAGATCACGTCGATCATGAAGCGCAACTCGTGCGGCAAGGCGCTCGACATCGCGCGCATGGCGCGCGACATGCTGGGCGGAAACGGGATCAGCGACGAATTTGGCATCGCGCGCCATCTCGTGAATCTCGAGGTGGTCAACACCTACGAAGGGACGCACGACATCCATGCGCTGATTCTCGGGCGTGCCATCACCGGCATTGCCGCCTTCTGATTTTTCGATCGCCATGAACGATACCTTGCAAGCGGGGGCGCTCGCCGGCGTGCGTGTCCTCGATCTCTCGCGCGTGCTCGCGGGACCGTGGGCGGGCCAGTTGCTTGCCGATCTCGGCGCCGACGTCGTCAAGGTGGAGCGTCCCGGCGCGGGCGACGACACGCGCGCGTGGGGGCCGCCCTGGCTGAACGATTCAGACGGCCAGTCGACGGGCGAGTCGGCTTACTACCTCAGCGCCAATCGCAATAAGCGCTCGGTGACGATCGACATCGCGAGTGAAGCGGGCCAGCGCGTCGTGCGCGAGTTGGCCAGCCGTGCCGACGTCGTGCTCGAGAACTTCAAGGTGGGCGGCCTCGCTCAGTACGGGCTCGACTACGCGAGCCTCAAGGCCGTCAATCCGCGGCTCGTCTATTGCTCGATCACCGGGTTCGGTCAAACGGGACCGTATGCGTCGCGTGCCGGCTACGACTTCCTGATTCAAGGCATGGGCGGTTTGATGAGCTTGACGGGCCGCCCCGACGGCACGGAAGGCGGCGGCCCATTGAAAGTCGGCGTCGCGCTCACGGACATCATGACGGGGCTCTATGCGACGGTTGCCGTGCTGGCCGCGTTGAAGCGGCGCGAGCAATCGGGCGAAGGGCAGCATATCGATCTCGCACTGCTGGACGTGCAAATCGCGTGTCTCGCGAACCAGGCGGCGAATTACTTAGTGGGGGGCGTCGTGCCGCGGCGCATGGGCAATGCGCATCCGAACATCGTTCCGTACCAGGAGTTTCCGACGGCTGACGGGTACATGATCGTGGCCGTGGGCAACGACAGCCAGTTCGCGAGTTTGTGTAACACGCTCGGTAAGCCGGAGTGGTCGAGCGATGAACGCTTCGCGACCAATCCGCAGCGCGTGAAGCATCGGAGCGAGTTGATCGCACTCATTCACGGCATGACGGTGCGCCGCACGACCGACGAATGGGTGGCCGCGATGGAAGCGGCGGGGGTGCCGTGCGGCCCGATCAACACGCTCGATCGCGTGTTCGCCGATCCGCACGTGCAAGCTCGCGGCGCGCGCATCGAGATGCCGCATCCGTTGGCGAAGGAGGTGCCGCTCGTCGCGAATCCGATTCGGTTGTCCGAATCGCCCGTGCAATATCGGCATGCGCCGCCGACGTTGGGGCAGCATACCGAAGAGGTGCTGTCGGATTGGCTCGGAGCAACTGCTGAAGAGATCGATGCCTTGCGGGCGAAACGCGCGATATGAATGCGATGCAACGCACGCGGCTTGATGCCGCCGCCGCGGCCAATGCGGAGGACGCATCGGTTTGGCGCTGGTTTTCCGCGTTTCTCGAAGAGCGCCGCATTCGCTGGCGCTACATGTTCGGTCGATGGGTCGTGCACGTCGACCGGACGCACGTCGCGACGGAAGCGACGTTTTACGACGCCATCCGGGCGGCGAAAAACGAAGTCGAGCTCTGCGGCGCCGGAGCGTTCGATGAATGCACACATCGGCGGCGATCGCGTTCCGTGTCGTCCGAGCGCAGGCTCAAGACCCAACAGGGCCACCATCCGCACTAGTTGCCGTCCGCTTCCCTTTCAGGGCTGAGCGCATCCGCGTCTGCTGTTCCATTTCTCCCTCTCCCTTTTCGTCTCTTGTCGTTCGAGGCCACGATCGCTTGGCGGCGATCGCGCGCCCTGAGGCCGCTCGTCTCGCACACGATGAATGTGATTGACGCACGCGCGTAAACACTACCCTCGGTGCGCGCCGCAGGGCATTGACCGTCGTCGACGTTTGGTAGAATATGCATAAAAACATGAAATGTGTTTTTAGCGTATTTTTATGCGTCAATAATCGGCGCGATCGATCCGGAGGAGACGAAAGTGAAAAAGCGCATCATGGTTGCGGCGGCAGTCGCAGTGGGAACGTGTGCCGGTGTGGTACCGAGCGCGCAGGCCCAAAGCAGCGTGACGCTGTGGGGCTTGCTCGACGCCGGGGTGTCTTACGTCAGCAATATCGGAGGGAGTTCGGCCTTGCGGCTGGATGACGGTATCGCGTTACCGAACCTGCTGGGGTTCAAGGGAAGCGAGGACCTCGGCAACGGCACGCATGCGGTTTTCGAACTGGTGACGCAGTTCACGCTGCAGGGCAATCTCGTTGCGCAGACGACGAACGGCGGCGGGACGGGGGCGGGATTGTTCGCGCGTAATGCGTGGGTCGGCCTCGATAACGATCGATACGGGAAGCTTACGCTCGGCCGCCAGTACGACTTCATGGTCGACACGCTGTTTCGCGACGTCGGCGCGGACATGGCGATGTACGGCGGCGGCTTTTACCAATTCCGCGATGGTCCGTTCGCCAAGCTGGGCATTCCCGATTCGCCGCCCAACGAAGCGTTCGACTTCGATCGCATGAACGGCGATACGCCGCTGAACAACGCAGTCAAATACACGAGCCCGCTCTTCGAAGGTGTACGGTTCGGTGGCATGTATGCCTTTGGGGGCGCGGCAGGGGATTTCCGCCAGAACAGCGCGGAGAGTTTCGGCGCGAGCTATAGCGTGGGGCCGTTCGCGTTCGGCGCGGCCTATACGGACGTGCGTTACGCGGTCCTGCTCGGCGACAGCATCCGCAACTTCGGCTTCGGCGCGAAATACAAGGGCGACAAGATTTTGTTGACGGCGCTGTTCACTAATACGCGCAACACCCGAAACGGTGCCGCAGTCGACGCGGCGGAACTGGGTGCGCTGTATAGCTTCACGCCGGCATTCTCGACGAGTCTTGCCTACACCTACATGTGGGGCAACGCAGGCGTCGATCACAACCACGCCCATCAGCTCGGCGTCGTTGCCAAGTATTTCCTGTCGAAGCGCACGGCAGTCTACGCTCAGGCCGCTTATCAGTTGACCAACGCGGGTGCGAACGCTGTCATCAACGGGACGTTCGGTCCTTCGAGCGGACGCTCGCAGTTCGTCGGCCGGATCGGCATGCAAACGGTGTTCTAATTCGGAGGGAAGCGGCGAGGCGATCGATGGCGATCCCTCGCCGATCTGGCTGTAAATGCGGCACTGCGTGATTTCGGACCGTGCGGCGCTTGCTTATTGGATGGTGGCCAGTTGCCGTTCGAGGGCTCCGGCAACGCGGGCGAGCGTGCCTTCGATATGCTTGCGCAGCAGCCGCGTGGCCTTTTCCGCGTCTCGATCGATCGTCGCCTTCATCAGGGCCTCATGCTCGCTGTTCTTGTGGCGCTCCTGGGTTCGATGCATGGCGGAATAGCGGCGGTAGCGCTCAGCCCGATCGAAGAGCGAGCCCACCATGTTCGAGAGCAGGGCACTGGGCGTCGCCGATAGCAGTGCCATGTGATAGGCGCGATGTCGCTCGGACCAATCGTCGTCGAGCGCGACGGGACCCGAGCCGAGACGTTTTTCCGCGAGGCTCAGCCGATGAAAGGCCGTCAGCACGGCCACTTCCCATTCTTCGTCCCCGTGGACGATCGAATCACTGAGTGCCTCGAGCTCGAGCAACACGCGCAGCCGGGTGATGTCCTTGAAGTCATCGATGCTGATAGGGGCCACCCAGAACCCGCGATTTTCCGTCGCTTGGACGATGCCGTCTTGCGCGAGCCGGTTCAACGCTTCGCGGATCGGGGAACTGCTGAGCCCGTACGCTTTCGAGAGGCTCTCCACCTTGAGCCGGCTACCTGGGGCGAGCTCGCAGCGAATGATGGACGTCTTCATCCGGGCGAAGGCGACGTCGATCAGGGGTGCACCGTTCGATGCGGAGGTCGAGTCCATGGGCGTGAGTTGACTAGGATAGGTCGATGAGCGGAATTTTATGCGCAAAGTACGACCATGTGCAAGATTGAAATGTCTTGCGGCCAAAACGAGAAGAGCGCGAGGATCGCGGATCGCTCGCGCTCTGCGATTTCGTAGCCCTTCAAGCGCAGGTCGCGGCGGCCGGATTCTCGAGTGCCTTCCCTGTCCTCAGTGCCGCCGCCAGCTCGCGAATCATCTCGCATGCATCGGCCGCTTGGCGACAAGCGCCGTAGACGTAGTGGTCGGGCCGTGCAATCACGGCGCCACACTGCAGCCTCCGCATCCAACCGACGAGTACGCCATCGGCATCCTGAAAGCGGTGCGGCGGCGTTGTCGTGGTAAGCGGTTCGGTTCCGATCGCGACTAGCTCGGCCGGAACACCCTCGTCGCGCAACGCCTTGCACTGCGCAGCGATGCGCGCGACGACGGCAGGATCGGTGTCGTCCTCGACGACAATGCGGAACGCCATGCCGGTTCGTTCATCGAGAAGACATCTGCGGCCGTCCGGCGCGGTGACGAGCGGCTGGGGAAACAACAGGCCACGCGGGCCGTAGGCCGATGCCGAGAGCAGGCCCGCGCCGAGCCCCGGAATCAACGATTGCCTCACGGTGCCGCGCGGATTGGCCGCCATTTCTTCGAGCAGGCGTTCGTCTCGTTCGCGCGCGGCGACGGGATCGCGTTCGCATATCAGCTTGCCGAGCGCTTTGGTTACCAGCGTTGTCTGCTTCACGTGTGGAAGCCGTTCGGCTTGATAGGTATCGAGGAGCAGCGGGCTTGCGGCGCCGCGGTTGACGAGCGCGAGCTTCCAGACGAGATTGGCCGCATCGCGTATCCCTTGACACATCCCTTGAGCTAGGAACGGCGGCGTCATGTGAGCGGCATCGCCAAGGAAGAACACGCGGCCCGAGCGCCATTGACGCAGGACGAGTGCATGGAAGCGATAAGACGATGCGCGCCAGATGTCGTATTCGTTTTCGTTCAGCCAGCGCGAGATGAGCCGGCGAACGAACGCCGGCTCCATCGCTTGGGCGGGCGTTTCGTCGGCATTGATCATGAATTCCCAGCGTCGGACTTGGCCGGGCCCCACTACGAACGTGCAAGGGCGCGCCACTTCGCAGTACTGGACGTTCGTTGCCGGCAAGTTCGCGCCGCAGCCCTCTTTGAGTACGACGTCGACCACGAGCCATGGCTCGTCGAAGTCGAGGTCTTCCATGTCCAAGCGGAGCGCCGTGCGGATCGGGCTGGCTCCTCCGTCGCATGCGAGCACATAGTGCGATCGGTACGTTTGCGGCCCGTTCGACCCGCCGGGCGATGCGCCGACAGCGACCGAGGCCCCGTCGTTTCCGGATGACACGGCGTCGACTTGCGCGCCGAGCTTGACCGTGACGGACGGGAACCGAGCCAGGTTCTCGCGCAGCGCACTTTCGATCTGAGGCTGCATGAACACGTAGTTAGGTGCCCAGCCCAGTTGGAATGGAGGTTCGGCCGCCTCGATGCGTCGAATGACGCCCGAATCCGTCGTGAGATATTCGGACGGCCGATAGGGCATCACGTAAGGGGCGATTTTATCGGCGAGCCCGAGGTTTCCCAAGATTCGCATGATTTCCTGATCGAAGCCCATTGCGCGCGGCTTGTCGAAGACGGTCAGGGACTTTTCGAGCACGAGCGTGCGCAGGCCGGCTTCGCCAGCCAAATTGGCGGCGATGGCGCCCACCGGCCCCAAGCCGACGATGATCAAATCGAAATCCACGTCTCCTCCGTATCGAATCTGCGACGCAAGCGCACCCGCGGTGGCGCTTGCGAGGCACCGGCCGCGTGTGCCGGTGCGGGGGTTAATCGAAGTATGCCTTCGTGTAGGCCGTTTTGACGGTCGTGAAGAAATCGACTGCATAGGTGCCCTGCTCGCGCGGCCCGTAGCTCGACGCCTTCGTTCCGCCGAACGGTACGTGGTAGTCGACACCGGCCGTCGGCACGTTCACCATCGTCATGCCGCTCCTCACGTGCCGCTTGAAATGCGTCGCATATTTGAGCGAAGTCGTGCAGATGCCCGATGAGAGCCCGAAAGGACTGTCGTTCGCTACCGCGAGCGCTTCCTCGTAGTTGTCCACGGCCATGGCACAGGCGATCGGGCCGAAGATCTCTTCACGGGCGATGCGCATCTTCGGCGTCGCATCGACGAACAGCGCAGGCGATAAGAAGTGGCCGCGGGTGTCTCGCACGGCGCGCTGACCGCCGCAGGCGAGCTTGGCACCCTCGCTTTTGCCGATCGCCAGGTATCCTTCGTCATCCCGCAACTGAGACTCGTCCACCACCGGACCGATTTGCGTCCGCGGATCCAGGGCATGGCCGACACGCAAGTGCTCGAGCGCTTCCGTCAGGCGAGCGACGAAGCGGGGATAAATACCTTTTTGCACGATGAAGCGCGACGATGCGGTGCATCGTTGCCCCGTCGAAAAGTAAGCGCCCTGAACCGCGCAATCGATCGCTACGTCGAGATCAGCGTCGTCGAGTACGACGAGCGGGTTCTTGCCGCCCATCTCGAGCTGCATGCGCTTGAGCTGCTGCGCGCCGCGCTGCAATAGCGCATGTCCGGTTTCCACTGATCCCGTAAACGAGATCGCATGGACGTCGGGCGACGAGACGATCGCATGGCCGACGACGCTGCCGCGTCCCATGACTAGGTTGAATACGCCCGGCGGGATCCCGCTGCGCGAAATGATCTCGGCGAGTGCCCATGCCGACGCGGGCACGAGATCGGCCGGCTTGAATACGACGCAATTGCCGTAGGCCAGCGCAGGTGCGATTTTCCAAGCGGGAATGGCGATCGGAAAATTCCACGGCGTAATGATGCCGACGACGCCGATGGGTTCACGCGTGACTTCGACTTCGACGAACGGGCGGACGGACGGTAGTTTGTCCCCTGCGGTTCGTAAGACTTCTCCGGCGAAGAATTTGAATATCTGACCGGCGCGTGCGACTTCCGCGATGCCCTCGGCGAGGGTTTTTCCTTCCTCGCGGGAAAGGAGCGTGCCGAGCTCGATTTGCCGTGCGAGCAGCTCCGAACCAACGAAGTCCAGCGCGTTCGACCGTGCCTGAATGCCCCCGTGCGCCCATCCGGCGCGGGCGGCGAGCGCGGCCGCGATGGCAGCTCGCACGTCGTCGGCGTCGGCTTGAGCGTATTCCCCGACGATCTCGTCGAGGTCCGAAGGGTTGATATTGCTGCGCGATGCGGTGCTTTCACGCCACTGCCCGTCAATGAAATTGCACTTCATGGAAAGTATCCGTCCTCGCTCACGCGTCGAATGCCGTGCGCTGGGCGGCGATCCGCTCCCGCATCTCGGTCATCCAAGCCTCGCGCGACGAGAATCCCGGGCGGCGCCGGCACATGGCTTCCGTCCGCCTCAGGATTTCATCCACGGAAAGCTCGAGGTCGAGCGGCTCGCGGCACGGCTGAGCCGTGAAGAACGGACTATCGACGTATAGCTCGAGCGGATTGCCTTCGGGATCTTTGAAATAGATCGACCATGCGTTGCCATGGTCGACTTGTTCGATGCCTTGCACCCCGGCGCGTACGGCCCGCTGGTAGTAGGACCGTAGATCGTCGAGCGAGCCGAGCAGCAGCGACAACTGGTTGACCGGGTTGAACGGCAGGTCGACCGGCTTGCCGTCGAAGAGGACGAGCTGATGATGGATCTGCGGGTCCTGCGTCATGAAGTACAGACGATGGCCCGTCGAGGCGACGCCTTTGTCGCTGACGACGAAGCCAAGATACTTGCGGTAGTAGTCGACCATCAACTCGAGGTCGCTGCAAAAGATCCCGCAATGCGTGAACTGAATTTTCGGCAATGCCGCCATGGCTGTCTCCGGATGTTTCGTTTGCGCGTTTCTTCAGGGGTTCACGCGTTCATGCTTCGTCCGCAACGGGGTTCGTCAGCGTGCCGACGCCGGGGATCACGACGTCGAACGTATCTCCGGGCTTCAAAAAAATCGGCGGCTGGCGCTTGAAGCCGATCCCGCTCGGGGTGCCCGTCGCCAAGATATCGCCCGGCTGCCAGTCCAGCGCCTGCGATACGTAAGCGATCAAGGCCGGAATGTCGAACGCCAGTTCGGAAAGCTGACCGATTTGCATTCGTTCGCCGTTGAGCAATCCCTCGATCGACAATTCTCGATAGTCGCGGATTTCGTCGGCTGTGACGAGCCACGGGCCGAGCGCGCCCGTGCCGCGGAAATTTTTACCCATCCCGTATTGGTGGGTATGGAATTGCCAATCGCGCACGCTGGCGTCGTTGAAGCAGGTATAGCCGGCGACGTGCTGCATGGCATCTTCGGGCTGGATGTGCGAACCGCCTTTGCCGAGGACGACGGCGAGCTCCGCTTCGAAGTCGAAGTGATCCGACACGCGCGGCCGAATGATCGGAGCGCCATGCGCAACGAGCGTTTGCGCGAAGCGATGAAAGATGACCGGATATTGGCCAACCGTACGTCCGGCCTCGGCTGCATGCGCGACATAGTTGATTCCAACGCAGATGATTTTGCTCGGACGCGGAATGACCGGCTCGAGCTCGACGGCGGAGAGCGCCAAATCGGCCGCTGCCGTATCGGCGAGACGACGCGCCTCGTCGAGCGCGGCCGAATCAGATATGAGCGCTGCGAGATCGGCAACGGCCGGCAGCCGCTTCGCTAGATCGATGATGTCTTGATCCTTGATTGCGCCGAATCCCGATCGGCCTTGATGTCGGTACGAGACCAGTTTCATACGTTTGCTCCTTGCGGGCATAAAAGATGTTTTTGTGCATATTACACAGAGATGGATATAATGCAAGCGTCGGTGTGCGAGATATCGACCGGGCAGCAGGCAGCAGGCGGTATTAGATGTGGTCGATGTGAACCATTTTTCCGGAGCAGCGGATGTCGCTAGTCAATGTAAGAAAGGTCAAGTTGGACGTCGAAGAAGTCTGGCACGAAGGCGGTGAGCGGCTGTCCGACCCGCTTGTGGTCGGCGTGGCGACGGCGGTCGTCGCAAATCCTTACGCGGGACGGTACGAGCCGGATTTATTGCCGTTCATGAGCGAGCTGCGCCGGCTAGGGGCGGATCTATCGTTGCGCCTCGTGGCGCGGCTGGGCGGTGCGGCGAAAGTCCAAGCCTACGGGAAGGGTGCCATCGTCGGCGAAGACGGAGAGCTGGAACACGGTGCGCTCTGGCACGAGGCGGGCGGTTGGGCCATGCGAGAAGCGCTGGGCGCACCGAAGGCGATCGTACCGTCCGCGAAGACGATCGGCGGCGTAGGCACACGTCTGATGGTTCCGCTGGGCCACATTCAAGCAGCCTACGTGCGCAGTCATTTCGGAACGTGCGAAGTCACGGTGTGGGACGGTCCGCGCCGCAGCGAGATCGCCTTTGCGCTGGCCATGGCAACGGGCGGGCGCGTTCACGCGCGGCTGGGCGGACTGCAGGCTTCCGAAGTCACGGGACTCGATGGCCTGCGATGACGCCTTCAGGTAAACGATGATTCTATTTGTGCACAAAAATCAATATCGTGCACTAACCGATAAACAGGAGACAAACGATGACGACGAAGATGATGCGAGCGGCACGCATGCACAACGTAGGCGAGCCGATGGTCGTGGAGGATATCCCGGTTCCGTCGCCGCGCCCGACCGACGTGCTCGTGAAAGTGAAGGCATGCGGCATCGTGCCCAATCTCGGTAATGTCCTGAGCAATTGGCAGAAGTGGTTTCCTCATCTCCCGTTGCCGAAGCTGCCGGCCATCTTCGGTCTCGATGCGACCGGCGTCATCGAAGAGGTGGGTAGTCAGGTCCATGCCTTCGTGCCAGGCGATCGCGTCTACGTCAACCCGGCCCGCCATTGCGGCGGCTGCCGTGCCTGCCGTTCCGGCGATACGACGGCATGCCCGTACTACACGTTCAACGGCTACTTCGGTTTCAGCGAACGCTCGCAGTCGATCTTCGACGATTATCCGTACGGAGGCCTGTGCGAGTACATGACGGCTCCGCAATACAGCCTCGTCAAGATTCCGGATAACCTCAGTCACGAAACCGCGGCGCGCTTCGGCTATTTGGGCACGGCCTACCGGGCATTGAAGAAGGCGGAGGTCGGGCCGAGCAGCACGATCCTCGTGAGCGGCATCAGCGGGACGCTGGGCCTCGGTGTCGCCTTGTTCGGGCTGGCGATGGGAGCCAAAAAGATCCTCGGCACGGCGCGCAACCGCGATCTGCTCGCGCGCGTCAAAGCGCTGGCGCCGGAGCGGATCGAAGTGATGTCGCTCGATGACGGCTCGGTCAGCGAATGGGCCGCGCGCGTCACGCATGGTGCGGGTGTTGATGCGGTTATCGATGCATTGGGACCGGGTGCGCCGCAAGAGACGCTGCGCGAGACGTTGAAGACACTGCGGCGCGGCGGCCATCTCGTCAACATCGGCGCCGTGGCAGGGGAGGTCCCGGTCAATCTGCACTACATGATGGACAACGACCAGCGTTTCAGCGGCTCGGCTTGGTTTACGGCTGGCCAGGGGCAGGAGATGGCGGATATGGTGGAGTCGGGTGTGGTCGATTTGTCCGTCTTCGAGCACTGCACGTTCAAGCTCGAGGACATCAACGTCGCCCTGGGGGGCATTGAGAATCGCAACGGCGGCTTCAGCAACTACGTGATTTGCCCTTGAGCCTGATGCCGGCGCATGGCACGGCCGCTGTTCCATGCGCCTCGTTTCTTTCTCTTCCTGCATCGCACGCAATCATGCTTATTCGACGCGTAGTAACCGGTCATGACGGCAATGGCCGCTCTGTTTTGCTGTCCGACGGCCCGGCGCCGCATGCCGTTGCATTCGAATCGATCCCCGGGCATGCGTTCGCACGCGTATGGGCGACAGGGTGCTGCCCTGTCTTGCCGGCGGGCGGCACCGACCCAACCGAAGGGCAGACGAAACTCCTGCCCGCGCCTGGCGGAACGAGCTTTTTGATCGTCACCTTTCCGCCGGACAGCACGATGAACGCACCGGGCTTCGACTCCGTCGCCGCGGCCAGGGAGTGCGCGGGCCGCATGCCCGATCTCGCGTGCACGTTCGAGCCTGCGTGCCCGGGTATGCATACGACCGACACCGTCGATTACGCAATCGTGCTGTCGGGAGAGGTTTGGCTCGAGGTCGATGATGGAAGCGAGACCTTGCTGCGGCCGATGGACGTCGTCGTGCAACAGGGCACGCGGCACGCGTGGCGCAACAAGAGCGATGCGCCTGCCGTCGTGGCGTTCTTCATGATCGGGGCAAGTAGGCAGAGCGAGGCGGCGCGATGAGCGGAGTCGAACTGGAGTCCGCGTCGATGACCGAGCCGCTCGGCAGTCGCGCTGCTCGGCAGTTGTTTACCCACGCTCGCAGTCAGAATGCCTGGTTGGACCGTCCGGTACCCGACGCGTTGCTGCGCCGGCTATACGAGTTCGTCAAGTGGGGGCCGACGAGCATGAATTGCTCGCCGATGCGCGTGACGTTCGTGCGCTCGATGGATGCGCGTACGCGGCTGATATCAGCCGTATCGCCCGGCAACGTCGAGAAAGTTCGAGCCGCGCCGATCGTCGCGATCGTTGCGCACGACACTGCCTTTTACGAGTGGCTTCCCAAGTTGTTTCCACATCGTCCGAATGCAGGCGATCTTTTTCGCGATCGGCCCGCGCTTGCTGCGGAGACGTGCTTGCGCAACAGTTCTTTGCAGGGTGGCTACTTCATTCTCGCGGCCCGAATGCTGGGGCTCGACTGCGGGCCGCTATCGGGCTTCGATGCGGGCCTCGTCGATTCGCTGTTCTTCGACGGCACGACCGTGCGCGTGAATTTTCTTTGCTGCCTCGGCTATGGCGATCGGGCCGGACTGTTCCCGCGTAGTCCGCGGCTCGAATTCGACGAGGCTTGCAGGTTGATCTAGTGTCCTGCCCCGTAAGTTCTTTCATATCAAAGGAACGTGCGGGACAGGACACTAGGTGGCCGCACGACGCGTTGATCGTCGTGCGGCGCCGGGAGATACCCCCGGCTGTCGATTCATGCGCTCCCGTCAGCGCCGACGAAATCCCTGCGCTGGCCTGGCTGCCGGGGCACGCTCGTCCTTGTGCCGATAGTTGATGCGACCTTTCGTCAGGTCGTAAAGCGAGAGTTCGAGGCGCACTCGATCGCCGGCCAAGATGCGAATGTGATTCTTTTTCAGCCGCCCCGCCGCGTAAGCCGCGATGGTCGCCCCGTTCTCGAGCGTGACGCGATAACGGCTGTCGGGCAGCACTTCGTCGACGACGCCGTCCAGTTCCAGCAATTCTTCCTTTGCCAAATCGATGTCCCCAGGTGAGTGAGGCCACGCGGCGAGTTGCCGGGGAGGCAACGAACACGCGCAAAGGGCCCCGATATGCGTCGGCGGCGAAGAATCGTTCGATCCCCCACCCGCCGGCAATGCGTTCGAAGGGGCGGCATGCAGCCGGAACGCGCTGGCGGCACCCTGTCGAACGCGCACTGTGGAATCAGAGCGGCTTGATGTTGGCTGCTTGCAGACCCTTCGGGCCCTGCTTCGTTTCGAAGCTGACGCGTTGGCCTTCGACGAGCGTGCGGAAGCCGTCCGCGCGAATTTCGGAGAAATGCGCAAACAGGTCATCCTTGCCGTTGTCCGGCGAGATGAAGCCAAAACCCTTGCTGTCATTGAACCACTTGACGATACCGGTATCCATGAAAATCCTTTGAAGAAAATAGACGAACGAATATACGCACCACGAATCGGGCACGAAAAAAAGAATCAAGGAGGGAGAGGGCAACGAATACCGCAGTGTCGCGGTCAATGATGAACAGCAATCACGCTTCTTGAAGACTTCAACCTGTGACCATACGCGGTATCGGCGTGGCGGTCAAGCTATTTCGGTCGGGCGCTGCGGTCGGCATCCGTTGCGGAGCATGCGCTCGAACGAAGGAGACAGGGTTCCGACACGGGCCCGGCGGCTGGCGAAGGCGAGGAGCCACGCGGGCAAGCGACGACCGGCCGCGTTCCACGTCGAACATAAATCCTAGGCACGTTGGGTGACTAGCGTATGATGGTTCGCACGTCGAGACGAATACCCTCGCTGACGACAGGCCGTTTTTTCGCCGCACTCCATGCGGGCCTCTCCCACCGTCGATAGTTCGACTCCCTTTTCCCTGCGCCCGCCATACACATGAGGTATGCCCGCGGTTCCTCATTCTCAACGGCATCACTCTCATCGAAATCGCTAGGAGTCACAAATGAGCATGCACATCTATCACGGCTTCGAGATTTACCCTCTCGTCTATCCCCGTTCGCAAAGAAAGGAAGGCTCGGGCCACAACTATGAAGACGGTTTCGATGCGGCCGTGAAGATTTGTCTGCGCGGCACCGATGCGACGTCGACACACAGCGACACCTTCAAGCTGAACGAGGAGCGGCCGTTCGCCAGCGCCGGTGCCGCGCGGCTCGCATCGCTGAAGTACGGCGAAGCGATCATCGATCAGCGCGGCGGCAGAGAGTGGACGCCCGGGGCGGCTCAATAGCGCGAGACTTGATTTCCGTCGATACGCACGCGGTCGCCCGGCCGCAGATCGCCCGGCGTTTGCATGTCGAGCGAGCGCATGGTGCCGTCGCTCAACTGAACGTCCACGCGATAGCCGGCCGGCTGCCCCATGTTTTGGCCGATCTGATTGCCGGCCACCGCGCCGCCGAGCGCACCGATGACCGTGGCCGCATCGCGCCCGTGCCCGCGTCCGAATTGATTGCCGACCAGCCCTCCCACCACGGCGCCGACGAGCGTGCCCGCCACGCCGGACGGGCTCGTTGCGCCCCCGATCGGGCGGATGCCCGCGATCGTGCCGTATTGCACGCCGTAGGCGCCTTGTTGGGTATAGGCAGGGGGCGGTGGTGCATAGGCGGGCTGCGCTTCGCTCGGCTCAGCATATTGCGGTTGCGCATATTGCGGTTGCGCGTACTGAGGTTGCGCATACTGCGGCTGGGCGTAGGCCGGCTGAGCGTATTGCGGCGGCGAGCCGTAGGCGCCGTACGGGTTCGGCGCAACGCACCCCGAGACCGACAATGCGGCAGCGGCGATGAGCGGAACGAAAAGCGCGGTCTTGGTCAGCGTGGGGCGTTTCATCTCTTTCTCTATCTCGAATCTCGCGCTCGCGAAGCGCAAATAAATAGGTTGCGGATCGGAGTATAGGGAAAGCTCAATCGGGTGTAAGCGGGCGCGCGGTAACAGCGTGTAAAGTCTGTTGCTGCGCGGGAATCACCGGCCAGACGAGCGTTGCTGCTGGGCGGGACGGATGAGCGACCTCGCATCCCGTCCGGGAATCTGCTCAGTATCCGCTCAAAATCTGGAGTATCTGCTCATTTTGACGTAGTATCTGCTCACTTTTGAGCAGATAAGTGAGCAGATAAGTGAGCAGATTGACCCCGGACGCTGTCCTTGCAGCCATCAAAGGCCTAGCGGGAAGGGGCCAGCTCGATGTTTCCTCCACAGACGTCATCCTTGCTACACAGGGGGCTCCTTCCACGGTCCGCCGCCATTTGGAGGCGCTGTGTGCCAGTGGGCAGCTCACACGCAGCGGTCAAGCACGATCGACCCGCTACCCGCTGACGGGACGGACAGCGGTAGCTCGAGCGGATACGCTGGAGCAGCCTTTCACGAACCCCGGTCCGGTGTGGTCTTCGGCCGCCATCGAGCTTGGCCGCAAACTGGACATGCCCTTGGCGGCGCGTGACCCGGTGACGTACCGGCGTGACTTTGTCGAACAGTACGCGCCCAATGACACGTGGCTGATGCCGCGAGGCCTCGCCGAAGAACTCTATCGGGTTGGCCGGTTGCACGAGCAACAACCGGCGGGGACTTACGCGCGCAAAGTGCTGGAGCAACTACTCATCGACCTCTCATGGTCGTCCTCTCGATTGGAAGGCAACCGGTATACGCTACTTGCCACCGAGGACCTATTCAGGCGCGGGACTGCCGGCAGCGATGCGGACGCGGTCATGCTGCTCAACCACAAAACGGCCATCGAGTTTCTTGTCGATGCGGTCCCGTTGCAGGGGCTGTCGACAGCCCTCATCCGAAACCTGCATGCGGTGCTCATGCAGGACCTTCTCGCGGATACGGAAGCGCTCGGTGTGATCCGCAAGAAGGTGGTCAACATCAGCGATACGGTTTACGTGCCGACTCAAGTGCCGACCGTGCTCGAGGAGATGCTGGACACCATCCTGACCAAGGCGAAGCTCATCAAGAATCCGGTCGAGGCCGCGTTCTTTCTGTGGGTGAACCTAGCGTACTTGCAGCCATTTGAGGACGGCAACAAACGCACGAGTCGCTTGGCAGCCAACATTCCGCTGATGCTCTACAACGGCTCACCGTTGTCCTTCTTGGACGTCGATCCTCACGACTATGCTCAGGCAATGTTGGGCGTGTACGAATACCTGGACGTTTCGCGTGCGGTGGACCTCTTCGCTTGGACTTATCGGCGCTCGATCAAGAAGTACGCCGTCGTGATGGAATCCACGAGTGCCCCCGATCCTCTGAGACTGCGGTATCGGGAGCATTTGACCGAGGCCATTGGCTTGGTAGTTCGTGATCGGAAGTCAGTGCAAGCTGCCATGGCTGAGCTGGGGCTCGCCGAGGATCGGGCTCCGGGCTTCGAAGCCATGCTGCTCGACGAGCTGAAAAAGCTCGAGATATTCAACTGCGCGCGATACCGGTTGACGCTAACTACCACACAAGCTTGGATAGAGGCTAAGCGGCCACATTGAGCGCAGGCTTGACGTCCGCGTTGCGGCCACAGGCGAAGATCGAGACCGACGCAATGGCCGCTGGCACGGCGACGATCGCAAATAGCACCGGGAAGCTGATGTTGGCCGAGAGCAGCACGCCGCCGACGAGTGCGCCAACGACCGATCCCAGCCGGCCGATGCCGAGCGCCCAGCTGATTCCCGTTACACGGCTCGATGTCGGATAGTACCGAGCCACATATGCATTCGCGCCGATTTGCGATCCGCTGATGCAAAAGCCGACACCCATGACCGTTGCGGCGAGCAACGTCCCCGTCGCCATCCCGGTCGCAACGAGAAAGAGCGCGCCCAACCCATAGGACGTGGCCAGCACGGCCGTCGGGTTGGCCTTGTCCATCAAGCGGCCGATCACGAGTGCGCCGATGGTTCCGCCCACCTGATACATCACCGCCACTTCGGACGCGATCGCGAGCGGCATGCCGGAGCTATGGACGAGGGTGGGCAGCCAGTTCGTCAGCAGGTAGACGATCAGCAGGCTCATGAAGAAGACGATCCAGATCAACAGCGTGCCGGCGCGATATTCGGCCGTGAACAACTGCCGGACGGGCGAGCCGCCTTGAACCGCTTCGTCCAGCGTGAACCGGGTCGGTGCGGGCACGGCGAGCGGTGCAATTTTTTGCAGAATGCGGGCGATGTGCTCGCTCGCGGCTTGCTTGCGCAGTACGAGATAGCGCACCGATTCCGGCAGCAGGACGAGCATGATCGGAACGAGCAGCAGCGGCAGCACGCCGCCGAGTAGCAGGATGCTGCGCCACCCGTGCGACGGCAGCAACTGCGCCGCGGCAACGCCGCCGAAGCCCGAGCCCAGCGTGAAGCCGCAGAACATGACCGTCGTGAGGAACGACTTCTTGCGTTCGGGGCAGTACTCCGACGTCATCGCGATCGCGTTCGGCATCGCTCCGCCGAGGCCGAGGCCCGTGACGAAACGCAGCGCGATGAGCAGTGCGATGTTCGGTGCATAGGCGGTAACGAGACTCGCGGCGCCGAAGAAGGCGACCGTCGCAATCAGCGTCTTGCGCCGGCCGATGCGATCGGCGAGGGGGCCGAACAGAAGCGCGCCCACCATGAGCCCGATGAGGCCCGAACCGAATAGCGCGCCGAGCATCGCCGGTTGAAGATGCCATTCTCGGCTCAGCGCCGGGGCAATGAATCCTACGCAGGCCGTATCGAGCCCGTCCACGGCCACGACGGCGAAGCACAGCAGCAATACGCGCCACTGGAAGAAAGAAAAAGGCTGCTTATCGAGCCAGCCGCGAATCTCGAGCGTACTTTCGGGTGAATGCATGTCGTGTCTCCATGACCATGTTTTGCTTTTGTAAGTGTCATGAAGGTTGCCGGCTTGCCGATGGCGCGTCTACACGGGAGCGTGAATGCGGGTCATTCACGAACGTGATTTTGCTGCGGTCCCGCTCTCTGCCCGTGAATGAGCGACAGGGGCGGCGGAACGCGTAGGGAAAATCCTAGGTGAGCGTGCAACGCGCGGAGCGGCAAGCGGCTAGATCGAGAACGCCTCGAACACCAGTTGCCGAAGCCATTGACTGCCGGGCTCGCGATGATTGCGCGCATGCCATAGCACGTTGATCGTGATGTCGGGGATCTTCACGGGGCACGCGGCGCTGACGAGACCGAACGGCTCCAGCGTGCGAGCGGCATATGCTTCCGGGACCACGGCTACGAGGTCCGTCGTCTGCAGGATGTGACCGACCGCGACGAAGTGCGGCACGCGCAGGTGGACGTTGCGTTGATGACCGGCGCGGGCGATCGCGGCATCGACCATGCCGTGCCCCGTTCCCTCGGCCACGATCGAAACGTGCTCCGATTCCACGAATGCCTTCGTCGTCATGCCCGTTTTGGCGAGCGGATGACCTTTCCGGAATAGGCAGACGTACTTCTGACGAAACAGGCGCCGCTGAAAAAAGCCCGACTTCAAATCGGGCAGGAAACCGATCGCGAGATCCACGTTGCCGCGCTCCATTTCGTCGCGCAAGGCATCGGACTGATTGCGGACGGTGCTGATCGTCACGCCGGGCGCCTCCTTGGCCAGACGCTTCATGAGCGTAGGCAGGAAGTAGATCTCCCCGATGTCGGTCATCGCCACGGTGAATGCGCGCGTGCTCGTGCCGGGATCGAAGCCCGACTTCACGTTCAGCGCGTCGTGAAGCGTGCCGAGCGCATAGCCGACCGATTCGGCCAGCGCTTCGGCGAACGGCGTCGGCGTCATTCCCTTCGACGTGCGCAGAAACAGGTCATCGCCGAGTACTTTCCTGAGCCGGTTCAGCGCATTGCTGATCGCGGGCTGAGAAATGCCGAGCGTCGCGGCGACGGATGAGACCCGGCGCTGCCGAAGCAGCTCATTGAAGACGACAAGCAAGTTGAGGTCGATGTCCTTCAGTTCCATGCATGGTCTCCTTCGTTCGCTTTGAATCACATTATCACTGACAGTGATGTGACATATCAACGCATTTCTATTTATCAATAGCGCAGGCGAGTGCATCATGCGGCCATAAGTTGAATGCTTCGGAGACGCAGGCCCCATGGAAGTGTCAATTCTGCCGCTACAGAGAACGCTCGACGTGCGATCGGGCGACAACCTGCTGGAAGCGCTGCGCAATCATCAAATTCCGATCTCGTACAGTTGCATGGCGGGCCGATGCGGCACCTGCCGCTGCCGCGTCGTCTCCGGCAACGTGCTCGTGACCGGCGGGGCCGACACGAATCGTCCGGCGACCGATGGGCATTCGGTGTTGGCTTGTCAGGCGACGGTCGTCGAAGATTGCGTGATCGAGGTGCCCGAGGTGGACGAGATCGTCGTGCACCCATCGAAGATCATCAAGACGACGGTCATTGCGGTCGAAGATCTGACGCACGACATCAAGCGCGTGCGGCTCGCGCTGTCGAAGCCGTTCGCGTTTTCTCCGGGCCAGTATGCGTCGCTGCAATTCGCACCGGAGCTCGTTCGGCCGTATTCGATGGCGGTCGCCGCGGGCGGCGAGGAAGCGGAATTCCACATTCGCCTCGTGCCGGGTGGGCGCGTCACCTCCTACGTATCGACGCAACTGAAGGTCGGCGACAACGTGCGGTTGAGCGGCCCGTTGGGCACGGCTTATCTGCGAACGAAGACGTCCGATCCGATCATCTGCATTGCCGGCGGCACGGGCCTCGCCCCGATCCTCTCGATCCTGCGCGGCATGGCCGATCACGGATTGGACAATCCCGTCCATTTGTATTTCGGTGTCCGCTCGCCGCGTGACGTTTACGGAGTGGCCTGGCTCGATGAGCTCAAGGCAAAGCTGCCGAATATGACGGCGCACGTCGTCGTCATGGCGTCCGGCGAGCCCGGGCCTTACCGAACCGGGGTCGTGACCGACGCCGTCAAGCAAGACTGGGCGAGCCTGACCGGCTGGCGCGCCTACGTCGCCGGAGCGCCGGCGATGGTCGATGCCTCGACGATCCTGCTTCGGCAAAAAGGCATTCGCGCCGAGCACGTATACGCCGATGCCTTTTATGCGAGCGGCGTTTGATGCGCGCCACTCGCGACGCTTTCGAAGTCAACAAGCCAGGAGACGAATCATGAACGAGGCACCCGTTGCCTTCGTGCGGCCGAACTGGAAAGAGGACGGTTCGAGTCGCATTCCGTTTTGGACGTATACCGACGATGCGACCTACCGGCGCGAGCTCGACCGCTTCTTTTATGCGGATCACTGGTGCTACGTCGGCCTCGAGGCGGAAATCCCGAATCCCGGCGATTTCAAGCGCACCGTGGTTGGGGAGCGCTCGGTGATCGTCGCGCGCACTCAGGACGGCGACGTCGCCGTCGTCGAAAACGTCTGCGCGCATCGCGGCGTGCGCTTTTGCCGCGAGAAGTTCGGCAACCGCAAGGATTTCACCTGCCCGTACCACCAATGGAACTATGACCTCAAGGGAAACCTCGTGGGCGTTCCGTTTCGTCGCGGCGTCAAGGCCGACGGCAAGGTGAACGGCGGCATGCCGGCCGACTTCGATCCGAAGGAGCACGGCCTGACGAAGCTGAACGTGGCGCGGCGCAACGGTGTCATCTTCGCTTCGTTCGACCACGATTTGCCTTCCCTCGAGACCTATCTCGGCCCCACGATCCTTGCCTACTTCGACCGCGTGTTCGACGGCCGCAAGCTGAAGATTCTCGGCTACAACCGGCAGCGCATACCCGGCAACTGGAAGCTGATGCAGGAGAACATCAAGGACCCGTATCACCCGGGGCTGCTGCATACGTGGTTCGTCACGTTCGGCTTATGGCGTGCCGACAACAAGTCCGAGCTGAAGATGGACGATCAATTCCGTCATGCCGCGATGATTTCGACGCGCGGCACGGGCGGCAAGAGCGAAGTCACGAGCGGGGTGACGAGCTTCAAGGACCGTATGACGCTGAACGACGACCGCTTTCTCGACGTCGTGCACGAGCCGTGGTGGGGCGATCCGACCGCCGTGATGATGACGGTTTTCCCCAGCGTGATCATTCAGCAGCAGGTGAACTCGGTGTCGACGCGCCACATTCAGCCGAATGGGCACGGCTCGTTCGATTTCGTCTGGACGCATTTCGGCTTCGAGGACGATACCGACGAAATGACGCGCCGGCGCCTGCGCCAAGCGAATCTGTTCGGCCCGGCGGGTTTCGTTTCGGCCGACGACGGCGAAGTGATCGAGTTCTCGCAAGAAGGCTTCGAACAAAAGCCGTTCCATCGAACGATCGCGGAGCTGGGCGGGCGCGAGATTGGAAATACGGACCACATGGTGACGGAAACGCTGATACGCGGCATGTACGACTATTGGCGTCGCGTGATGGAGGTTTGACATGCTCGATTTCGAAACCTATCGACAACTGCTTGCGCTCTATGCCGAGTATGCCGCCGTCGTCGATGACAATGACTGGGACAAGTGGCCCGACTTCTTTACGGACGAATGCACGTACAAGATTCAGCCTCGCGAGAATTTCGATCGAGGCCTGCCGCTCGCGACGCTCGCATTCGAAAGCAAGGGCATGCTGAAGGACCGCGTCTACGGCATCACTGAAACGATTTTTCATGATCCGTACTATCAGCGCCATGTGATCGGCGTGCCGCGCATCGTGCGCGCGGAAGCGGGGCGCATCGAAACGGAGGTCAACTATGCCGTGTTTCGGACGAAGCCCGACGAACTGCCGACGGTGTTCAACGTCGGCCGGTACATCGACACGATTGTTCGCGCGCCGGGCGGCCTCAAGTTCGAATCGAAAGTCTGCGTCTTCGATAGCGAAATGATCGAAAACTCGATCATCTATCCGATCTAAGGTGAGTCATGGAAAAGCAGTGGATGAAAGTCATCGAGTTGACGGCCGTGCCGGCCGACGACGTGACGGCGGTGACGGCCGCGGGGCAGGAGTTGGCGATCTACGGCGTCGACGGCGAGGTGTTCGCGACCGACAACATTTGCACGCACGGCCACGCGCGGCTGTGCGACGGATTTCTCGACGGGCACGAGATCGAGTGCCCGCTGCATCAAGGGAAGTTCGACGTGCGGTCCGGCAAAGCGATGTGCGAGCCGCTGACGGCCGACATTCGCACGTATCCCGTGAAGATCGAGGACGGTTACGTCTTCGTCGAAGTATGAGCGCCATGATGAGAACAAGGAGACGCCCATGACTGCCACGACGCTGAGCGAGCAGCGCTCCGCCTACTATCGAGAACTCGGCGAGCAAGGGCTCTCGCCGCTTTGGGAATCGCTGCATAGCCTCGTTCCCAAGGCGCCGCGGCCGGCGGCCGTCCCGGCGATATGGAAGTACGCCGAGATCCGCGATCTCGTCATGGAGGCGGGATCGCTGATCAGTGCGGAGGAAGCGGTGCGGCGCGTGCTCGTGCTCGAAAATCCCGGGCTGCCGGGTAAGTCGAGCATCACGTCGACGCTCTATGCGGGCCTTCAGTTGATCTTGCCCGGCGAGCTCGCGCCGAGCCACAGGCATACGCAATCCGCGCTGCGCTTCATCGTCGAAGGACGCGGTGCCTGGACGGCCGTGGACGGCGAGCGAACCACGATGCGGCCCGGTGATTTCATCATCACGCCGTCGTGGACGTGGCACGACCACGGCAATCCCACGATCGAAGACGGTGGCGAGCCGGTGGTCTGGCTCGACGGCCTCGACATCCCCTTGATCGGTCATCTCGATGCAGGATTTGCCGAGAACTACCCCGAACTGACGCAGCCCGTGCTGCGGCCCGAGGGCGACAGCTTCGCTCGATTCGGGCACAACATGGCGCCGGTCCGGCATCGGGTGGCGAACCCGACTTCGCCGATATTCAGCTACCCGTACGATCGCAGCCGCGAGGCGCTCGATACGCTGTATCGCAACGGCGATCTCGACGAGTGCGACGGCGTGAAGCTGCGCTACGTCAATCCGATGACGGGAGGCTGGCCGATGCCGACCATCGCCACGTTCATGCAGTTCCTGCCGGCCGGATTCGACGGCAAGCCATACCGCAGTACTGATGCGACGGTCTACTGCGCCGTGGAAGGAAGCGGCGTCGCGCGAATCGCCGACAAGACGTTCGGTTTCGATGCGCACGACGTGTTCGTCGTGCCGTCGTGGCAGCCGGTCAGCCTCAGTGCGAGCAGCGACTGCGTGTTGTTCAGCTATTCCGACCGGCCTGTGTTGTCCGCATTGAATCTGTTGCGTGAGGCGCGTCTGTAATTCAATCGTTCGTTCAAAAGTTCAAAAGGAATATCGATCATGGCGTTTGTCATTCCTCCCGCCGCTCCGGTGGCCGTTGCCGTCGCGGGCAGCGACGATCAGGTCGCCGTGCGCCGCGTGTATTGCGTGGGCCGGAACTATGCAGCGCATGCGCGCGAGATGGGCTTCGATCCCGATCGCGAGCCGCCGTTCTTTTTCTGCAAGCCCACCGATGCGGTCGTGCCCGTAGCGGACGGCGAGACGCTCGAGTTGGCCTATCCGTCGCAAACGTCGAACTATCACTACGAGGCGGAGCTCGTGGCGGTGATCGGCGAAGCCGGCGCGGATATTTCCGTGGAGCATGCGCTCGAGCATGTCTACGGGTATGCAGTCGGGCTCGACATGACGCGTCGCGATCTGCAAATGAAAATGCGTGAAATGGGACGTCCATGGGAAATCGGCAAGGCGTTCGATCGCTCGGCGCCGATCGCTCCGATTCACCGTGTGAGCGACGTAGGGCATTTCGAGCAGGCGTCGATATGGCTGACAGTGAACGGCGAAACGAAGCAAAAGAGCGACGTCTCGCATTTGATCTGGTCGGTGGCGGAAACGATCTCCGATCTGTCGAAGTTTTTCCGGCTCGAACCGGGCGACGTGATTTACACGGGCACGCCTGAAGGCGTGGGCGCAGTCAAGTCCGGCGATCTCATGATTGCCGGCATCGAACGGCTGGGCGAACTGCGGGCACGGGTTGCCTGATCGAGACGGGCACGCCATGCAACTGCATAATTTCTTCAATAGCTCGACGTCGTACCGAACGCGCATCGCGTTGGCGCTGAAAGGCCTGCCTTTCGACTACGTGGGGGTGAACATTCGCACGGGCGCGCATCGCGATCCTGCCTATGTCGAACGAATCAATCCGTCGGCGGCGGTACCCGCGCTCGTCGACGGCGATTTCAGCCTCGGCCAATCGCTGGCGATCATCGACTGGCTCGATGCGCGATATCCGAACCCCAGGTTGATTCCGGAGGAGGGCGAGTTGCGCGCTCGCGTGCTGGAGCTGTCGTACCTGATTTCCTGCGATATGCATCCGGTCAACAACCTGCGTGTGCTTCGGTACCTCGAAACGGAATTGCGCGTCACGCCGGAGCAAAAAAGCGCGTGGTACAAGCACTGGGTGGCGGAAGGGATGGCCGGTGTCGAACGGCTGCTTGGCAAGTACGGCAGCGGGCCATGGTGCTTCGGCGATGCACCAACTCTTGCCGATTGCTGCCTCGTGCCGCAGATGGCGAACGCGCTGCGAATGGGATGCGACTTGGATGCCTATCCGCTGAGTCAGGCGGTGCTCCGGCATGCAAGTGCGCATTCCGCCTTCGCGGCGGCTCAACCGCACTTGCAGCCGGATTTTGTCTCGCCATAGAGGTAAAGATGCGAGCGTCAGGGGTGTTCGACGAAAATCTCCACTCCCCCTGGCGCGAGTTCCAGCGTCTCACCGACCCATCGTTCCCCAGACAGCGCGCTCGTCCTTTCCCGGCCATCCAAGGAGACGAGCTTGCGCTCCTTCGTCAGATTCAATACGAATCGTAGCCGCGTCGTCGCGGAGCGACGTACGGCCGTCTCCACGCCTTCGGGCAGATTCTGCATGCGATCGAGGCCGAGATCGGCAGCGATCCGAGAAAACAGCGCTTGGTTAGCCGCATCGTCCAACGTCGTACCGAGGTAATAAACGGAACCCGCGCCGTAGGCATTCTTCGTCACGGCAGCGCGGCCGGCAAAATATTCGCTCGAATAGGTCGCCAAGGTCTGCGCGTCAACAGGCGAGAGGATGTCGCACCATTGGCCGCATTCGAATGTGCTATCGCCGGCCAGCCCTTCGAACTCGACGCGCTGACGGTCCTTGCCGACCGGATCGTATTCGTCGACGAACACGCCGGCAAGGTCCGTCAGCAAGTTGGGCAGACGGCCCGGCAGGCAAACGTTGTTCATGTTCTTGACGCCCGAGCGCGTCGTCAGCAAGAGCGTGCCGCCTTGCTCGACATAGTCGTGCAGCTTGGTGGACATCTCGTCGTCGATCAGATAGAGCATCGGTGCGACGACGAGCTTGTATTTGGAAAAATCATCCCGCCAATTGACGACGTCGGCGCCGGCCCCGGTTTTCAGTAACGCGGAATGCAGCCGTTTGAAATTGCCGAAGTAATCGAATCCGTCCGATTGCGGCTGAATCTGCAGCGCGTTGAGCTGCTCGTGAGAGAAGAGCAGCGCCGCTTCGTGCTCGAGCGTCGTGCCTTCGAGCAGCGGAGCGAGACGGTTGATTTCGCGGCTGAATTGCACGAACTCGTCGAACCGGCGGCCCGGCACGCCGTGATGATCGAGCAGGCCATGCCAGAACTGCTCGGCGCCGATGCGGGCCGAGCGCCAGCGGAACTGGACGATCGCATCGGCGCCGCGCGACACGCTTTGCCATGCATATGCGCGGATCATTCCAGGGAAGGGCATGCGTGACATCGGATACCAGCATCCGGGCGTTCCGCTCAATTGCTCCATCACCCAGAAGTTCTTCCGCTTGACTCCACGGGTGAGGTCAAGCGTGAGTGCGCCGTGATACATCCTCGATTTCGAGTCGTCGATGAGGTCCGTCGCCGGATAGTAGTCGACCGACGCGAAATCCATGCTCTCGAACATATCGTAGTAATCGGCCGTGACGGGGTAGCCCCACAGATTGTGGGTCACGAATTTTCCCGGGCTGTTACGGCGAATGATGTCGGCTTGGAAACGGTTGAAATCGGCCACGGAATCCGAACAAAACCGGCGGAAGTCCAGCAGAAAGGACGGGTTGAGGTAGGGCGATCCGCCGAGCGGCGTGACGACTTGCATCCAATCGCTGTACTCTCCGCTCCAGACGACGGTACCCCATTCGCGATTGAGATCGTCCAGCGTTTCGTACTTGGCTTTCAGCCATGACCGGAAACCGCGCGTGCAGTGCTCGCAATGGCAATCGTTGGCGGCAAGCTCGTTGTCGGTTTGCCAGCCGATGACGTTCGGGTGTGCGCCATAGTGGCGAGTCAAGCGGTCGATGACCCGCTCGCCGTACAGGCGCAGCGACGGGCTGTTATAACAGCGATGCAACCTGACGCCCGGATAGTGCGCGTGTCCTTTGTTGTCCACGGGCAGCACGTCGGGGAAACGGTGCGTGAGCCAGACGGGCGGCGTCGCCGTGGGCGTGCCGAGGACCACGTCGATGCCGTGACCCGCGAACACCGCAATGGCCTGATCGAGCCAAGCGAAATCGAAATGGCCTTCGGTTGGCTCGAGCCTCGACCAGGCGAATTCGGCTAGGCGCACGATCGTGATGCCGGCCTCCTGCATTTGCCTAGCATCGTGTTCCCACAACGCACGGTCCCAGTGCTCCGGATAGTAGTCGACTCCGACCTTCATCAATTCGTCCTTTTTATGGAATGATGGGGCGAGCGCGCATCGCACCGCCGATGAAAGCGGGCGCGTCTCGCCGTGGGGTAATGTGCTGATTCGCCGGCTCAACCCTTCGTTGCGCCGAACGTCAGTCCGGCCACGAAGTGCTTTTGCATCGCGAAGAACAGCCCGACCGACGGCAGCGCGGCCAAGATCGACCCCGCCGAGACGAGGTTCCAAGCGGTGGTCCATTGACCTTTGAGCGCGGCGACGCCGACGGTGACGGGGGCGGCATCGTCGCCCTGCGTGAGACAGAGCGCCCAGAAGTAGTCGTTCCAGACGAACGTGAAGACGAGGATCGCAAGCGCGGCGAGTGCCGGTGCGATCAGCGGCAGGATGATTCGATAGAAGAGCTGCCATTCGTTCGCGCCTTCGATCCGCGCGGCTTCGACGAGCTCGTAGGGCAGCTCTTTGATGAAGTTGCGCAGAAACAGCGTGCAAAACCCGGTCTGAAACGAAACGTGGAATAGCACGAGCCCCCAGACCGTGTTGTAGAGATGCAGGTGCAACGTCAATTGCCGGACGGGGATCATCAGGACCTGGATCGGCACGAAGTTGCCCGCCACGAACGTGCCGAGAATGGCGTGGTTGCCCTTGAAAGGATAAGTGGCGAGCGCGAAGCCGGCCATCGCGGCCAGCGCGATCGATCCGACCACCGATGGGAACGTGATGAGGCAGCTGTTGAGAAAGTAGTGAAGCATCGGTGAACCGAACAGCACGGTCCGATAGTTCTCGAACAAGGCGAAATCCTTGGGCCAGCCCCAATAGTTTCCGTTCATCAATTCGCCGGACGGGCGCACCGACGTGACGAGCACCGCAATGAGCGGCAGCAGCCAGAGGAAGAGCGCAACGGGCAGCGATGCCTTGTAGAGCGTCCGCCCGGTGGGGCTCCATCGTTCGACGGGTGTGGGATACATGGCGGGTAGTCCTTCGTTACCGTTCCGTGTGAAGGAGGCGGCGCAACTGATAGACGATGAAAACGAGCATGATGAGGAACAGCACCACGGCGATCGCCGCCGAGTAGCCGTACCGGAAGTACTTGATGGCTTGGTCGTACATGAAATAGGCGAGCACCGTCGAACTATCGAAGGGACCGCCGCCCGTCATGACCGCGATTAGATCGAAGCTGCGCAGCGCCCCGATGATCGTCAGCACGACCGACAAAAAGGTGGCAGGCCGCAACTGTGGCAATACGACGTGCCACAACAGCGCCCAGCCGCTCGCGCCCTCGATGCGGCCCGCTTCGATGATTTCCGGATTGATGCTCGTGAGGTTCGTCAGATAGAGCAGCATGCAAAACGGAACTTGCGGCCAAAGCGCGGCGAAAATGACGCCGAACGTCGCATAGCGCTCGTCGCCGAGAACGGGAATCCCGTGGCCGACCAGCAGCTTCAAGAGCCCGAAGGCCGGATCATAAAACCAGCTGAACACGAGCCCGACGACGACGCCGGACAGCACGAACGGCGAGAAGAACAGCGACTTGACGAGCCGCATGCCGCGCACCTTTTGATTCAGATAAAGCGCGAATGCGAGGCCGATCGGCGGTGCGAGAAGGAAGAACACGAGCCAGAGCAGGTTGTTCCTCAGCGCCGTATAGAACGTGTCCGTGTGCAGCAGTTCCCGATAGTTCGCTAGCCCGACGAAAACCTTATCGCTCATGCCGTCCCAGCTGTACAAGCTGAGCACGATGCTGCTGACGATCGGGTAGATCACGTAGAGGCTGAACATCGTGCAGGCGGGCAGCAAGAACAGCATGGCGGCTCGCTTGCGCCGGCTCGCGAGCGGCGACGAGCGGGCGACGGTGGCCGAGCGATGCCGTATCCGCTGCGAGCGGACCGGCGAGCCGTTGTCCACGGACGATCCCGTTTCGGCGGAAGTCATGGTCGAACCTCGCGCGATTACGATACGTGATAGATGCGCTTACGCGTTTGCTCGAGGTGCTCGAGGATTTCGTCGAGCTTCGACGGATCGGTGATGAACCGCTGCATGCCCTTCATCCCTTCATCGGCCATTTCCTTCGTCATGTCGCGGTCATAGAATTGCGCGACGCCGCCCGTCGTATTCGACAGAATTTGAAAGCCCACCTTTGCGATCGGGTCTTCGGGCATCGGGGCCTGGTTGTTGGCCGGCAACGTGCCGATGCCTTTCGCGAGCTGCCCGTCGATATCGGGGCGGCCGATGAAGGCGAGGAATTTGCGCGCATCGACCTTGTTGCCGGCGCGAACGGGGATGTTCAAGCATTCGGCCGATCCGTCTTCCGCGGCGGGAATCTTGGCGTCGATCGTCGGGAAGCGGAAGAAACCGGTTTGCGCTTTCGTCGCCGGGGGCAGGCCTGGCGACAGGAACGTTCCCATCAGCATCATCGCCGCTTGGCCTTGAATGTAGAGCGGCTGAACCGAATCGAGGCTGTACGAGAGCGGATTGTCGATGAAGTATTTGTCGTCGATCAGCGTCTTCCATGCGCCATAGACTTTCTTCACACGAGCGTCGGTGTACGGCACCTCGCCGTTCATGAGCTGCATGTGGAATGCGTAGCCGTTGATGCGAAGGTCGAGGTAATCGAACCATGCGGCGAGCGTCCACGAATCGCGGCCGCCGACGGCAATCGGCGCGATGCCGGCTGCTTTGAGTTTGCGGCAGTCTTCGAGAAATTCATTCCACGTCGTCGGTTCGCGGGTGATGCCGGCTTTCGCGAACAAATCTTTTCGATAGAACAACCCCCACGCGAAATATTGCGTGGGCATCGCATATTGCTTGCCCTGATACGAGGACGGCGTCTTCAGCGAAGCGAACTGCGTGTTCCAGCCGTTCGCCTGCCAATCGGCGGACAAATCCTCGAGCAAGCCACGGCGAGCGTAATAAGCCATGCGCTCGCCTTCGTGCCAGTTGATGACGTCCGGCGCGACCGACGTAAGCCAACTGGGCAACTGCACCTTGTACGTTTCTTCCTCCACGAACGACACCTTCGCCGTGACGCCGGGCGTCGCCTTCTCGAACGACTGGATCAATTGCTCCCACACCGCGCGTTGCTCGGCGCCCTTGAAGGCAATGTTCAGTTGCAGCGTGCCGGCTTGCGCGGCCATCGAGAAAGAAAGGGCCGCGCCCACGGCCGCTAACAAAGGCAGTCGTTTCATGAATGTCTCCAGATGTCGTTGGGTTTATTGAAGTCTCGGCACTGCGCGGCCGTCGGCGGTGAAGAGATGGCACGAGCGAGACGAAAACGCGAGTTCGACGCGCTCTCCCGCCGCGTGAGCCGCATCGCCGGGCTGCTTGGCGACGAGCGTGGTGCCGCCAGTCTCGTTCAGATGGAGATAGCTATGCTCGCCTAGGCGTTCGACGAGGGCGACCTCGCGGTGCAATACGTGCATGTCCTCGCGGCCGGGGAAGGGCGATGCGGCGTGCGCGGCTGCGGCGCCCTCGAAGTGCTCGGGACGAATGCCGATCGAGACGGGCTGACCAACCGCCAGATGCGCACCGGAGAAGGGCACGGCGATCTTGTCATCGGAACTCGTCCATTTCACGCTCACGCCGCGCGCTGAGATCGATTCGACCGTGCCCGACATGAAATTCATTTTCGGGCTGCCGATGAATTCGGCGACGAACCGGCTGGCGGGACGGTGATAGAGATCCAATGGCGAGCCAACCTGCGCAATGCTGCCGTGCCGCTCGGCATCCGCTCCTGCGCGCAGCAACACGATCTTGTCGCCGAGCGTCATCGCTTCGATCTGATCGTGCGTCACGTAAACCGTGCTCGCCTGGGCGAATTGCCGATGCAGGCGAGCGATTTCGACGCGCGTTTGCCCTCGAAGCATGGCGTCCAGATTCGACAGCGGTTCATCGAACAGGAACACGCCGGGCTCGCGCACCATGGCTCTGCCGATCGCCACCCGCTGACGCTGCCCGCCCGATAGCGCGGCGGGTTTTCGATGAAGCAACGTGTCCAACTGAAGCACCTTGGCGGCCTTCTCGACCCGCTGCGCGATTTCATCCGTCGGCAAGCCGGCCAGCTTGAGGCCGAACCCCATGTTCTGCTGGACGCTCATGTGCGGAAACAACGCATAGCTCTGGAACACCATCGCCACCCCGCGCTTCGCGGGCGGCACGGCGTTGACGATTCGGCCGCCGATGTGCACCTCTCCCGACGTGGCGTCCTCGAGCCCGGCGATGATTCTGAGCAGGGTCGATTTCCCGCAGCCGGACGGGCCGAGAAAGACGCAGAATTCGTTTTCCGCGATATCCAGATCGATTCCGCGCAGTACGGGCGCGTGCTCTCCGTATGCCTTCGTCACGCCTTTCAGTGTGATGGCCGCCATGTCTCCGTCCATTTGGTTTAACGTTACATCAAGCGGTTTTAAAAAAAGGCCGACTGGCCGGACCGCGAGCAACGCTGCTTGCATTTGCGCTAGACTCTACGCCCGCAAGGCGGCGTGCGCAAGGGGTTTTCAAAAAGCGTTTCGAACCGCGGCAGGGCGAGCGGTGCGTGGCCGCGCGGATCGTATGACAGGCAACGGACACGATGTGGTCCATCGACGGGTGTGCTTTCGGATGAGCAGCAAACCATTCAATCCTGCCGCGACCATCAAGGACGTGGCGGCGCAGGCGGGCGTTTCGGTGATGACCGTCTCGAACGTGTTGCGCGGCCGTGGGCGCGTGAGCGAGGAGACGCGCAAGCGCGTGCTCGAGACGGCGGAGCGCCAGGGCTACCGGCCGAATCTGACGGCGCGCGCGTTGGTCGAGGGCAAGGCGCCTACGCTCGCGCTGATGCTCAGTTGCATCACGAACCCGTTCTATCCCGAGTTCGCATTGGCCGCGAACCTGCAGGCGCTGAAGTACGAGCGGCATTTGCTGGTTTGCAATACCGACCATGAGCCGGATGGGGGATCGGGATTTCTCGAGCAGGTCGCGGGTTCGCTGTCGGACGGCGTGCTCGTGGCGAACAACGGCAAGCTGCCGATGGATGAACTGCTCAGGCTGCAGGAGCGCGGCATTCCCGTGGTCATCAGCGTTTGGGAACTTCCCGATGAGCCGCCCGGCATTCCCTGCGTGACCTTCGATTCGAGAGCCGCGGGCAAGCTTGCCGGCGCACATCTGATCGAACTCGGGCATCGCCGCATCGGGGCGATCGTCGGCAGCCCTAAGCATGGCATTCATGGCGGGCGATACGCGGGCTTTCGCGAGGCGATGCGAGCGGCGAAGGTCAAGCAGTTGGCGGCTGACGAGCGCTTTACGGAGGACTCGTTCGAGTGCGGTTACGAGGCGGGGACGGATTTACTGACCGCACGCCCTGATTTGACCGCGATCTTCGTGTCGAACGATTTGCCGGCGCTCGGTGTATTGAATGCCGCGAGCGATCTCGGCTACTCGGTGCCCGATGACCTATCGATCGTCAGCATCACCGATATCATTCCGGCTCGGCAATCGCGCCCGGGGCTCACGACGGTGGCAATTCCCACTGCCGAAATGGCGGAGAAGGGCGTGAGTCTTTTGGTCGATTTGATGGCGGGGCGGGCGAGTGAATCGACGGTAGTTCATACCACGCCGCCGAAGCTCATCGTGAGGGGGTCGACGGGGCGGCCTAAAGCGTTGAGTTGAAGGGGACGGTACCAGCGGTGGAAGCAGGGCTGGCGGGAATAAGCGGAACAACGACCAAAAGGAAATAGCATGTCGTCGGTGTTGGGGCAAAGCGATGAGCCGATTTACTTTCCACTGAACCAGGGAGAGCGGGCGAGTCATTTAAAAGTAAACCAGCTATTGCCCAGAGCGGTATACGAGACTCGCGGAGATGTTGCACGAGTCGATGGAACGTCCCGACGACGCTGCGCATGGAGTACCACTTGATGCACGAGGCTGCGATCGACCGGGGGTATGAAGTGCCGGAAGCCGATGCTTGGATCGAGAAATTGCGTCTGCGCGGAATCGAGCACTTCCAGCGCGCGCATTGACGGCCACCGCCGATGAGTTGCGCGAGTTCGATGCGGCTCATGTCGTCCACGCAGAGCAAGTAATCCATCTCGGTCAGCGCTGCCGAGTGCACGGTGGATTTGCCTGCCGCCTGAGCGGCCTTGCGCTGCTTAGCGTGGTCCCGCGCGATCACGCGGCAACCCCAGCCGTCGGGCTCGGTGTCGGCAAACGCAAAGTGGAAAATCGAATCGTCCTTCGTGGGTGCCTTACGATACTGATACCCATCGACGAGTGCGAGGTCGGGCGATAACTCGAAACGATCGGCCGCCGCGAGCCATGTGGCGGCGTAGGCAAAGGCCGAAAATTCGCGGCCGCCGTCCTTGCTGTAGGCGAGGGCCCCGACTGGCCGTGCCGCTTCGCCCAGCACGACATTCGCGATTTGCTTGACGGCCGGTTTGCTCATAAAGCTCCCGAGTCGGACTTCACTCGTTTCCGATGGACGCGTTGCGGTAGTTGCTCGTTCATGAGGGCGAGCCCGATCTCGTCCGAAGCTGTATCGAGCAGGTGGGTGATCTTTTGCAACTCGCCCAAAACGAAGAACGCTTGCACGATCGTTCCGATCGAAATGCCGGTATCACCGTGCTCCATTCGGCGCACAGTGGCCTCGGAAATCCGGAGCCGTTCAGCCATCGACGCTTGCGTCAAATGGCGCCGCCGACGGGCCAACGCAATATCCGCTCCGAGCTTCCTGAGCGCGCGCGAAACCGGTGCCGGGAAGGCCGACTCGGGAGGCTTGCCAATCAAATTTGCGTGCTTACGGGGTTTTACCGTGCTCATTTGAGCGGTTATCGGAGAATGGGGCACCAGAATTGTCGCTGCTGCTCGCCCATGTGCCAAGATAGTCGCGGCGTTTACCGATCATATTTGAGCGATAAACGAATGATACCGATCAAATATGAGCGGTAACAGGACTCCACTGCTCAACCGAACAGAGGCGGCTCGGCATGCGGAGCTGTTCGGCGTCCAAAGCGCGAGCGAGATTTCCGCCCCCGAGTCCGGGTTCATCGGTCGAGACGCTACGCGACAGTCGTTTGAACGTGCGCATGCGTGGCCCGCAACGCCACGCCCTCGGCATCGAACAAATGAGCATGCCGCACGAAGAACCCCGCTTCGATCCGTTGACCGTCGGCCGCCGCCGATTCTCCCGACCCCTTGACCTGAATCGTTCTGCCGTCCGTGAGCCCGACATGCAACAACGTTTCGCCGCCGAGGTGCTCGACGACGATGACCTCACCCGCGACCCTGGCATCGCTCCCGCCACCCCCGCTTTCCGTCAAATGCTCGGGGCGAACGCCGAGCGTTAGCCTTCCCCCTACCTGAACGCCTTGAGCCTCGCAGGGAACGACCAGCGGCTCACCGCCCGGCAACGCGATCGTAACGCTGGACGAATCGGCCCCGAGCACGTCCACGTCGATGAAGTTCATCTTCGGCGAGCCGATGAACCCGGCCACGAATCGATTGCGCGGCCGGCGATAAAGCTCGAGCGGCGAACCGATCTGTTCCACGACGCCATGATTGAGGACCACGATCCGATCGGCCATCGTCATCGCTTCCGTTTGATCGTGCGTCACGTAGATCATCGTTGCATTCAGTTGCCGATGCAGCTTGATGAGCTCGAGACGCATCTGCACGCGCAGCGCCGCGTCGAGATTCGATAACGGCTCGTCGAACAGAAACACTTTCGGCTCGCGCACGATCGCCCGGCCGATCGCCACGCGTTGTCTTTGCCCGCCGGAGAGCGCCCGCGGACGGCGCTCGAGCAACTGATCGATCTGCAGGATCTGCGCTGCGCCGTTCACGCGGCGATCGATCTCGCTTTGCGGCAGCTTCAGCATGCGCAAGCCGAACGCGATGTTCTCGTAGACGGACATGTGCGGATAGAGCGCATACGACTGGAACACCATTGCGACGCCGCGCTCCGATGGCTCGACCTCTGTGACGTCCTCGCCGCCGATCAGCACACGCCCTGAATCGACGCGCTCGAGCCCGGCGATCGTGCGAAGCAGCGTGGACTTGCCACAGCCGGACGGACCGACGAACACGAGGAACTCGTGCTCGGCCACTTCGATGTCGACGCCCTTGAGCACTTCGGCGCCCGAGAACGTCTTGCGGATTTGCTGCAGCTGAACCGCGCTCATTTCGTGTCTCCAACGAACGTCGCATGTCGCATTGCACCTGTGCGCCAGCACGCGCGCACCCGAGCTTTTCTTCGAGATCCGCAGCGGCTTCATCCCGCAGCGCCGCAAGGACTCCTAATGAATTTCTTCTTGACAAGCATCGTGCGTCAAAATATACATTTGAAAAAACGAAATTACAAGTGAAACGAGGAAGTGAAATGCGCACTCCGGAAGGCCGCCGGCTGCGCCGCAATCGCATGACGCAGTCCCGTGTGCTCGCAGGCATTCGACGATCCGATGCCTGCCGCTGAGTCGATAACGAATAGCTTTGCATCGGATCGGGACGCGCCCGCGCGAGCGGGCCGCCCCGGTCGACAAGGAGACAATCGATGAAACCCCGGTTCTTGCAGCGCAAATCAGCGATGGTGTCGTTGGCCGCCGCGTCGTTTCTGCTGGCGGCGCATGCTTCGGCATGGACGTTGAAGGAGGCGGCCGCGCCTTATTCCGGCACGACGCTCCACGCCATCTTTCTCGATCGGCCCGGATATACCGCAGCCGAAAAACTGATTCCCCAGTTCGAGAAGGAAACGGGCATCACGATCAAGTGGGACGTCGTCCCGTATGAGAGCACCCGGCAGAAGGAGGTGCTCAACTTCGTGAGCGGCGGCGCGCAGGACATCGTGCTCGTCGACGTGGTATGGATCGGCGAGTTCGCGAGCAACAAGTGGCTCACGCCGATCAAGAAGTTCACCGACGATCCCAAGCTGGCCGATCCGAATCTGAACCTGAAGGGCTTCTTCCCGATTCTGCTCGATTCGTTCGGCACCTGGGACAAGGTGACCTATGGCCTGCCGTTCGACAATTATTCCGGGTTGATGTTCTACAACAAGTGCATGCTGAAGCAAGCCGGGTTCGACGAGCCGCCGAAGACCTGGGACGATTTGCTCAATGTCTACGCGCCGAAGCTCACGAACGCGAGCAAGAACCAGTACGCGTTCGCGCTGCAGTCGCGCCGCGGCGAGACGCAATCGGCCGACAGCTTCATGCGCATGCTTTGGCCCAACGGCGGCTCGCTGCTCGACGCCAAGTTCAAATCGAACTTGATGTCGCCGCAATCGCAAGCCGGGCTCGAGTACCGGCAGAAATTGATGAAGTACATGCCGCCCGGCATCGTCGATTTTGATCACGCCGAAGCCGTGAACGCGCTGGCTCAGGGACAGGTCGCGATGATCACCGAATGGTCGGCCTTCTATCCGACGCTGACCGATCCCTCGAAATCGAAGCTCGGTAACTGCCTGGCGATTGCCACCGAACCGCGCGGTCCTGCTGGACTCAAGCCTGCGCTAGGGGGCTTTTCGCTGGCGGTCAATGCGAAATCGAGCGCCAAGAAGCAAGCGGCCGCCTGGCTCTTCATTCAATGGATCACCTCGGAGCAGATGGCGAAGCCTTACCTCGAGGCAGGCGGCGTGCCGGCGCGCACGGCTGTCTATCAAGATCCGGCCGTGCAGGCGAAGTATCCGTTCGTGAAGCCGATGGTCGAATCGTGGCAAGGCGGCGTGCCCGACTATCGCCCGCGCTTCCCCGAGTGGCCGGCCATCTCCGAAATCATCGGCGAATGGGGCACGAAGATGATGCTCGGCAGCGTCTCGGTCAAGGACGGCGCGCAGACGATCGGCTCGAAGATGGAGGCGATTTTGCAGAAGGCCGGCTACTACGACGGCAAGAAACCGCTGCTCAAGTAAGGCGGCGATCAAAGCAACGATCGGCGTCGTTTCGCCGGGTATCGTGCGAATCGGAGTATCGCTATGTTCAACGGTACGGTGTCGCGGCCGGGGCAGGCGCAAGTCCCGCGCAAGGGCGTGCGGCTGCGGCTTTGGCCGCGGTCTCCCGCGTTCTGGTTTTTGTTTCCGGCCGTATTCGCACTGGCCGTGATCGGCATCTATCCGTTGCTGGTCGCCCTGTACAACTCGGTGCATCAATACCGGCTCGCGGACCCCGAGGCGGGCACGCCGTTCGTTGGACTAGACAATTACGTCGCGACGTTCACCGACGCGACGTTTTGGCAGGCGCTCGGGCGCACGATGCTGTTCTTGTGCTTGACGCTGCCGGTCGAGATCGCGTTGGGCTTGTTCGCCGCGTTGATGCTGCATCGGTCGGGCTTGACTTGGATGCGCGCCGCCGCGCGAGTGGGCCTCGTGGTGCCGATGGCAACGACGTACGCCGTGGTCGGGCTCATCGGGCGGCTCATCTTCAACCGGCAATTCGGCGTGGCGAACTATGTGCTCAGCTTCGTCGGCGTGCCGCCGCGCGATTGGCTCGGCGATCCGACGCTCGCTTATGTCTCGGTCATGATCATGGACATCTGGCAGTGGACGCCGTTTTGCGCGCTGATCCTGCTTGCCGGCTTGACGATGGTGCCGAAGGAGGCCGAAGAAGCCGCACGGCTCGAAACCCGAAAGCGCTTGACGATACTTTGGCACATCGAGCGGCCCTATCTGCTGCCGGGGCTGACGGCGATCCTGATCTTGCGCTCGGCGGACATGCTCAAGATGTTCGATGCCGTTTATACGATGACGCGCGGCGGTCCCGGGGCCGCCACGGAGTTCATCAGCGTCTACATCGAACGGATCGGCTTTCGCTTGTTCGATCAAGGCTTGGCCTCCGCGCAAGCGATGCTTTTGCTCGTGCTGACGATCGTCCTTTCCCGTCTTTACATCCGCTACATCTACAGGGAGATCGCATGAGCCTCTCTTTTTTAGGGCTTCTGACGATAGGCGCCGCCCCGCGCGCGAGCCGCGCAAGAGCCGGGCAGCGGCGTGCCACCGTCTGGCATGGCCTCGCGCTGCTCGTGATCTTCGTTTCGTCGGTTTTTCCGTTCTATTGGATGGTGACCACGAGCCTGAAGACGCAGGCCGATGCGCTCGCTTATCCGCCGCTGTGGCGCTTCACGCCGACGCTTTCGCACTATGTCGATGCGCTCTTCACGCACGACGTCGCGGGTAGCCTCGTCAATTCGCTGATCGTCGCGAGCAGCACGACCGTGCTCGCGATCCTGCTCGGCACGCCGGCGGCCTACGCGCTCGCGCGCTTCGAATTCCGCGGCAAACGTGATCTCTGGTTCTGGTTCATCTCCAATCGGATGGTCAGCCCGGTGGTGCTCGCGGTTCCGTTCTTCCTCATTGCGACGAAGCTCGATCTCATCGATACCCACATCGTTCTGATCCTGCTTTATCTCACGTTCTCGCTGCCGATCGTCGTTTGGATCTGCACCGATCAATTCCGCAACGTTCCCGTCGAGCTCGACGAAGCCGCGCGGCTCGACGGTGCATCGCCGTGGCGCGTGTTCTGGCGCATCAATCTGCCGCTCGCGATGCCGGGCATCGTCGTGTCGGCGATCTTCGCGTTCATTTTTTCATGGAACGATCTGCTCTACGCGCTCGTGCTCACGCGCGACAACGCGGCCACCTCGCCCGTGGCCGCGACGAATTACATGAGCGGCTATGAGCTGCCTTGGGGGGAGATCATGGCGACGGGCACGCTGATCGTGCTGCCGATGGTGATCTTCGCGCTGCTCGTCTCGGGCCGGCTCGTGCAGGGCTTGACGATGGGCGCCGTCAAATGACGCATTTGCTATAACTATCGGCTTTTCTTTTGTCGATACATGGCGGACAACATGGGCAAGACCACCCTACCTATGCCGAGCGTCGAGCAGGACGAAGGCATCGATCGCGAAGAAGAACTGCAAACGCGCGTCGCCTGGCACTACTACGTCGGCAACATGACGCAGCAGGAAATCGCGCAGCTTTTGGGCACCAACCGCGTGCGCGTCAATCGATTGCTGGCCGCAGGCCGCGAATCGGGGCTCGTCCGAATCACGATCGACAGCCGCATTGCACCGTGCGTCGCGCTCGAAGAGCAACTCGTCGAGCGCTTCGGCTTGCAGGCGGCCGTCGTCGTGCCGACCGGCGCCACCTACGAAGCGACGATGGCCGCGCTGGGCATCGGCGCGGCGAACTACCTGGCCGAGCACATCGCCTCCGGCCATACGATCGGCCTGGGTTGGGGAAGAACGATCCGCGCCGTTCTACGGGCCTTGCCGCAGCGCGCGTATGGACCGCTTTCCGCCGTGTCGCTGCAAGGCGGGCTCGCGCATTGCCCGAGCATCAACACCTTCGACATCGTGTCCGATTTCGCCGATCTGTGCCATGCGGACGGCTTCCTGTTCCCGGCGCCGATCTATGTCAGCAGCCAGAAGGTGCGCGACGTGATCCTGCGGGAAGATGCCGTGCGCGAGACCTACGAGCTCGCGCGAGGCGCCGATCTCGCGTTGTTGACCGCTGGCGACCTGACGGAATCGCTCGTGATTACCTACGGCGTCAAGGACCCGGAAGATCTGCGCACGCTGCGCAAAGCGGGGGCCGTCGGCGACGTGCTGGGTCATTTCGTCGATGAGAACGGCAAGCTCATCAACCATCCGTTGAACCGGCGCACGGTGGCGGTCGCGCTCGACGATCTGCACGGCATCGAATGCGTCGTGCTGGCCAGCGGCGGCACGCAAAAATTCTTCGTCACTCGAGCGGCGCTGCGCGGCGGTTACGTCTCGGTGCTCGTGACCGACGAGGATACCGCACGGCGCCTTTGCGAAGAACCTTAGGAGCAGTCACCCATCATGAGCTCACCAACGGCTGTACCCGATCGCTCCGAGCAATTCGCCGGGAAGCGCGTGCTGATTACCGGGGCCGGCAAAGGCATCGGCCGGGCCACGGCGCGGCTGATGGCGGCGCGAGGGGCGCGCGTGATTGCGCTGAGCCGCTCGCCTGACGATCTGCGTTCGCTCGAGCAGGAGATCGGATGCGAAGCCTACGCCGTCGATCTAGCCGACGCAGCGGCCGCACGTGCTACGGCGCTCGCCGCGCAGCCGATCGATCTGCTCGTGAACAATGCGGGTATTGCGCGCTTGCAGCCTTTCCTCGACACGGACGTCGAAGCGTTCGACGAGACGATGGCCGTGAACGTGCGGGCCGCGATGATCGTCGGCCAGGCCTGTGCGCACAGCATGATCGAGCGCGGCACGGGTGGTGCGATCGTCAACGTCTCGAGCATATCGGCGCACGTCGGCTTCGCACTGCACGGCGCGTACTGCGCCTCGAAGGCAGGGCTCGATGCGCTCACGCGCGTGATGGCCGTCGAGCTTGGCCCCCACGGCATACGCGTCAACTCGGTCAACCCTACGGTCACGTTGACGCCGATGGCCGAAAAAGCGTGGAGCGATCCGGAGAAATCATCGCAGATGCTTGCCCGCATTCCCATGAACCGATTCGTCCAGCCCGAGGAAGTGGCGCAGACGATCGCGTATTTGCTCGGCGACGAAGCGCGGATGATCAGTGGCGTGAGCCTCGCTGTCGACGGGGGCTTCCTCGCGCGATGAAACGGGTCCGTGACGGTTCTTTGCTGCTCCCTTTTCACTTCTCATTCCAAGCGAGCCGACTATGAGCACTTCGAGCAGGCCCACCGACATGACCGCTGTCGTTTGCCATGCGCCCAAGGACTACCGCGTCGAACGCGTCGAGCGACCGCGACCCGGCCCGAACGAACTGGTCATTCGCATTGCCGCGTGCGGCATCTGCGCAAGCGACTGCAAGTGCTACTCGGGCGCGAAAATGTTTTGGGGCGGGCCGAGCCCCTGGGTGAAGGCACCCGTCATTCCCGGGCATGAATTCTTCGGGTACGTGGAAGAACTCGGCGAGGGCGCCGCGCAGCACTTCGGCGTGGCGGTAGGGGAGCGCGTGATTGCCGAGCAGATCGTGCCTTGCGGCAAATGCCGCTATTGCAAGTCGGGGCAGTATTGGATGTGCGAGGTCCACAACATCTTCGGCTTCCAGCGTGAAGTTGCCGACGGCGGCATGGCCGAGTACATGCGCTTCCCGCCCACGGCGATCGTCCATAAGATTCCCGATGGGATATCGATCGAAGATGCCGCGATTATCGAGCCGCTTTCCTGCGCGATTCACACGGTCAACCGCGGCGATATTCAGCTCGACGACGTCGTCGTCATTGCCGGGGCGGGGCCGCTCGGGCTCATGATGACGCAGGTTGCACATCTGAAGACGCCGAAGAAACTCGTCGTCATCGATCTCGTCGACGAGCGCCTGGCGCTCGCGCGCGAATATGGCGCCGACGTGACGATCAACCCGAAGAAGGACGATGCACTCTCGATCGTTCGGTCGCTTACGGATCAATACGGCTGCGACGTCTACATCGAAACGACGGGCGTGCCGGCCGGCGTGCCGCAAGGGCTCGACCTCATTCGCAAGCTCGGGCGGTTCGTCGAATTCTCGGTATTCGGTGCCGAGACGTCGGTGGATTGGTCGATCATCGGCGATCGCAAGGAACTCGACGTGCGTGGTGCGCACCTGGGGCCTTACTGCTATCCGATCGCGATCGATCTGCTCGCTCGCGGGCTCGTGACATCGAAAGGCATCGTCACGCATGGCTTCGCGCTGGAGGAGTGGGAAGAGGCCATTAAGGTCGCCAATTCGCTCGATTCGATCAAGGTGCTGATGCGTCCTCGTTGAAGGCGTATCGTTGTTTGCATCCCCGATGCTGGATGACGGGCATTCCATTGCGTGTTCCACGTAGTGGAATGCCCGTCTTTGCATGTGTGCCGCGCTCACCATAATGATGCTCATGGCGACGCGGGACCGAACGTTTCCGCCGCGGATTGCCGATCCCCTAGCGGAATAACGATTGGAGACACCATGCAAGCAGTTACGAGTCCATCGCCCGAGGCGAACGCGGCCCATCATTCGTCCACCGCGGCGCTCTACCGCAAGGTGACCTGGAAACTGATGCCGCTGCTGTTCGTTTGCTACGTGCTCGCTTACATCGATCGCGCGAACATCGGCTTCGCCCATCTTCAATTCAGGCAGGACGTTGGATTGTCGGAAGCGGCATTCGGCTTCGGCGTCGGACTCTTCTATCTCGGTTACATGCTGCTCGAGGTGCCCAGCAATCTCTGGCTCCAGCGTATCGGCATCCGGCGCACGCTATTGCGGATCATGACGTGTTGGGGCGTCGTGTCCGTCGCGACCGCATTCGTTAGGACACCAATCGAATTCTATGCGGCGCGCGTGCTGCTGGGCGTTGCCGAAGCGGGCTTCTTCCCCGGGGTCATTCTCTATTTCACGTATTGGTTTCCGGCGTCCCGGCGAGCCCGCGTGACCTCGATCTTCATGAGCGCCATCTGTGTATCGGGGATCATCAGCGGACCGATGTCGGGCGTCATTCTGAACACGCTCACGGGTGCTTGGCACCTGAACGGTTGGCAATGGATGTTCATCTTGGAGGGGCTCCCCTCGGTCGGGGCCGGCGCGGTGGCGTACTTTTGTCTGACGGATCGGCCGGAACAAGCCGAATGGCTCAGTGACGACGAAAAGCGCATGTTGCTCGATACCCTGCGGCGCGAGGCGGAATCGAAGGAAGGGCGTGCGCCGAAATCGATCTGGATTGCGCTGCGCGAGCCGAAGTTCTACTTCCTGACGTTTGCCTACTTCAGCGTGCCGTGGGCCAGCATCGTCGTGCATATCTGGGCACCCAGCGTCATCAAGCATAGCGGCGTGACGGATTTTTGGCACATCGGTGCGCTGTCGGCGATTCCCTATGTCGTTGGTGCGGCGTCCATGTACCTGATGGGGCGAAGCTCGGATAGGCGGCTCGAGCGGCGCTGGCATTTCATGGTCAGTTCCACGCTGGCCGCGGGCGGCGTCGTACTGCTACCGGCTTTTGCACACGACGTCGGCGTGTTGATGGTCCTGCTCTCCATCGCGACCGCCGGTTACCTTGGCATGCTGTCGTTGTTCTGGACACTGCCGCCGGCCTATTTGAAACCGGCTGTCGCGGCGAGCGGCATCGGTTTGATCAGCAGCCTCGGCCAGTTCGGCGGGATCTTGGCGCCGACGGTCATCGGCCTGGCTTCGTCGCGGTTCGGCAGCAGTGCGATGGGGTTGTATGCCGTTGCGGTGGTGTCGATTCTAGGCGGCCTGGCTGTCGTCGCCGGGGTGCCGCGGCGCGCGATCAGCGAGCGGTAGAGCGCTAGGCGCCGTTCAGTCCGGATCGAGTGCGGCCATCGCTCTGACGATCGCGTCGCGCAATTGCAGCAGGGGCATGGCCAGCGTCCCCGAGATTTCCGATGTCGCATCGGTCGTGCGGACGCTGAAATTGAGGACCAGGGGTGGGTGGCCGGCGACCTCCAACGGCGTTGCGATTGCAACGACTTCCGGTTGCCAAGTGGCGATGCAGTACCCGAGCCGTCGCACTTGCTCGATGGCCTCCATGATCTGCGCCTTGATGGGCCGCCAATGGCGGCTGCCGCCATGTTCGAGCGAGGCGAGGCGAGCCGTGCGCTCGTCGTCGCCGAGCGTCGCGAGATGGGCTCGGCCAAGCGCGGTCAGCTCCATCGGTACGCGCTGGCCTGATACGACGGTTCTTAGGGAAGAGCGTTGGTTGAAGCGGAAGGACTCCAAGTAAACCATGTCGTCGCCATCCGCTGCCGCGAGGCCAACGTTGATCTGCCGCTTTTGCGCGACTTCCCGCATCAAGGGGACGGCGGCTTGCATGATCTTCGAACCGGTGCGCATCGCGTGCGCGACGCTCAGAACGGGAACGCCGAGCCGGTAGGCCTGGTGAACGGCATCGTGTTCGAGGAAGCCGCACTCGACGAGCGTGCGGGCCAATCGGCTGACGGTGGCTTTCGGCAGGCCCGTGCGCTCGACGAAATCGCCGTTGCCGAGCATGTCGGCGCCGGGGCCGAATGCGCGAAGCAGCAGCAGGCCGCGTTCGAGGGAGCGATTCAGAACGGCTTCCGGCGATCGTTTGGGTGCCTTCTCTGGAGATGTCATCGTGTCTTGCCGAGGTAACGGTATGCGTGGCGCGCGAGTGGTGCGATGCGCGTGGTCGAGCAGCGACGCTCGACCGCCGAAAACGGAGTACCGAATTGTCGATCAATCGAATGAAAGGTGAAAACCCATGAATGTCCTAATGAAGCGGGCTCGCGTTCGCCTTATCGTGCCCATGCTGCTTTCGCTCGGCATGAGCGCGGCCGCGAACGCTGCCGACGTGCACGTACTGGCTACCGGCGCTTTGCGCGGCGCATTTCGCAGCATCGTTCCGGCTTTCGAGCAATCGACCGGCGACAAGCTGATCATTTCCTGGGGGCCCTCATATGGGACGTCGCCCGACGACCTGCCGATGAGGCTCGAAAAACACGAGCCGATGGATGTGTGCTTCATGATCGGTGCTGCGCTGGACGACCATATCCGCCAAGGGTATTTCGTCGCCGACACGCGGGTGAACGTTGCGATTTCTCGGATCGGTCTGGCGGTCCGCCAAGGCCTGCCGAAACCGGATATCGGCTCGGTGGACGCCGTGCGAGCCGCGTTGGTGGGCGCGAAGTCGGTTGCGTTCTCCGAAGGCGCGAGCGGCAAGTATGTGACGGAGACGCTCTTTCCGAAACTCGGCATTGCCGAGTCAATGAAAGGAAAGATCGTTCAGATCAAGGGCAAGGAGTTGGTTGGCACCGCGCTGGAGCGCGGAGAGGCGGACGTCGGCTTGCAGCAGATCAGCGAGTTGCATGCGATCGACGGCATTCAGTACGTGGGACCGCTTCCCGACTCGCTGCAAAAGATCAGCGTCATCGCCGCCGCGGTGGGGCGCAATGCGGCCGAGCCCGCAGCGGCGAACGCGCTGATTCGCTATCTGCAAACACCGGCGGCCAAGCATCTGCTCGAAGCGTCCGGCCTCGATCCGGCGAACGACCCGAAACAAAAGTGAGTGCCTGCAGGCTGCAGCTGTTTCAGTCTGTGGAACACGGCCGGTTCGCTTCCTGAAAGCCAGCGTTATCCTGAATTCATGCCTGTCTCGGCGAGAGCCAAGCTGGCGTCGGCTTGAATTCGTTCGTTTCTCTATCGATTTTCTTCATTCATTCATCCGCCCATGAATACCTCCTTGATCGAAATCGCTGTTGATTCCGGCATCGCCGTGATCACGCTGAATCGCCCGCAAAAGCGCAATGCCATGACGGACGATATGCGCTCCGATCTCATCGCCGTGCTTGAAAACACATCGCAAGACAAGGCCGTGCAAGCAGTCGTACTGACGGGAAGCGGCAAGGGTTTTTGCGCCGGCGGCGACGTGAGCGGCATGGCCGAGCGCATGGACGCCCCGACGGGTGACATCGCGTTCAATGGCTGGTCCCGGCAACAACGCGTGCATCACACGGTCAGCCTGCTGCATTGCATGCCCAAGCCTACGATCGCTGCGGTGAACGGCGCCGCTGCGGGCCTTGGCGCGGACATGGCGCTCGCTTGCGATTTCGTCGTTGCGTCAGAGGAGGCCAGCTTCGCTTGGAGTTACATCAAGCGGGGCCTGATACCCGATGGCGGCGGCTTGTACTTCCTTCCGCGCCGCGTCGGGTTGCCGCGCGCAAAGGATCTCATCTTCAGCGGACGGCAAATCGAGGCGAACGAAGCGCTCGAGCTTGGCATTGCCGACCGCGTATGTGCTCCGCAGCGGCTGCTCGAAGAGGCCCGCGCCTGGGCGATGCAGCTTGGCAGCGGGTCCGCCGCCGCGCTCGCGCTCGGCAAGAGCATCTTGAATCAAAGTTTCGAAATGTCCGCGCAGCAGGTGTTTGCTCAGGGCAGCCAGGCCCAGGCCGTCTGCTACACGAGCTCGCAACATCGCGAGGCGGTACGCGCATTTTTGAGCAAAACGAAATGAGCATGAAGAAAGACAAGGAAGCGATTGCACGGTTGGTGCGCCCGAGCAGCGTCGCCGTGATCGGCGCATCGGCGGACCCCTTCAAAACGGCGGGCCGGCCCGTCGCGTATTTGAGGAAGCACGGATTCACCGGCACCATCTACCCCGTCAACCCGCGCTACGACGCGATCGATGGTCTAACGTGCTATCCGGATGTCGGCTCGCTGCCGGCGGCGCCCGACGTCGGCATTGTGCTGCTCGGCGCGGAGCGCGCGCATGCAGCCGTTCGCGAACTGGCCGATCGTGGCACGCGCGCGGCGATCGTCCTGGCGAGCGGATACGCGGAGACGGGAGAGCAAGGTGCGGCGAGGCAAGCGCAGTTGCTGGCGGCGGCCGGTTCGATGCGCTTGCTCGGGCCCAACACCATCGGTCTCGTCAATTTGACGGATCGCATCACGTTGTCGGCCAGTGGCGCGCTGGAAACGGATTCGTTCAGGGTGGGGAATATCGGCGTCGTATCGCAAAGCGGCGGCATTCTCGGCGCGTTGCTGTCGCGCGCAGCGGCGGGCGGCATCGGACTCTCGAAGCTCGTATCGACGAGCAACGAGGCCGATCTGGACATCGCGGACTTCATGGAGTTTCTCGTCGACGATGATGCGACCTCCGTCATCGCGCTATACGTGGAGGCCGTTCGGCATCCGGAACGATTCCTCGAGGCGGCATTGCGCGCCGCGGACACGGGCAAGCCGGTGGTCGCATTCAAGGTGGGCCGATCGGAATCGGGCGCGCGCTCGGCCGTTTCGCATACGGGTGCACTGGCGGGATCGGATCGCATGTACGACGCGCTGTTTCGGCATGCCGGGGTGATCCGCGTCGGCACGTTCGGCGATCTGCTCGATGTGTCGAACGCGCTATCCATCGGCCGCCGTCCCGAAGGCAATCGCGTTGCGATTCTGACGTCGACCGGTGGCGCCGGCACGCTCGTCGCCGATAGTTTGGGAATGACGGGCTTCGAAACGCCCCCCCCCGATGAAGCGACTGCAACGCGGTTGCGTGCCCTGCAAACGGGCGATCACGCCGTGCTCGAGCGCAACCCCATCGACGTTACGCTCGCCGGCCTGCAGCCGGACCTGCTGCGAGGAGCGATTCGGGCCCTGCTCGATAGCCCGAGCTACGACGCTGTCGCCTTCATCGTCGGCTCCTCCGGTCTCGCGATGCCGGACTTGATGGTGGGCGCGATTCGAGACTCCTTACCGGGAACGCGCAAGCCCGTCGTCGGTTACGTGAGCCCGCATGCGCCGGCGATCGCTTGCTTGCTCAATAGCCAAGGCATTCCGGCATTCACCAGCCCGGAGGCGGTGACGAGTGCGTTGGATGCCATGCTGCGATATGGCCGCGGCATGCGACGCAGCGACGCCGACGCATTCGAGCAGGCCGGCATTGATGTGAGCGAGTTCCCGAGGGGATCGCTCGACGAAGCCCAAGCGAAAGCGTTGTTCGCGCGCTTTGGCGTGCCCTCGGTGAATGAGGTGGCGGTAACCTCAGCAGCGCAAGCTCAAGAGGCCGCGCAGGCGTTCGGAGACAAGGTCGTTCTGAAGCTGCTGTCGAACGAGATCACGCACAAGAGCGACGTGGGCGGCGTCGCGATCGCGGTGCCGATCGGCGCGGTCGGTGCTCGCTTGAATCGGATGCGCGACGACGTCGAGACGGCGACGGGACGGCCGGCGTGCGCGTTTCTCGTTCAAGAGATGGTGAGCGACGGCGTCGAGCTGATTCTCGGGCTTCATCGCGATCCGCTTGGGACGGCGGTCCTGCTGGGGATGGGCGGCGTGACGGCCGAACTGATTCGGGATACGACGATGCGCCTGCTCGATCCGCGATATGGGTTGTCGATGAGCGATGCGACCGAGATGATCCGCGAGCTCAAGACGTTTCCGCTGCTGGACGGCTACCGGGGACGACCACGGACGGACATCGACGCGCTCGCATCGGCGATCGTGGCGTTTTCGCGAATGGCCGTGCAGCTCGGCACGGAACTGGTCGAGGCGGAAATCAACCCGCTTTTCGTATTGCCGCAAGGCCGTGGCGTGAGGGCGGCCGACGGCGTGGCGGTGATCCGCCGCCAGGCCTAGGCAATCACGCCGATCACGCACTTTCCCGCACCATGAGCTCGAACCCGAGGTCGATCATGGGCGAAGGCACGCTCTCTTGGCGCATGATCGAGAGCAGCAAGTGCGCAGCCATGCGCCCCATCTCCGCGCGGGGCGTGCGCACGGTCGTCAACCTCGGCACGCAGTCCGCCGCGCCTGCCAAGTCGTTGAAACCGACGATCGCGATATCCTCCGGCACGCGGACGTTCATGCGGCGCGCCTCGAACAGCGCCCCTTGCGCGAGGTCGTCGTTGCCGAGGAAGATGCCGTCGACGTCCGGGCGGCGCGTGATCAGTTGCCGAAAGAGCTCGCAGCCGAGCCCGATCGACGACGGCGCCGGGGTGAGAATCTCGAGGTCGGGCTCGTGCAGGCCCGCCCGCTGCAGCGCGCGCCGAAAGCCCTCGCCCCGCTGCAACATCCGCTGATCGAGCTGCGCCGCGATGAACGCATTGCGGCGGCAGCCGCGCGCAAGCAAGTGCTTGGCGACGGCATCGCCCGCATCATGCTGCGAGAAGCCGACGCAATAAAGATCGTCGGCCTTGGCAAGCTCCATCATGTGCACGCAGGGCACGCCGCTCGCATCGATGAGGCGACGCGCGGCCTCGGTTCGATCGAAGCCCGTCACGATCATGCCCATCGGCGGCGAGGCGAGGTAACGGCGAATGAGGTCTTCCTCCTCGTCGCGCAGATAGTGCGAGTTGCCGATCAGAATCTCGATGCCATGCGGGCGCAGCACCGTATGAATCGCCTCCACAGCGTCCGTGAATACGTTGTTCGTCAAAGACGGGACGAGCACGGCCACGGTGTCGCTCTGCGCACGGGCGAGCGCCCTAGCGGCGGAGTTCGTCACGTAGTTGAGCTCGCGCGCCGCCTCGCGCACCTTGTCGACATATTCCGCCCCGACCGTGCTCAGCCCGCGCAACGCGCGCGAAGCCGTGATGGTGCTGACACCGGCACGGCGGGCAACTTCCTCGAGGGTCGGGCGGCCGGTGCCGCGGGTTTTCCTGGGTGTCGGGCTGGTCATGATTCAACTAGGATAGCGCTGTCTCAATCGTCTCTCAAACGTAGGACATTGTAAGCGAACGAGGGACGGATGAGAGAGCAGGGCGGTCGCGGGCCGCCTTTCTCTTGATTTGAAGAGATAGCGCTATCTCAATGGAAAGGGAACTGAACCGATGAACGGGACAGCATCAGTCATCGTTGTCATGGGCGTCGCCGGCTGCGGGAAATCGAGCGTCGCGCACGCCGTGGCCGCGCGCCTAGGCGGACGCTTCATCGAGGGCGACGCGTTTCATTGCGCCGCCAGCGTCGACAAAATGCGGCGCGGGATCGGACTCGTCGATGCCGACCGCTGGGGCTGGCTCGACCGGCTGGCAGCCGAGTTGAAGGAAACGTGCGAGCGCGGTGAACCCGTCGTGCTCGCGTGCTCGGCGTTGAAGCGCCGGTACCGCGATCGGCTGCGCCTCGGCAGCCCGTCGGCGAAGTTCGTTTTTCTCGATTTGCCGCCGGACGAAGCGGCGAAACGCGTCGGCAGCCGCAGCGGACACTTCATGCCGGACTCGCTCGTTGCGAGCCAGTTCGCGGATCTGGAGGCCCCCGTCGCCGAGCCCTCGACGCTGACCGTGAACGCCATGCTCCCCGTCGATGCGATCGTCGCCCAGGCGATCGATTGGCATGCGGGCGTTTCGCTGGCGCTGGCCGAGCGGGAACATCGGCTGATCGCTAAAGATAGCGCTGTCTTAGGTGCCGGCGCCGGTGCCACGCGGTGCATTTCACGGATTCACGAAGCCAGTCCAAATTTCTGAGGAGACGACAATGACATCGACGGCAGGACAGCGCGTCGCAAAGCGACGCTGGGTCATAGGGGTATTGCTGGGCGTAGGCGTACTCATCAACTATTTCGACCGCATCAACTTATCGGTGGCGGCGCCGCAGTTGAAGGCGGCATTCAATCTTTCGCCGGCCGAAATGGGCCTGCTGTTCAGCGCGTTCTTTTGGCCTTATGCGCTGCTGCAGGTGCCGGCGGGAATCGTGCTCGACCGCTTCGGGGTCACGCGTCTCGGCCGCTGGGGCGCATTCCTATGGGCGGCTGCATCGGCGGTTACGGCTTTCGCGAGCGGCTTCGGCGGCATCTTTGCGGCGCGCGCGATGCTCGGCATCGCCGAAGCGCCCGGCTTTCCCGTCAGCGCCAAGGCAACCGGGTATTGGTTCCCCCGCAAGGAGCGCGCGCTCGCCACGGCGATCTTCGACGCGGCCGCGAAGTTCTCGAACGTGATCGGCGTTCCGCTCATCGCCGTCGTCGTGGTCGGAATGGGCTGGCGTTGGGGCTTCGGCGTGACGGCCGTGCTCAGCTTTGCTTACTTCGTCGCCTTCTTTTTCATCTATCGCGATCCGAGCCGCGACTCGAAGCTTTCGGAGGCCGAGCGCCGCTATATCGTCGAAGGCGGTGCGACACCGGAAGGCACGTCGGGCGCGAACGCTTTCGCGATGCTCGGCTATCTGCTGAAGAAGTCGAAAGTATGGGGGCTCACGATCGGCTTCGCCGCCTATGGTTATTCGTTTTATCTGTTCTTGACGTGGCTGCCCGGTTACCTCGTGCAGACGATGCACATGAGCATCTTGAAGTCAGCCGGTTTTGCCGCTATTCCGTGGGCGGTCGCGACGCTCGCCGATCTCGTGGTGGGCGGCTGGTTGATCGATCACTTGATCGCGCGCGGCCACGATGAAACGCGTGTGCGCAAGGGCGTGCTCGTTTGCGGCATGGTGCTGGGCCTCGCCGTGTTCGGCGCCACGCTGACGACGAATCCAATGTGGGCGATCGTCTGGATCTCGATCGCCTTGGGCGGCCTGGCTGCCGCCGCGCCCGTGGGTTGGTCGCTGCCGTCGCTCATCGCGCCGAAGGGCGGGGTGGGGACGATCGGCGGCATCATGAACTTCGTCAATAACCTGATGGGCGTGGCGGCGCCCGTCGTGACCGGCTTCATCGTCGGCGCGACGAACTCGTTCGCCAACGCGTTCTTGATCGCCGGTGTCATTCTCGTGATCGGGATCGTCTCGTTCGTGTTCGTGATGGGCCGCATCGAGCCGATCGCCGAACCGGAGGCGCAGGTGACGCAGGGCCGTGCGTCGGTGGTTTGACGAGACTAGACTAGACTGCGGAATGCTGGAATGCAGGATCGCGCCGCGCTGGTGGCGCGATCCGTTCTTGCCGTAATCAGTGAAGAATCAGTGCGTAATCAGTGCGTAATCAGTGCGAAAGCATCGGCACGATCGAGGCAACCAATAATGCGGCCATGCTCCAATTGAACGCTCTGAGCGCGCCCGGTCCTGCCAGAAAACGCCGCACGCCGAGGCCGAATGCAGCCCAGACCGTGATGCTCGGCAGATTGACGATGGCGAAGACCACGGCCAACAAGAGCGCGTTCAGCAGTACGTTGTCGTGCAGATGGAACGCCGTCGCGCCGGTCACGGCCATCATCCAGGCCTTGGGGTTGACCCACTGAAATGCGGCGGCTTGAAGGAACGTCAACGGCCGTTCGTTGGCGGCGCCGATCGAGAGCTTGCCCGATGCCGCGATCTTCCAGGCGAGATAGAGCAAATAAGCGGCGCTCACGATTTCCATCACCGAATATAAGCGCGGGAAGCGCGTGAAGATTTGGCCGAGCCCCAACGCAATCGTGATCATCATGACCATGCAGCCGCACGTAATGCCGAGCATGTGCGGCATCGTGCGGCGCAAGCCGAAGTTGACGCCGGACGCCAGCAGCATCGTGTTGTTCGGGCCCGGCGTGATCGACATGACCAACGCGAACGTCATGGCAGCGGAAAGCGCTGCGTAAGGCAGAGAAAGCGGCATGGATTCGAGGCCCCAGACGGAATGGATGCGTCGACACAGTCTACGTGCGACCAACGGCACAGTACCGGTACAGATCAATAGATAATCAGCGGTACGGAATGGGCGGCACGGCGAGAACGGACGAATTCGAATCGATCGGGCGCACGCGACGTAAGCGAAATAAAAGCTATTCGATCAAACGGCGCGAGATTCCCCATTTTACGAGCCAAATGAATTGCTTGGGCTCATCATTTGCTTTTCGCACGGAAACGTTTCCTCTCTTTGCATGGTCAGAAGGAACGATGCCATTGCAAGGAGCAAGCATGGAGAGGCCCATGAGACTGGAAGGCAAGATTGCGCTCGTGACGGGCGCGGGACAAGGGATCGGCCGGGCGGTGGCCGTGCGTCTGGCGCAAGAGGGCGCGAAGATCGTCATCAACGATCTTCACGACGACAGCCGCGCCGAGCAGACGCTGGCCGACGTGCGAGCCGCCGGCAGCGACGGGTGCGTCGTGGCGGGCGACATCAGCGTGACGGACGCGAGCCGCCAGTTGGTCGAGGAAGGCATCCGGAAAATGGGCCGAATCGACGTGCTCGTCAACAACGCGGGCGTCGAGCACAACGCCGGATTCCTCGACGTAACCGAAGCGGACTACGACCGCGTGCTCGACATCAATTTGAAAGGCACATTCTTCGTCACGCAGGCATTCGTCAGCCACTTGCGCGATACGCAGCGTGGCGGCCGCATCGTCAATATCAGCTCGGTACACGAGGAATTGCCGTTTCCTCATTTCACGAGCTATTGCGCGAGCAAGGGCGGCATGAAAATGATGATGCGCAATCTAGCGATCGAGCTCGCGCCGCTCGGCATTACCGTCAATAACGTCGCGCCCGGTGCGATCGGCACGTCGATCAACGATCGTTTGCTGCACAATGCGGCCGAGCTTACCGCGCTACTCGGCAACATCCCGCTCAAACGCCTGGGCAAGCCGCTCGACGTCGCCAATGCGGTGCTGTTCCTTGCGTCGGACGAAGCGGACTATGTCACGGGTTCGACGCTCTATGTCGATGGCGGCTTACTTTGGAACTACGCTGAACAATGAGCATGACGATCGCTGCGGACAAAATGCTGGCAGCCGGCGGCGCTGCGCCGGACGTGGGGCACGTCGCCCCGGCCGATGTGCTGACGCCGGCCGATCGCTATCAAGAACTGTTCGTTGCCGTGCAACTGGGGCGCGTGTTCGACGACAGCAAGTCGTTCGTCGATTGCGTGCCGCTCGCGGCGCCCGATGAGATCCTGCGGCGCTATCGCGCCGATCATGCGATGCCGGGCTTCGATCTGAAGGCGTTCGTCAAAGCGCATTTCGCACACGAGCCGGTGCCGGCCGAACATTACGTGGCAAACCCGCGCGAAACGCTTGCCGCCCACATCGATGGTTTATGGGAAGTGCTGAGCCGCGAACCGGCCGAACATCCCGCGATGAGTTCGCTGTTGCCCCTGCCGCACAACTACGTCGTGCCGGGCGGCCGTTTCAGCGAGATGTATTACTGGGACTCGTATTTCACGATGCTCGGTCTCGCGCAAAGCGGCCGGCACGACCTGCTGCGCAGCATGGCCGATAACTTTTCGTTCTTGATCGACCATTACGGGCACATTCCGAACGGTAACCGGACCTACTACTTGAGCCGCTCGCAGCCGCCGGTGTTCGCGCTGATGGTCGATTTGTTCGAGACGCACGGCATCAAGCGGGCGATCCGGTATTTGCCGCAATTGAAGCGCGAGCATGCGTACTGGATGGAAGGCGCGGAAGGCCTCGCGCCGGGCGATGCGGCACGGCATGTCGTGCGGTTGCCCGACGCAAGCGTGCTGAACCGCTACTGGGATGAGCGCGACACGCCGCGCGACGAGGGATACATCGAGGACGTCGGCACGGCGTCGAGCAGCGCGCGCCCGGCCGGCGAGATCTATCGCGACCTGCGTGCGGGGGCGGAGTCGGGCTGGGACTTCAGCTCGCGCTGGCTGAGCGATCCCAACGATTTGTCCACGATCCGCACGACGGCGATTTTGCCCATCGATCTGAACAGCTTCCTGTACAAGCTCGAGACGCAGATCGAGAAGCTTGCGCGCGCGCAAGGCGATACGCCGACGGCCGAGACGTTCGGGGCTCACGCGGCCGCCCGGCGCGGCGCCATCGATCGCTATCTGTGGCGCGAAGAGGATGGGGCGTTCGTCGACTACGATTGGCAACTCGGCGAACACCGCAGCGGATTGAGCGCGGCGCTCGCGGTGCCGTTGTATGTGGGGCTCGCGACGCATGAGCAGGCGCATCGAGTGGCCCGCGCGATAGAGGCTCGATTGCTGAGCGCCGGCGGCGTGAGAACGACGGAGCAGGCAAGCCCGCAGCAATGGGATCGATCCAACGGATGGGCGCCACTGCAATGGATGGCCTCGCGCGGCTTGATTCGTTATGGCGAACGTGCCCTAGGGTACGACATCGCGCGTCGGTGGCTCGCCACGGTTTCGGCCGTGTACGAGCGAGAGTGCAAGCTCGTCGAAAAATACGCGCTGCATCACGACGTCGATGCGACGCGAGGCGGGGGCGGTGGCGAGTATCCGCTGCAAGACGGCTTCGGCTGGACCAACGGGGTCGTGCGCAAGCTGCTCGAGGATCACCCCGATCATCACGCGCATCATAGCCGCGCGGGCGAGCCTCGGCGGCGGACGGCGTCCTACGAGAAATAGAAGCAGAGCGAAGAGCGGCGAGTCCCGCCGGCATCGCGCACCGGCGCTGCGTGATCTTTGGTGACACGCTCTCGCGCAGCAGTGACGCTATTGAGGGCACAGCAAACCGTCGCGCACAACCCGATGATCACGACGATGACTGCATGGGCCGTCCGCGAAATGCAATTTCGCCGCAATTAGGCGTGCGCGCTCTCGGTGGCGCTTTCCAACTCGGCAAGGAACCGCCTGCGCCACCAGTGGACGTCGTAACTGCGTATCGTGGCCATCAGCGCGGCGTGTTTTGCCACACGCTCTTCGATCGGCATCGTAAGCGCTCGGTGGATCGCTTCCGCCATCTCGTTCGTGTCATAGGGATTCACGAGCACGGCCTCCTTGAGCTGTTCAGCCGCGCCCGCGAAACGCGACAGCACGAGCACGCCGGGGTCAGCCGGATCTTGCGCCGCCAGGAATTCCTTGGCGACGAGGTTCATGCCGTCACGCAACGGAGTAACGAGCGCGACGCGGCTCGCGCGGTAGAGCCCGGGCAGACGCTTGCGCGCGACGCTGCGATGAATGTAGCGCACGGGCATCCAGTCGAGCTCGCCGAAGTCGCTGTTGATCGCGCCGCAGAGGCTATCCATTTCGCGGCGCAGATCGTCGTACGCGTCGAGATCCTCTCGGCTCGGTGCCGCGATCTGAATCAGCGTCGCGCGGTTGAGGTTTTCCTCGTGGCATTCGAGCAGGCGGCGGAACGCCTGCAGGCGTTGCGGCAGCCCCTTCGAATAATCGAGCCGGTCGATGCCGACGAGCAGTTGTCGTCGCGAGTATTCCTCGCGCATTCGGTCGAACATATCCATCGCTTCCCGGCTGCGTTCAAGCTTGGCGAATTCGTCGAGATCGATGCCGATTGGAAACGCGCCAAAACGGACGGATCGACCGAACGCATGAAATTTGCCGTCCGGCAGTTGCGTTCCGTTAGTTTCCACTTCGAGGTAACGCGTGAAATGCGTGACGTCGGTTTCCGTCTGAAAGCCGACGAGATCGTAAGCGAATAGCGACCGGACCAGCCAAGCATGTTCGGGAATCGCAGCTAGCACGAGCGGAGGCGGCAGCGGAATGTGAAGAAAGAAGCCGATGCGGTTGTCGCAACCCAAGGCCCGCAATTCAGTCGCCAGCGGAATGAGGTGATAGTCGTGAATCCAAATGACGTCGTCGGGTTCGAGCAGCGCATGCAGCGCCTGAGCGAATTTCCGATTGACTCGGCGATAGCCTTCTACGTACCGCTCGTCGAACTGTGCAAGATCGAGCCGATAGTGGAAAACGGGCCATAGGACGTTGTTGGCGTAGCCGAGGTAGTAGGTTTCATATTCGGCGCGGCTCAGATCGACCGTGGCGAGCCGAACGTTGCCGACGGTCTCGATTTTGACGCCTTCCTCCGTTCCGGGGGACTGCGTCTCTTCCTGCAGACGACCGCTCCAGCCGAACCAGATACCGCCCGTTTCCCGCATGCTCTCCCGGACTGCGACTGCGAGCCCCCCGGCGGCGGCTCGATGAGGATTGGCAACCCGATTGGAAACGACGACTAGTCGGCTCATCAGGTCTCCTTTGAAATGGACATTTTGAATTGGACGCATTGAGCCGAGTACGCCGAGGCCCCCTGACTACTTCGATCGTGCATCGGTCCATCCTTCGGCTCGCCGCTGCACCTCCTTCTTCTCGTATCCGGGCGGTGGCCGAATAGACTAGCACATGGTCCCAAAACGGAAATTACGGCCACCTTTCGCCTGCGCGCATTGTGGCGTGCTATCCGCTGGCGCCTAGGATGTTTTTCTAGCCCGTCCTAGGCCTTTGCGCCTCACATCTGCTCTTTCAGGCCCAATCGAATCAGCCACCAATTCACGGGATAGCTCGTCGCAAACCCTGCCAGCATGGCAAATTGCATCGCAAACCAAAACTCGGGGCTCGCCACATCGGCAATTCCGCCATAGGCAGGCTTGAACCATAAGAATTGGATGATGGCCATCAGACCATACATGCCGATCTGCCATGCGGTTATCGACGCGATATCGGCTTTGACGGCGGCAACGATTCCCTGCCATGCCGAGAGGTCGCGCATCGGTTTGATCGTGAAGTACTGAAACACGATGCCGAGCAGGAATGCCGCAACGAAATCCGGAATCCAAACCGCGAACATTTTTTCACTGAACGCCGTGTGCCATCCGAACCAGACCGCCAGCGGCACTCTACGCACTGCTCGGCGCGTTGACGGGCGTTGCCGCGACCGCATGGATACGCGCCTTGCACTGGGCCGAAGATGCGTTCGACCGCGTGCGCAACCGCTATGTGCGGCACGCTTCGGGGATGCTGCTCGTCGGGGTGCTGATGTACGTCTTATGGCGTAGCGCTGGGCACTATTACGTGGAGGGCGTGGGATATGCCTCGATTCAGGCAACGCTATACGGGCAACTTCAAGGCGGGGCATTCCTGCTGCTGCTCGCCGCGAGCAAACTGTTCGCGACGTCGGTGAGCCTCGGGTCCGGCTCTTCGGGAGGGGTGTTTTCGCCGTCGCTGTTCATTGGGGCCATGCTCGGCGCAGCGATTGCGTCACTGATCTCTGCTGCCGTGCCGGGCGCTCCCGTCAGCGCGCCCGCGTTTGCGATGGTCGGCATGGGCGCCATGGTGGGTGGCGGAACGGGCGCCGCGATGACGGCCGTCGCGATGATCTTCGAAATGACTCGAGACTACGACATCGTG
>NZ_JBQCIF010000025.1:0-77781 GCF_051953955.1 Trinickia sp. | reverse complement strand
CCCTACGAATTGATCGTGCTCGACGTGATGCTGCCCGGCATCGACGGATGGCAGATCATGTCCGCCCTGCGCGCGAAACGCGATTTGCCCGTTATTTTTCTGACGGCCCGCGATCATGTGACCGACCGCATCCACGGGCTGGAACTCGGCGCCGACGACTACCTCGTCAAACCATTTTCGTTCACCGAGCTCGTGCTGCGTGTCCGCACGCTGCTCAGGCGCGGCGTGATGCGGGAATCGGACACGTTCAATATTGCGGATCTGCATGTCGACGTGCTGCGCCGTAAGGTCACGAGACAGGGCATCGACATTACGCTGACCAACAAGGAGTTCGCGCTGCTGCACCTGTTTTGCAAACGGCAAGGCGAAGCGCTGTCGCGCGCGCAGATCGCATCGGAAGTATGGGACATGAATTTCGACAGCGATACCAACGTCGTCGACGTCGCGGTGAAGCGGCTACGCGCGAAGATCGACAATCCGTTCGAAGCGAAGCTCATTCACACGGTGCGCTCGATCGGCTATTCGTTCGGGGAGGATGCGTGAAAGGGCACGCGCGTTCGCTCGCGGTTCGGATTGCGCTTTCGTTTGCAGTGATCGTCTGCGCGGTGGTCGGCATGGTCGGGGCGGCGCTGTACCACGCGACGAACCGCGCATTATCCACTCGCGCCGACTATCAGCTGATCGCCCGCGTCGAGCATTTTCGGTCGCTGCTGCACGATCTGTACACCATCACCGAAATCGAAGCGCGGCCTCGGCTGTTCGAGACGATGCTTGGCGACAGTCAGGACGTCATTGTCTTTCGTCGGCCCGGCTCGACGCCGTTCATCAACGTGAATCCCGCGCATATGGCGCTGCCGCCGCTTTCCGTCGTGCCGGTCGCGCGTCGCGTGGGGCTCGATGCGCTATACGAAGGCAAGCGTCCGGACGGCGTGCGCATGCGCTGGGTGGCGGCGCAGGCGCGAATCGGCAATAGCGGTGAAGTGGTGGAGATCATCGCCGCGCACGTGATGACGCAAGAAGCGCGTGTGCTGTCCGTGTATCTGATGCGCGTGTGGATCACCGTCCTTTGCGCGGTGTTGCTTACGCTCGCGTTGGCCTATTGGGTGACGAGCCGCGGGCTCATGCCGCTGCGGCTCATGGCCGGGAAGGCAGCGGAGATATCGCCGAACCGGATGTCCACGCGGCTCGAAGTGGCTCGCGCGCCGGCTGAGCTGCAAGGCCTGGCGGCGTCGTTCAATGCCATGCTCGATCGTCTCGAGCATGGCTACGCGCGCTTGTTGCAGTTTTCCGCGGATCTCGCCCACGAGGTGCGCACGCCCATCGGGGTGCTGATCGGCGAGACGCAAGTGGCGCTCGCGCACGAACGCAGCGCACCGGAGTATCGCGGCGTGCTCGAGTCGAATCTGGAGGAGCTCGAGCGGCTCGCGCGCATTGCGCGGAACATACTGTTTCTTGCCCAGGCGGATCACGGGCAGAAGCATATCGATCGTGAACGGATCGACATTCGCCGTGAGCTCGATGCGGTCGCCGAATACTTCGAGGGTATCGCGGACGAGCGGGGCATCACGTTCGAAGTCGAAGCCGGCGGTGAACTCGTCGCCAATGCCATCATGTGCCGGCGGGCGATCAGCAATGTCGTCGTGAATGCCGTGCGTTACGCGCAAGCCGGCACGGTGGTGCGCATGCGCGGGCACGAAGATGCAGACGGCGCATGTATCGTGATCGGCAATCGCGGACCGCGCATCGCGCGCGATGAACTCGCACGGCTGTTCGACCGCTTCTACCGCGGCGACGCGGCACGCAGCGAATCCACGGAATCGAGCGGGCTTGGCTTGTCGATCGTGCAGGCCATCATGCGCTTGCATGATGGCAGAGTGTCGGCGCAGTGCACGCCGGACGGATGGGTCGAATTCACCTTGCGGTTTCCTTGCGGCGTGCAAAGCCCGGTGGTGCCGGCATAGCGGCGCGGCTCCAACGACCTCCTCGGAATCCGGCGGCGGTGTCCTTGGTACGCCGCTAATGCCCGCCGTATGGACGCGTGAGAATCTCCAAAAAATGCCCGTTCGGGTCTTCGAAATACGCGCCGCGCCCACCGTCGCGCGTGTTGATTTCGCCTTCCCGGCGCTGCGCGGGATCGGCCCAGTAGCGTATGTGGCGTGCCTCGATGCGGTCCATGATCTCGGTGAACTCGGCTTCGCTGACGAGGAAAGCATAGTGCTGCGGAGCGGGCCGCCCGTCCGCTTGCAAGAAGTCCATCGTCACGTCGTTGCTGAGATGGACGGTGAGAAACGGCCCGAACGAAGTTGCTGGAGGCAACCCGAGAATGTCGGTGAGAAAAGCGGCCGAAGCATCCCGATCGCGGGCATGGACGATCGTGTGATTCAACGCGATGCTCATGGTGCAAGCTCCTGTTCGTGAACGCGGGGCTCTCTAAGTGTAGGCGGCGCGGCGAAGAATGAGAGGAATGGACCGAAAGCTACCGCGGTAGCCCCTTCCGTTCGACTGATTTTTTTTCGGTTAATTGCTTTTTTCGGCTCGATGTCGGGAAAGGTAGAGGATCGTCAACAGCCGTCCGTTCATGATCGCCATGCCTACTTGTTTCGGTCTTCACTATCCGTCGGCTCGCCGGGTTGTCCGGCTCGCGCCGCCTTGCGCTCGCTTCGCCTCGAGTGTAGAGTTGTGTACACATGGATTCACAAACGCTGATCCTTGGGTGCACGATATGGAAATGATGAAAGTGGGTATCCGCGAATTTCGGGCAGATTTGGCCGACTATATCGCGTCGAGCAGGCCAATCGCCGTGACCCGGCACGGGCAGACGGTCGGCTATTTCATCCCCTCGGAAGGGCGCGAGGAGGGGGATTTGGCGGCCTTGCAGAAAGCGAACCAGGCGCTAGGTCAGCTTTTATCGGAGCACGGTATCGATGCGGAGGAAATCGTGTCGGAGTTCAAGGCGGCGCGCAAGCAGGCCGGGGCGCGTAGGAAAGCCGGGGCCGCATGAGTAGCAAGGCGATCGTTATCGATGCGAATATCCTGATCCGCGCTGTTTTTGGACGTCGTGTGCTCGAGCTCATCGTAGAGTACGCAGCTGACGTTGATGTCGTTGCCCCGGACGTTGCGTACGCCGATGCTAGGAAGTACCTGCCGCAGCTACTCAAAAAGCGTGGGCTTTCAGCTGATGCAGCCATGACGATGCTCGACCGACTCGAAACAGTCGTAAATGTGATGGGCTGCGAAGATTATGTAGCGATGAAAGAGCGCGCGCTCCAGCGAATCGCGGTGCGGGATGCGGATGATTCCCGTTCTGGCCTGCGCACTGGTTCTTGGCTGTCCAGTATGGACCGAAGATGCGGACTTTTTTGGAACGGGCGTGGCAACATGGACAACAGATCGGGTCGCGCTATATTTCAGATCCGCTGGATGTTCGGGCCGCCGTTCGCCACCGCTAGAGCTGGCTACGCTAAGCGGATACGATCGGTGAAGCGGCGCTCACCGTAACCGATTCGATGACCACGCCGGCCAGTGCCTCGAATCCATGCAGGCCCGAGTGCGACGGTGTGGCATCCGTAATCAGCGTCCACGGCTTTTCGATCGGCGCCCAGTGTTGCTGACTATCGCGGCCCAGCTTGTCCGCCGTCACGAGCACGAACACGTTCGCCGCCTGCCGAATCACACACTCCTTCAGATAGGCTTGGTCGGCCGTCGCCTCGCACAGGCCGCGCCCCGGCACGACGCCGTCGGCACCGAGAAACGCCTTGTCCACCGTGATGCGCGTCAGCGCAAGCTGCGCCAGCGCGCCGAGCGTGCTCATGCTCGATTTGCGCACGTCGCCGCCGAGCAGCGTCACCTGCAATTCGCCGCCGGCCAGGCTTTGCACGGCCAGCAGGTTGTTCGTAATGACGTGGATATCGCGCCGATTCGCGAGCGCTTTTGCCAGCGCGGCCGTCGTCGTGCCGCCGTCGAGAAACACGGTATCGCCGTCCGCCACGTGCCGTGCCGCCGCGAGCCCGATCGCATCCTTCTCAGCCTGGAAACTGTGCCGACGCTCCTCGAGCGACTCCTCCGGCGCGTGCACGCTGACCGACGCCGCGCCGCCGTACGTGCGCAAAATCAAGCCCTCGTCGGCAAGCGCGCGCAAATCGCGGCGGACGGTAGCTTCCGACATCCCGAAGTGCTCGCATAGCGCGCTCACTTCGGTCATGCCGGACAGGACGGCCTGAAGCATCGCTTCGCGGCGGCGGGCAACTTTCATGATGGAGTCGACGAAGAGTAGGGAATACCGCGCCGTTGCCGCGGCTTGGCGCCGAACGGCCGGCGCCGACGTAGTGTACCCATTTTCCGCCTGTTGCCGTGCTGACCGTGTCCGGCTATCGGCCGGTGTTATGCGACGATGGGTTCGCCCGCGGCCACCCATTCCTCGGTGACTGTCACGTACTTGATCCGTTGCCGGAAGTAGGTGAACGCGATGTGGAGCCGGCCGTCGGCTGACTGCACGATCGACGGATACGAGAATTCGCGATTGAGCTTATCGGCCGAGTTGTTCGTCATGCAGTAGCCATCGCCGGTTTCGAGGTTTCGCATCGACGGCCAGGTGCGCCCGCCGTCCTTTGAAATGGCGACCGTCATCGGCGCGCGCGGCGCTCCCCAGAAGGCTGTGCCGCGTGTCGAGGCCGCCTGTGCGACGAGCGCCCCGTTGTCCTCGGCGTCTTCGATGTCGTCGTACAGCGACGCTCGCCGCGCCTTGCTCTGCGCCGCGCTACTAGGATTGAAAACGAGCGCGAGATCGCCGCTCGCCAGCGCGACGCATTGAATCGACGAATTGTTGTTCGGCAAGTCGAGGGGCTGCGGCGCATTCCATTCGATGCCGTCCCGAGACCGGCTTATGTAGACGTGATCCGCCCAGCGGCTGCGAAAGAGCGCGACGAGCGAGCCGTCGGTAAGCGGTTGGATATTCATGTGCACGCACCCGACGCTGTCCGGCACATCATGCCTGCGCCACGTCGCGCCGCCATCGACCGAGCGCATCACGGCGCTGACGTCGTCATTGCCGGACCACCGCTCGCCCGGAGCGACGCGGCACAAGAAGACCGGGCACAGCCACGCGCCGTCCGGTGCGACGACGATCGGTTGCCTGACGAACGTGCCCGGCGCATCGAACAGCGTCTCGATCGGCCCCCAACTGCACCCGTTGTCCGACGAGATGCGGCGACGGACGATGGACGTGTTCTGGTGCCCGGACAACTGCGCCGTGTAGATCAGCCAGAGCTTGCCTTCGGGCGTTTCGAAAAGAATCGGGTTCTGCTCGGAGCGCGTTGGATCGTCGGATAGGCGCACGGGATCGCTCCACACGGTCGAGCCCGCATCGAGGCGCGACAGATAGACGGAGATGTCGGGCACGCCTTCCTGCGTGCCGCCGAACCAAGCGCAGAGCAAGTCGCCGTTTTTCAGTGCGATCAGGTTGGCCGCGTGGTTCTGCGTTGTCGCGGCGGGCAGATAGGCATCGATGCGGATATCGTCGCCCGCTGCGCGATGCAGTTTCCCGGGCATCGTCGTCGCTTCGTCCGGCAGGAGGGAAGAACTCGTCATGATCAAATCTCGTTGGCTTTCCATCGAACACCGAGCCATGCACGCCTTCGAGCGGGAAGCCGGCCCGGCGAGCATTCGCTCAAGCATCGGACTGCGTCGCGTGCCGCACGCGAGTGCGGCTCCCGGATGGCCCGAGCAAGCGCTCGATGCACATCACGATGGCCGGCACGACGAGCGCGACGTACATGTTGTCGATGCCGAGCGGGTTATGCAGCAGATACCAGATCGTCGTCGCGATCGTTGCCACGACGAGTGCCCAGACCGCCCCACGGCTGCTGTTGAACAGCGGCAAATAAATGCCCATCAGTGCGACGACGGTGACGGTCAGACGCAGCGCGCGGGTGAAGAACGACAGCGCGAGAATTTGCGGCACGAACAGCACGAAGACGAGCGGCAAGAACCCGACGACGACCGAAATGAGGCGCGTTGCACGCAGCTCGCGCTCAGCCGTGGGCCGATAGCGCGGCACGTAGAAATCTTTGACGATCAGCGAGGCGATAGCAAGCGCGACCGTGCTGACGCTCACGAAGATCGACGCGACGAGCGAAACGGTCACGAGGCCGGCCAGCAGCGGATGCATATGCTGGAGAAAAATGGGCAGCGCATACAGGCTCTTCATGTTCGGGAACAGAAACTTCGCAGCCACCCCGAGCAAGCCGAGTGCAATCCCGATCGGCACGCACAGCAGCGCGGCAATCAGCGTCGCATTGCGCGCATCGTTGGCGGACTTCGCGCCGCAGATCGCCTGGATGATGAACTGAGTCGAAAAAATCGCGCCGGCCGTGCCGATGATCCATGCGCCGATCGTGCCGCCGCTCAGCGAGCCGTTCCAAGTGAAGTAATGGACGGGCATCGTCTGCACCATCGGTGCGATGCCGCCTGTCATGGACAGCGCAACCCACACGAGCACCGCGATGCCGACGAGCTTGACGACGCTGTGGAAGATCGTCACGTAGGCGACGCTCTTCAGGCCTCCATAAGCGAAATAAATCGTGCTGACGACCGCTGTGATCAGCGCGGCGGTCGGCAGATTCACTTTCAGCACGGTCGAGATCGCCGCGGCGCCGCTGATGTAGTTGCCGACGTTCACGATCAACAGCGCGTAGATCATCACGGCCGATACGACTCGCTTCGCCGTATCGCCGTACTTTTGCGCGATGAACCCGGAGATCGTGAATTCGCCGGACTTGTAGAGCCGCTTCGCCATGAAAAGGCCGAACAGCAGAAAGCCGATGGAGGCGGCAAACACCGACCAAGCGGCCGAGATGCCGACCTTGAACGCTTCCTGCGAGGTGCCGATCGTCGACTTCGCGCCGATGAACTCCGACATCAAGAGGATGGCCACTACGATCGCCGGCGTGGCGCGCCCGGCCACCATGAACTGCTCGGTGGTTCGGCCGCGCAGCCGGATGCTGGCCCATGCGGTGACGACGATATAGACCATCACGATCGCGACGATGATCGCGGTATCCCAGTCATTGAACGATTGCATTGATGTCTCCGAATATTGGAAGATTCGGGCGCTACCGTCGCGCCTCGGCGGTACGCTGCTGAAGCCGGGCGGCCATCGGGCCGCCGAGCCGTCAAGCGGCTTGAACCGCGTGTCGCGTCGCCAGGTCTCGTGCCTGTTTCAACGCTTCGAGCATGCTGCCTTCGTCTGCGATTCCTTTGCCCGCGATGTCGAACGCCGTGCCGTGATCGACGGACGTGCGGATCACCGGCAGCCCGACCGTGACGTTCACGCCTGCCTCGAGGCCCATCACCTTGACGGGGCCGTGGCCTTGATCGTGATACATCGCGACGACGACGTCGAAATCGCCGCGGCCCGCGCGGAAAAACAGCGTGTCCGCGGGCAGCGGGCCTTCGACGTCGAGGCCCCGCTCGCGCAGCGCCTCGACGGCGGGAATGATCTTTTCCTCTTCCTCGCCATAGCCGAACAGCCCGTTTTCGCCCGCGTGGGGATTGATCCCGCACACCCCGATGCGGGGCCTAGCGATGCCTGCGCGCACGAGCGTTTCCTGTGCGCGTTCGATCGTTCTTTGCACGAGGCCGGGCTCGATCTTGCGGATCGCGTCGAGAAGGCCGATATGCGTCGTCACGTGGATCACGCGCAGCTTCGGCGCAACGAGCATCATCGACACCTCGGGGATGCCCGTCAGATGCGCGAGCATTTCCGTATGGCCGGGGAAGAGATGGCCACCGGCGTGCAACGCCTCTTTGTTCAGCGGCGCGGTGCAGATGGCATCCAGATCGCCGTTGGACGTCAGCGCGACGGTGCGCGCGATGTACTGATAGGCAGCGTCGCCAGCCACCGCCGAGAGCTTGCCGTAAGGCAGGTCCTCCGGAATGAGGCCGAGATCGATGCAGTCGACTTCGCCGTAGCGAAACTGTGCTTCCGCCGGCGTGGCGATGCGCCGAATCGCCAGCGCCACGCCCGCGCGGCGGCCCGCGTCGGCGAGACGCTTCGCATCGCCGATCACGAGCGGGCGGCATGTCTCGTACACGGAGCGATGCGCGAGGCTCTTCATGATGATTTCCGGTCCCACGCCGGCGGCATCGCCCATCGTGATGCCGATTACGGGACGATAAGTCATGCTTGTTTCTCCGAAGGGGGTATGCGGTGCGGCGGCGGCCGCCGAGGTTGTCGCGGCGAGCGCCCGCCACGCGCGAGTCAGAGAGTCGGGCCCGCCGAAGCCGCCGGCCTTCGTGACGACGGGCAACATGCGGCCGCCTTCGAACGCGGTCATCCGCGGCATGCCCGTTTCGATTTCGTCGATGACGTGCAGCGACGTCACGCCGAGCGCGCAGAGCAGGGCGCGAGCGGTTTCGCCGCCCGTTGCGACGAGGCCGCGTGCGTGGCGTACGCAAGGGGCGAGATGATCGGCCAGGCGGCGTGCGAGCAATGCTCCGTCCGTAAGCGGCGCGCGCCGCGCTTGGCTCAGTGCGACGACGACGTGGCGGCCGCACAGCAGTGCGTCGCGGATGCGAGGCGTCAATGTCGGCGCGTCTTCGCTGACGGGATCGAGCAGTGTTGCGGCCTCGATGTCCACGCGTTCGAGCGCGTCGCCCGCGTTGCGCTGCAAGTCTTCGATCTGGCCGTGCGAGACGCTCGACATGCTGCCCACGACGATGAGCACGCCGCGAGGATGTGCGGCGGGCGTGTCTGCAAGCAACGGAGAGGGCGGCGCGGAGGCAGGCAACGCGGCGGCATCCCGGCACGGGGGCGTGACGGCTGACGTATGGGCGGTCGTCGGCTCGGCGTTCGAGGGACGTCGAGCTGCCTCATATGCGTCGGCGCTCTGCCGCGCGAGGACCGCGACGAGCGGCGCCGCGAGTCCGGCGGACCCGACCCAGTAGATATCGTCGAGCCGTGCCGACGCCAGGGCGACCGCGCGCAGATCGTCATCGGTTTCGCTATCGCAGACGACGGCGTCCACGCCCTGCGTCGACCAGGTGCGCAACCGTGCGCTCAGTGCGTCGATGCCGCCGCGCACCGCGATGAGGTCCGCATGGGCGACGCGCAGGCCGGCCGCGCCGAGCATGGCCGAGAGGTCGGCCGTGCCGCTCAGCGCCTCGTTGCTCCACACTTCCGACGCCTCGACCGGCACGCCGAGCACGTATTGGCGTGCGCCGACCGTCGTGCGTCCGGCCGCGGGAAACGCAGGCGCTACGATGGCCATGCCCGCGCCGGCGAGCGCCGTGACCTCGGCGGCGACGTTTCCGCGCAGCGTCGAATCGATCTTCTTGTAGAGCTTTCGGCCGGCGCCATGCAGGTGCCAGACGTCGGCCGTCGCGCGTGCTGCCTCGGCTGGGGCAGCGCGGCGCGTGTCCGTATCGATCGCGAGCACGGCCGCTTCGCCGCACGCGCCGGCCGCTTGCGCGCCGAGCCCGACCACGCTCGCAAGGCCGATGGCCGTGCAGGTCACCGCGCAATCGGCGGTGCCTGACAGGTCATCGCCGATCATCAGCAGCGAAAGGGGCGCGTTCGAACGGGCAGTCATGGCAGCAGGCGCGCGTAGATCGATTTGATGTCGTCGTGTGTCAGCACCTTCGGGTTGTTGCCGAGCAGGCGCTTGACCTTGAGCGCGGCGGCCGACAGCGCGTCGAGATCGGACTCCGTTACGCCGAACTGCCGCAGATCCTGCGGAATGGCGAGCGCGTCGGTCCATTGGCGCAGCCGTTCGAGGAATGCCTCGGCGGCTACTCGGTCGGCGTCGTCATGCTGGGCGATGCCGAGGGCGTGGGCGACGTTCGCAAGTCGTCCGACGATTGCGTCGAGATTGAACGCCATCACATGCGGCAGAAGCATCGAATTGGCGACGCCGTGCGTGACGTTGAACATCCCGCCGAGCGGATACGCGAGCGCATGGACGGCGGCCGTGCCGGCCGCGGTCAGCGCAAGGCCGCCATACATCGAGCCGAGCAGCATGGCTTCTCGCGCCGCGAGCGAATGGCCATTGTCGTACGCCTCGACGAGATTGGCGCCGATGAGCCGCATCGATTCCATGGCGAACATGTCGCTGATCGGGTTCGCTTTCGTCGAAATATATGATTCGAGCGCATGGATGAAGGCGTCCATGCCCGTTGCAGCCGTGATTGGCTTCGGCAGGTCGAGCGTCAGCGTTGCGTCCAGGATAACGAGTTGCGGCAGGAGATGACGGCTGACGATGCCGACTTTGAGCGCCTCGTCCGGCAGCGTGACGATGGCGTTCGGCGTCACCTCCGATCCGGTGCCCGCGGTCGTCGGCACGAGGATCAACGGCACGCCCGGCGCGGCGATCAGGTCGATGCCGAGCCATTCGCGCACGCTCTGGCGGTTCGTGAGCCGCACGGCGAACAGCTTCGCGGCGTCGAGCACGCTGCCGCCGCCGATCGAGAGCACCGCATCCGGCGCGAACGGTTCGATCTGCCGGGCGAACACGGTTTCGACGTTTTCGATCGTCGGCTCGGGTTGGACGTCACGGACGATCATCGTTTCGACGTCGCGCTGGCGCAGCGCCTCGATGACGCGCGCGATCACGCCGTTCGCTTCCATCACCGGCTGCGTGATGAGCGCGATGCGGCGCACGGGACGATCGAGCGCAGCGAGCCGCTCCGGGAGCTGATCGAGGCTGCCCGGCCCGTGCACGATATGCTTGACGGTTTGGAAGTGGTAGACGGTGCTCATGGTTTCGATCGGTCGATAAAGACGAAAAAGGCGGAAGGCGTTCGCGGGAGCGCGTGCGTGCGGCGAGCGGCGAGCGGTGCGCGCCACGCGCTCAGGCTACGCGCGGGTAGCGCGCAAGCGCTTGCGCAAGCCGCTCGCGCGCCGCTGCATCGAGCGGCTGCGCCGGTGATCGCGCGGGTCCGGCCGGCATGCCGAGCATCTCGGCTGCCGTCTTCAGCACGACCGGGAGCGTGCCCATCCCGAAGGCGTCGCGCAGCGGTCGCAGCGCTTCCTGTGCTTCGCGCGCCGCAGCGATGTCGCCGGCTTGGAAGCGCTCCCAGATGGACATGACGACCGACGGCACCGCGTTCGTCGTTGCCGCCACCGCACCGTCGCCGCCGGCAATCAGGGTCCACAGAATCATCGAATCGGTGCCCGTGAACACCGCGAAGTCGTCGCGGCGCAGCTTGATGAGTTGCAGCAGACGATCGAAATCGCCGCCGCTGTCCTTGATCCCGCGGATATTCGGAATTTCCGCGAGGCGGCGCACCGTGTCGACGGTCAGCGTGACGCCGGCTTTTGCCGGGATGGTGTACAGCATGACCGGCAGCGGGGTGGCCGCCGCGATACGATCGTAATGCGCGAATAGCTCCTGCTGCGTCGCGCCGTTGAAGTACGGCGTGATGACCGACACCGCATCGACGCCCACGTCGCGCATCTTCGCGTTCAAGGCAATGACGTCACGCGTCGCGTACGCGCCAGTGCCTGCGATCACGGGCACGCGGCCGCGGGCCTGGTCTACCGCGATGCGCGCGACGCGCAGCTTCTCGTCCTCCGTCATCGCAATGAACTCGCCGTTGGTGCCGAGCACGAACACACCGTGCACCCCCGCATCGATCAGCTTGTCGACGAGCGTGCGCAGTCCCCGCTCGTCGATGTCCTCGTCGCGCGTCATCGGCGTAATCAGCGCCGGCACGATGCCTTTGAAGGTGATGGTCATGCTCGATACTCCTGGGTAGTCGGCTCGCGGCCGGACCGTCAGCCGCAACCCTTGCCGCGTCCAGCCTGAACGGGCGGCGTGTCGCATGCGGATTGTGACGACCCGATTCTGCGCGATTCGATCATTGTTCCGCCGACTGATCGATCCGTTCATCCGTTAGATTGATCGATGTGGGCATTATATGCCCGTGTTCGATCATTTCGCTCAGTGTTTACCCTTCTTTATGATTGAATCGGTCATATTGAGGTGTTTATTCCGATTCTTTTGATCGAGACGGTCGGAACGAGGGCGGCGTGGAGGAGGGACGAGCATCGATGCGATGACGAGGCCCCGCTGGCTGAGCGCGCGGGGCCTCGGGTGAGCGCCCGTCACTCGTATGAGTGCGCGGGCGAGGGTGTGCTACGACTCCGTGCGACGATGCGCGTCGTCACCGAGCGGCGGCGCGAATCGCGTCGCCGAGTGCGGCGTTGTCATAGCCGCGTCCGCCGATCCCCCATGCGCCGTCCTCGGCGTAGACGACGTTCACCCAGATGCGCTCTCGCGCGAGCTTGCCGCCGGATTCGTGCGAGACGATCTCCGTGGCCTGCTCGATGAAGCGCCGTTTTGCCTCTGGGGACGCCAGCGCCACGGACGGCAGCTTCAATTCGACGAACGCCGCCGCGGCTGGCTCGCCCGCGGCGAAAATTCGGTTTGCCGGCAACACGTTCACTGTACCTACGACGTTCGGGACCATGAACGCGTTACCCTGTAGCCCCTCGATGTCGAGCAGGGCACGGGTGAGCTCCGCGAAAACCTTCGTCTCGGCGTGGGAATCGAAAACGCCTTCGGGAAGGGTCAATGTAATCGGCATAGCAATACCTCCAGGTCGGTTGACTGGGACATGTTATAAATAGCGATCGCTCTCTATAGAATACATACTACTTGCTCTCTATGCAATAGAGAGTGAGTGCTCTATAAAATATCCATGCGTTACTCGATCGAACACAAACACGAGACCCGCGAGCGGATTCTCGACGCGGCAGCCCGGCTATTCCGGCGCGAGGGATACGGGGGCTCCGGCATCGGCCCGTTGACGAAGGAAGCCGGCGTGACGAACGGCGCGTTCTATGGGCACTTCAAGTCGAAAGGCGAGGCCTTTCGGGCGGTCGTGCTGGCCGGCATGGAGCAACTGAAGCAAGCCATTGCCGCGCTGAAGGGCGAGCAGGGGGCGCGCTGGCGCCGCCCGTTCATTTCGTTTTATCTGGGCCAGCGCCGCACCTGCGATCTCGGCGAGAGCTGCGCGCTTGCGACCCTGTCGCCCGAAGTGATGCGAGCCGACGATGAAACGCGCGAAGCGTACGAGCAGGCGCTGTTGTCGATCGTCGAAGAGGTGGCGTCGGGCCTGGGCGATTTGCCGGGCAACGATCACGACGACCGTGCGATCGCGCTTTTGTCGCTGCTGGCGGGCGGTGTCACGCTGGCGCGCGCCGTGCGCGATCCGGTCACGTCGGAGCGCATAGCGCGCGCCGTCGCGCGCTATGCGACCGCGCTGGCCGAGCCCGAGACGCGCGATTGAACCGTGCGCCGCCGCATATGCTCAGGATGTTCTGCAGCAATAGTTACAAGTTTGAAATACGGCTATCGGACACGCCGCGCTATAGTTCGATCCAACCACGCTACGTATTCGAAGGTGAAACCATGAAATCACTCGCAAGCATCGTTCCGTTGGCCGTCGGCGCGCTCGCCGTCGGCGTCTCCACTTCTGCGATGGCGCGCGTGGACATCGGCGTCAACATCGGCATTCCCGCACCCGTCTACGTGGCGCCCGCGCCCGTCTACGCGCCGCCTCCGCCTCCCGTCATCTATCAGCCCGCGCCCGTTTATGCGGCGCCGGCGGTCGTGATCGGCTGGCATGGCGATCGCTACTGGGACGGCCGCCGCTGGTGGGGGCGCGACGAATGGCGCCATCATGGCGATTGGGATCACGATCATGGCCGGGGGCACGGCTGGGGCCATGACCGCGGCCGTGGCTGGGGCCACGACCACGACTGACCGCTCCTCGGTTCGTAAGCGGTCCTAAGCAATTCAAAGCGACAGGCAATCAGGGAAGAAAAACAAGACGATTCGTCGCGTGCTCTCGCGGGACGCGATGGAAGGCAGAAAAAAACCGCCTCGGCGATGCCCAGGCGGTTTTTTTGCGTCCGGCTGGACCGCACCCGTACCCGCACCCGCACTTGCTCCGTGACGGGGCACCTGCGTAGCCGGTCAGGCGGACATTACTCGGACGCTTCGAGCGCCATTCCGCCGACGACCGTGCTGAAGCCGCTGTCGACGTGCATGATCTCGGCCGTCACGCCGCTGGCGAGATCCGACAGCAGGAACGCGGCGACGTTGCCCACTTGCTCGGTCGTCACGTTGCGCTTGAGCGGCGCGTTGTGCTCCACGAAGTCGAGGATCTTGCCGAAGCCCTTGATGCCGCTTGCCGCCAGCGTCTTGATGGGGCCCGCCGAGATGCCGTTCACGCGCACGCCCTTCGCGCCGAGTGAGCCGGCCATGTAGCGCACGCATGCCTCGAGCGCCGCTTTGGCGACGCCCATCGTGTTGTAGTTCGGCACGACCTTTTCGGCCCCGAGGTACGAAAGCGTCAGCAGCGCGGCGTTCTCCGAGAGCATCGGCAAGGCGGCCTTGGCGAGCGCAGGGAAGCTGTAGGCCGAGATGTCGTGAGCGATGCGGAAGTTTTCGCGCGTCATGCCGTCGAGGAAATCGCCGGCGATCGCCTCGCGCGGCGCAAAGCCGATCGAATGCACGAGGCCGTCGAGGGTGGGCCAATGAGCCCCGAGCGAGGCGAACAGCGCTTCGATTTGCGCATCGTCGGCGACGTCGCACGGAAACACGAGTTCGCTGCCGAATTCAGCGGCGAATTCGGTGATGCGGTCTTTGAAGCGATCGCCGACATACGTGAAGGCGAGTTCGGCGCCCTCGCGCTTGCAGGCTTGCGCGATGCCGTAGGCAATCGAGCGGTTCGAGAGCAGACCGGTCAGCAAAATGCGTTTTCCAGCGAGAAAGCCCATGGATTCTCCTAGTCCTAGTGTTTTCGGTGTTCAGTGTTCAGTGCCTAGCGTCGTGCGCGCGGGACGCTGCACGGCGGTGGCGGGTGCGGTTTGGGTAGAATTCTCTCACATTGCCACTTTCGATCTTCCGATGAAGGCGACGACAACGATTGGCCTACATTCATTCCCGCCGCTGCGCGCCCGCCTGCTTCGCGGATGGCAGGTGAGATGGCGGGTGCTCGCGGCCTGCTGTTCGGTCTTCTGGATGCTCGGGGCGGCCACGTCCGCTCACGCGGTCTATGCGATCGCCCAATTCGGCGAGCCCAAGTATCCGCCGGGGTTCAAGCACTTCGGCTACGTGAACCCCGATGCCCCGAAAGGCGGCACGCTCGTGTTGGCCAATCCGGACCGGCTCACGAGCTTCGACAAGTTCAATCCGTTCACGCTGCGCGGCAATGCCGCCCCGGGCATCGGCATGCTGTTCGAGAGCTTGACGACGGGCAGCAGCGACGAACCCGCATCGGCATACGGCCTGCTTGCCGACGACATCCGCATCGCACCCGATCGCTTGTCGGTCACGTTCCACATCAATCCGAAGGCACGGTTTTCGAACGGGGATGCGGTCACGCCGGAGGACGTCAAGTACTCGTTCGATACGCTGAAGAGCCCGAAGGCAGCCCCGCAGTTCGCGGTGTTCTACGGCGACATCGCGCGCGCGGTCGTCGTCGATCCGGCGACGATCCGCTTCGAGTTTCGTCAACCGAACCGCGAACTGCCGCTGATCGCCGGCTCGATCCCGATCTTCTCGCATAAGTGGGGGATCGATCCCGACGGCAAGCGGGTGCCCTTCGATCAGCTCGCATTCCAGCAGCCGATCGGCAGCGGGCCGTACGTCATCGATCACTACGACGGAGGCCACACGATCACCTATCGGCGCAACCCCACGTATTGGGGCGCGGCGCTGCCCGTGCGCGTCGGCACCAATAACTTCGATCACATCACCTACAAGCTCTACGCCGACAGCATTGCGCGGCTCGAGGCATTCAAAGCCGGCGAATACGATGCGCTCGTCGAATACATCGCGCGCAATTGGGCGCGGCGCGACGTGGGCAAGCGCTTCGACGACGGCGAGTTGATCAAGCGCGAGTTCAGGCAGCACAACGGCGCGGGCATGCAAGGCTTCGTGATGAACTTGCGGCGGCCGCTGTTCCAGGATGTGCGCGTGCGCAAGGCGCTCGATCTCGCCTTCGACTTCGAGTGGCTGAATCGGCAGTTGTTCTTCGGCGGCTACACGCGGCTCGACAGCTACTTCGCCGATAGCCCGCAGCAGGCGAGCGGCATGCCGAGCGCCGGCGAACTCGCGATTCTCGATCCGCTACGCGCGCAGCTCGACCCGGCCGTGTTCGGCCCGATGACGGTGCAGCCGCGCACCGATCCGCCGGGCTCGCTGCGCGCCAATCTGCTCGAGGCGCGAGCGCTGCTCGCGCAGGCCGGCTGGCACTATCGCAACGGCGCACTACGCAACGCGAAAGGCGAGCCTTTCAGGTTCGAAATTCTCGACGATTCCGGTGCGGCGATGCAGCCCGTCGCGACGGCCTATATTCATAACTTGACCAAGCTCGGCATCCAGGCGAGCTTTCGCACCGTGGATTTCGCGCTGATTCAGAAGCGCTTCGATGCTTTCGACTTCGACATGACCTCGCTGCGCTACCCGGAAGTGCAGGTGCCGGGTACGGAGCAGGTGTCGCGCTTCGGCAGCCAATCGGCTGACGAGCAGGGCTCCGACAACCTGATGGGTCTCAAGTCGCCGGCCGTCGATGCCGTCTTGAAGGCGCTCGTGCATGCGCAGACGAAGGATCAGCTCGTCGCCGCTTCGCGCGCGCTCGATCGCGTGCTCATGCATGGCTACTACGTCGTGCCGCAGTGGTACAGCACGACGCATCGCATCGCGTTCAAGCGCACGCTGCGCTACCCGGCGACGCTGCCGCTGTACTATTCGGCGGAAAGCTGGATCGTATCGACGTGGTGGAGTGCCCGATAATGTGGAGCTACATTCTCAAGCGATTGCTGTTGATGATCCCGACGCTGCTCGGTGTGCTGACGGTGACGTTCGCCGTCATTCAGTTCGTGCCCGGCGGTCCCGTCGAGCAAGCGGCCTACGAGTTGCGCAAGGGAGCCACGCAAGAGGGGCAGCCGCGCCCGTTCGGCCTGCGCGCGCACTCGGGCGTCGATGCGCAGCAACTCGCGCAACTGAAGGCGCTGTACGGCTTCGACAAACCGCCGCTCACGCGTTATTGGCTGATGCTCACGCGTTTCGCGCGCTTCGATTTGGGGCAGAGCTATTTTCGTCACCAGAGCGTGTGGTCGCTCGTCGTTTCGAAGCTGCCCGTATCGATCAGCATCGGGTTGTGGACGTTTTTCCTGACCTATCTGATATCGGTGCCGCTCGGCATTGCCAAGGCGGTTCGCAATGGCTCGCCGTTCGACGTCGCCACGAGCCTCGTCGTGCTCGTTGGCTACGCGATTCCGGGCTTCGTGCTCGGCGTGCTGCTGCTCGTGCTGTTCGGCGGCGGCTCGTTCCTGCAGATCTTCCCGCTGCGCGGATTGGTGTCCGACGATTTCTCGCAGTTGAGCCTGCTCGGCAAAATCGCGGACTACCTTTGGCATATCGCGCTGCCCGTGATCGCATCGGTCGTCGGCAGTTTCGCCGTCGTCACGATGCTGACGAAGAACGCGTTTCTCGACGAGATCAAGAAGCAGTATGTGCTCACCGCGCGCGCCAAAGGCTTGAACGAGAAGCGCGTGCTCTGGAAGCACGTCTTCCGCAATGCGATGCTGCCGCTCGTGGTCGGCTTTCCCGCTGCGTTCATCGGGGCGTTCTTCACCGGCAGCCTGCTGATCGAAACGCTGTTTTCGCTCGACGGGCTCGGGCTGCTGTCCTATGAGTCGGTCGTGCGCCGCGACTATCCTGTCGTGCTCGGCACGCTGTATTTGTTCACGCTGATCGGGCTCGCCACGAAGCTGATCTCGGATCTTTGCTACGTCTGGGTCGATCCGCGCATTCAATTCGAACGACTGGAGCGCTGACGTTGAGTCAAGTTCACCCTCGCACGGGCGCCGATGCCGTGGCGCGCAGTGGGTTGCCTAGCGTGCTTGCGTCGCCTTCGCCGATGCGGCGCGTGTGGCGGCGCTTCAAGGCGCAGCGCCTCGGTTATTGGAGCTTGCTGCTGTTCGTCGCCGCATTCGCCGTGAGTCTGGCTGGACCGCTCTGGTCGAACGACAAGCCGCTCGTCGTCCGCTACGACGGCCATTACTATTTCCCGGTCGTCAAAGACTACGCGGAGACGACGTTCGGCGGCGACTTCCCGACGCCGGCCGACTATCTCGACCCTTATGTGCGACATCGCTTTTCGCTGCCGGGCAACTTCGCGGTCTATCCGCCGAACCACTATTACTACGACACGCTCAACTACTTCTCGCGCACGCCGAATCCGGCGCCGCCATCGCATGAGAATTGGCTCGGCACCGATGCGCAAGGACGCGACGTCTTCGCGCGGTTGTTGTACGGCTTTCGCGTGTCGGTGGAGTTCGCCTTGGTGCTGACGCTGATCGGCACCGTGCTCGGCATCGCCGCCGGCGCCGTGCAGGGGTATTTCGGCGGCCGCACCGACATCGTCGGGCAGCGCCTCATCGAAATCTGGAGCGCGCTGCCCGAGCTCTACTTGCTGATCATCTTCGCGTCGATCTTCGAGCCGAGCTTCTTGCTGCTCGTGGTGCTGCTGTCGCTGTTCGGCTGGATCGGCTTAGCCGACTACGTGCGGGCCGAGTGCCTGCGCAATCGCACGCAGGACTATGTGCGGGCGGCGCGCGCCATTGGGCTGTCGAATTGGCAGATCATTTGGCGCCACGTACTGCCCAACAGCATGACGCCCGTCATCACGTTCCTGCCGTTTCGCATGAGCGGATCGATTCTCGCGCTCACGAGCCTCGACTTCCTCGGCTTGGGGGTGCCGGCGCCCACACCGAGCCTCGGCGAGCTGCTGTCGGAGGGCAAGGCCAATCTCGATGCCTGGTGGATCTCGCTGTCGACGTTCGGGGTGCTCGTCGTCACGCTGTTGTTGTTGACGTTCATGGGCGACGCGCTGCGCAACGCGCTCGATACGCGCATTGCCGATGCGATGCGGGCGGGGGGCAATCAATGAGCGGATCGATCGGAGCGCACGGAGCGCACGGAGCAGGCGGGCCGGCGAGTGCACCGCCGCTGGCGAGTGCACCGCTGCTCGCGGGTGCACCGCTGCTCGACATAGCCCATCTGCGCGTCGCATTCGGCAACACGGTGGCCGTCGACGATTTGACGTTCGCGATCGGGCAGGGCGAGCGCGTGGCGCTCGTCGGCGAATCGGGCTCGGGCAAGACGGTCACGGCGCTAGCGATCCTGCGGCTGCTGAGCGATGCCCAATTGAGCGGCGCCATCCGGTTCCAAGGGGAGGATTTGCTCGCCAAGAGCGAGCGGGCCATGCAGGGCTTGCGCGGCTCGCAGATCGCGATGGTTTTCCAGGAGCCGATGACCGCGCTCAATCCGCTGTTTACGATCGGCGAGCAGATCGCGGAGACGATCGCGGCGCACGAGGGCGTCTCGGCCCAGCAAGGACGCGTTCGCGCCGTCGAACTGCTCGCGCGGACCGGCGTGACGGAGCCCGGAAAGCGAGTGCTGAGCTACCCGCACCAGCTCTCGGGCGGCCAACGCCAACGGGCGATGATCGCGATGGCGCTCGCGTGTCGGCCGCGACTCTTGCTTGCCGACGAGCCGACGACGGCGCTCGACGTCACGATCCGCGCGCAGATCGTCGATCTGCTGCTCGACATCCAGCGCGAGGAGGCCAAGCGGCGCGGTATGGCTGTGCTCCTGATCACGCATGATCTGAATCTCGTGCGGCGTTTCGCCGAGCGCGTCGCCGTGATGGAAAAGGGCGTGCTCGTCGAGAGCGGCCCGGTGGAACGGATCTTCGCAGCGCCGCAGCACCCGTATACGCAGCGTCTCATCGCCAGCCGCCCGCAGCGGCGCGTGGCCCCGGTTCTGCCGATCGCGCCCGTGCTGCTCGACGCGCAGGCCGTCTCGGTGTCGTTCCCGACGAAGGCCGCGGGCCTACGCGGGTGGTTTCGGGCCGGGCGCTTCGAGGCCGTATCGAATGCGACGTTGAACGTGCGGCAGGGGGAAACGCTCGGAATCGTCGGCGAATCGGGCTCGGGCAAGTCGACGCTCGCGATGGCGCTGCTGGGGCTGCAGCGAACGGCGGCCGGCTCGATCGAGTTCCAAGGCCGCCCGCTTTCGAGTTATCGGGGGCGCGAGCAGGCGGCGCTCCGCTCGAACCTGCAGGTGGTATTCCAAGATCCCTTCAGTTCGCTTTCGCCGCGGCAGACGATCGAACGGATCGTCGGCGAGGGGCTGGCGCTGCACCGGCCGCAACTCGGCCCGTCGGCCCGTCGCGAAAAAGTCATCGCCGTGCTTCGCGAAGTGGGGATCGATCGCACCGCGCTTGCGCGCTACCCGCATGAATTTTCGGGTGGGCAGCGGCAGCGGATCGCGATTGCGCGCGCGCTGGCGCTCGAGCCGCGCCTTTTGGTGCTCGATGAGCCGACGAGCGCGCTCGACGTATCCATTCAACAGCAGGTCCTCTCCCTTTTGACGACGCTGCAGCACAAGTACAACCTCGGCTTCGTCTTCATCAGCCATGACTTGGCCGTGATCGGGGCGATGGCTCACCGGGTCGCGGTCATGCAAAACGGCGCAATCGTCGAAACGGGGGACGTCGAAAAAATATTCTCCGCTCCGGCCCATCCGTATACGCAAAAACTCCTGCAGGCGAGCCTGCAAGGGTAAATTCTGGCAATTGTCACGGTACCCCGATTGTTTTTTTTAATTTGTTTTGACATTCGGTTGCATCGTGGCTAGTATCGTCCAAACTTTTCTCAGTTCACTCGCAGTTCACTGATTCTTAAGCAAAACCTACCGACCAATGCAGCACCGATATTTTGCCCAGGCTTGTACGCGCGTCGTCGCCGGGATGTTCATTGGCGTGTTGATGACGGCAGCAAACGGCGCGTTTGCAGACGTAACGAACAATTCACAACAAATCGCATCTTCCGCCCCGGCTCAGATCGAGTCGGATGCAGCATCCTCCCCGCTCGCAGCGACGTCCAGCACCGCGCAATCGTTTGACACGACGACGAGCGGCCGCGCGAAAGCGTTCCTATCCGGCATGGCCGGCAAAGCCGGCGACGTCGTCGTCGGCGCGCTGAACATGATCGGCGTGCGCTATCGCTGGGGCGGTAGCTCGCCCGATTCGGGGCTCGATTGCAGCGGGTTCGTGCGCTACGTATTCCAAGACACGCTCGGTATGGCGCTGCCGCGCCGTGCCGAGGAGATGAGCCGCGTCGGAGAAAAGGTCCGCATGGCCGATCTGAAGCCGGGCGATCTCGTCTTCTTCAATACGATGCGTCGCACGTTCTCGCACGTCGGCATCTACATCGGCGGCAACAAGTTCGTGCATTCCCCGTCCACGGGCAGCACGATTCGCGTCGACGATCTCGATGACGGATATTGGGAGAAGCGCTTCACGGGCGCACGCCGGATCGAAACGGCATTCCCCGTCAAAGGCGACGATCTGCGCAAGCGCATCAGCGCGACGATCGGCGGCACTGATCCGAGCGTCGGTTCGGAGGCCGGTAGTTCCGGCAGTAATTGAATCGGCCGGCGCCGGTCAACGCATCCAACCGGTTTCGATGATGGAACGACAAAGCCCGCTGTGAAGCGGGCTTTTGTGTTGGTGCGCAGCATCGCCGCTCACGCCGCGGCGGCCGCCCCCGCGCGCCGTTCGGCGAGCTTGCGTTCCAGTTGCGCGTAAAGTTGTGAGACAGCCATTTCACCGGCCAGGATCGCCTCGTTGCGATGCGCGAAATCGCTGCCGCTCATGGCCGACAGCGCGGGCCGAATGACGAAGTCGGCGTATTTCTCGAGCTCGTAGGTCTTGATCGTCTGGCCCATGATCGTGAACGTCTGCAGCAGTACGTCGAACGAGCTTTGCGTCAACGCCGTTTGCGGATCGGCCGAAATGTCCACCGCGATGACGAAGTCGGCGCCCATCCTGCGCGCGAACGAGGCCGGCACGGGGCTCACGAGCCCGCCGTCGACATACTCGTGCCCGGCGATCCTGACCGGCTCGAAGATCGAGGGTACGCTGCAGGACGCGCGCACCGCGATGCCGGTATCGCCGCGTTGAAACAAGATCGGCTGGCCGCTGCGCAGATCGGTTGCGACGACGCCCAACGGCTTCGCCATTTTTTCGATCGGACGATGGTGCAACGTCGTATCGACGTAGTTCTGCAGCGCGACGCCTTGCAGGAAACCGCGCGTGCGAAACGGCATGGCCCAATCGCTGATCGACGCTTCGTCCATCGTCAACGCGAGCTTGTTGATCTGCAGGCCGCTCATTCCCGACGCGTAGAGCGCCCCGACGACGGAGCCGGCGCTCGTGCCGCAGACGAGATCGATCGGCAGGCCGCGCGCCTCGAGCGCTTTGATCACGCCGATATGCGCGAACCCGCGCGCGGCGCCGCCGCCGAGGGCGAGCCCGATGCGCAGCGGTTTCGGCGGGGCAACGGGCGGCCGGGCGGGTTCGGTGTTCGATTCGTTCGTGCGCGTGGCGGGCGATGCGCACGCGGCGAGCAGGGCCGATGCGCATGCAATGGAAAAGCCGCGGCGGGTGAGGCGAGGGGAAGACGGTTTCAACGAGAATCTCCTGCAGCGCGCCGCACATTCGGCGCGCACGTCGATGCGCGCGGCAAGACCTAGCGGGCCCGCCGGCAGCCGCGCGCAAGCGCAGCGCGCACATCATACGGCAAAGCGATTGGGCGCGGCTGAGTGGTTGCTCGACTCGTGCGAGCCGGGCAGGCGGTGCGGTGTGGTGCGGTACGGTGTGGCGCGGTCCCGTGCTGTGCGCCCCGGGTATAATTGCCGTCTATTTCTCTTTGCTCGACGGCAGCGCGCTTGCGTAGGTGCCGTCGAACTATCGACGCTACCTATGACCACCGTCCGTACCCGTTTCGCCCCGAGTCCCACCGGTTTCATCCACCTCGGCAATATCCGCTCCGCGCTCTACCCCTGGGCATTCGCGCGCAAGATGCAAGGCGCGTTCATCCTGCGGATCGAGGATACGGACCTGGAGCGTTCGACGTCCGAATCGGTCGATGCGATTCTCGAAGGAATGGCCTGGCTCGGCCTGGATTTCGACGAAGGCCCCTTCTATCAGATGCAGCGCATGGACCGTTATCGCGAGGTCGTCGCGCAGATGCTCGATCAAGGGCTCGCGTACCGCTGCTACATGTCGATGGAAGAGCTCGAAGCGTTGCGCGAGCGCCAGCGCGAGGCGGGCGAGAAACCGCGCTACGACGGCACTTGGCGCCCAGAGCCGGGCAAGACGCTGCCGACGCCGCCGGCCGGCGTCGAACCGGTGATCCGCTTCAAGAATCCGCTGGACGGCGTCGTGGCGTGGGACGATGCGGTCAAGGGCCGCGTGGAAATCTCGAACGACGAGCTCGACGATTTGGTCATCGCTCGGCCCGACGGCACGCCAACGTACAACTTCTGCGTCGTCGTCGACGACCTCGACATGCGGATCACGCACGTCATCCGCGGGGACGATCACGTCAACAACACGCCGCGGCAAATCAACATTCTGCGTGCGCTCGGCGGCCAAACCCCGGTCTATGCGCATTTGCCGACCGTGCTCAACGAAGCCGGCGAGAAGATGAGCAAGCGGCACGGCGCGATGAGCGTGGTCGGCTATCGCGATGCCGGCTACCTGCCCGAAGCGGTGCTCAACTATTTGGCTCGCCTGGGCTGGTCGCATGGCGACGCCGAGATCTTTTCGCGCGAGCAGTTCGTCGAGTGGTTCGACCTCGAGCATCTGGGCAAGTCGCCCGCGCAATACGATCACAGCAAGCTCAACTGGCTCAACAACCATTACATCAAGGAAGCCGACAATGCGCGGCTGGCCGAATTGGCGAAGCCTTTCTTCGCCGAACTCGGCATCGACGAGGCCGCGCTCTCGCAGGGGCCGGATGCGGCATCGGTCGTTGCGCTGATGAAGGATCGCGCGACGACGATCAAGGAGATCGCCGAAAATGCGGCGATGTTCTACCGCACGCCGGCACCGGAGCCCGAGGCGCTCGCGCAGCACGTGACCGATGCGGTGCGGCCCGCGCTGGCTGAGCTTGCCGCTGCGCTGCGCGGTTGCGAGTGGACGAAGGAGGGCGTTGCTGCCGCACTGAAGGCGACGCTCGCCGCGCACAAGCTGAAGATGCCGCAGCTTGCGATGCCGGTGCGCTTGCTCGTGGCCGGCACGACGCATACGCCGTCGATCGATGCGGTGCTCGTCTTGTTCGGGCGCGAGCGCGTAGTGAGCCGGATCGAAGGCGGCCTTGCAGCTTGATGTGATGAGAGGGCAATGGCTCCGGGGCATCGCCCTCATAGCGTCTTCGTAGAAAAGCGAAGAAAAACGCGGTGAGGGTATTTACAAGATCAAAAAGGGCCTATAGAATCTCACTTCTGTTCTGCAAGGGGGTATAGCTCAGCTGGGAGAGCGCTTGCATGGCATGCAAGAGGTCAGCGGTTCGATCCCGCTTACCTCCACCAAACACCGCAGACAGTCTCAAAGAAAAGCTCTGGATTCCAGGGCTTTTTCTTTTTCTACGATGCGTAGAGTTGTCCCATATCCGCTCCCTGATCTTTCGCGATTTATCGTGGCTGTTTGTTGCTGCCCCGCCCATCGTCGAGCACGGCGAGGGCGGCGCGCAACGGCGCCGCATCGCCGCCGAGCAGTTCTGTCGCGCGAATCGACGTCTCGACCATCGTTCTGCGCATGCTCTTCAACAACGCGTCGTCGACGCGCGAGCGCGGCCCCGCGAGCGTCAGCGCACCGGCTAGCGGCTGCTCGGCCGAAAACACGGGCGTCGAAATCCCGGCCGTTTCCTCGTCGCGCTCGCCGATCGAGATGTAATATCCTTCTCGCCGGATCGTTTCATAGAGTTGGCCGCGTGCGCCGCCGAATGCCGTCAGCACGCGGCCGCCCGATCCTTTGTCCATCGGCAGCACGTCACCCTCGCGGACATGGTCGCGAATCGCATGCGTCGAATCCACTCGATGCAAGCACACGCGCAGGTTCTGCTGCCTGACATAGAACGAGACGCTTTCACCGCTCCCGTCGCGCAGCGCGCGCATCAACGGCAAAATCACGTCGCTAAGTTGAAGGCCGCGTTGATAGATCGCACCGAGCTGCAATGCGCCGGGGCCGACGAAATAGCGGCCGTCGTCGGCGCGCAGCAGCATGCGGTGATGGATCAACGATGCAATCAGTCGCAAGATGGTGCTTTTGTAGAGCCCCGTGCGTGTAGCGAGCTCTGCGAGCGAAAGCCCTTTGTCGTCGGGGCGGAATGCAAACAGGATGGCGAAGGCGCGATCGAGCGCGGCGACGCCGTCGGGCGATGTCGTTGGCGCCGCAATAGCATCGGAGGACAGGCGATTCGAAGAGGCAGCCATGGATAGCGAGAGTCAATAATGGCACAGCGCAATTCAGGCGAACCCGACCGCGGCGCGCACTGCCTCCCATCGCGCTCTCGCGGCGTTATGCCTGACGGAGCGTTATTTTACTGCGCGATACCGGACTCGCTCCAATCGGCCCGCAATACCGACCCGGTACTCGAATCGGTGATGAACAGCGTTTGCCCGTGCGTGCCGCCGAACGTGACGTTGGTGATCGTGCGCCCCGCGCACGATTGGATCTTCGCGATGCCTTCGCCGTGAGCGTTGAGCACGAAGACGGCGCCGAGCGACGCATGCGCGACGAACAAGTTGCCCTGAGCGTCCATCGTCAAACCGTCGGGGCCACTCGTTCCATAGAACTGAGCGAAGCGCCCGACTTTGCTCGTGCTGCCGTCGGGAAGCAGAGGCATACGCCATACCGAGTTGTCTCGCGTCATGGCGACGAATAGCACCTTCTCCTTGGCATCGAGCACGAGACCGTTCGGGCTCGGTCCGTTGTCGATCAGGCAGTCGAGGCGGCCTGCCGTCGTCAAGCGAAACACGCGTCCCGTCGGGTCGTGCAACCCTGTCTGCCCTTGATCGGTGAAATAGATGTCGCCGTTGTGCGCCACGATGAGATCGTTGACGCCCTTGAAGCGCTCGCTGTTGCGTCGTGTGAGCAGCGGCTGCACCTCGCCGTGCGCCGGATCGAGCTTCATCACGCCGTTCTTGTAGTCGGCGATGACGAGGCGATGCACGGGGTGCCAGGCGAGGCCATTGGGTTCGCCGTCATAGTTCGCGATCACTCGCCATTCGAGCGACGGGGAAACCCGTAAAATCCGCCCATGCGGAATGTCCACGACATACAGATTGCCGTCGGGATCGAAGCAAGGTCCTTCGATGAAGCAGTCGATCGCCTCTGAGCCCTTGTTGGCGCGCGACCAGTCCGTTACCACGCCGTGCTTGCGCAATGCGTCCGGCATGGCAGTGTGGATGCTCGTTGCGACGAGCCGAGGTGCGGGATGCCAACTCATTGATCGTCTCCGGGGTAATGACGTTCGGTGTTGCCTGTGTATCGGTAGGGCATCTGGCGCGGCATCGGGCCTTTATTGCGCTCCGCGCGTCCTTTCTGTTCCCATGCGTGCGATAGGATGCCGACCGCGCGTGAGAGGCAGAACACGCCGCGGGCGAGTTCGGGCTCGAAGCCGAGCTCGGCATAGATGACCGCCGTTGCACCGTCGATGTTCATCGGAATCGATCGGCCTTTGCGCGCTTTCAACACGGTCTCGATGCCGCGTGCGATTGCGGCGTACCGTCCAGGCACGACGTCCTCGGCAGCCGCATCGTCGACCATCGCCAGCAGCCGGCCCGCGCGCGGATCGACGGGATGAAAGCGATGTCCGAAGCCGGGCAGATACTTGCCGTTTTCGGCGATGGACGCATCGATCGAACGCTCGATGGCGGATTCGAACGTGCCCCCTTGCGCCTGCTCGCGTTCGATCGCATGAAAGAGTTCCACTGCTTGTTGTCCCGCACCGCCATGAACATCGTCGAGCGTATTGAGTGCCGAAGCCATCGCCCCATTCAAAGGCAAGCCGCAACTGACGGCCATGCGCGAAATCGCGATCGAAGGCGCGTGCGGCCCGTGATCGACCGACGCCACGAGCGCCGCTTCCAACAGGCGTGCTTGGCCAGCCGAGGGCAAGTCGCCGCGCAGCATCAGCCAGATCATCTGGGGGAAGCCGATCGCGCCGATCAACTCTTGAATCGGATAGCCGCGCACACGGATGGACCCGGGGTGGATGTCGACGATCGACGTGCTCCAATAGTCGGCGGCGAGCGCCCCGAAATCACCGGTATGAGTCATGTGGAATTCCCTATTGAATTCAGCGATTGATGTCTTCGAGCGCGAGACCTTTCGTCGACGGCCCCATGATGCCGATCACGAGCATCACGAAAACCATGCAGCCGGTGATCATGTAGAAGACGCCCGTCGCGCCGAAATCGCGCAGAAAGAAAGCGACGACGAACCCCGAGAAAATCGCGCTGAGCCGGCTCCATGAATAGACGAAGCCGATGGCGCGGGCACGGATTTCGGTCGGATAGAGCTCCGACTGATACGTTTGGAACGAGTAGCTCATGATCGTGAGCGAAAGGTTCATGAACAGCCCGAATGCGATGAGTCCAGTCGCCCCGGTCTGATTCGCGAACAGCAGACCGAACGCCGCTGCCGCCCCCGCTGCGCCGACGAGACTCCATTTGCGTTCGACCTTGTCGGCAAAGTAGAAGAACACGGCCGGGCCGAACGGCAATGCGATCGACATCAGGAAGGAATACTGCAGGCTATGGACGAGCCCGAAGCCCTTGCTCGTCAGCAGCGAAGGAATCCAGTTGCTGAATCCGTAGAAGCCGATGACCTGGACGGCGTTGAACAGCGACAGCATGACCGTGCGTTTCAGATACGGCGCTTTCAACACGTCGCGAAAGCTTCGCTCCATCGTCGGCGCGGCGTGTTCGCGAGGTGCCGGTGCCGGCAATGCGCTGCCATGCTGGCGTTCGACGATGTGCTCGATTTTTTCCGTGACTCGCTCTGCTTCATCGAGTCGCCCTTGAGCTACGAGCCAGCGCGGGCTTTCGGGGATGCCGAGACGAATCAGCCAGACCAACGCTGCGCCTGTCGCGCTGGCAAGCACGACCCAGCGCCAGCCGTCGACGCCGAGCGGGTGCATCGGCACGAGCCACCACGACATCAGCGCGACCACCGGCACGGCGCAGTAGGGCACGATTTGAGTGATCGCGAACGCGCGGCCTCTCAAGTTCTTCGGCATCAATTCCGCGACGTAGGTATTGATCGTCACCATTTCGACGCCCAGCCCGATGCCGGCGAGCAAGCGGAATACGTTCACGCCGAGCGGGCTTTGCTGGAAGGCCATCAGAACGCTGGCAGCGGTATAGGCGAGCAATGCCACGACGAAAATGCGCCGTCGCCCGAAGCGATCGGCCAAGAAACCGAGCCCCAAGGTTCCAATGAAAAGGCCCGTGAACGTTGCCGCAACGAACGCCGCAATGCTGTTCATTGCGAAGATCGACGTGGAAGTCTTGACGAATAGTCCGCTCGCGATCAGGCCGGGTGCGATGTAGCCGGTCATGAAAAGATCATAGAATTCGAAGCAGCCGCCGAGCGACAACAAGAACACGATGCTCCAGATATGGCGCGTGGCGGGCAGTCGATCGAGACGGGCCACGATGGCGCGTGCCGTCGCATCGCGATCTTCCGTCAAGGGTCTCGCTCGAGCCGATTCGGTATGGGCCGGCGAAATCGCTCCCGCCGCAAGCGTAGATTTCATGTCTTCCTCCAATCAAGTATCTGTATGTGCGACGTCGGATCGTCAAATCGCGCCTTCATCTCTTAGCCGAGCGATCGCCTGCGCATCGAAGCCGAGCTGCTCCAGATGCGCTTGCGTATGCTCCGACAAGCGAGGCGCGCGCATTGCTGGGCCGCCCGAAGACGATCCCCCCTGCGCATCGATCAAGCGAAAGCCCGCACGCGTCACGCGCTGCACGCTATCGCCGTCTTCGAATTCGTGGATGAATTGGCGGCCGGCTATCTGCGGTTGGCAAATTGCCTCGGGCACGCTCAATACGAGTCCTGCGGGCACCCCCGCGGCGATCAGTCGCGCTTCCCAATGGGCGGCACTGTCGGCTGCAAGTGCAGCTTCGATTTCATGCTTCAGTTCGGCGCGATGCCGCTTGCGTCTATCGCGTTCGCGAAAACGCTCGTCTCGTGCAAGTTCAGGACGGCCGATGACTTCGCACAGCGCCAAGAACTGCTTCGTTTCGTTCGCTGCGATGTTCAACATGCCTTCGCCGCATCGGAACGTGCCTGATGGAGCCGCGGTGAAGTTTTCGTTGCCCATGGGCGTGGGCTCGACCCCCGCGTTCAGGTAGTTCGACACCACCCACCCCATCGTCGACATCGTGGCCTCGAGCATCGAGACGTCGATGATTCGTCCTTGCGCTGTGCGCTGCGCCGCAAGGACCGCCGCACAAATTGCGAGCGCGGCGCTCATCCCGCCCACGGTATCGGCCACGGGGTAGCCGACGCGTAGCGGTGCAGTGTCGGGACCGCCCGTCACGCTCATCGCCCCTGACATGCCCTGAATGATCTGATCGTAGGCTGGCCTGTGCGCGAGCGGCCCATCGTTGCCGAACCCGGAAATCGCGCAGTAGACGAGGCGCGGATTGACGGCGAGCAGCGATTGCGCGCTGAGTCCTAGGCGATCCATCACGCCGGGGCGAAAGTTCTCGACCAGTACATCGGCCTCGGTCACGAGCCTGCGCAAGATTTCCTTGCCGGCTTCGTGCTTGAGATTGAGCGTCATCGACTCCTTGCCCGCGTTCACCGCGACGAACGAGGCCCCCATGTTGCGTGCAGACGCCTCCGGATCAGCTCCCAAACGTCGGGCAAGGTCGCCGCCGTCGGGGTTTTCGATCTTGAGTACATCGGCTCCGAGCAGGGCGAGCTGATAGGTGCAAAACGGCCCCGACAGGACATTGGACAAATCCAAGACACGAATGCCGGAAAGAGGGAGCGGAAGCATGGCGATCTCTTTATGATTCGTTCTGTTAGATAGAACGTCGTTCTATAAAAAGGACGGACCCATGCTAGGGCGTGGAGCGGCTCATCAGAAATTGGGGATTACCCTCGGCGCAATGGGATATCGGGCGGGGGACTGCATCTATCGTCTGCGGATTGTCTCGAGCGCGTCGTAGAGAGTCAGCGCGGCGCCTATACTCAGGCCCAGCGCAAAGACCGCCGTTGCCATGGCGATCGTTCCGGTCGCCAAGATCATCGACGCGATCGGAACGACGGAGAGGATGACGACGTTGTTGAGCGTCTCGGCGGTGGCCAGAACCACACCCTTGTCATGAGCCGAACGTTCGGCCAGCACGGTCGTCGCGGAGGGGGCTCCGGCCCCGAGGGCTGCGCCCCACGCGGCGAGGCAGACGAGCGCGCCGAACACAGGTAGCGACAGAAGATGGAATGCCGCGACGGAAACGATTAAAAGGCTCGTCACGACGATCAGCGAACGTTCCTCGCTGCCCGTTAGGCGCCGGAGCTTCCCAGCCGACAGATTGCCGATTGCGAGCCCGACGCCGAATGCGGTCACGCTGAGCCCGACATGGGCGACGTCGAGTTGATAACGCTGGCGTAGCACTTCTCCCGACAACAGGAAAGCGGATACGCCCGTTCCATTCCATAAGCCTTTCGCGAGTAGGGGGCGCGTGACGGCCGGGTTGCGGAGCCATCTGAAGCCGTGGGTCTCGTGGGTCACGGCGGCAGGGCGACGTTTCGGCATCGCCGCGGTACCGATCAGGAACGCGACGATGCAACCGGTCGACGTCAGCAGGAACGGCGCTCGCCAGCCGACCCAGGCGGTCAGCAGGCCCGCCATCGCGGGACCAAGCGCGATGCCGAGTGTCATACCCAGCATGACGGTCCCCATCGCGGCCGCATGACGTGCGCGCGGCACAACCTCGGCAATCAGCGCGAACGAGGCTGGAATGATGATGGCGGACGCGAGGCCGCCGAAAATCCGGAGCGCGATCGCGATGTCGAGCGTCGGCGAGAAGGCGATGCCGACGCCGTCGATCGCAAACGATAGCAGCGCGATCTGCAGGAGACGGCTCCGATTGATCCGGTCCGACAGATAGCCGAGGAACGGCGCCGCGACGGCATAGGCAAACGCATAGCTCGAGATCAGCCAGGCGATGTGAACCGAGTCGGTGCCGAATGCGACACTGAGCGGATTCAGCATCGCAGAGAGCATGAACTCGCTCGCGCCGACGAAGAATACCGACATCGAGAGGACGGCCAACAGCGTGCGATCGTTATCCGTGCTGGCAACGGCTTCTGATGAGAACACGCCGTTTCCTATAAGAGTGCGAAATCGATAAACGTAGTGGCGACGCGTCGTGGGCCGGGACGGCGGACCGCGCTCATTCGGCAGCCTCCGTCACTTCCTCCTCGAGCGCATCGAGCAGGTCATAAATCTCCGAAAGCGTCTTCTTCAGCGTCTTCAGCGCCGCGGGCGAAAGCTTGCTGACCGCCACTTGCTCGAAATGCTGCGCGATCGGCATCAACTCCTTCAAAGCCTTCTCGCCGGCAGCCGTCAGGTTGATGGCGACCGTCCGCGCGTTGTTCTCGAGCCTGCTGCGCGAGACGAGCTTCATTTTCTCCATCGTGCCGATGAGGCGCGACAGCGTGGAAAGCTCGACCGTCGTCATGGCCGCCAAGTCGTTGAGCCGCTGATCCGGGACCTCCGCTAACGCCGCCATGACGCGATACATCGGCAGGGTGATCCCGTACGACGCGATCCGACGCGAGAACAGTTCCCCCATCCGCACGCCAACGCGGTTCAGCAGGTAGGGGAAGGAGTCGGTGAACTTGTACATAGGGGTATACCTCTTTCGTGATTGGCTAATTCTATCAAGCAAGAGTTTCGACCGCATGATTTGCATTGCCAACAGTTGCAAATGAAACTATAGTTGTTTGCAACACGGTGCTTCGAAGCCCGGATCACTCGGAGACGATATGGATACCCTAGCCGTACCTCATCCGCACATCGGCGCGTCGTTTCGTGCCGCGATGCGCCGCGTGGCGTCGACGGTCACGATCGTTACGGCCTGCGACGGGCATCGCCGTCATGGGATGACGATGACCGCCGTCAGCTCGCTTTCGATGGATCCGCCATCGATGATCATTTGCGTCAACCAGTCCACGTTCTTGCACGACATCCTGATGTCCGCTCGGCACTTTTGCGTGAACGTGCTGACGCACGATCAGGCCGAAGTATCGACGGCGTTCAGCGGCGCGTCGTTGCCCGAAGCGCGTTTTTCGGTGGGGGAATGGCTGACGCACGAGACGGGCATGCACTACCTCTCGAATGCGCAGGCCAATATCGTTTGTCGAAAGAACGCCGCCGTGCCCTTCGGCACCCACACGATTTTCATCGGCAGCGCCGAGGACGTGCTGCTCGGCGACGACGCCCGGCCGCTCCTTTACCGCAACGCCGCCTATTGCTAGGGCCCGTTCCCTGATTTCAATTCGGCGGCCGGCAATGCCTCGACGATATCCGCGATGCGCAAGCCGTTCCGCAATACCGACCATTGGAGGTGACTCATGATCGTTGTAGAAAGGGAAGCCGGACCGGCCGCGCTGCGCAGCGCCGCTCCCCCCTCGATTGAAGAACTGCGCACACGCTTCGCTGCGCTCGCGGCGCCCATCAAGGCTCGCGCCGCTCAAATCGAAGCCGACCGTCGGGTTCCGATGGACATCATCGATATGCTGCGCGGCGCAGGCTACTTCGATCTCGTGAAGCCGAAGGCATACGGCGGCTTGGAGAGCGACTTTTCAACGCTCGTCGATCTGAACACCGACTTGGCGAAGTCGTGCGCGTCGACGGCGTGGGTAGCCGGGCTTCTCGCCGCGCATCAATGGCTCGTGGGCTCCTTTCCGGCGCAAGCGCAGCACGACGTTTGGGGGGCGAACCCCGACGCGCTCGTCTGTGGCTCCTATGCCCCTGTGTGTCAAGCGGAGGCGACCGAGGGCGGCTATCTGATCAGCGGCCGCTGGAGCTTCGCGAGCGGATGCGAATGTGCGCAATGGTCGCTATGCGCGGCCATATTACCCGCGCAAGGCGATCGGGAGAAACCGGCGCCGGCGTTCCTGCTCGTGCCGGAGGCGGACTACACGATCGCGGATACGTGGCACGTCATCGGCTTGGCCGGCACAGGCAGCAAAACGCTCGTTCTCGACAACGTATTCGTGCCGGCACATCGGACGCTCTTGTTCTCGGAAACGACGAGCGGTGAGACACCGGGCGCAAAGCTCTATCCTCACCATCCGGGGTTCTCCATTCCGATGCTGAGCGCGATTCCATCGTGCTTGGCGTCGGTCGCGGTAGGCGCCGCGCAAGGCGCGCTGGAAGATTATCTCGAACGGACGGCCCGGCGCGTGACGCGCGGTGCCGTCGCGGGCGGGCAAAATCGGATGGCCGAATTCGCGACGATTCAATTGCGCGTGGCGGAGGCGACGGCAAGCGTGGACGCGGCGCGCCGGGGACTCGTTGCCGACCTGCGCGATCGGGAGGGGACGGTGAATGCCGGCGAGAAAGTATCCGTCGAAGAACGGATCAAAAGCCGACTCGGGCAGGCGTTCGCCGTCTCGCTCGCCATCCGGGCCACGGAAGCGCTGAACGCGTCGACAGGCGGGCAGGGACTCGACTTGGCCAATCCGATCCAACGTGCCTGGCGTGATGCCAATGCGGTGGGCCGGCATATCAGTATGAATTGGGACACGGTGGGCACGATGTACGGCCAGATGGCGCTGGGCCTCGAACCCAAAGGCCAATATTGATGCAATCGGAATTGGAGCATTCCTATGTTTAAAGCAACGCGCAAGATCGCGCTCGAAGAGCATTTCGCCATCGAGGAGACGGTTCAAGATTCGGCCGGTTTCGTGCCGCCTTCCTATTGGATCGAGTTGAAACACCGGTTGCTCGACATCCAGGATCGGCGTATCGAGGAAATGGATCGCAACGGTATCGAGCTGATGATCCTTTCTCTGAACGCGCCCACTGTGCAGGCCATTCCCGAGACGAAAGCGGCACATGCGCTGTCGCGGCGCGCGAACGACTTCCTCGCCGAGCAGATCGCGAAGCGCCCCGATCGATTCAAAGGATTCGCCGCGCTGCCCATGCAATCGCCCGAGCTCGCGGCGCGCGAGCTCGAACGCTGTGTCAAGGAACTCGGTTTCGTCGGTGCGCTCGTCAATGGCTTCTCGCAGGTGGAAGGCAGCGATGACGTGCTCTATTACGATCTGCCTCAGTTTCGCCCGTTCTGGGCGACGGTCGAGGCACTCGACGTGCCGTTTTACTTGCATCCGCGCAACCCGCTGCCCGCACACGCGCCGATCTACGAGGGACATCGTTGGTTGCTCGGCCCGACGTGGGCATTTGGTCAGGAGACGGCGGTTCACGCGCTGCGGATGATGGGCTCCGGCCTTTTCGACGAACATCCGCGCCTGAAGATCATTTTGGGCCACATGGGCGAGGGGCTGCCGTACAGTATGTGGCGTGTCGACAATCGGAACGCATGGGTGAAGACGAAACCGGCCTATCCGGCTGAGAAGCCCATTGCCGAGTACTTCCGCTCGAACTTCTGGCTGACGACGTCGGGCAACTTCCGTACGCAAACGCTGATCGATGCGATGCTCGAAATCGGCTCCGACCGGATTCTCTTCTCAGCGGACTGGCCCTTCGAAAATGTGGACCACGCGGCGCAATGGTTCGACGACGCGTCGATCAGCGAGAACGACCGAATCAAGATCGGCCGAACCAATGCGGCACGGCTGTTCAAGCTAGGCGACGTCTGATCGACGTCCGATCGTCATCACAAAACATAATTGGAGTGAGACACCATGCATGACGAACTCATCGACGTGCAGGACGAGTTGTCGGAGGCACCGGTCGGTCCGATGCACGTCAAGCTCGGCATCCTGCTCGCCTTGCTGACGCTGTTCGACGGATATGACACGTTCAATCCGGCCTACGTGATTCACTACGTACGCGAGCCTTGGGGCCTATCGTTGCAGCAGGCGGGGATGCTCGTCTCGAGCGGCCTGGTCGGCTTTCTGTTCGGGGCGGCCGTCCACGGCGCGATCGCCGATCGGTTCGGGCGGCGCATCACGCTGCTCGGCGGGTTGTGGATCACGACGATTTTCTCCGTTTTGACTGCCCTGGGTGGCCATTCTTTTGCGGCCTTTTGCTCGTTGCGCATTTTGACGGGCCTGGGCCTCGGGGTGCTGCTGCCGCTGTCGACCACCTACATCAATGAACTTGCGCCGCGGCGAATCGCGAACACCTTCGCGCTCTGGGGCGTGGCGCTGGGATGGGCCGCGGGCGGCGCTTGCGCCGGTATCGTCGGCGTTTTCGTGACGCCGCGCACGGGCTGGCAAGGGCTTTACTGGATCGGTTCGCTATCGTTCTTGCTGATTCCCTTCGTTCATCGCTATTTGCCCGAATCGCCGAAGTTCGTGTTGCTGCGCGGGCGCGAGGAAGACGTAAAAGCGATTCTGTCGAAGCTGCGCCCCGATCGCGCGGCGGCGTACCGCGATCGCGGCGTGGCACGGCATTCGGCAATCGCGCGAACGCCCGTTTTCGCGCTGCTCGAGGCGCCTTACCGCAGGCAGTCGATCGCGATCTGTGCCACGAGCTTCTTGAGCTTGTTTTGCATATTCGGACTCTCGGGATGGATCCCGACGCTCATGCAGGCGCGAGGCGAGACGTTCGCGGCCAGCTTTGCGTTCGGTGCGCTGATGCAGGTGATGTCGTTCGTAGGCGGACTCGTGTGCGGGCACCTGGTGGACCGCTCGAATCGTCCGCGCGAGTGGCTTTGCGCGTGGTGGGCCGTCGGTGCGCTGTCCGTGCTCGCGCTCGTTTTTTTCCGTACGCACTGGACCAATTTCGCATTCAGTGCCGCAGCCGGCTTTTGCATCATCGGTGGGCAATTCGTGCTCAATAATTTCACGGCGGCTTCGTACGAAACGCAAATGAGGGCAACCGCCGTCGGGATGGAGCTCGCCGTGGGGCGGCTTGGAGCGATTCTGGGGCCCTTCATCGGCGGCGCGCTGCAACAGGCATTCGGAGGCTCCGGCGCGATGCTCGGTGCGATTGCCGTGGCCGCGGCGGGCGCTGCCGCGTGCGTGATGTTCGCGACGAAAAGCGGCGCCGATTACGAGCAACGACGCGATGCGGCAGATGAGCCGGTTGCCGGCGTCGCAAGAGGGGGATGATCGATGAGCTTGGGTGCGATGATATCGAACCTGCCCTTCGTCTATGAAGGGTTGCCGATGCGCGTGCTGTTCGGCGAGGGCACGCGCTCGAGCGTGCGCGAGGAAGCGCTGAGACTCGGCATGTCGCGCGTGCTGGTTCTCAGCGGGCCGACGCATGAAACCGCCGCGCGGCAAATCTCGAGCGAGCTCGGCGATTTGCATGCCGGGACGTACGCGGGTGCACGGATGCATACGCCCATTGACGTGACCGAGGAAGCGCTGGCGCTGCTGCGCGAGCTGCGCGGCGACGGCATCGTGACGATCGGTGGCGGATCCGCCACGGGTCTGGGCAAGGCGCTTGCGCTCCGCACCGACCTCCCGCAGATCGCATTGCCGACGACGTATGCCGGGTCTGAAATGACGCCGATCCTCGGCGAGACGAAGAACGGCGTCAAGACGACGCAGCGCAGCGCAAAAGTGTTGCCCGAGACGGTGATCTACGATGTCGACCTCTCGATGGACTTGCCCGTGCGCCTGACCGGCGTGAGCGGCATGAACGCGATCGCGCATTCCGTCGAGGCGCTCTACGCGCGCGACGCCAACCCGATCATCGGTGCGCTGGCGCTCGAGAGCATTCGTGCACTCGTGAAGGCGCTGCCGGCGCTCTGCGATGATCCACATGAGCGGGCCGCGCGTGCGGGCGCGTTGTACGGTGCTTGGCTCGCCGGCATCTGCTTGGGCGCGGTCGGCATGTCGCTTCATCACAAGCTCTGCCACACGCTGGGCGGCACGTTCGATCTGCCTCATGCCGAGACGCATGCCGTCATCCTTCCGCATGCGCTGGCCTACAACGCCCCGGCGATACCGGACGTGATGGCGCGGCTGCGCGACGCCCTAGGCGTCGACGACGTTCCGGCAGCGCTTTATGAACTCAATCGCGTGATCGGGGCGCCGCGCGGACTGCACGAACTCGGCATGCCGGAGGATGGCATCGGCCGATGCGTCGAATTGGCGCTGGCGAACCCGTACTGGAATCCGCGGCCATTGGAACGGACGAAGCTGCGTGAGCTCTTGTCCCGCGCCCATCTCGGCGTCGTTCCGTCGATCGATCCGAACTAAAAACGAGGAGGCAGCGATGAGCGAACACGAAACGACTGCGTTTCCGCTATTCGACGAGCAGCGGTCGGCCGATATCGTCAATGCCCGAATCGGGCCCGACGTCGATCCGCGAACGCGCCGGATCGCCGAAACGGTGGTCAAGCATTTGCACGCGGCAGTGAAGGAGATCGAGCCGACGCACGAAGAGTGGCTTGCCGCCATCCGGTTTCTCACTGACACGGGGCAGATGTGCACCGACTGGCGCCAGGAGTTCATTCTGCTCTCCGACGTCCTCGGCGTGTCGATGCTCGTGGACGCGATCAATCATCGCCGCCCAGGCGCGGCGACAGCGAACACGATTCTTGGCCCGTTTTTCGTCGATGGCGTTCCGTTGTCGGTGTCGGGCGCGAACATCTGCCTGGACGGAAAGGGCGAGCCGCTCGTCGTGCAAGCCTCGGTCGCGGACATCGAGGGCCGCCCGGTGGCAGGGGCCGTTATCGACGTCTGGCAGACGAACGACGACGGCTTTTACGACGTTCAGCAAAAGACCATCCAACCCGACGGCAACTTGCGGGGCAAGTTCCAAAGCGATGCGCAAGGCCGGTTTTGGTTTCGGACCGTGAAGCCGCGCGATTATCCGATTCCGGACGATGGGCCCGTCGGCAAGCTGCTCAACACGCTCGGCCGGCATCCGAACCGTGCGGCTCACATCCATTTCATCGTCCAGGCGCCCGGATACGAAACGGTGATCACGCACGTATTCGCGCCCGACTGTCCGTATCTCGGCGAAGACGCTGTCTTTGGCGTGAAGGAAAGCCTCGTCGGACGTTTCGAGAAGGTTGACGATCCCGCGCGGGCGGCGTCGTTCGCGGTGGCGAGTCCCTTCTGGCTCACGGCGCCGTCTTTCGTTCTTCAACGCTCGGGGGAAGACCGCTCGCGATAGGCGCGCGATAGGCGCGAGATAGCCGTGAGGCGGGCGCAGCGGTATGCGCCGCTGCTTCGCGCTTGCATGCCGATGCGCATGGAGGAAGGCGTAATGAGGTAGTGAGCTGGGCCGGAAGAGGGAGGATGCACGGGTTATTACTTAGGAATACTAATTAATTGAAATGTATCGATAGCACGAACATAGGAGACTTTTGCAATGAGGAAGTTCGTATTTGGCGGCGCCATCGCCATGGCCGCGGCTGCGGCCCACGCCCAGAGCAGCGTGACACTGTACGGCATCGTCGATGTCGGTTTGAGCTACGTGAACAATGCACAAACGGGCCGCTCGAGTGCAGGTTTGCGCGGTGCGCCGCAGACGGCGCTTACGGACGCCCATGCGACGGGGATGTCGGGCAGCCGCTGGGGGCTGCGTGGAACGGAGGATCTCGGTGGCGGGCTGAAAGCCCTGTTCGTGCTCGAAAACGGATTCATGATCAACAATGGCACGCTGGCGCAAGGCGGGGCCGAGTTCGGGCGCCAGGCCTATGTCGGGTTGTCGTCGGCCACGGCCGGCACCGTGACCGCCGGTAGACAGTACGATCCGTTGGTCGATGCGATTCAGCAGTTTTCGGCGCCGTATTGGGCTGGTTACATGTCGTCGCACGTCGGTGACGTCGACAACCTGGCCAACACGAGCCGCATCAACAACGCCGTCAAATACACGACACCGAGCTTCCACGGCATCAAGGCGGGCGCGATGTACAGCTTCGGTGGCGTGGCCGGCAGTCAAGCGCAGAATCAGATCTGGTCGCTCGGCATCAGTTATAGCGCGGGGGCGTTTTCGCTTGGCGCGGCCTATTTGAACGCGCGCAATCCGAACGTGTCGTTCTACGGCAATACCCCCAACAAGGGGCCTGCGACGGTCGACAACATCGGCTCGCTCGGTTCGGCCACCACGCCGCAATCCTCGCCGGCGTTCGCGGGCTACGCTTCCGCGAATACGCTCGAGATCATGGGCATCGGCGCATCGTATGCGTTCTCTCGGGCGACGGTGAACGCCATTGTGACCAACACGCGATTCGATGGGCTGGGTTCATCCTCGGGGCCGAACCCGTTCGGCTATAAAGGGAACGCTGCGTTCACCAGTGCCGAGCTCGGCGTACGGACCATGATTGCGCCGACGCTGACGACCGGCATCGCGTTCGACTACACGCAGCGCAATTCGGTGAGCGGGGACGGCGGAGCGAAATACATGCAGCTCGATTTCGCGCTGGATTATTTGCTTTCGAAGCGAACGGACGTGTATGTCCTGGCGGCTGCTCAACGGGCGACCGGACACGATTCGCTGGGTCAGCCGGCGGTGGCGGCGATCAGCGGGTTCACGCCTTCCGCTACGGGCAAGCAAGTCGGGCTTCGGATCGGCCTGCGCCACAAGTTCTGAGCTGAGGCCGCCGATCGGCGGGACGGCGCCTACGCGGGCCGTTCCGAATCGGCGTCAAGCAGCGTTGGCGTGCTATCGATCGCTCCGGCCTCTACTACGCTTGCTCTCCGAGCATATCGTCGATCAATGGCACCACTGCGAGTGCGACGAGCAGCGCTGCCAGCGGCACGGTTGCCGAAAAGCCGATGTGCTTGAATCCGATCGCGCCCGCGATTCCGCCCAATAGAAACGAACCGAGCAGCGAAGCGAGCAGCGCGAGGCGCTGCCGGTCGCAGCGCACGAACCCCGCTGCGTGCCGCATCATGCCGTTGCGCGGTCCGTTCCAGTAAAAGAGCCGCCCGAGCTCGATTCCGATATCGGTCACCAAGCCCGTCATATGCGTCGTACGGATTTCAGCCTTGGAAATCTTCGTGATCATGGCGTTCTGCAATCCCATCACGAAGCAGAGCAGCGCAACCGTTGCCGGGACGAACAAGATGCGGTGCGCTTCGAGGTTCGACCCGAGGAGCCCAAAGCACAGCAGCAGCGTGGCCTCTAGCACGAGCGGCAGCCCGTACTGGCTGCGCAGTGCGCGCCGCCGGCCCCAATTGATGCAAACGGTCGACACCGCGGCCCCGAAGATGAACGACGCGAGGGAAGCCAGGCCGCTGGCGAATAAATCGATGCTGCCGAGCGCGAGATTGTCGGCGAGCGACGATACGATCCCCGACATGTGCGACGTATATTGGCCAACCGCGAGAAAGCCGCCGGCATTGGCGGCACCGGCGACGAACGCGAGCGAACGGCCGAGACGCCGGTTGGCTTCGTCGGTGCGCTCGGGGTGGGTGAAACCGCGGAGGTACTGAATGGGCATGCTGCTTCGTCGGTCAGCGATCAAGCGTGAGCCATCGTAGCACGGTTGGGATCGAGCCGTTGCGCGGAGGGGAGCCGGCGGGCGAAATTGGACCGATCAAGGTTCGCCATGGAGGACCGACACCGCCTCTTGCGCAATGATTTGCTCCTCGTCCGTTGCGATCACGAGCACTGCCGCACGGCTCGAGGCAGTACTGATGACGCACGCGTGACATGCATTGGACTGCACGTCGAGCTGTATGCCGAGCCATGCCAAGCGCTTGCAGACGGCGCTTCGAATCGCGGGCTGGTGCTCACCGATGCCGGCCGTGAACACGAGGGCATCGAGCCCGCCGATCGATGCCGCAAGCCGCGCGACCTCGCCGGCAATGCGAAAGGCGAACAACTCGAGCGCTTCGCGCGCCTCGGGCAATGCGCTCGCCAGCAATGCCCGGCTGTCGGCGCTGATGCCCGAGATGCCGAGCAGGCCTGACTCGTGGTAAAGCAGTGCTTCGACGTCGGGGAGGCTATACCCCTGTCGTGCGAGCAGATGCAGCACGACGCCAGCGTCGAGCGCGCCGCAGCGCGTCGCCATCGGAATGCCGTCGAGCGTCGAAAAACCCATGCTCGTGTCTCGACTCGTGCCCGCGTCGAGCGCGCACAGGCTCGCTCCGCTGCCGAGGTGTGCGATGACGACTTTTCCCTTGGCGAGGGACGGAAAGCGATCAGCAAGCCGTGAGGCGATGAATTGGTACGACAGCCCATGGAAGCCGTATCGTTTGATGCCCGCATCGAAGAAACGGCGGGGGATGGCAAAACGTCGCACGAGATCGGCTTGCGTCTGATGAAACGCCGTATCGAACGACGCCGACTGCCGCAGGTGAGGCCGCAGTGTCCGGATTGCGCGTATCAGCCGTACGCTTTGTGGCTGATGCAGCGGTGCGAGGGGAACGAGTTCCTCGATCGCTGCCAGCGTTCGGTCGTCGATCGCAACAGGACCCTTGAACCGATCGCCGCCATGCACGACTCGGTGCCCAACCAGCGTGAAATCGTCGAAGGAGAAATGGGCTTTGAACCAATCGAGCGTTTGATCGATGACTCCGTGCAGATCGTCGGTGAGCGGTGCGCTCAGGGCGAAGTGGGCAGCTTTTCCGCCATTCGATATGTTCAGCGCCAATGGAACGTCGTGGAAATCGATGCTGCCGCTGCCGATGCGGATCGGCGTGCGGTCGGCTACCCGGAACAGCCCGAATTTGATGGTCGACGATCCTGGATTGAAGGTGAGCAGCAGCGCGTCGTTCACGAGTCGGCGCCCCGATGATGCGTGCGCTCCGCAACGAGCTTCGCGAGGGCGGCCGACGCTAGGCGTACGCGCAGCGAATCGGCGCGGCTCGTGAGGATGATCGGCAGGCGTGCGCCGAGCACGAGCCCGGCGCCATCCGCACCCGCGAACAGCATCAGTTGCTTGACGAGCATGTTGCCGGATTCGAGGTCCGGCACGAGCAGGATGTCGGCTCGGCCCGCGACCGGCGAAACGATGCCTTTGGTCGTTGCGGCCGCGACGCTGATTGCGTTGTCGAATGCGAGCGGTCCATCGACGAGGCCTCCCGTGATCTGCCCGCGCGAGGCCATGACCGTGAGCGCTGCGGCATCGAGTGTGGACGGCATCTTTGGATTGACCGTTTCGACGGCCGCAATGACGGCGACGCGAGGCACGTCGACACCCATGAGCCTCAGGAAGTCGATTGCATTCTGGCAAATATCGCGCTTTTGCTCGAGGGTGGGGGCGATGTGGATCACGGCGTCGGTAATGACGAGCGGCTTGTCGTAGGCCGGAACGTCCATCGCATAGACGTGGCTGATGCGCCGTTCGGTCCGTAAGCCGGACCCGGTTGCGACGACCGCGGCGAGCAATTCGTCGGTATGCAGGCTTCCCTTCATCAGCGCGGAAACTTTCCCCGCCGCTCCCCACTCGACCGCGCGGGCGGCGGCCGCATGACTGTGCGGGACGGCCTCGATTGGAATTCCCGATAGATCGACCTCGGCCGCATCCGCCGCTGAGCGGATCTTCGCTTCGGGGCCGATCAGCACCGGATCGAGCAGGTTTTCGTCGCGCGCTTCCACGGCCGCGCGGATGGCTTCGGGCGAGCAGGGATGGACGATCGCCGTACGCAAGGCCGGGTGGCATCGCGCTTCCCGGATGAATGCCTCGTAACGGGCATGATCGAGCGCGCGAAACGGGCTTTCCGCGGGCAGCCCGGGTGCGGCTGTCGTCCCGCTCATCGAGCGAGCTCCCGGCTTCCTGCGAGTGTCCATCGGGGTTCCTTCTGACTCGGCTTGCAACCGACTGTACACGCGTAGGCGATGGCGGATATGACGCGCATCAAGCCAAGCCGACGCGCAGTGACCGATCGAAGGAGCGGGGCCGACAACGAGCGCCGAGGCTCAGCCTTCACCTCGCGCTCCAATCGTCCGCAAACAGGCCGCACTCTGGGGCGACGTTTTCGTTGTCTAGGCACTGCACGTGCCAATGGCCCGATGTCGGATTGCTGCTGTCCGGCGTGCACTGGCGAACAAGTCCGAGTTCACCCTCGAACGGGCCGCCTTGCGTGCCGAGTTGCAGTCCCTCGAGGAGGAATAGGGGCCGCGTGCCGGATGGTTCGCAAATCAATGTGCCGCTGGGCTCTGCTCGCAAGGGTCCCCATTCGGGAAGCGTGAGGCCACCGTGCGCCTCGCGCGACCATTTGAGCAATCCGTCATCGAGCCAAAGGATGGCATAGGCGCGCGGGTCCGTATCGAACGTATCAAGGTGTAGGGTGATTCGCATTGCGCTCTCCTCTCCTGTAGGCCAAGGATGGCTATCGCATTGCCCTTACTGGCTCAGCACCCAAGCAACGAGCTCGTGCGCCTCTTTCTGCGACAACGGGCCGCCGCGCTCCGACGGCGGAGGCATCGGCGTATCGCCCCAATGTGCCCTGCCGCCCAAACGCAGCTTTCGCTCGAGCATCCGAGCTGCGCGAGGCTTTTCGCGGTAGCGATCGGCGATCTGATGAAACGACGGCGCGAGGAACGGTTTGTCTACGGTATGACAGAACATGCAGTGCTGTCGATTGATCAACTCGCTGGGCTCAGGCGCAGCGAAGGTCGGCCTGGCCAGCGCCGCAGCCAAAGAACAGGCGATTCCGATTGCAAGTTTCGTTTGCCGCGCGTTCATCGATGTTCCCCGAGTGGCTCATCGTAGCCAGTGTAGATAAACGGTGTCGAGCGCCGGTTGATTCACGTCAAGCACGGTCGCCGCTCGCGCGGCTATCCTTGATATCAGGCATTTCGACGCAAAGGGGATCGACATGGATATCCGCTTTCCCGACGATCCGCCGCGCTATTGCGGCCCCAATCTCACACTGACCTTTCCGGCGCTCGTCGATGGCGAGCGCGTCAATTGCTCCATCACGGCCGAGGCGCTCGAGGACCATTTCGGCGCCCGATCGCCGCGTGAGGAAGACGCGCTGCGCGCGTTCAACGGCCATCGGCATAAAATCGAGCATGCCGCCCGCAGGCTGTTGCAGGAACTGGGAAGGACGCCGGTTGTTCTGCACAGCGGCTATTTCCGCTTCTGCGAATGAGCGGCGCGAAGTCATTCCCGGAGAGGCTCGATGCGCGCGATGGTGTTCGACGGAGCAGTACCGGTTTTGAATGAGTGCGAGTGGCCCGAGCCGATCCCCGGGGACGGGCAGCTATTGATCGACGTACGCGCATGTGGCATCTGCCGCACGGATTTGCACGTCATCGACGGCGATCTGACGCATCCGAAGCTGCCGCTCGTTCCGGGACACGAGATCGTCGGTGTGGTAGCGAAAGTCGGCGCCGGCGTCGAAGGCTTCAGCGTAGGCGATCGCGTGGGCGTGCCTTGGATGGGGCATACCTGCGGACGTTGCTCGTATTGCATCGGCGGACGAGAGAATTTGTGCGACGCGCCGAGCTTTACGGGTTACACGATCGATGGCGGCTACGCCGAGCACGTCGTTGCCGATAACCGCTATTGTTTCCATCTGCCACAGCGCTATTCGGACGTGGAGGCCGCGCCGCTGCTATGCGCCGGGCTCATCGGGTACCGTACGCTTCGAATGGCGGGGGACGCGAGCCGCATCGGCATCTATGGCTTCGGCGCCGCGGCGCACATCGTCGCGCAGGTGGCCCGGCATCAAGGACGCAAGGTCTATGCGTTCACGCGCGACGGCGACACCGCGGCGCAGCAGCTCGCGCTGCGGCTCGGCGCTACGTGGGCCGGCAGCAGCGCCGAGCGCCCGCCCGAAGAGCTCGATGCCGCGCTGATTTTTGCGCCGGTCGGCGCGCTGATCCCCATTGCATTGCAAGCGGTGGCCAAGGGCGGCACGGTCGTATGCGGGGGGATTCATATGAGCGATGTGCCGTCGTTCCCCTATGATTTTCTTTGGGGCGAGCGGCGTATCGTGTCGGTGGCGAACCTGACGCGTGAGGACGGACGCGCGTTCATGCGACTCGCCCAAGAGGTGCCGCTCGAGATTGCGGCCACGGCTTACCCGCTGCGGGAGGCCAATCGTGCGTTATCGGACGTGCGCGAGGGCCGCGTCGCGGGTGCCGCCGTTTTGACGATGCAATCATGAGCGAGCGCACGTTGCGGCCGTTCTTTCGCCCGCAACGTGCGTCGACGAGCATCGCCGAGCCTTGGAGCGATCACACCTGCTCGAGCCGCTTGAAGTCTACGATACGGATTTGCTTGCCGTGCGTATCGACGATGCCGTCCCTTTGAAACTTGGAGAACATGCGGCTCACGGTCTCGAGCTTCATGCCGAGGTAGCTGCCCATCTCTTCGCGCGTCATGCGCAGATAGAACTCCGAGGCCGAGTAGCCGCGCAGTTTCATGCGCGTCGAAAGGTTCAGCAGGAATGCCGCAAGCCTCTGCTCCGCAGTCCTCGCGCCGAGCAGCATCATGATTGCCGACTCGCGCACGATTTCCGTGCTCATCATCCGATGGACATGGTGTTGCATCGCCGGAACCTGGCGACACATCCCTTCAAGCAATCGAAATGGAATGATGCATGCGCTGCTGTCCTCGAGAGCAATCGCATCCGAATGGTAGTGCCCGCTGCAGACGCCGTCGAGCCCGAGGGTTTCGCCCACCAGATGAAAAGCCGTCACTTGCTCGCCGCCGTCCCTATCGGTGATGACGGTCTTGAACGAACCCGTGCGCACGGCGTACAGGCTTCGGAAATCGTCATTGCGGCGATACAACGTCTCGCCGCGCTTTACCGCGCGCGTCGAGTAAATGAGCGAATCGAGTTGCGTCAATTCCGACATCGTCAAATCCGCCGGCATGCACACCGCGCGCATGGCGCAATTGGAGCACCGCGCCGAAGCGCTTTTCGGGGTCGCGTCCGTGATGGGTATGACCGCACTGGAAGCTGCGGTGGCAGCGCTCGGTAAGCTTGGGAGGGAATCGAATACGGCAGACATGGCAGCCTCCGGTCGACGCATTCAAGCAAGTTGAGAGCGCCTTAGCGCTTCCCGCAAGCGTGTTGGTTGCGAGATCGAGCGCGCGCGGGATGGGGCAGTCGACTTGCGCCAGCCGCGATGCGGCGCCGGAAGCGCCTGCTCGATAGCCTCACTATGGTCCATGCGCAGGGCGAGCGAAATCAGCGTATCCCGAGTCGAATGTAGGAAGTGCAGCCGGCGTGTAGGGATCGTCCGACAAAGATCGAGTCGAGCTGAGAATGAAAGTGCGCCGATCCGCAGCGGTCCGATGGACCCTGACGCGATCGGCGCATCTTTAGTCGTTGCGTGCGGCGTGCGGCGTGCGGCGTAAGGCCAGGAGAAAGACGCTGGTTCGACCTTGCGCGGCGCGAATCAATGAGACATGAGGACCGGCACCGTCATCGTCCCGAGCAGCGCGCGCGTGACGCCTCCCAATGCGTATTCCGTGGCGCGCGCATGGCCGTAGGCGCCCATCACGAGCAGGCTCGCGTGCACGTCGGCCACTTGGTTGAGCAGCGTGGCGCCCGTACCGACGCCAGAAACGCGAGGTATCGACGCGAACCCGGCATGGATGCCGTGGCGTTCCAAATAGCTCGCCGCGTCGAAGCCGGCCGGTTCGTCGCGGTCCGGATGCTTTTCGACGACGGCAACCGTGACGAAGCGCGCACGCTTCACGATAGGCAATGCGTCCGCAAGAGCGCGGGCCGCCTCGCGGCTACCATCCCAAGCGATCACGACATTTTCGCCGAACGATGGCGTATGCCCCGCGTAGGGCAGGATGATCACCGGACGGCCGGAATTCATCACGACGTCCTCGGCAAAATCGCGTGCAACGAAGGACGCTTCGTCGTCGTGGTCTCGCTGGCCCAGAACCACGAGATCCGCGTGCCGCGCATGTAGGACGGCTGCATCGGTAGCCGGTCCTGCCGGCGCACGCCACTCGAACGGACACCCGGCGCGCGTAGCGGCCGCCGTGAATCGCTCGCAGGCATGCTTCATGCGTTCGGTGCCCTGCGCTTCGAGCTTCGCCAAACCGAGGCTATCGCCGCGCCTGAAGAGGGGCCGAAAGAGGTCTTGGCAGACCGCGTAAAGACCGATGACGTGAGCATCGTGCTTCAATGCCAACTCGAGCGCGAAGGCCGTACGCGCCTCGCTATGCCGGCTGTCGTCGAGATGGACGAGTAGGGTTCGGTATGTCATAGGAGCACCTGTGTGGTTCGGTGATTCGCCGACTGTTGCGTCGCCGCGGCGCCATCGGTGCTGCCTGGAACGAGCAGGACCGGGCAGCACGACATGCGCGTGAACCGCTCGGCCACGCTGCCGAGCATGAGGCGCTGCACCCCGCGCCGTCCGTGTGTGCCCATCACCACGAGATCGCAGCGGCTCGCGCGCGCTTCTTCGAGAATGCGTTCCGGAACGTTGCCGCCCGGTTTGTCCACCTCGACGACCTTTGGCGTTCCCTTGACGCCGTCTCGCTGCATGGCGGCGCTCGCTTCCTTCTTCAACTGCTCGCCGGTTTCGAGCAGGGCATTGCGAATGATCGAGGGATCGAAGCCGGGCGCTTCATAGGCCACCATGGGAATGTCGATGACATAGAGCGGTATGAGTTCGGCGCGACTCTCTCGCGCCAGGGAGAGCGCATAGTCGAATGCGCGCTTGGCTGTCTCGCTGCCGTCCATCGGCACCAGTATTCGCTTGTACATGATCGAAAGCCTCATCAATGAATTACGTCGAACGTTCGTTCTGCGTCGATAGGGGGCTTCATGTCAGTGCGACATCAGCACCGGAACGGTCATCGATTTGAGAATCGATCGCGTCGCGCCGCCGAGCACGAGTTCGCGCCAGCGCGAGTGGCCGTAACACCCCATCACGAGCAGGTCCGCGTTCAGGTCGGCGGCTCGGGAGAGAATCGTTTCGCCGATCGGCACGTCGTCGACACCCTCGATTTCCTGCGTGGCGACATGGGCACCGTAACGCGAGATGACCCCAGCGATATCGGCGCCGGGAATGCGGCTCGAAGGCGGTTCGCCGCTCATCGCGTTGATCGTGAGTACGGTGACCTGTTTTGCTCGAGCGAGGAATGGCAGTGCATCGTGCAGTGCGCGCGTAGCTTCGCGGCTGCCATCCCATGCAATCGTGACGTGCGAACCGACGCCGTGAAATTGGCCGGCATACGGCACGATCAGAACGGGGCGTCCCGATGACAGCACGAGGTTCTCGACGAACTGCTCGGCGACGAACGACTCGGGATCGTCGGCATCGTATTGGCCGACGATGGTCAAGTCGGCAAGGCGGGCTGCTCGAGGAACGCACCGATTGGCATATTCCGTAGACCATTGCCATTCGCCCGCGACCTTCAATCGCAGCAGCTCGGCCCGGAATAACCGCTCGAGGGCGCCTTGCCGCTCGTGGCGGCGCTTCTCGAACTCGACGAGATACTCGGCATTGCCGGCCATCACGTAGAACGATCCCGGCTCGGGTCGGTAGACGGTGAAGAATCCGGTGAGATAGGCGTCGAATTGCTGGGCAAGCGACAGCGAGAGTTCGAGGCGGCTATGGACGGACTCGCTCGTATCGAGGTGTACGAGGATGCTTTTGTAACTCATTGCCATTGCTCCCGAGATAGGCATTGCGGTGTCTGAATGGGCCTCAACGTGATTTCAAGTCTAGGAGCGCAGGCGCGTTCTCGATTGATGCAAATCAACTGGAGACGCGCCAATGGCGTGAGACCCGCTCGTTGTTTCGTGCGTGTTTGATGTACGTCAGCCAGGCCCATATGTCCGTCGATCAAGATTGAATCCACAGAATGGGTTTTCGATATCAGATGCAGGTTGCCTGAGTCAGATCGCCGTGTGGTGACGACGATACGCATGAAAGGAGGGTGAGATGAAGACAGACAAGCAACTGAGGGACGAGGTGGCGGAAGAACTCGATTTCGATCCTCTGATCAACTCGGCGCAAATCGGCGTCGAGGTGACCGACCGCGTGGTGACCTTGTCCGGGCACCCGTCGAGCTACGCCGAGAAGGTCGCAGCCGAAAAGGCTGCTCAACGCGTGGCTGGCGTGAAGGCGGTCGTCGTGGACATGCACGTTCGTCTGCCGAACGATGACGTGCACACGGACGAGGAGACGGCGAGCGCTGTGCGCTCCATGCTGCGGTGGATGGTCGGCCTTGGAGAGGACGCGGTCAAAGTCCAAGTCGAAAACGGCTGGGTGACGTTGCGCGGCGTGGTCGACAATCCGCGCCGCAGCTACCTTGCGGCGCGCACCATCGGGCAGATGCGTAGCGTCACTGGGGTGACGAACCTCATCGAAGTGTCGGGACCAAAGGCAGTCGGCGACGTAATGGAGCACATTGGCAAGGCCCTGCAACGCCACGCGCAACGTGCGGCTAAGCACATCCAGATCAAGGTAAGAGACGGCACCGTCACCCTCTCGGGCAAGGTCGGGTCGTACGCGGAGCGATCGCTTGCACGAGGTGCGGCATGGTCGGCGCCCGGCGTTCACGCCGTCATCGACGATCTGGAGATCGAGTAGCCAAGGCGCCGGCTCCGAGGGCTGGCGCCACTGCCAACGAGGGAAAATATCCGGAAGTCGAGGCATTCATCATGACGGTGTCAGGCAAGGTCAGCGACCACGACTGGTCGGTTTCGGTCAAAGTGATTCGGGAGCCGGATGGATTCGTGCCCGAGGTTCACGTCGTCCACCATGCGCTGGACGGGAAATTCGAGCGTCGGTTCAAGCACCACAAGACGTTTCGGACCGAGGGCGAAGCGGTGCTCGAAGGGCTGCGCGAGGGCATGAGCTGGGTGAGGCAAAAGATGGAGAACCTCTTCAGCCTATAGGGGCATCGAGCGGCACGCTGTGGGCGGTATGCGGCGCATCCGCCAACTCGACCGATTCGAGGTACGTCGGCACCTCGCACGGCCAATGCAGTTCTTCCACGATCCGACGCCGTAGCGCATCGGCGGCTGCAGGCTCTCCATGCGTGACGAACACCCGGTCGGGCGGCGTCGACATCGACGAAAGCCATGTCAGCGTTTCGCGATAGTCGGCGTGCGCGGAGAGCGACGAAATCGATTCGACTTTGGCGCGTACCGGAACGTACTCGCCGTGAATCTTGAGCGTCGGTGCATGCGCTTCGAGTGCCGCACCTCTCGTTCCTGCCGCTTGAAACCCAACCAGGACGATTGTATTGCGGGCGTCGGGGGCAAATGCCTTCAGGTGATGCAGCACCCGGCCGCCGGTGAGCATTCCGCTTCCCGCGATGACGACCATCGGGCCGTGCCTGCCCGATACCTCTTTCGATTGATCGACGGTGCGCACCATGGTCGCCGCCTTACTGATCGCATTGGCTTGCGTGATGGTGAGGCGGTGATCGCGTAGATGGTGCCGGTAAAGGTCCGTGACGGCGATCGCCATCGGACTGTCGAGGAACACGGGAACGTTCGGCATGCGGCCTGTCTCTTTGAGCAGTGCGATGTAGTGGAGAATCGCCTGCGTGCGGCCGACTGCAAAGGATGGAATGACGACCACGCCGCCGTGCTTGAACGTGCGAGCGAAGATGGCCTCGAGTTCGGCGGCCGGGTCGCTCGGGGCATGCAGCCGATCGCCGTAGGTCGACTCGACGACGAGGTAGTCGGCATGCATGATCGGCATCGGGTCACGCATGATCGGATCCGAATAGCGGCCGAGATCGCCGGAGAACGCGGCCAGCTTGCCGTTCATGTAGACGAGCAGGCTTGCCGCTCCCAGGATATGCCCTGCAGGAAGCAGCCGAAAGCTTGCTTCGTTGGCGAGCGTCACGGGGCTGTTGAACTCACAAGGCACGAACTGCTCGAGCACGCGTTCGGCATCGTCGACCGTATAGAGCGGAAGTGCGGGGTGGTGCTTCGAATAGGCGTGGCGGTTCGCGAAATCCGCTTCTTCTTCCTGAAGCTTGGCGCTGTCGCGCAACATGATGCCGCACAGATCGACGGTGCTCGAGGTCGCATAGACAGGTCCTCGATATCCCATTCGCGCGAGCACGGGTAGGTAGCCGGAGTGATCGATGTGGGCGTGCGTGAGGATGACGGCATCGAGCGTTTCGACGGGCACCGGCAGCGGCGCCCAATTGCGCAAGCGTAGGTTCTTCGTGCCCTCGAACAACCCGCAATCGATCAGCACGCGAATGCCGGCGCCCTCGAGAAGATATTTCGAACCGGTGACCGTTTCCGCGGCCCCTAGAAACGTGAGCTTCATGATGGTTCTCCCTCGGGGATGGCGAGCGGCCGCTCCGGCACTGCGCACACCGACTCTTGCGAGCCGTACCAGCTTGCGATCGCATTCCAGATTTCGACGGCCGATTCGGCGAACGTCAGCAGATGCGCATCGCTCGCGGCGATCATGCCTTCGTCGACCATGAAATCCACATCGATCGCTCGCCGCCAATACGGCTCGCCGACGAGCACCACGGGCAGCGGCGCGATCTTGCCCGTTTGCAGGAGCGTCAGCACCTCGAAGAGTTCGTCGCAGGTGCCGTATCCTCCGGGAAAGAAGACGGCGGCTTTGGCGCGCTCGAGCAGATGCATCTTGCGAATGGCGAAGTAATGCAGCTTGAAGCAAAGGTCAGGGCTGATGTACGGATTCGGCAGTTGCTCGCGCGGCAACGCGATGTTCAAGCCGATGCTCGGCGCGCCCGATTCGAATGCGCCGCGATTGGCGGCTTCCATGATGCCGGGGCCGCCGCCCGTCACGACGGCGAGCTTCGGAACGCGCTGCGTGGCGCACTGGACGGCGACGATACGACCGAATTCGCGCGCGATCGGATAGTAGCGGCTTTTATCGAGCAATCGCTTCGCTATGTCGACTGCTCGGGCATGAGCGTGACTCGTGGGCGCGCCGGCCAGCGCCTGCTGCGCGGTGCTCAGGCGTTCCTCGGCCGCCGTCGGCTCGATCAGCCGCGTGCTGCCGTAGACCACCACCGTATGCTCGATTCCATGCCGTAGGAGGATTTCCTCGGTTTTCCAGAAGTCCAACTGCAAGCGCACGCCGCACATCTCGGGCCGCAGCAAAAATGCCCGATCCTCGTCGGCTTGCTGGTAGCTCGGGCTCGTGATCAGACTGCGCACGCGCTCACGCGCTTCAGCCTCGGTGTCATGGTCGGCACGATCATTCATTGGACGCCTCTGAGTCGAATCCAGATCAGTTGCGGAGATTGCCGTGACATCGATCATCGTCTTCGCTTCGATCGCCGTCGCTGACGCAGATCAATTCGCGGCGCCCTCTCGCATCGATTTGATTGGCGTCAAGGACGAACGGCGTCGTTGCGCGAAGCTAGATGGACGCGATGACCGTGTGCGGTCGAGGCCGGTGGAGAGTCGACATGAAATCGGATGCGCAATTGAAACGAGAAGTGGAAGACGAATTGAAGTGGGCCGAGGGCGTGCCCAGCGATGCCATTCACGTGCGGGTCGACCGCGGATGCGTCACGCTGACGGGAGAGGTCGATTGGGGCGCTCAGCGCCACACCGCCGAGTTGGTGGCAAGCCGTACGCTCGGGGTCATCGGTGTGATGAATCAGATCGCCGTGAAACGCGATGCCGATCCGGTCTTGATCGCGGAGCAAATCGCGGCGGCTTTGGAGCGCCACGCGCTCAACGACGCAAAAAGGCTCCAGGTCGACGTCAAGGACGGCGTCGTCACGCTGCGCGGGGAAGTCGGTTCGCAAGAGGAAAAGCGCGCGATTCATGGCGTCGCGTGCGCGAGCTTCGGCGTCCGAGAGGTCGTCGATTTAACGATAGTCGTATAAGCGATGGAGGTTTCGCCGTCATGAAAGCACTTGTCTATCACGGCCCCGGCAAATGTGCGCTCGAGGATCGGCCGCTGCCGGCGCTCGTGAACCCGACCGATGCGATCGTGCGCGTCACGCGCACGACGATTTGCGGCACCGATCTGCACATTCTCAAAGGCGACGTGCCGACCTGCGTGCCGGGCCGCATTCTCGGCCACGAAGGCGTGGGCGTCGTTCACGAGACCGGCTCCGCCGTCTCGTCGTTCGAGCCGGGCGACCATGTGTTGATTTCGTGCATTTCATCGTGCGGAAAATGCGCGTATTGCCGGCGCGGCATGTATTCCCACTGCGCGACGGGCGGGTGGATCCTGGGCAACCGGATCGATGGGACACAGGCCGAGTACGTGCGCATCGCGCATGCCGACACGAGCCTGTATCACATTGCGCCTGAAGCGGACGAAGATGCGCTCGTGATGTTATCGGACATCCTTCCGACAGGGTTCGAGTGCGGTGTCCTCAACGGCAAGGTCGAACCGGGCTGCACGGTTGCGATCGTCGGTGCGGGGCCGATTGGCCTGGCCTCGCTACTGACTGCTCAGTTCTATTCGCCCGCCCGCATCATGATGATCGACCGCGACGCGAATCGCCTGGAGGTTGCTCGGCGGTTTGGCGCGACCGATTGCATCCAGGCCGGCACGGACGATCCGATAGCAGCCGTCATGAAGCTGACCGAGGGTGTCGGCGCCGACTGTGTGATCGAGGCGGTCGGCGTGCCTGCGACATTCGAGCTGTGCGAGGCACTCGTTGCGCCCGGTGGCACGATTGCGAATATCGGCGTGCACGGCGTCAAGGCCGACCTCCATCTCGAGACGCTATGGGATCGCAACGTCGCGATCACGACGCGGCTCGTCGATACGGTCAGCACACCGATGCTGTTGAAGACGGTTCGCTCGGGCAAGCTCGATCCGAAGCAGCTCATTACACACCGCTTCAAGCTGGCCGAGATCGCCGCAGCCTACGACACGTTTGGGCATGCCGCGGACACGCACGCATTGAAGGTGCTCATCGAGGCTTGATCTCGTACAGGCGATCTCACGATGCCCGACGTCCTCACCGTCACGTTGAATCCCGCGCTCGACGTATCGACGGCGGCGGAACGCATCATCGATACGCGCAAGCTGCGGTGCGATGCCGCGCTGAGGCATCCGGGCGGCGGCGGAATAAACGTGGCGCGGGTGATCACCCGGTTGGGCGGCGATTGCCTCGCCCTTTATCCGGCCGGGGGCCTGCTCGGGCACGAACTGCGGCATCTCGTCGATGCGGAGGGCGTTCGTGGCGTCTGCATCGATATCGCGGGCGAAACGCGCGAGAGCTTCAGCGTCTACGAGAAGGCGACGGGGCGCCAGTTTCGCTTTGTGCTGCCGGGGCCGGCGCTTGCGGAGCACGAATGGCAAAGCTGTATCGCACAGATCGACGCGCGCATCCCGGCAACGCGCTACCTCGTGCTGAGCGGGAGCTTGCCACCGGGCGTTCCAGCCGATGCCTATGCCCGGTTGGCGAACGCGGCCCGCGCCCAGGGGGTGCGCACCATCTTGGACAGCTCCGGCGCATCGCTGCGCGCCGCGCTCGAAGCCGGCATCTTCTTGGTGAAGCCCAGTCTGGACGAACTTTGCGAACTCGTCGGCCGAGCGCTAGCCAGCGAGGCCGAATGGCGTGAAGCCGCGCTCGAAGTCATACGAAGAGGGCAGGCGCAGGTCGTGGTATTGACGCTGGGAAGCCTTGGCGCGCTGCTCGTGAGCAAGGACACTATGTTGCGGGCGCCGGCATTGCCGGTGACCGTGTGCAGCGCGATCGGCGCGGGCGACGCGCTCGTTGGCGCGCTAGTCTGGGCCCTCGTTCGCGACGCGCCGCTGGCCGAGGCGTTTCGCTATGGCTTGGCCGCGGCGTCGGCGTCGCTCGCCGGCACCGGCACGACGCTTTGCAGCAAGAGCGAGGTCGAGCGGCTCTACCGTCAGGTCAAGATCGAATAACCGCGCGGCGCGGCATGCGCAGGCTGCCAATGTGCAGATCGAATTGCGCCGCGGCGGCAGCATCACTGAACGTCATCGCGCCCGATCGACGAGGCGCGCGATCAGGTAGTCGCGGAGGGATAGATGAACAGCGTGACGGGCAGCCGTTCTCGTATCACGATCGGGCGCAGCGCCTCGTAGACGGAGCGATGGCCCTCGTCGACCGTCAACGCGACGCTTTTGTCGAGCATGTCGGGAGAGGCGTTCGCCGCCCAATCCACGACATTGCGCAGCGGCACGATCCGATAACCGTGCTCGCGTAGAAATTGAAGCTGAGCTTCGAAGGTCGAAATGCGCACCGTCATCGCGTCATCGGCCGTTGCGGCGAAGCGGTGGTAGACGAGGATAGCCACTCGCGGCTCGCACTCGGCGGCCGTCGCACCCGCCATACAGGCCGCGCTAAGCACCACAGCGAGGACACGGGCCAAGAATGCCGTTTTGTTGTCGAAGCACATGGTTCATCGGGCGTTCTGATTCTCATCGAATGGATGGGCTGCCTCGGCTTGCGCCGATTCGCTCAGTATCGGTTTCGAGGCTCGTCGTCCGGTTGATGCACGTCAATTCGGCGATAGGCCGCGCGGTGAACGGGCACGTCAGTGCGTTGAAAGTGAACCGGAGCCCGTTCGACGGCCGAAAAGCTCGAAGACGATCTTGGAAGGCCGCTCATGCCGGTCCTCGGCAAGCGGGCGGGCGATGCTTTCATTGATCATCGTCAATGCGTGGGGCACGGCCATCGGCGAAGGTTGTACGAGCGGAATCGAGCAACGGCGGCCGATAGCCAATCGTGGCCGTCAGGTCGACGCCGGAGACCGGGGAGCAATCCGGTAGGAGCGTGCTCTCGCACGAAAATCTTGCACTGCGACGAGCACGTTCGGCCGAGCCGGCCGGCAATAGCGGTTTTTTCGGCGTTCGAGCCGGAATTCTCATCAACGCGTGGCAGGTTGTCTACCAATGGCTATGAGCAGCTGGCGTCTGAAGCTGGCATTCGGGTTCGGCTTATCCGCGGCCGCCGCGTGTGCCTATGCGGCATTGCATTGGTCGGCTTGGTTCGCCCCTCACCGAGGCGCCTCCGAGATCGTCGTGTCCGGCAACATCGAGGCGCACGAGAGCGTGCTCAGCGTCACGCAGGTGCAGGCGCCGATCGTTTACCTGCCGTTCGACGAAGGCGCCCGTGTTTCCCGCGGCGCCATCCTGGCCCGGCTGGACGATCGGCTGTATCAGCGGCAAATCGAGATCGACCGCGCCAATCTGGCGGTTGCATCCGCTCAGGTGAACGCGAGCCGCAGCACGCTCGCGGCGGCCGAGCACAGCGTGACGAGCGACCGGTTCGACGTAGCGCAAAAGAAGCTCGATTATTCGCGCGCCGACGTGCTCGCCAAACAGAACGCGGTGTCGCTACAAAGCCGCGATCTCGCATTCACCGCGGCCCAGCAATCCGCGGCTGCGCTGGCTCATGACGAAGCACTCGTCAAGGCCGCTCGCGACGCCGTCGCGCTCGCGAGCTCGAATGTGGAGGCGGCCCACGCCAAGCTCCGGCTCGACGAGACGATGCTTTCGTACACCGTGCTGCAAGCGCCGTTCGACGGGGTGATCGCCGTGCGCGAAGCCGAGCTCGGGCAATTGGCGGGGCCCGGTGTGGCGATCGTCACACTCGACGAGCTCGATCACGTCTGGCTGCGCGCATACGTAAACGGGCCGGATGTCGGCCGCATTCGATTGGGCCAGACCGCCGACGTGCGGACCGACGCCTATCCGGCGAAGGTCTATCGGGGTCGCGTGAGCTTCGTGTCGCCGCAGGCCGAGTTCACCCCGAAAACGGTCGAGACGCACGCGGAGCGGGTGACACTCGTCTATCGCATCCGTATCGACATCGACAATCCGACCCACGAGTTGCTGCCGGGCATGCCGGCCGACGCGTCGATCGCCGCACGACGGGCCGGGCAATGAACACGCTGCGGCGGCCCGCGGCCGTTGCCGTCGAGATGGAGAACGTCGGGCGCAGCTTTGGGGCGCTCGAGGCGGTGCGCGGGGTGACGCTTGCAATCGAGCGCGGCGAGATATTCGGCGTGGTCGGGCCCGACGGTGCCGGTAAAACGACGCTCATGCGCATGCTGGCCGGCGTGTTGCATCCCGATTCGGGCCGTATCTTGCTCGAAGGGGTAGACGTGGGCGCGAACCCCGAGCAGGCCAAGCTCGCGCTCAGCTACATGCCGCAACGCTTTGGTCTATACGAGGACCTCAGCGTCGACGAAAACGTCTTCTTCTACGGCGAACTGTTCGAGGTGCCGCGGGAGCGCTTTCGCCGGCGGCGCGGCGAACTGCTCGAAGCCGCCGGGCTCCAATCGTTCGGTAAGCGGCTCGCCGGCCAGCTTTCGGGCGGCATGAAGCAAAAGCTCGGGCTCGTTTGCGCACTGATTCACACGCCCAAGGTGCTTCTGCTCGACGAGCCGACGACCGGCGTGGACCCGGTGTCTCGGCGCGAATTCTGGACGATTCTCTATCGGCTGCGCGAGCAAGGTGTGACGATCGTGCTATCGACGGCCTACATGGACGAAGCCGAGCGATGCTCGCGCTTGGCGCTGCTTCACGCCGGACAGGTTCGCCGTTGCGATACGCCGCAACGGCTGAAAGCCGGCATCGAGGGCGCATTGCTCGCCGTGTCGGGCCCGTCGCCACGCGAGATCCACGACGTCGTAGCGCATCTGCCCGGCGTGCTCGGTGCGCTGCTGATGGGGGACCGCGTTCACGTTCGAGTGGACGATGCGGCGCGCCGCAGGGCCGAGTTGGGCGCGGCGCTCGACTCCCGTGGCATCGCGTACGCGCCGGTCGTCGCCGTCGAACCCGGTATCGAGGATGTCTTCGTCGCGTTGATCGGAGAATCGACATGATGGAGGAGCGGGGCGGCGCCACGCCTGCCGGACCGGTTGCAGTCCCCGATGGCGGAAACGCGGCGGCCGACGCCGTCGTGCTGGCACGCCGGCTCACGAAGCGGTTTGGAACGTTCACGGCAGTCGACCGGCTCGATCTGACGATCGCCAAAGGGGAAGTCGTCGGATTCATCGGCCCTAACGGCGCCGGCAAGTCGACTGCGATCCGGTTGCTGTGCGGCCTGCTGAAGCCGAGCGCGGGGCACGCATCGGTAGCAGGCTTCGATGTCGGCACGCAGCCCGAGGCGGTGCGCGCGCACATCGGCTATATGTCGCAAAAATTCTCGCTTTATGGCGACCTGACGTGCCGCGAAAACCTGCGCTTTTTTGCGGGCATCTATCGCGTCCCGCGTGCCGTGCTGGGCGAGCGCATGCGCTTCGCGATCGAAATGGCGGGTATCGAAGGCCGAGAGGACACGCTCGTGCGCACGCTCGCAGGGGGGTGGCGCCAACGCCTCGCACTGGGCTGCGCGATCTTGCATCGGCCGCCCGTTCTGTTTCTCGACGAGCCGACGTCCGGCGTCGAGCCACAGGCGCGGCGGCGCTTCTGGGACCTCATCCATCGGCTGGCGGGGCAGGGCGTGACCGTGCTCGTGTCGACGCACTACATGGATGAAGCCGAGTACTGCAATCGTATCGCGCTCATCGATGCGGGCCGGCTCGTCGCGATCGGCAGCCCAGGCGAGCTGCGCGAGCGGCAATTGGGCGGCACGCTCTACGAGATCTCTTGCGAGCCGCTCGGCGAGGCGATCGATGCGTTGCAGGCCGCACCCGGCGTGCTCGACGCCTCGATCTTCGGAGACCGCCTGCACGTATTGCTGGCCAGCGGCCATGATGAAGCCTCGTTGGTCGACGCCGTCAAGCATGCCGACGTCGAGGCGTCGGCGCCGGTTCGCATCGCGCCTAGCCTCGAAGATGTGTTCGTGCAACTGGTGGCGCGGGCGGAACGCGAACGGGGGGAGGCGGCATGAACGTCCGGCGGCTCGTTGCCATGGCTTACAAGGAAACGCTGCAGATATGGCGCGATCCTCGCAGTCTTGCGATCGCGTTGCTGATGCCGGTGATGCAGATGGCGCTGCTCGGCTATGGCGTCAGTCTCGACATCCGGCACGTCCCGCTATGCGTGCGCGACGACGAGCACAGTCAGCTCAGCCGCGAACTCGTGCAGCGGTTCATCGCATCGGGCTGGTTTTCCGCGGTTCGGCTCGTGCAAAGCGAACGTGAGATGCATGCCGCGATGGATGCGGGCGCCTGTATCGGTACGGCGACGATTCCGGTCGATTTCTCGCGCACGCTGACGAGAACCGGGCAGGCCTCCGTGCAGACGGTTTTCGATGCGAGCGACACGAATACGGCCAACATCGCGATGGGATATGCCCAAGGCGTCGTGGCACAAACGACGGCCGAATTCGGTGCCCGCTGGGCGTTGGCTCACGGTTTCGCGGTCACGAAAGTCGGCACCGTCGATTTGGAGGCGCGCGTTTGGTACAACGAGGGACTCGATAGCCGCTACTTCATCATTCCCGGCGTCGTGGCCGTGATCGTCGCGTTGATCGGGGCTCAATTGACATCGCTGACCGTGGCCCGAGAATGGGAGCGAGGCACGATGGAGCAGTTGATCTCGACGCCGGTGACGCCCCTTGAAGTGATGACCGGCAAGCTGGCTCCCTATTTCGCCATCGGCTTGGCGGATGCGGCTTTCTGCCTGCTTGCCGCGGTGTACTGGTTCGGGGTGCCGTTTCGGGGAAGCATGCTCACGCTGTTCGCCACGACGGCACTATTCATGCTCGTGGTGTTGGGCATCGGTTATCTGATGTCGGTACGCATACGCAGCCAAGTGGGCGCGAGTCAGGTGGCACTGATCCTGACGATGCTGCCGACCACGATGCTTTCAGGGTATACATTCGCGATCGAGCAAATGCCTGCTCCGATTCAGGCGCTCACGCTGATCGTCTATGCACGCTATTACGTCACCATCTTGCGCGCGGTGTTTCTGAAAGGCAGTCAGCTTGCAGACGTCGCGGGGCCGTTCGCTGCGTTGGCACTTTACGCGGCCGTGATCATTGGGCTCAGCGTGCGGGCGTTTCGAAAGCGTTTGGACTAGATTCCGGAGCCGGCGCCATGTTCGATCGCGTGCATTCGATGCTGGTCAAGGAGTTCATCGAACTCAAGCGGGACCGTTGGGCCATATTCCGTCTTGCGGTTCCGCTCCTCATTCAGGTGATCGTATACGGCTACGCGGCGACATTCACCGTGAATCATGTCAGAATCGCCGTCCTCGATCAGGATGGAAGCGCGGCGAGCCGCACGCTGCTCTCGCACTTCGTATCGACGGGACGCTTCGACGTGGTCGATCGCGCACGGACTCAGCAGGACGTTGGACGCGACATCGACGCAGGGCGCGTGGATCTTGCCTTGGTCATCAACGCCGGGTTTGCGCAAGACCTCCAAAACGGCAAGGGCGCACCGCTGCAGGTCATCGTCGACGGAACGAATTCGAATACCGCGCTGATCGCGCTGGGCTATGTCAACCAGATCGTCGCTCGGTTTCAAATCGACTGGAGGCGCAATGCGTGGCCGGCGCCGAGGCCGCCGGCGCCCCTAACCGTGAGCGTCGCGCTCGACGAGCGCCCGTGGTTCAACTCCGGCTTGGAGGATAGATGGTTCTTCATTCCAGGGGTGGTCGGTACGTTGACGCTGATCCAGGTGGTAAGCCTAACGGCGTTCGCCGTGGTCCGAGAGCGCGAAGTCGGCACGCTCGAGCAGATCATGGTGAGCCCGATTCGCCCGGTCGAATTCATCCTTGGCAAGACGGTGCCGTTCTTTCTGATCGGCCTTGGCGATGTGGCGCTCGTCACGGCGCTCGGCGTCGGTTGGTTTCATGTGCCGTTCGTCGGCAACTGGCTCGTGCTGTTGGCCGGCGTCGCGCTGTTTCTGCTTGCCACGCTCGGGATCGGGCTGTTGCTTTCGACGTTTTCGCGCACTCAGCAGCAGGCGTTCGCGCTCAATTTCTTTCTCGTCAACCCGATCTTCATTCTGTCCGGGTTCGCGTTTCCCATTGCTGCGATGCCGAAGGTTCTGCAGTGGCTCACCTTCCTCAATCCGCTGCGCTATTTTCTCGTGGTGCTGCGTTCGGTGTTTTTAAAGGGCGTGGGCTTGGGCGTGCTGTGGCCGCAGTTGGCCGCGATGGCAGCCCTTGGCGCGGTGATGCTGACGGCGAGCGTGCTGCGATTCAGGAAATCGCTCGATTGAGCCGAGCGTTCGAAGGCAGTTCGGCGCTGGCGATCACCACAGAACTTCATCGAGCGGGCGGCGTGGCGCACGCTGGGTGACCTGCGGGCCATAGCCGATTCTCAACAGCAGTTGCGGCGAGGCATCGATGCCTGCAACCTTGCGCAACCGCTCGCGCAGTGCCGCAATCTCGACCGGCTGGTTCAGATACGAGGCGCAAAGGCCGGTGGTCGCGGCGGTCAGGAGCAATCGCTCCAACGCTTGGCCGGCGGCCAGCCAGGCCTCACGGTTGTCGCTGTCGGTGGCAATCGCGATCAGGAGCGGCGATCCCGCCAGCAGCTTCTCGTGCATGGCTGCCATGCCCTCGCCGATATCGAACGTGCGGATCGTCGATGCGGCGATCGGCACGGCGAGATCGAGCAGCACGGCTACACCGGCCGCATCGGCGGGCATGCCGTCCCGACTGCGCCTCGGATGGACCCACGCCGCAAGTTCTCGCCTGAAGCAAGGGTCGGCGAATTGAAGCGCGTCGGCCTCGCCGATCAAATCGGCGATGCGCGTTCGCGTTGCGTGATCGTCGATACAGACGATCCGCGCGCCTTCGGCTTCTCCCGCTTCGATCAAGCGGCGTTTTACGTCCTCGTCGAGCGGTGTGGCGGAAAACGGCTTGCGCACGGTCGCGCGTGCGGGAATCGCATCGAATAGCGTGGAAAGGCTCTCATCCAAGAAGCCTCGCTCGGAAACATGGATCCGGGCCAGCATGTCGGGATCGACTTCGGATGGAAACAGCGTGATTCGGTAGCTCAGTCCGTAGTGATTCAATGCCGTGCGCAGATTGAAAAGGGCCGCTCCGCAGCTGATCGTCAGTTCCCGGTCGAATGGATCGACGACCGGCAACGCGCGCATGCGGTCTGCGCATACGGTGATGGAGTCGTCGTCGACGATGAAATGCCATGGTTGAGAATTGTGACTCGACGGCGCCAGGATGGCGTATTGCAGCGCGTAGCGCAGCTTCTTCGGCATGCTTGCGGTGGAGTCGAGAGGGGGAAGGGCGTGCTTGCGCGCGGCCGCTGGCGTGTCTGAGCTCATTTGCGATGTCCTCCGAGGCTGCTTTTCCGTGTCGCCCTGCGAAGTTATAGGAACTTCCAACTCGGGGCACTAGGTATGCGTGGAATTGACCAACAGCAGCGGCGCGTGCGTCGCGTGCGCGACGCGTCCGGCCACACTGCCGAGCAGCCAGCGTGCGATGCCGCGGCGGCCGTGGGAGCCCATGACGATGAGGTCGGCCCGCCACTTCTCCGCTTCTCTCAGGATGGCCTGAGCGACGTCGTCGCGTACCTTCGCGGTGCTGATGAGCGCGGCAGTCGAGTGGTGCGGGCAGGCGGCCTCGAGCATCGGCCGGACGTCCTTCAGCGCTCGCTCTCCCTGTTCGATGAACGCATCTTCCAGCACGTCGACCGGAACGATGTCGGTGAACTGGCCAGCGCGATCGACGACATAGATGGCGCGCAGTTCCGCGTCGCGCGTAGCGAAAGTCAAACCGAACCTCAGCGCTTGCAGAGCTGGCTCACTGCCGTCGATCGCGAAAAGAATGCGTTCGGGGGTGCGGTGAACGCGTGCCTTGTCGCGCGTCGGAACGATCAATGTCGGGCAATGGGAGAGCTTGGCGAGCGATTCGGAGACCGTGCCGTTGACCCAGCGGGAAAGCCATCCGTGGTGTTCGTCGGCACCGAGGACCAGCAAGTCCGCGCGCCAAGCATGCGCGCAATCGAGCAGTCCATGGACGAGGTCGCCTCCGCGCTTTTCCAAGTCGATGACGTCGGTGTCCAACCGTACGTCCGTGCGTGCGAAATCAGCGCTCGCTCGAGTCACGGCCGATGTCGCATCCTGGAGCAGTTCCTGCCGCGCGGTGTCCAGCACGGCGGCCGACGACGATCCCAACGGAATCAATGTGCGCGGATTCTCCGCTACGCTGACGATGCGAACGTCGGACCCCGGCGGCGATATCTTGCTGGCAAAGTTCAACGCCGCCTGCGAGGCAGCGGAAAGGTCCGTCGCAATGAGGATTCTGCGGGGGCGGATCGGAGCGCCGTTAGATATAGTGTCGTCGTTCATAGTCTGCTCCGTGTCGGGGGCTTTTCACATTCTGTACTCGACGTTGCGCCGACGATTGACGCGGATCAACGGGGTGCGACATGCGTCGATGTCTCAGGGGCGACCCGTCGGTACGCGCTTCACGCCGAATGGGCGACGCGTGCGTCGACGGCGACGCAGGCGATGTCCCGGTTTCTTTGTCGCGGTAGGCTTTGAACGGTGCCGCCGGGAAAAATATTCGACGGCTTCATCGATCGTCGCAAAGAAGCAGGCGTCGCCGCCGAGCGAATCGAATAGCCCATACCGCCGCAGTTGGTCTTTTACCGGTCCCTTCAGTTCGGCGAAGCAGAAGTGGATACTGTCCCTCCCCAGGTCGTCGCGCAATGCCGCAATGACGGCGGCCGCCGTGACATCGATATCGGTCACGGGTTCCGCCGCGATGATCACGCGGCTTATCGGCGTCGGCGAGCGGGTGATGGCGCGGCGGACGCTATCCGCAAAAATGTCGGCGTTTGCAAAAAAGAGCGGGGCATCCCAGCGAAACAGCAGCAGGCCGGGGCATCGTTTCGCATCCGAGTGACGGCTCACGTCGTGATAGCCGCGTTTCCCTGGCACTTCGCCGAGCACCGCGCTGTAGGGATGCCACGCGCGCCACACGAACGAAGCTATGGCGAGCGCTATCGAGATGAAGATGCCCGGCAGCACACCGAGTAGCACGACGCCGACGAGGCAGAGGATCGACACCGCAAATTCGCCGGGCCGCACACGATAAAGTCTCGCGACGTTGCGCACCTCGACGATGCCGAGCGCCGCACAGATCACGATCGCCGCCAGCGCGGCATCGGGCACGTATGCGAGCATGGATGGCGTGAATAGCAAAAGCAGCGCGACCGAAGTAGCAGCCACGAGATTCGCCAGTTGTGTCTGCGCGCCCGCCGCCTGAGCGATAGGGGTGCGCGACGCGCTGCTGCTGACGGGGCAGCCGCTCGATAGCCCGGCAAGCAAATTAGCCATGCCCAGCGCGAATAGTTCTTGGTTTCTGTTCGTTTCTTCCGCTGTCACACGAACGAAGGCGCGCGACAGGATGCTGATATCCGCAAACGAAACGAGCGCGATCGCTATCGCGCCGCTAAGCAGGCTGCTGAAGCTGGCTGCGGAAAGCGGCTGAAGATGCGGCGGCGTCCATGCTGAAGGCAGTGTAGCCGCCACCGGTGCAAACGATATCCCTTGGTGACGCAGCCACCATCCTGCAGCCCCCGCGGCGAGCACGGCGATCAGCACACCGGGAGTGCGCGGAGCATAGCGCCGGAGCAGCAGGATCACGGTGATGCACGCAAGCCCGACGGTGGCGGACGCGACGTCAGCCCCGCCTGCGATCGGACGGCGCGCGATCTGCAGTGTGCCTTCGATCATCGAGCTTCCGCGATATGAAAGCCCAAGCAGGCGGGGAATCTCACCGGCCGTCAGCGTTACCGCTATGCCGTTCAGATAGCCGTAGCGGATCGGCCGCGACAGCAGGTCGGTGACGAAGCCGAGCTTCGCGAGGCCGAAAAGCATGCAGATCGAGCCCACCATCATGGCGAGCGTTGCCGCGAGCGCGGCCGTTCGTCCCGGATCGCCGTGCGCCAACGGGACGACGGCAGCGGCGATCAGTGCCGCCAACGCCGAATCGGGGCCCAACACCAGAATGCGGCTCGGCCCGAACAACGCGTATCCCACGAGCGCACCGATCGTCGCATAGAGCCCGGCCATGACGGGCACGCCTGCTGCCTCTGCGTAGCTGAGCCCGACCGGAACGAGCACAGCGCCGAGGGCAAGGCCTGCGAGCAGGTCGCTGAGGAGCCACTTCGGCTGATAGGTGCGCAGCGTGCGCAGCAACGGCAGGCAACGCTCCGCGATCGAGCGGAGCGGTTGCGTGCAGCCAGGCGGCGAATCCGATCCCATCGATCGAGTTCAAAACGCGATCTGCAAGAGGTAATCGAACGCGAGCACAACGAGCGAGCAAAACAGGCCCAGCGATACGTTTGCCAGGCGACGCCCAAGATCGGCATGCCGGCTGGACGATGCGATGACCAGAAAAAGCGCTTCGGCGAGGATTTGAACCCCGAACATCACGAGCATGAGCAGGAAATCGTACCCCGTCTGCTTGAAATTCGCGAAGTGCATGCCGTAGCGCGCAATCCAGTATGACACCCGGTAGGCCTCATATATGACGAATAGCAACGGAAACAGATAGCTCACCACATAGGTCGGTTTCGTCGCATGCCGCAATTCGAAATGAAGCGAGTGAATATGCTCCATGACGGCCTCCTATTCAAGAAAGAGCCGGTTCGAATGAATTTTAGGGCAGCAAATGCGGTATCTGTGTTGATGCCGGTCAATGGAGTGCGATCTGTTCGTACGGTGCGACACCGACGACGTTCGTTCAATGACGTTTCGCGATCGTTCTGAGGACCGAATCACCGTCGGCAGTCAGCCGAGGACACCGCGAGCCCGGTGCCAACTGTTCGAGTGCAATCAGTTGTCGCTCAACGAGAGACGCTAGATCGTCCGGGTCCAGTTCTCGTAAATCGGACGCGCGGGCAACGAGCAGCAAGGCAGAGAATTCGTGGGGGCTCAGCATGATCGACTCCATTGCAGCTTTCGAAGTAGGGCGGTCGCGTGGACGATTGCCAATTGAAGGATAAGCGTTCCCACCATCGAGTCATCGCGCATATTGTCGCAGGCACGCTAGGGCAATGCCGGTGCTTTCTCTTGCTCGTTCGTCGAACGCCTATCCGTGCGAGCGCATTGGAGGCCCTGAGCGCCAGTTGACCTGCATCAAGTGAATCCATGAAACGGTCTAGATAATCTGCCTACGCCAATGCCGTTTCACAGTTGAAGCGAAACGCGATGGGAGGCCGGCATTGCCTTCGCAACCTCGGATCTGCTCTCCGTTGACACCGAGAACAGTCTGACCAAAGATGGGTGGGAGAGCCTGCATGAGTCATTTTCTGGATCGGTTGCGCTACTTCTCGACGTCACGACCGCAGTTCTCGGACGGCCACGGCGCGGTGACCGAGGAAGACCGGAAATGGGAGAACGGCTATCGCCAGAGGTGGCAGCACGACAAGGTCGTCAGGTCGACGCATGGCGTGAACTGCACCGGCTCTTGCTCGTGGAAAGTCTATGTCAAGGGCGGCATCGTCACCTGGGAGACGCAGCAGACCGACTATCCGCGCACGCGTTCCGACATGCCGAATCATGAGCCTCGGGGCTGCGCACGCGGTGCATCGTACTCCTGGTATCTGTACAGCGCGAATCGCCTCAAATACCCGCTGGTGCGCAGCGCGCTCGTGCGGCAGTGGCGCGAGCGTCGTCGGACGCTCGCTCCCGTCGAGGCGTGGCGCTCGATCGTCGAAGACGCCGATGCGCGCCGCGCATACCAGAGCCGACGCGGTCTCGGCGGCTTCGTGCGCTCGACTTGGGATGAGGTCGGCGAGATCGTCGCGGCCGCCAACGTCCATACGGTCGCGCGCCACGGGCCGGATCGCGTCGTGGGCTTTTCGCCCATCCCCGCGATGTCGATGGTCTCGTATGCGGCCGGCTCGCGCTATTTGTCGCTGATCGGCGGCGTGTGCCTGAGCTTCTACGATTGGTATTGCGACCTGCCGCCCGCGTCGCCGCAAACCTGGGGCGAACAAACGGACGTGCCCGAATCGGCCGACTGGTTCAACGCGACCTTCATCATGATGTGGGGCTCCAACGTCCCGCAGACCCGCACGCCCGATGCGCACTTCCTGGTCGAGGCACGCTATCGCGGTGCGAAAGTGGTTTCGGTGTTTCCGGATTACGCGGAAGGCGCAAAATTCGGCGATTTGTGGCTGCATCCGAAGCAGGGAACGGACGCCGCGCTCGCACTCGCAATGGGCCATGTGATCCTCAAGGAATATCATCTGGCCCGAAAAAGCGACTACTTCATCGACTACTGCAAGCGTTACACGGATATGCCGTGCCTCGTGCGGCTCACACCGCACGGTGACGGCTACGTGCCGGAGCGCCTCGTGCGGGCCTCGGATTTCGACGACGCCTTGGGCGAGCGTGCGCTGCCCGAGTGGAAGACCGTGATGATCGACGATGAGACGGGCGAGTACGTCGTGCCGCTCGGATCGATCGGCTTTCGCTGGGGACAGCAGGACGCCGAGCCCGGCAAGTGGAATTTGCGGTCGGAGACGTCGCGCGGCGCGGCGTTGGCGCCGCGGCTTTCCTGCACGCACGCCCACGACGCGGTCGTCGACGTATTGTTTCCGTACTTCGGCAAGCAACCGGACGCGCGTTCCGAGCCCGTGCCTCACCGATCGGCGCTATCGCGCAAACTCGGGGTTCGTCGCGTCGTCACGCGCAAGGGCGAGATGCTCGTCGCGACCGTGTACGACCTCTTCATCGCGAATTACGGACTCGATCAGGGCCTCGGCGGACGTGACGTGGCAGCCGCCTACGACGACGATCAGCCGTGCACGCCGGCGTGGCAGGAAACGATCACCGGCGTGAAGCGCGCCGATGTCATTGCGGTTGCACGGCAGTTCGCGGAGAACGCGCACAAGACCCACGGCAAATCGATGGTCATCATCGGTGCGGGAATCAATCACTGGTTCCATATGGACATGTCCTACCGCGCGATCATCAACATGCTGATCATGTGTGGCTGCATCGGCAAGCCGGGCGGCGGGTGGTCTCACTATGTCGGGCAGGAAAAACTGCGCCCGCAAACCGGCTGGACCGCACTCGCGTTCGCGCTCGACTGGAACAGGCCGCCGCGTCAGATGAACGCCACTTCGTTCTTCTATGCGCACACCGATCAGTGGCGCTATGACCCGATGGATCCCAGCGCTTTGTTATCGCCGTTTGCCGACACGACACGCTTCCACGGTTCGCCGATCGACTATAACGTCCGCGCGGAACGCATGGGCTGGCTCCCTTCCGCGCCTCAGCTTCGGGAGAACCCGTTGCGGGTCGGTGCGAGCCTGTCCGACTCGGCGCTGCCAGGCGCGGAAGTCGCGCGACGGCTCGTGGCGGGCGAATTGCATATGGCGTGCGAGGACCCCGACGCAGCCGAGAGCTTCCCGCGCAACCTTTTCGTTTGGCGTTCCAACCTGCTGGGGTCGTCGGGCAAGGGGCACGAATACTTTCTGAAACACCTGCTCGGCACGACGCACGGCGTGATGGGCAATGAGTTCGTCGATGCGAAAGGGCCTCGTCCCGAAGAGGTGAAGTGGCGCGGTGACGCCCCGCAAGGCAAGCTCGATCTGTTGGTCACGCTCGATTTCCGCATGTCGACGACGTGCATGTACTCGGACGTCGTGCTGCCGACCGCGACGTGGTACGAGAAGGACGACATGAATACGTCCGATATGCATCCGTTCATTCACCCGCTGTCGGCGGCAGTGGACCCGGCGTGGCAGTCGAAGAGCGACTGGGAGATCTTCAAGCACATCGCCAAGCGATTTTCGGAGCTGAGCGAGGGTTACCTCGGCATCGAGCAGGACGTCGTGCTCGCGCCGATCGCGCACGACACGGCGGGCGAACTCGCTCAGCCGTTCGAGGCGCACGACTGGAAGCGCGGAGAGTGCGAACCGGTACCGGGGCGCACGATGCCGTCGGTCGTGCTCGTCGAGCGCGATTATCCGAACACCTACCGGCGTTTCACGTCGTTGGGACCGCTCATGGATAGGCTCGGCAATGGCGGTAAGGGAATCGGCTGGGACACCGGCGAGGAAGTGAAGCTTCTCGGCGAGCTCAACTACCGCGTGACCGACGAATGCGCGACGCAGGGGCGTCCACGTATCGAGACCGCGCTCGATGCAGCCGAGGTGATTCTCTCCCTCGCACCGGAGACGAACGGAGCCGTGGCGGTGAAGGCCTGGAGCGCGCTGTCGCATATGACCGGCATCGATCACACCCATCTTGCGCAGGCTCGCGCCGATGAGAAAATTCGCTTCCGCGACATCCAGGCGCAGCCTCGCAAAATCATCTCGTCCCCCACTTGGAGCGGGATCGAATCGGAGCATGTCTCGTACAACGCAGGCTACGTGAACGTCCACGAACTGGTGCCGTGGCGCACGTTGAGCGGGCGCCAGCAACTCTATCAGGATCACCCGTGGATGCGCGCATTCGGGGAATCGCTATGCGTCTACAAGCCGCCCGTCGAAACCGGCAGTTGCACGCACATGATCGGGCAGCGCCCGAACGGAAATACGGAGCGCGTTCTGAATTTCATCACGCCGCATCAAAAGTGGGGAATTCACAGCACCTATAGCGACAACCTGCTGATGCTGACGCTGTCGCGCGGCGGCCCGATCGTTTGGATCTCCGAGGACGATGCAAAGGCGATGCACGTCGCCGATAACGACTGGGTCGAGTGCTACAACTCGAACGGCGCCCTGTGCGCGCGAGCGGTCGTGAGCCAGCGCGTGCCTCCCGGCATGGCGATGATGTATCACGCTCAAGAGAAGATACTGAACACGCCCGGCTCTGAAATCACCGGTACGCGCGGCGGCATTCACAACTCGGTGACGCGCATCGCCCTCAAGCCGACTCATATGATCGGCGGCTACGCGCAACTGTCCTATGGCTTCAATTACTACGGCACGGTCGGCTCGAATCGCGACGAGTTCGTGATCGTCCGCAAGATGAATCGCGTGGACTGGCTCGACGGAGAATCCGCCGAAGCCGATAGGAGCCATGTCCGCGGCGTTGCGTTCGATGGAGAAACGTCATGAAGGTGCGCGCACAAATCGCAATGGTGCTGAACCTCGATAAGTGCATCGGCTGCCATACCTGCTCGGTGACTTGCAAAAACGTTTGGACGAGCCGAGAAGGCATGGAATACGCCTGGTTCAACAACGTCGAGACGAAGCCCGGCATCGGCTATCCGAAGCAGTGGGAGGACCAGGAGCGCTGGAAGGGTGGCTGGGTACGCCGGGCCGACGGGACCATCGAGCCGCGCGTGGGCGGGAAATTGCGTGTCATCGCACAGCTCTTCGCGAATCCGCACTTGCCGCAGATCGACGATTACTACGAGCCTTTCACGTTCGACTACGCGCATCTGCAGGAAGCGGGAGACCAGCGTGCGATGCCGGTTGCGCGGCCGCGTTCGCTCGTGAGCGGCGAAAGGCTTCAAAAAATAGAGGGTGGGCCGAACTGGGAAGAAATTCTCGGCGGGGAATTCGAGAAGCGAGCAAAGGACCGCAATTTCGAAGCGGTCCAAAAGGAGATTTACGGGCAGTTCGAGAACACCTTCATGATGTACTTGCCGCGGCTGTGCGAGCACTGCCTGAATCCGGCCTGTGTCGCCGCATGCCCGTCCGGTTCGATCTACAAGCGCGAGGAGGACGGCATCGTGCTGATCGATCAGGACAAATGCCGGGGGTGGCGCATGTGCGTGTCCGGCTGCCCGTACAAGAAGATTTATTACAACTGGCATAGCGGCAAGGCGGAGAAGTGCATTTTCTGCTATCCGCGCGTCGAGGCAGGGCAGCCCACGGTGTGCTCCGAGACGTGCGTCGGGCGGATTCGCTACCTCGGCGTGCTGCTGTATGACGCGGACCGCATTGCACAGGCGGCTAGCGTCGAGCGGGACACCGATCTCTACGAAAGTCAGCTTTCGTTGTTTCTCGACCCGAACGATCCCGAGGTGCTGGCGCAGGCGCAACGCGACGGCGTGCCCGCGGCGTGGCTCGACGCGGCACAGCGCTCGCCTGCATACAAGATGGCAATCGACTGGCGGATCGCCTTTCCGCTGCACCCGGAGTATAGGACGCTGCCGATGGTGTGGTACGTGCCGCCGCTCTCGCCGATCAACGCGGCGGCGAACGGCGGCATGCTCGGAATGAACGGCTATTTGCCCGACGTCGAATCGTTGCGTATCCCCATGCGTTACTTGGCGAATTTGCTGACCGCGGGCGACGAGGCACCGGTGAAGCTTGCGCTCGAGCGGATGCTCGCGATGCGCGCATTCATGCGCGCGCGTCATGTCGACGGCATCGATGCGCCGGGCATCCTCGAACAGGTGGGCTTATCGCTGCCGCAAACCGAGCAGATGTATCGCTACCTCGCGATCGCGAATTACGAAGACAGGTTCGTGATTCCGACGACTCATCGCGAGTACGCGGAGGACGCGTTCGAGTTGCGCTCCTCGTGCGGTTTCTCGTTCGGTAACGGGTGCTCGGGAGGGCGCTCCGAGACCAACCTCTTCAGCCCCAAAAAGGGAAAGAAGACGATTCCGATCCGGCAGGAGCCGTAAGATGAAACAGCCTATGCAATCGTCCTTACGCCAGCCGGTAAACCTCCTAGCGCCGCTCGAGCACGGCATGGCGTCCGATGCGGCGCAGGGGGGAGACGAGCAGTCCGAGGCAGATGCCGCGCTCGATGCGAGCTTTGCGGCGTTCTCCGCGCTGCTCGACTATCCCGACGCGGCGTTGCTCGACGCGCGGGAGTCGATCGAGCGTCACCTGCGCGGTGAAGCGCGCTTGCCGCCGCGCCAGCGTGCCGGGCTCGAGCGCTTCTTCGCATTCTGGCGTGAGCGCGACCTGATCGCGCTGCAGGAGAACTACGTTGCGCTGTTCGACCGCGGCCGTTCGACATCGTTGCATTTGTTCGAGCACGTACACGGCGAGTCGCGCGATCGAGGCCAGGCGATGGTCGACCTGTTGCAAACGTACGAGCAGCACGGGCTTTTTCTGAGGACTGGCGAACTGCCCGATTACCTGCCGGTGTTTCTTGAATATCTGTCCCGCCTGCCGGCGCCCGATGCCCGAGCCGCGCTCGCCGAGACGGGCGAGATCATCCGGGCACTCGCGACGCAACTCGCCGAGCGCAAGAGTCATTACAGCTTCGTCGTTGGCGCTCTATTGCCGTTGGCGGGCCTGCCGGCGCTCGAGGCGCCGGCAGTTGCGGAGAACGACGAGGCGGCGACACCCTTGAGCGCCGTCGACTATCGCGAGCTCGACGCGGCCTATGCGGACGAGCCGGTTCGGTTCATGGGTGCGCCGGCGCCGGCGGAAGAGACGGTGCGGTTCTACGACAAGCGGCCTGAACGACAGCCTTGGGCCGATCGCTGCGAGGAGGAAAGGCCATGAAAGGGTACCTGCACCCATTTTTGTTCGGAATCTATCCGTACATTTGCCTTGCCGTCTTGTTGATCGGCAGCCTGATTCGCTTCGATCGCGAGCAGTACAGTTGGAAGAGCGATTCATCGCAGCTCTTGCGGCGCGGCTCGCTCAAGCTCGGCAGCAACTTGTTCCACTACGGTGTGCTTGTCGTCGTGCTCGGGCACTTCGCGGGATTTCTCGCACCGCATTGGCTCGTTTCGCCATTTCTGTCGGCATCGGCCCACCAGTCGATCGCAATGGTGGGCGGCGGCGCTGCCGGCACCGTATCGATCGTGGGCCTGACGATGCTGATCGCCCGCCGGCTTCGCGACCCGCGGATACGGCGCAACAGCCGAACGTCGGACATCGTGATCGTCTTGATGCTATGGGTACAGCTCGCGCTCGGGCTGGGAACGGTCCTGCTGTCGCTGCGGCACATGGACGGCCTGCTGTTCGAGCAGTTGACTGACTACGTAAAGGGAATCGTCACGTTCCGCCCGGGCGTCGCGAGCTTGCTGACGGGCGTGCCCCTGACGTACCGGCTGCACATCCTGCTCGGTTTCACGATTTTTTTGGTGTCGCCCTTCACGCGGATGGTGCACATCTGGAGCGGCATCGCGTCGCTCGCCTACCTCGTGCGCCCCTATCAATTGGTGCGCAAGCGCTGACTTTCCAAGGCGGACGCGCGAGCGGACCGCTGCTCGATTGCCTCGACGAACAGGAGAACGGATATGGCGATTTCCGGCGGTGCGATGACGGGCTCGCTCGCATGCGCGAAGCCGGCGCGCGCTTGGCGCGTGCTTTTGGCGAGCACGCTCGCTTTCATGATGTGCTTCGTGGTGTGGATGATGTTCGGCGTGCTCGGCGTCAAGCTGCGTGAAGACTTGCAACTGAACGGCACGCAATTCGGCCTGCTGACGTCGACACCGGTGCTCACGGGCGCGGTGATGAGGCTTCCGCTCGGTGCATGGACCGACCGCTTCGGCGGCCGGATCGTGATGACGGTTCTGCTCGTCGTCTGTGCCGTGCCCGTCTTTGCGGTGAGTTACGCGACGCAGTTCTGGCAATTCTTGCTGATCGGCTTATTTCTCGGCTGTGTCGGTGCGTCGTTCGCAGTCGGCACGCCCTACGTCGCCCGCTTTTTTCCGCCGGAACGCCGTGGCCTCGCGATGGGCGTGTTCGGTGCCGGCACGGTTGGCGCAGCGGTCAATCTCTTCGTCACCCCCGTGCTGATGAAGGCTTACGGCTGGCGCTTCGTGCCGAAAGCATACGCCGTTGCACTCATCGCGACGGCTTTGATCTTTTGGCTTGCTTCGGCGCCCGACCCGGGGACCGGCAAGGCAAGGGGCACGTGGCGCGATTCGCTGCGCGTCGTTCGCGACGCGCGCGTATGGCGCTTATGCCAGTATTACTCGATCACCTTCGGAGGATTCACCGCACTGTCGTTGTGGATCCCTCAGTACTTGAAGGGCGAGTACGGCATGTCGTTGACTGCCGCGGCGGCTTTCGCCGCTGGTTTTTCGTTGCCCGGCTCGGTCCTGCGCGCGCTGGGCGGGGCGCTGGCCGATCGCTTCGGCGCCCATGCAGTCACATGGTGGGGCCTCTGGATCGCCTGGATGTGCCTGTTCCTGCTTTCCTATCCGGCTACCGACCTGGGCGTTCATACGCTCGACGGCGTCTCGACGTTGCATATCGCCATGCCGCTCGGCGGATTCATCGCGTTATCGTTCGTGCTGGGCGTGGTGTTCGCCTTCGGCATGGCCTCGACATTCAAATACGTCGCGGAAGCATTTCCCGAAAACATGGGCATCGTGACCGGCATCGTGGGGCTTGCGGGCGGAGTGGGCGGGTTCCTGTTGCCGATCCTCTTCGGCGTGGTGCTCGACCTGTTTCGGGTGCGCTCGACGTGCTTCATGTTCCTCTACGGGATCGTATGGGTGTCGCTCACGTTGATCTATCTATCCGAGGTTCGGCGCACGAAGTTCATCGGATAGCGGCTCGTTCTCGGGCCTCTCCGTTCTCCGGCGCCCGCGCAATACGGCGAGTTCAAGGCTGCTGCCCGGCATAGTATCGCGCGGCAGCCTCTATCTCCGCACGCGTCATTTGCCGTGCAACGTTGCGCATCTGCGCGTCGATGTCGTTATGGCGGTCGCCCGTCGCAAAGGCCTGTAGTTGGGCATGGATATAGGCTGCCGGCTCGCCTTCGAGCGCGGGAGCGCCCGTCTTGTGATCGGCCGCCCCGTGGCACGACGCGCAGGGCGCGATATTGCGCATCGGCGAGCCCGAGGCGACGATCTGCGGCACGTTCCCGCTCGCCGTGGGCGAGCCGGGGAGCTTGGGCAAGTGGGCGTAATACGCGGCGAGGTCGCGCATGTCCTGGTCGGACAATGCCGCCGCCATCGGGCTCATCGCCGCGTTCGTGCGCGCGCCGCTCTGAAAGTCCTCGAGCTGCTTGTAGATCACGGTGTCGTATTGCCCGGCCAGATTCGGCGAGTTTGCTTGGCTGATCCCTTGGGGCCCGTGACACATCGAACAGCGCTGCGCGAGCGTGGCGCCACGGCCGATCGCGAGCGGGTCGACCTGCGAGAAGGTCGTAGGCGTGACCACCACCTCGCTCGTTTTCACTCGCGAGGTGACGGGCGTTGCGACATACCATTGCCGCGGCACGCCGGCCGCGCTGCAGATTGCGTTCCAAATGCCCATGAACTGCGGATCGGTATGGACCGACGGCAGCCAAACGAAACCGATCAGGGTCGAAACGGCGGCTACGCCCACGGTCAGGCCGACACTGACGGTAAACCAACGGTTACGCAGCGAAAACAGGCGTTCTTCGGTGCTCATCGCGCCCCTCCCATATAGATCGCCGGCACCGACGTCTGTTTGAGCACGAGCAGTTGCGCGATCGGGTAGCCGTAATTGACGACGGTGAGCGCGATCATCAACGCGACCCATAGGCCGAAGCTGTTCAGCGCGACCGGTAGCTTTGCCGGCGGATGCACGGCCGTGCTGAACGTAAAGGCTTGCGTCGTCACCGGCTTTCCTCGATGGCCGTGCGCGAGCACGATGAAGAACAGCACCGCCGACGCCACGAGCATCAGCGCGCCGACGAACGACAAGTCGACGGTAATCGCCTCCGGGGCGATCGCGGGATCGCGGTAATCGAAGTAGGCCATTCGCCGCGGCATGCCGAGAATGCCGGCGTAATGCCAGGGGAACGTCGTCACGATCATGCCGATGAACCAGAGCCACAGTTGCCAGTGCATGAGCTTCACGCTGGAGAGGGCACGGCCCGTCAGGTAAGGCCACAACTCGTAGGCGATCGCGAAATACATGATGACGATCGCACCGCCGAAGATCAGATGAAAGTGGCCCGTGATCCACTGCGTGTTGTGGATCGTCGAGTCGAGCTGATAGCTCATGTTGATGAGCCCGCCGGCACCGCCGAATCCGAGCATGACGAACGAGAACGCGACCGCCAGCATCATCGGCTCGTGCCATGGCAGCACGCGCAGCCAGCCGAACGGGCCGCGCCCGCCGCGCAGCCGTCCGGCAATTTCGACCGAAGCGCAGATCGTGAAGACGGTCAACAGCGTCGGCACCGAAACGAGCGCGGTGAACACCGACTGCAGAAACTTGAAGCCGGACCCGACTTGAGGATCGGCGAACAAATGATGAAGGCCGATCGGCATCGCGACGACGAGGAACAAAATGAACGAGATCCGTGCCATCGCATCGCTGTAGAGCCGGCCGCCGACGGCGCGCGGCACGAGCGTGTAGTAGGCGATGTAGGCGGGCATGAGCCAGAAGTAGACGATGGCATGCAGCGTCCAGGAGAAGAACACGCGGGCGAGGCCCGCGTCGATCGTGCTCTTGAGTCCAAGGGCGACCGGCAGGATCTGGAACAGGATTTCGATTGCGGCGCCGACCGCCGTCCACGCCCACAGATACGATCCGGCGACGTTCGCGAACATGGCCAGGGGCACGGGCTTGCCCGGGTTCGCGGCCTTCCAGGCGTGCAGATTGACCGACATCAGGGCCACCCAGATCCAGGAACCGACGACGACCAGCACGACCCCGATGTAGTAGAACGCATTGCCGACCATCGGCGGATAGAACGTATAGAGCACCGAGGCTCGGCCGAGCGCGACGGGAATCATCGCGATGATCGACCCGGCCGCGACGAGCCACCATCCGAGCCACGCCCAGCGCTTGCCGACGAGCGGCTGCTCGAGCGAAATCTCGCTGATCGCGTAGCCGAACCCCATCGCGATGAGCGTCGGAAACACATAGCCCATGACCGAGCCGTGCGCGGTCACGGACCGGTAATAAAGCTCGGGGCGCTGGAGCCACGCGTGCAGGGGGCTGCGCACGTACATCTGCCACGCTCCGAGCAGCAAGGCGATGCCGAACGTGGCGAAGGCGAACCAGAAGTGGGCGAGAACGAGTCGTTTGTTATTGAGCACAGCTAAGTCTCCGCGCGTTGGCCGCGAGTGTGTCGAACGCGGCACGATCGAGCACCCGAACGTGCGCCCACATGCCTTCATGGCCGGTGCCGCAGTATTCGTGGCAGGGCATCAGGTGTTCGCCAGTTTTGGGAAAGCTCGTCTTGAAGGTCGAGACGTAGCCCGGCTCGACCATCGTATTGATGTTCGTATCGGCGATGAGAAAGCCGTGCACGAGGTCGGCGCTCGTCACGCGGAACGTAATCGGCGTATCAGCCGGCACGACGATGCATTGCGGCGTGAACGAGTATTGCTGTGCGACGATCCGCACCGTGACCGAGCCATCGGTTTCGGCGGCGCTGCCGAGATTGCTTTCGATGAACTCGCCCGATACGTGCAGCGTCGTCGGATCGATCGTCTCGACGCGGGAGGGCGGCATCATCGCCCAATGCAAGCCCGTGAACACGACCATCGCGACGAGCGCCGCGATGACCGCGATGACGAGGGCCGCCCATTTGCGCTCGATGCGAGCGGCGACCGCCGCGCTGCCGGGGTGGCGGGAAGGGTTGGGGATCGACATATCGCTCGCTCAGTAGATGAAGCCGCGCGGCAAGAAAACCAGGAAGTAAAACGCGAACCAGAGCGCGACGACGACGGCGGTGGCGATGCCGGCCACCGCAATCGCACCGGTCGGCCCCGAGCGAACGATTTCGTCGATGCGCTGCGTATCGGGATCGCCCGTGCCTGCATGTGCTTCGTGCTGGGGAGTCATGGCGTCCTCGGTTCAGTAAAGCGGGGCGGCGCGCAGTGCGTTGGCTTCCTTGGCCGTCACGGCCGTGCCGTGATTGCCCCAGGCCGTGCGGATGAAGGTCACGACGGCCGCGACCTCTTCGTCGGAAAGCGACTGCGCGAACGGCGGCATGCCATAGGGCGCCGGGTTCTTCGCGGTGCCCGGCGCATAGCCGCCATTGAGCACCATTCGAATCGGGTTGACGGCCGAGGTCATCTGGATCGACTGATTGTTCGCGAGCGGCGGAAAGTCCGGCAGCTTGCCTTCGCCGTGTTTGCCGTGGCAAGTCGCGCATTGCGCGTCGTAGATCTTGGAGCCGAGCCGCGAGAGCAAGTCGCGCGCTTCGCCC
>NZ_JBQCIF010000024.1:0-7113 GCF_051953955.1 Trinickia sp. | reverse complement strand
GGCGATGGGCTAGGGCTGGCTGAGCGCGGTGGAGAGCAGGCGCGCGGTGATGTCGACGATCGGAATCACGCGGTTGTAGGCCATGCGCGTCGGGCCGATCACGCCGAGCGTGCCGACGATCTTGCCATTCACCTCGTACGGCGCCGTCACGACGCTCATCTGCTCGATCGGCACGAGCGTCGATTCGCCGCCGATGAAGATTTGCACGCCCTGGGCGTGACTGGACACGTCGAGCAATTGGAGCAAGCTCGTTTTTTGGTCGAAGACGTCGAAGAGCTTGCGCAAGCGCGCCATGTCGGACGATAAATCCGCCACTTCGAGCAAGTTGCGCTCGCCCGAAATCAGCACGGTTTCGCCGGTGTCGCTTTCCTCGGTGCTGGCGGTGACGGCCGCGTGCATCAGCGCCGTCATGTCGCCGCGCAATTGATCGATTTCCTCGCGCAGGCGCCGCCGCACCTCGTCGAACGAGAGCCCGGCGAAATGCGCGTTGATGTAATTGGACGCTTCCGTCAGTTGCGACGGCGAATAATCGCGCTGCGTCGCCATGATGCGGTTCTGGACGTCGCCTTCGGGCGTCACGATGATGAGCAAGATGCGCTTGGACGACAAGCGCATGAATTCGATCTGCTTGAATACGTGGCTGCGGCGCGGCGTCATGACCACGCCGGCGAATTGCGACAAATTCGACAGCACGCTTGCCGCGGCGGCGACCACCTTCTGCGGCTCGCCGGGCCGCAACGTCTTGCGCACGACACGCTCGACGGCCTCGTCGTCCTGCACGGGCTCGACGGTGAGCATCGTATCGACGAACAAGCGATACCCGCGTGGCGTCGGAATTCGGCCGGCCGACGTGTGCGGGCTCGCGACGAGCCCCAGCTCCTCGAGATCGGACATCACGTTGCGGATCGTCGCCGGGCTCAATTCGAGCCCAGAGTACCGCGAGAGCGTGCGCGAGCCGACCGGCTGGCCTTCGGCGATGTAGCGCTCGATCAGCGTCTTGAGGAGAGTTTGTGCGCGGGGTTCTAACATGACGCAAAATTTTAGCCGAAGGGCGTGCCCCCCGTGAGCGCACGGGGCGCTCGAGCGTTCGCGTGCGGACGGCACCAAGGTCAGGCCGGCGACACACCGCGCTCGGCCGGCGACGGGCACGCCTGGCCGCCGGCGTCTCATCGGGACAACGTCATTCTAGCGACAAATCGTCAGGGTGGGACGGCGCCGCTGGCGCCCGCAAGGGCAGGGCAAACCACGACGACGGTTCTTTTCGACACACACCTATGGTGTAATGCCGGCATGGAAATTGGCAGCCAATTCAAGACTGTGGCGCTCGTGGGGCGCAGCAACACGCCAGGCATCGGCGAGCCGCTGGCGGCGCTCGCCTCCTGCATCGAGAAGCGCGGCTTCGAAGTCGTGTTCGAAGCCGATACGGCCCGGGACATCGGCATCGCGGATTACCCCGCCCTGACGCCCGCCGAGATCGGCGCGCGTGCCGACGTCGCCGTGGTGCTCGGCGGCGACGGCACGATGCTCGGCATCGGCCGCCAACTCGCGCCTTATCGCACGCCGCTGATCGGGGTGAACCAGGGGCGGCTCGGCTTCATCACCGACATCCCGATCTCCGAGATGAGCCAGCGCGTGTCCCAAATGCTATCCGGCAGCTTCGAGCGCGAGGAGCGCACGCTGCTCGAGGCGCGCATCGTGCGCGAGGGCGAACCGATCTACCACGCGCTCGCGTTCAACGACGTCGTCGTGAACCGCAGCGGCTTTTCGGGGATGGCAGAGCTGCGCGTGTCGGTCGGCGGCCGGTTCATGTACATTCAGCGCTCGGACGGGCTCATCGTCGCGACGCCGACGGGCTCGACCGCCTACGCGCTGTCGTCGCAAGGCCCGATTCTGCACCCGCAGCTGCAAGGCATCGTCCTCGTGCCGATCGCCCCGCACGCGCTGTCGAACCGGCCGATCGTGCTGCCCGACGACGCCAACGTCAGCATCCAGATCATCGGTGGACGCGACGTCAACGTGAACTTCGACATGCAATCGTTCACCGCCGTGAAGCTGAACGATACGATCGAGGTGCGCCGCTCGCGGCACACGGTGCCCTTCCTGCATCCCGTCGGCTACAGCTACTATGCGACGCTGCGGCAAAAGCTGCACTGGAACGAGCACCCGTCCGACGAGGAAGGCGATGCCAAGGCGCCCTGACCCGGCCTGCCCGGCTCGCGTCGATTCGCGCCGCCCTTGCACGAAACGCTGGAAACGCTGTTAACACGACTCCCATGCTCCGCCATCTCTCGATACGCGACTTCGTCATCGTCGCCGCGCTCGACCTCGAATTCGACCGCGGCTTCACCGTGTTCTCCGGCGAAACCGGCGCGGGCAAATCGATCCTCATCGATGCGCTCGCACTGACGCTCGGCGCGCGTGCCGACGCCGACGTCGTGCGCACCGGCGCTGCGCGCGCCGATCTCACGGCCGAGTTCGACGCCGCCGGCGACGTCGCACGCTGGCTCGACGGGCATGCCCTCGGCGGCGAGGAGGCCGAGGGCGGCGAAAGCCGCGTCCTGCTGCGCCGCGTCGTCGATGCGAACGGGCGCTCGCGCGCGTTCATCAACGGCACGCCAGCCACGCTCACGCAACTGCGCGAGGTCGGCGAGATGCTCGTCGACATCCACGGCCAGCATGCGCATCAATTGCTGATGCGGCCCGATGCCCAGCGCACGCTGTTCGATACGCACGCGGGGCTCACGACGATCGCCGCCGGCGTCGCGCGTGCCCATCGCGCTTGGCGCGATGCGCAGCAGGCGCTCGAGCTCGCCACCTCGAAAGACCGCGAGCTTCAACTGGAGCGCGAGCGGCTCGCCTGGCAACTCGCGGAACTCGATAAGCTCGCGCCGCAACCGGGCGAGTGGGAGGAGATCAGCGCCGAGCATCGGCGGCTCGCCCACTCGGCCAATCTCATCGAAGGCGTGCGCGGCGCGCTCGATGCGATTGCGGAATCCGACGGCGCGATGCTTGGCCAACTCGGCTCGATCATTTCGAAGCTGCGCGATCTGGCCGAGATCGATCCCGCGCTCGGCGACGCGCTCGCGGCGCTCGAACCGGCCGAGATTCAATTGCGCGAAGGCGCGTACTCGCTGACTCACTATGCGCAGCGGCTCGAACTCGATCCCGACCGCCTGGCGCAGGTCGAGCAGCGTCTCGACGCACTGCATTCGCTCGCGCGCAAGTTCCGGCTGCAGCCCGAGACGCTGCCGCAAGAGCACGAGGCCCGCCGCACGCAGCTCGCCGCGCTCGACGCAGCCGCCGATCTCGATGCGTTGACGGCGGCCGTCGACAAGGCGCGGCAGGCTTATATGACCGAGGCGAAGCAATTGTCGAAGGCGCGCGCCAAGGCCGCGAAGGCGCTCGGCGCGGCGGTCACCACGGGCATGCAGGAATTGTCGATGGCGGGCGGCAGCTTCGAGGTGGCGCTCGTGCCGCTCGCCGAGGGCGGCGCGCACGGGCTCGAACAGGTCGAATTCCGCGTCGCCGGCCATGCCGGCGTGCCGCTGCGGCCGCTCGCGAAAGTCGCGTCCGGCGGCGAGCTGGCGCGCATCAGCCTAGCGTTGGCCGTCATTGCGAGTGCCGCGAGCCCCACCCCGACGTTGATCTTCGACGAAGTCGATACCGGCATCGGCGGCGGCGTAGCGGAGGTGGTCGGCCGTTTGCTGCATCAGCTCGGCCAAATGCGGCAAGTGCTCTGCGTCACGCACCTGCCCCAGGTGGCGGCGCGCGGCGATCATCATTTCCAAGTAGCCAAAGCGGCGAGCGATGGCGGTACGACGCTGTCGACGGTCGTGGCGCTCGACTCGGCTAGCCGGGTCGAGGAAGTCGCCCGCATGCTCGGCGGCCTGGCGATTACCGCGACGACACGCCGGCATGCGAAGGAGATGCTGGCCGCATAGCAGAACAGAATAGAACAGAACAGGACAGAACGGATGCCGGATGCTGGCCGGCTACCGATGCCGGCCCTGAAGCTCACGGGACGTCAACCGAACACGCGCTGCCAAAGCTTGAGCACGGCCTCGCGCTCGTGCTCGATGCGCTCGTGCGCGACGCACGCCTTTTCCATGCCGTCGAGCCGCAGTTGGTGCTGCAGCTTGCGGTAGGTCCGATAGGCCGCGCCGACCATCTCCGCCTCCTGCGCGCTCATGAGCCCGAAGCGCGCCACTTCGCGCAGCAGCGCGATATTGCCCGTATTGCGGATCAACTCCGGGTCGTGCGCCGCGTGCAGGAGCACCCAGTACTGGACGATGAACTCGATGTCGACCATCCCGCCACGGTCGTGCTTGACGTCGAACAGTTCACTGCGATTCGGATGACCTACGGCGACACGTTCGCGCATCGCCACGATCTCGGCGGCGAGCGGCCCGCTCTCGCGCGGCGTCGTCAAGACCTGATGGCGAATCGCCTCGAATTCGCGCCCGATCTCGGTATCGCCCGCGCAGAACCGTGCGCGCGTCAGTGCCTGGTGCTCCCACACCCAGGCCGTGTTGGCCGCGTCGCCTTCGCGCAATTGATAGCGTCGGAATGCATCGAGATCGGTGATGAGCAGCCCCGATTCGCCGTTCGGCCGCAAACGCAAGTCGATGTCGAACAGCGTGCCGGCGCCGGTCGCCGTCGTCAGCCAGGTGATGAGACGGCGCGTGAACGTCGCGTAGATGTCGGCGGCAGCGTCGTTGGGATCGTCGTAGAGAAAGATCAGATCGAGATCGGACGCATAGCCGAGCTCCTTGCCGCCGAGCTTGCCGTAAGCGATCACCGCAAAGCGCGGCACGTCACGATGGCGCTTCGACAATTGCTGCCAAACGGTGTCGATCGTCACGTCGAGCACCGAATCGGCAAGCTCGGACAGGCGATCGCTGACCTGCTCCACCGTCAGCCGGCCCGCCAAATCGATCAGCAAAATTCGGAAGACCTCGGCCTGATGCGCGTGGCGCAGCAAGTCCATTTGCTGCTCGGCGCCGTCGGCCGCAGCCAGCCGCGAGCGCAGCGACGTCTTGAACTCGGGCCAGTCGAATGGGCTCCCGATCGCTTCATCGTCCAGCAATTCGTCGAGCAACTGCGGATGTCGAATCAGATAGCCGGCCGCCCAGCGCGAGGCGGACAGCACGGCCAGCACGCGCTCGAGCGCGGCCGGATATTCGTTGAGCAGCGCGAGATAGGCGCCGCGCCGGCTCACGGCCTCGAGCAGGTCGATCATGCGTGCGAGCGTCGAGGCACGCTTGGCCGAAGGCTCGAGGGCGGCGGCCGCGTCGAGCGCGCGCGCCGCAATTTTGTCGAAACGCTCGCGATTGCGCTCGGGCAGGCCCTGATAGCGCGCCGAACGGCGCACGGCGCTCAAGCGGGCGTGCACGTCGGCCGCGTCGTCGAAACCGGCCGCCTGTAGGTGCGCGATCACCTGCTCGTCGGCCGTATCGTCGTCGAGCGCGCTGCCCCACAACGCTCCGGCACGCACCGCCTCGGCGTTGCCGCCATCGGCCGCACGCACGTGGCCGCCGGCTTTGTCGGCGAAGATCTGATCGAACTGCGCCTGAACGAACTCGCGATGCTGGTCGAGCACCTCGGTGAGCGCCGCATAATCGACGAAGCCGAGCGACGCGGCAAGCCGCGCGCGCTCGCCGGCATCGACGGGCAGCGCATGCGTCTGCGCATCGTCGCGATACTGCAAGCGATGCTCGAGCGTTCGCAGGAAACGATAAGCCGATGTCAGATCGGCGCAAACGGACGGCGCGATGAGCCCCCGCGCAGCCGCATGCCGGAGCACCGCCAGCGTGGGACGGATCCGAAAACCAGCGTCCTGTCCGCCGCGGATCAATTGGAACACTTGCGCGCTGAATTCGATCTCGCGGATGCCGCCGCGGCCGAGCTTGATGTCGTCCGCTTTATCGGGCCGCATCGTGGCGCGGCGCTGAGCTTCGTCGCGGATCTGCCGATGCAGCGAGCGAATCGCCTCGATCACGCCAAAATCGAGATAGCGCCGATAAACGAACGGCTTGACGATCGCGTCGAGCGCCTCGGACAAGCGCCGCGCCGCGTCGCTGCCCTCCTCGGAAACGAGCCGCCCCTTGATCCAAGCGTAGCGTTCCCACTCCCGGCCCTGAACGTAGAAGTACTCCTCGAGCATCCCCAAGCTGCAAACGAGCGGACCTGAATCGCCGTTGGGGCGCAACCGCATGTCGACGCGAAATACATATCCGTCCGCGGTCGGCTCGGCGAGCGCCCCGATCAGCCGGCGCCCCAGCCGCGTGAAGAACTCCTGTGTCGAAATGGCGGCGCGCGCCCCGCCCGTGGTCTCGCCGTCGTCTTCGTACACGAAGATGAGATCGATGTCGGACGAAACGTTCAGTTCCCGGCCGCCGAGCTTGCCCATGCCAACGACCCCGAGCGCGAGCCGCTCGCCGTCGGCGGCGCGCGGCTCGCCGTAGAGCGCTTCGAGTTCGATCGAAAGGATGTCGACGGCTCGTTGGATCGTGGCTTCGGCCAGATCGGTCATCGTGCCCGTCACCTCGGCGACGTCGGCTTTGCCGGCCAGGTCGCGCTCCATCACCGCACAGAAAACCTCGGTGCGCAGCCGGCGCAATGCGCTACGCAATCCGTCTTCTCCAAGCGGCGCTCCCGCCTGCCCACCTTGCGCCTCGCGCAGTTCCCCGATCAGCTCGCCAAGCCGCGTCTCGATGCGCGTTCGCGTGATCGGCGCTTGCGCCCAGGCGGCGATGCGCTCCGAAAGTTGGGGACGCGCGGCGATCGCGCGCGCGGCATAGGCGGAATAAGCGGAACTCAGCAGTGCGGCGGCAGTCATGAATAGGGGTGGCTTGCTTGTTGCGACGGAAAACGGCGTGCGACGCACGCCGCGTATGCGGCACCGCAACGCGAAAGCGCCCCGGCGCCTGCGCGACCAGGCGGCACGGCCGCGAGCATGGCATGCGGCGGCGTTCTCGCGCGCGGGAGCGTTCGGCCGCCGTGATACCGCTGTGATACATTTCGTCGTCCGAGACGCCAAACTACCACATCCCCGATTCGCCGCAGTATGTCCGACAGCAAGGAATCCGCCGAAACCGCCGTTGCCGGACACGC
>NZ_JBQCIF010000023.1:0-25347 GCF_051953955.1 Trinickia sp. | reverse complement strand
TACATGCAGCAATACCTGCGCATCAAAGCCGATCACCCCGGCACGCTGCTGTTCTTCCGCATGGGCGACTTCTACGAGCTCTTCTTCGACGATGCCGAAAAAGCCGCACGCCTGCTCGATCTGACGCTCACGCAGCGCGGGGCATCGGGCGGCAATCCGATCAAAATGGCCGGCGTGCCGTATCACGCCGTCGAGCAATATCTCGCGAAGCTCGTGAAATTCGGCGAGTCGGCCGCCATCTGCGAGCAGATCGGCGATCCGGCCACGTCCAAGGGGCCCGTCGAACGCAAGGTCGTACGCATCGTCACCCCGGGCACGCTCACCGATGCCGCCCTGCTCTCCGATAAGAGCGATCTCTATCTGCTCGCCGCTTGCCCCGCGCACAACAAGCGCGGCGTGACGACGGCGATCGGCCTCGCATGGCTGAACCTCGCGAGCGGTGCGCTACGGCTCGCCGAAGTCGCGCCGAGCGAGGTCGCCGCAGCGCTCGAGCGCATCCGGCCCGCCGAAGTGCTCGTCGCCGACGGCGCGGCCGATAGCCTGCCGGGCACGAGCTCCGGCACGCTCACGCGCGTGCCGGCTTGGCACTTCGACGTCGCCTCCGGCGTCCAGCGGCTGTGCGACCAACTGAACGTCGCCAGCCTCGACGGCTTCGGCGCCGAGGGGCTCACAAGCGCGTGCGGCGCCGCGGGCGCTGTGCTGCTCTATGCCGCTTCGACTCAAGGCCAGCAATTGCGCCACGTGCGCAGCCTAAAAGTCGAAACCGAATCCGAGTACATCGGGCTCGATCCGGCCACGCGCCGCAATCTAGAGTTGACCGAGACGCTGCGAGGCGGCGAATCGCCGACACTGTGCTCGCTGCTCGACACCTGCTGCTCGACGATGGGTAGCCGCCTGCTGCGTCATTGGCTCCATCATCCGCCGCGCGCCGCCGTCGTCGCGCAGTCGCGTCAGCAAGCGATCGGCGCATTGCTCGATGCCCCGCACGGCACGAGCCTCGACATGCTGCGCGGCACGCTGCGCAAGATAGCGGACGTCGAGCGCATCACGGGCCGCCTCGCGCTGCTCTCCGCGCGGCCGCGCGATCTATCGAGCCTGCGCGATACGTTCGCGACGCTGCCCGCGCTGCGCGAGCTCGTCACCGCGATGGCAGCCGGTACCCCCGCGCTCGAGCGCATCGGCACCGCACTCGAGCCGCCGGCCGGCTGCGTCGATCTGCTGACGCGCGCCGTGGCCGAAGAGCCGTCCGCGATGGTGCGCGACGGCGGCGTCATCGCGCGCGGCTACGATAGCGAGCTCGACGAGTTGCGCGACATTTCCGAGAACTGCGGCCAATTCCTGATCGATCTGGAAACGCGCGAACGGACGCGCACGGGCATCAACAATCTGCGCGTCGAGTACAACAAGGTCCACGGGTTCTACATCGAGGTCACGCGCGGCCAAACCGATAAGGTGCCCGACGATTATCGCCGCCGGCAAACGCTGAAGAACGCCGAGCGCTACATCACGCCCGAGCTCAAAGCGTTCGAGGACAAAGCGCTGTCGGCGCAAGAGCGTGCACTCGCGCGCGAACGCGCACTCTACGACGCGCTCCTGCAAACGCTGCTGCCGTTCATCGAAGACTGCCAGCGCGTCGCCGCCGCACTCGCCGAACTCGATTTGCTGGCTGCCTTCGCCGAGCGCGCGCAAGCGCTGCGCTGGGTCGCGCCGGAATTCTCGGAAGACGGCGGCATCGACATCGAGCAAGGACGCCACCCCGTCGTCGAAGCGCAAGTCGAGCAGTTCGTGGCGAACGATTGCCGCCTGAGCGTGGAGCGCAAACTGCTCTTGATCACCGGTCCGAACATGGGCGGCAAGTCGACGTTCATGCGGCAGACCGCCCTCATTGCGTTGATGGCCTACGTGGGCAGCTACGTGCCCGCGCAGCGGGCCCGCTTCGGCCCGATCGACCGCATTTTCACGCGTATCGGAGCCGCCGACGATCTCGCGGGCGGCCGTTCGACGTTCATGGTCGAGATGACCGAAGCGGCCGCGATTCTCAACGATGCGACCGAGCACAGCCTCGTGTTGATGGACGAAATCGGCCGCGGCACGTCCACGTTCGACGGTCTCGCGCTCGCATGGGCCATTGCCCGCCATCTGCTGTCGGCCAACGGCTGCTACACGTTGTTCGCGACGCACTACTTCGAGCTCACGCAATTGCCGGCCGAATTCGCACAGGCCGCCAACGTGCACTTGTCGGCCGTCGAGCACGGTCACGGCATCGTCTTCCTCCACGCCGTCAGCGAAGGGCCCGCAAGCCAAAGCTACGGCCTGCAAGTCGCACAGTTGGCAGGCGTCCCCTCGCCCGTGATCCGGGCCGCGCGCAAGCACCTCGCGCATCTCGAGCAGCAATCGGTCGCACAGGCCACGCCCCAGCTCGACTTGTTCGCGGCTCCGCTATACGTCGAGGATGCAGCCGACGAGCCGGAGGACACCGGCGTCGATACGGCCGCGCAATTGCCCCACCCTGCGCTCGAGCGGCTCAAGCAAATCGATCCGAACGAGCTTCGCCCGCGCGACGCGCTCGAGCTCATCTATGAACTGCATGAGCTCGCCAGCGCAGCGAACGCGTCCGGCAATCGGGAGCACGAGCGGTGACGATGCGCCGACGGGCGGGCGCGCATCGCGGCTTAGTCGCCATCGCGTTGACGTTGGGGTACCTGTCGTCGCTCGCCGGTCCCGCACGGGCTGCCGAGCCGCACTATGCGTTCGCCGTGATCTCCGGCGTCATGACGAGCCCTGCCGACGAGCCGGCTGCTCAACGCCTGATCGAAGCCATCGGGCTCGATCCGCGTCTAGCGTTCGTTGTCTACGACGGCAACATCAAAGGCCCCACCGAGCGCTGTGCCGATACGCTCTATGACAGGCGCGAGCAATTGCTCGAAGCATCGGCGCTGCCGCTCGTCGTGATTCCCGGACAGCACGATTGGGCCGATTGCGCGAGCGCGGCGGCCGGCGGCTACGACGCCGCGGAGCGGCTCGATTTTCTGCGCCAGACGTTGTTTTCGGACACGGTCTCGCTAGGCCGGCCCACGCTTGCATTGACGCGCGAAAGCGACGTTGCACGATTCCATGCGTTTCGTGAGAACGTCCGGTGGGAAGAGGACGACACCGTCTTCGTCGGCCTCGATGTGGTCGGCGGCAACAACCACTACTCGAACGCGGGCGGGCGCAACGGCGAATTCGACGATCGTGCCATCGCTTCCGCGTTTTGGCTCGAGCATGCGGCGGAATTTGCCAAACGGCGTCGCGCGAAAGCGCTCGTCGTCTTCATCGAGGCGGATCCCGACTTTGCTCGCTACGAAGAACACGCGGATCGCTTCGCCTGGCTTCGCTTCGCCCGGCATCGCAAGCCGGACGGGTACCTCGAATTCAAACGCAGCCTCGTGAATGCGGCGCAAACGTTTCGCGGCCCCATCGTGCTGATTCACCACAGCGCTCATGCGCCCGCAGACGGATTCGCCATCGATCAGCCGCTTTACAACGACAAGGGTGTGCGTGTCGCCAATTTGACGCGCATCGCGATCGCGCCGCGCGACGCTCGAACGCAATGGGTATCGTTCGATGTGAACTATCGCCGAGCCGCGCCGTTTCGCGTGAGCGTGCACACGGTACCGACATCGTTGCCGGCAACGCCGGGCGCACCGGCAGCACCGACGCAACCTCCGGCGTCGGCGGCGAGTGCGGCCGCGCCTACCATCGAACCGCTGCCGGGGATCCAGTATGTGATGCCGGCGCCGTCCGTGCCGCCACCCGCATCCGCGCCACCCGTGCCGCAGCCGGCCCCGTCGGAGCCGCCCCTCTTGCCCGATACCTTCAGCGAAGCGCCGGCGGGCATCGGCAGCGGCACCGCTACGCCCGCTTCACCCGCGAGCGCATCGTCCGCGCCTCGCGCGCCGACGCCGCCGGCGGAACCGAACTCAATGCAAGGTGGGGGCTCCTGAGGCGCCTTCCTCGTCGTCATCGTCTTCGTCGACGACTTCGATGCCTTCCGCGCCGTGCACGTGCGCGTGCTCGATTTCATCGGCCGTGGCTTCGCGCACTTCCTTGACGGTCAGGGCGAAGCGCAGCGCCATCCCGGCCAGCGGGTGGTTGCCGTCGAGCACCACTTTGTCTTCCGCGAGATCCGTCACCGTGTAGACGAGCGAATCCATTTCGTCCTCGCCGTCCTCGGGCGTGCCTTCGAACTGCATGCCGACTTCGAGCGGTTCAGGAAAGCGGTTGCGCGGCTCGATCTTCACGAGCTCGGGATCGTAATCGCCGAACGCGTCTTGAGGCTCGAGTTGGATCTGCGTCTGGAAGCCTGGCTCGTGCCCGTCGAGTTCTTCCTCGATTTTGGGGAACGTGCCATCATAGCCGCCGTGCAGATAGACCATCGGCTCGTCGCTTTCCTCGATGAGGTTGCCCTGGGCATCCGAGAGCTTGTACGCGACAGACACAACGGTGTTTTTTGCAATTTTCATTCGAGTCTCCAAAATACTTTCCCATTATACGATGCCCAAGCGGCCCTCCGACCATCCGGCCCGCACGGCGGCCACGCCTATTTCGTCCCTGACGCTCGCGGCGCCGCCCTCGCCCGACACGCCCACGCCTTTGCTCGGCGGCCTCACGCCGTCGCAGTTCATGCGGCGCTATTGGCAAAAGAAGCCCTTGTTGATCCGCGGCGCCATCGCCGGCGTCGAAGCTCCGCTTTCGCGCGACGCGTTGTTCGAGTTGGCTTCGAGTGACGATGCCGAATCGCGCCTCATCTCGCGAACGCGCGGGCGGTGGCGCCTCGACCATGGCCCGTTCGACGCCGGCATGCTTCCGAGCGTCAAGCGCCGCGATTGGACCTTGCTCGTGCAGGGCGTCGATCTGCACGACGATCGCGCGCGCGCCCTGCTCGACCGGTTTCGCTTCGTGCCCGACGCACGCTTGGACGACTTGATGATCTCCTACGCGACGGACGGCGGCGGTGTCGGCCCGCATTTCGATTCTTACGACGTCTTCCTGCTGCAGGTGCAAGGCACGCGCCGCTGGCGAATCTCAGCCCAGCGCGACCTGACTTTAAAACCTGGACTGCCGTTGAAGGTTTTACAGCATTTCGAGCCTGACGAAGAGTGGCTGCTCGAGCCCGGCGACATGCTGTATCTGCCGCCGCACATCGCGCACGACGGTGTGGCTCAAGGCGAATGCATGACCTGCTCGATCGGGTTTCGGGCCCCTTCGGCGAACGAGCTCATCGGCCAGTTTCTCTACTATTTGGCGGAACGGGGCGATGCCGCGCATTCGCAGGCCGGCGAGCGGCTCTATCGCGACCCGAACCAAAGCGCCGTGGCGCACCCGGCGAAGCTGCCCGACGCCCTCGTGGCCGAGCTTGGCGCGATCCTTGCACGCGTGAAGTGGACGGAACGGGACCTGGTCTCGTTCCTCGGCAGCTATTTGAGCGAGCCGAAGCCTCAAGTCGTCTTCGACACGCCGGAGCGGCCGCTGGTCGAAGCCGCGTTCGTTGCGCGCGCGCAGGCCCACGGTCTTCGTCTCGACAACAAGGCATCGCTGCTTTATGGCGCCCGAACCTACTTCATCAACGGTGAAGAATCGGCCCTTCCCCGCAGTCGCAAATGGCTCTGCGAATTGGCCGACGCTCGACGAATGGAGGGGAAACGCTTTGTAACACTCTCGACCGATGGGTCGGTGACAGGCTTGCTGTACGAGTGGTATCGTGCCGGCTGGGTACGAGTCGGCGCATTCCCATGAAGCTGGCCGCCCAACCTATCGATTACGGTTAAATTCTGTATGAGAAAGGCAACGTATTGACCCTGCTTTGTCGACGGTCGATACGAAAGTGCATATAATTTCCGCCCAAGCCGTGGGGAAGATTCACGCTCTGAAGTGCATCCCACCAGCGGCCTAGGTTGGTGTTGGAGCACATTACCGGTATTATTTCGCGCTGTTGCTTACCTTTAACCATAAAAGGACGTGATCATGAAGAAATCCCTCCTCGTAGCATCCCTGTTGGCGGCTGTTGCACTCGCTGCGTGCAACAAGAGCAGCGACCAAAACGCTGCCGCTCCGGCTAGCGACGCCGCTGCTGCTTCGGCTCCGGCTGCTGCTGCGAGCGATGCGGGCGCTGCTGCTTCGAGCGCTTCGGCTGCTGCTAGCGACGCCTCGGCTGCTGCGAGCGACGCGGGTGCTGCTGCTTCGGGCGCAGCTGCCGCTTCGGACGCTGGCGCTTCGGCCGCTGCTCCTGCTTCGGGCGCAAGCCAGTAAGCATTTGCCTGTATCGAGGCAACAAAAAACCGGCCTCGAGCCGGTTTTTTGTTGCCTACGCCCGCTGTTTCCGCCTAATACCCACGTCGTTACGCACGTAGTTGCCCGCACCCGCTTCGTTACCGCCACGGGTAACGCAAAGAGCACATTCAACGCCCACCGCAACCGAGCCAATCGAATCCCAGGTCTTGCGACGCGACCATGACGTCTTCGGCTACCGCGCCGAGCACCCTCGCCAGCGCGCCCTGCGCGAGCTCCGGCAGATTGTTTTGTTGACTCAGATGCGCCGCCACGACGTGCGTGAGCCGGCTCCTGTCCAGCGCCGCCAAAATGTCGGCGGCCGCGTCGTTGCTCAAATGTCCGTGATTGCCGCCGATACGCGCTTTCAGCGATTGCGGATAGCGGCTCGTCGCGAGCATTTGCGGGTCGTGATTGCATTCGAGCACGAGCGCATCGCAGCCGCTCAGCATGCTCGTAATGTGGGGCGTGGACGTTCCGACGTCGGTTAGGACCCCTAAGCGACGCGCGCCGTCCGAGAAGACGAATTGCAGCGGCTCCCGGGCGTCGTGGGGCACGGTGTAGGGTAGCACTTCGAGATCGCCGATAGCGGCCGTCTCGTCGCCCCAGAGCACATGCAAATCGACATCGGCGCAATCGGCGCCGACGGCCTTCGCCGTCCCCCAGCTCATATAGAGGGGCAGCGACCACTTGCGCGCGAGCGTCAGCGCGCTGCCGATGTGATCGCTATGTTCATGCGTGATGAGCACGGCATCGAGCGCATCGATGCCGTATTGAAGGCGCGCAAGGCGCCGCTCGAGTTCTTTCGCGGAGAATCCGCAATCGAGCAGCACGCGCGTCGAGGTATGGCCGCTGGCGGCCTCGACGACGAGGGCATTGCCCTCGCTACCGCTGCCGAGGCTTGCGAAGCGCATGGAACGAAGATCAGTTCAACTGAGCGTGCAGGAGCGAAATGATGTTTTTCGCCTCGGACGACGTATCGATCTGGCCGCTGGCATCGACGATCGATACGTCCGTGCCCGCCCCGTTCGGACGAACGTTGACGCGAAACTCCTTGCCGGACTTCTGCTTCTGCGAGTTGCTGTAGAACAGCTTGCCGAACAGGCCGTCGCGCTTCAGCTCTTGCGTCGAATCGGCGTAGCGAACGTAGTAAATACCTTTTTCGCGATCGCGATTGTCGACGGTGAAGTTCGTACGATCGAGCGCGAGCCCGACACGCAGCCAGGCCACGTCGAAGCGGTCGGCCAGCGCGAGCGTGGTGGTGCCGCCGCTCATGTCGATCGTGGCGGGCGCGGTGGCAGGCCGCGCGTCGGCGAGCAGTTGCTTCGACTGTGCCTCGGTCAGGCCGAACTGCTCCATCAGCTTCGACAGGAACACGGCCTCGAGCACCGGATTGCGCGGCCGCTCCACCCAGCGCGACGATTCCTTGTCCTGCCCCGTCATCATTTCTTCGAGCGCGCTGTGCGTGATCGAAACATCGGTCGAGCCGTTCGGCCCGCGCTCCACGAGCGTGCGGAAGCGGTCACGCGTGCCCGACGAGTACGCGAAATCGATGACGCGGCCGATCGTGCGGCGGAACCAATCGTCGGGAATGTTCGCGCGGTTCTCGGCCCAATCGGTCGTCATGATGCCCGTGGCGGGAACGTCCGTTTTCAGCACGAAGCCGTTGGATTTCCAGAACGCCTCGAGTTGCGGCCACAACTGATCGGGCGTGCGTCCGTCGACGACGAGCCAGCGGCGATCGCCGTCACGCTCGACGTGCATGCCGAGCGGATCTTGCGCGGTGGGCACGCCCTCGCTGGAGTTGCCGGCCGTCGTGGCGTTGCGCTGCGGCGCGCCGCCCAATGCCGCGCTGACGGGCGGCGCCGTGTACTGCGACTGCACCTTGGCTTCGTCGAGATCGCTCGGCACCTTCAGCGGCGGTGCGGAGCCCGTCGACTTGTAATCGACTCGATCGGTAGAGAACCAGTCGTTGAGCGTATCGCACCCTGCGAGCGTCGAGATCGCGAGCACGAGCGCCGCTGCGCGGATGGCATGGATAGAAAAAGCGGAACGTTTCATGAGGTCCTTCGTGATGCGCAACACATGCCTGCGACGGCGCTGAGCGTGGGCTCGGTTTCGACGTCGATGGGGACAGATACAACCGATCCGATGCGGCGGAACCGCACGCCGATCGCTTTATGCGAGCAAGCCCGCCTCGACGAGCGCCGCGCGCACCACGGGGTGGTACTGCGCATCGAGCGGCGTCAGCGGCAGGCGAATGCCGCTCTTGATCCGCCCCATCTGCTCGAGCGCCCACTTCACCGGAATCGGGTTCGATTCGATGAACAGGTGCTTGTGCAGCGAGAGCAGCTTGAAATGAATCTCGCGCGCCGTTTTGGCGTCGCCCGCGATCGCGGCCTTGCACAGCTCGCTCATCGCACGCGGCGCAACGTTGGCCGTGACCGAGATGTTGCCGTGCCCGCCGAGCAGCATCAGCGCAATCGCGGTCGGATCGTCGCCGCTCAGGATCGAGAAATGCGAAGGCGCCGCCTTGATCAGCTGCGCCGCGCGATCGATGTTGCCCGTCGCTTCCTTGACGCCGATGATGCCCGGCACTTGGGCGAGGCGCAAAACCGTTTCCGCCGACATGTCGGCCACGGTGCGGCCCGGCACGTTGTAGAGGATGACGGGCAGATCGACCGATTCCGCGATCTTCGCGAAGTGGCGATACATGCCTTCTTGCGTCGGCTTGTTGTAGTAAGGCACGACCTGCAGCGTGGCGCTGGCCCCGAGCGACTTCGCCTGCTTCGTCAGCTCGACCGCTTCGACGGTGGAGTTGCCGCCTGCGCCGGCGATGACCGGAATGCGCCCGGCCGTATGCTCCACGGCCGTCTGGATCATGAGGACATGCTCCTCGACCGACAACGTGGCCGATTCACCGCTCGTTCCGACGACGCACAGGGCGTTCGTGCCCTCTTCGATGTGCCAATCGATCAGCTTGCGAAACGCCGGCAGATCGAGCTCGCCGGTTTCGAGCATCGGCGTGACGATCGCCGGAATACTGCCGCCAATGCGCAGGCCGCCTTGGGTGCCGCTGGATGTGCCGTTAGCCATGAAACGCCATGAATTCAAACGTGAAAACGCGATTGTAGCGGATTAGCAGGCCAAATCGTAACGCACGGTGGCCGCGCCGCCGGTCGTGGCACGGCCCGGGGGGGAAGCGCCGGCAAGGACCGGCAGGCCCGGGCCCGAGCCGTCACGAGTACGACAGCCCCATTGCCTCGCGGACGTCGCGCATCGTCTCGGTCGCGAACTTGCGCGCCTTGTCGCAGCCGTCGGCCACGATCGCGCGCAGCAGCGACGGATCGTCCATGTATTTTTGCGCGCGTTCGAGCATCGGCTGCTGCTCGCGCAAGATGCCTTCGATCACGGGCTGCTTGCACTCGAGGCAGCCGATCCCCGCGGAGCGGCAGCCCTTTTGCACCCACTCGTGCGTCGCTTCGTCCGAATAGACCTGGTGCAACTGCCACACGGGGCACTTGTCCGGGTCGCCCGGATCGGTGCGGCGCACGCGCGCGGGATCGGTCGGCATCGTGCGAACCTTTTTCGTGATCGTCTCCGCGTCCTCGCGCAGGCCGATCGTGTTGCCGTAAGACTTCGACATCTTCTGCCCGTCGAGCCCCGGCATGCGCGACGCCTTCGTCAGCATGACCTGCGGCTCGACGAGGATGATTTTGCGCGAACCTTCGAGATAGCCGAACAGCCGCTCGCGATCGCTCATCGACAAGCTTTGCGACTCCTGCAGCATCGCGCGCGCTTGCTCGAGCGCCTCGTCGTCGCCTTCCTGCTGATACGCGTTGCGCAGTTCGTGATAGAGCTTCGAGCGCTTGCCGCCGAGCTTTTTCGCCGCGTCCAGCGCCTTCTCCTCGAATCCCGGCTCGCGCCCGTACAGGTAGTTGAACCGGCGCGCGATCTCGCGCGTCATTTCGACGTGCGGGACTTGATCCTCGCCAACGGGCACGAGCGAGGCGCGATACAGCAGGATGTCGGCCGCCATCAGGACCGGATAGCCGAGAAAGCCGTACGTGGACAAATCCTTGTCCTTGAGCTTTTCGATCTGCTCCTTGTAGGTCGGCACCCGCTCGAGCCAGCCGAGCGGCGCACTCATGCCGAGCAGCAGCGCGAGCTCGGCATGCTCGGGCACGCGGCTTTGAATGAACAGCGTCGCCTGCGCCGGATCGATGCCCGACGCGAGCCAGTCGATCAGCACTTCCCAGACGTTCTTTTCGATGACCTCGGGCGTTTCGTAGTGCGTCGTCAGCGCGTGCCAATCGACGACGCAAAAGAAGCACGGATACTCCGACTGAAGCCGGACCCAGTTCTTGAGCACACCGTGGTAGTGGCCGAGGTGGAGCGACCCTGTCGGGCGCATGCCGGAAAAGATACGGTCTGGAAACATGGTTTCAGGTCAGTTGAGAAGCGAAGCAAGAGGAGTCAGGATGGTCGTCACGGCATCGTAGCCGAACGAAACCAGCGGGCGCAGCCAAACTTTGGTCAGAAGTCCCGTCACGAGCAGGGCCATGACGATGAAAAAACCCCATCGCTCCAAGCGAGCGAGCGCAAGTGCCGGCCGTGGCGGCAGCAGCGCCATCAGCACCCGCCCGCCGTCGAGCGGCGGCAGCGGAAAAAGATTGATCACGCCGAGCACGAGATTGACGCCGACGCCGGCCGCCGCCATCCGCGTGAAAAACGGCTCGTCGACGCCGAGCCCCGGCAGCAGCACGGCCACCACGCCCCAGAGCAGCGCCTGGATGAAATTCGACAGCGGGCCGGCCAGCGCGACCCAGAACGTGCCCCAGCGCGGATTGCGCAGATTGCGGAACACGACGGGCACGGGCTTCGCATACCCGAACATGAAGGCGCCGCCGGTCAGAAAATAGAGCACCAGCGGAATCGCGATCGTCCCGACCGGATCGATGTGGCGCATCGGGTTGAACGAAACGCGCCCCATCATGTAGGCGGTGTTGTCGCCGAGCAGGCGAGCGACGTACCCGTGCGCGGCCTCGTGCAGCGTGATGGCGAAAATCACCGGCAGCGCGTAGACGACGATCGTCTGGATCAAAGAGGGATTCATGGAAGTATTGTAACAAGCGCCCAGACGAGTCCCGCCGCCGCGGCACTCACGCCGCCTCGAGCCCGAACGGCTCGAGCGAGCCTCGGCCCGCGCGCACGAGCACGGGCGTCTCGCCCGTCAGATCGATGACCGTCGACGGCTCGCGCGGGCAGGCGCCGCCATCGATGACGAGATCGATCTGCTTTTCGAGACGGCTGCGGATTTCCTCGGGATCGTTGAGCGGTTCGTCCTCGGACGGCAGAATCAGCGTCGTGGCCATCAACGGCTCGCCGAGCGCTTCGAGCAGCGCGAGCGTAATGGCGTGGTCGGGCACGCGCAAGCCGATCGTTTTGCGCGACGGATGCGACAGGCGCCGCGGCACCTCTTTCGTCGCCAGCAGGATGAACACGTAGGGCCCCGGCGTCACGGACTTGATGAGCCGAAACTGCCGGTTGTCGACCATCGCGAACGTCGCCAGTTCGGACAGGTCGCGCACGAGCAGCGACAAATGCTGCCGCTCGTCGAGCCCGCGAATGCGGCGCACGCGCGTGACGGCGTCCTTGTCGTCGAGGCGGCACGCTAGCGCGTAGCTCGAATCGGTCGGCAGCGCGATCACGCCGCCCTCCTTCACGATCTGGATGGCTTGCGAGATCAGGCGCGGCTGCGGGTTGTCAGGGTGAATCCTGAAGAATTGGGACATGAGCGAGCAGTCGATGAACCGACGGAAACGGCAGAAACGGCAGAAACGGCGATCCCTCGCCGCGCACGGTTTGAACCAAAGACACCAGTGGGCGCGCTAAAGCCAGCGCTCCCAAACGGGCGTGAGATCGGACGGCAGCGGCGGCAGCTTGCCGAGCTCGGTGCGCCCTTCCGCCGGCGCATGGAAATCCGAGCCGCGCGAGGCCTCGAAGCCGAAGCGGCGAGCGACATCGGCATATTCGCGGTATTGATCGGGCGTGTGGCTGCCCGTCACGACTTCGATGGCCTTGCCGCCCAGATCGATGAACTGGCCGAACAGCGTGTCGAACTCGAGCGGCGTGTACTTGTAGCGGCCCGGATGGGCAATGACTGCAACCCCGCCCGCGGCCAGGATCCATTCGACGGCGTTCTCAAGCGAGGCCCACCGGTGCGGGACGTAGCCGGGCTTGCCTTCGCCGAGGTAGCGGTCGAAGACGTCCGCCGTCGACGCCGCATGGCCCCGCTCGACGAGAAAGCGCGCAAAGTGCGTGCGCGAGATCAGATCGGGGTTCGACACGTACCGCAGCGCGCCCTCGTAGGCGCCTTCGATCCCGACCGCGGCAAGCGCGTCGCTCATTGCCTGCGCGCGCTGCGCGCGCCCGCTGCGCGTGGCGAGGAGCCCCGCGACGAGCGCCGGGCACGATGGATCGATGCCGAGGCCGACGACGTGCACCGTGCGAGACGCCCAAGTGACCGAAATCTCGACGCCATTCAAGTAGCGCATGCCGAGCGACTCGGCTTCGGCGCGCGCGGGCGCCTGCCCCGCCAATACGTCGTGATCGGTCAGCGCCCACAGGGTGACGCCGCCCGCGTGCGCGCGGCGTGCGACCTCGGCGGGCGTGAGCTGGCCGTCGGAGACGTTCGAATGGCAGTGAAGATCGGCGTTCATGCTGTGGGTATCGGGTAATCCGTTCATTTTACCCGCAACGCCCGGTTCGAGCGGGCCAACCGCTCACCGTATCTTCGTGTGCGCTAAGCGCCGCTATGCGCAAAACGCTTCGATGAGCGCAGCCACTTGCTCCGGCTGATCGTGATGAACCATGTGTCCGGCGTCTTCGATGAGCTTTTCGCGCCAATCGGGAAACGCTGCGAACCTCGCCTTGTACTCGCTCAGCGGAATCGTGCCGGCCAGCATGGACAAAGTCGGCGAGCCGACGGCCTCGACGTGCAGCACCTTCGCCGTCACCTTCGACCAAACGGCCATCACTTCGTCCAAGCGATACAGCAGCGGCCCGTGATGCTTGTGCGCCGGGTCGGCAAGCAGGCAATAACGGCCGTCGTCGCCCGGCTTCGCCCAGTGGCGGGACAAGAAACGCGCGCGCTCGAGCGCGAGCCGCGGGTTCGTCTTCATCAGGCGCGCGGCCACCTCGTCGAGCGACGCGTAGGGTTTGAGCCGAGCCGGCTCGCGGATATCGTCGAGCCATGCCGCCAGCCGCCGCGGCCATTCGCTCGGGTGCGCGGGCGCGAGCCCGAAACCCTCGAGATCGACGACGCGCCGAACGCGCGCCGGGCGTGCACCCGCGTAGAGGCACGCCACGTTCGCGCCCATGCTGTGCCCGACGAGATTGACCTGCCCGCTCGGCGCGTAATGATCGAGCAGCGCGTCGAGATCGGTCAGATAGTCATGGAACCAGTAGTGTCCGCCGCCGCGCTCGGCAACGGGCCAATCCGAAAGCCCGAAGCCGCGCGCATCGGGCGCAATGACCTGCCAATCGCCGCCCAACGCGTCGACGACGAACTGGAACGACGCCGATACGTCCATCCAGCCATGCAGCATGAAGAGCGTCGGCGCATCGGGGTTCCCCCAGCGCCGCGCGTGCAGCTTGATGCCACGGACGGTGACGAAATCGGATCGCGAGTCGTTCATATCGAGTTTCGGTAGCGGCGAAAAAAGAATGGTCGTTCGATTATATCGGCCAATCGCTGTTTTTGCCGACGCCGGGCGTGCCGTTCGTTAGACGGTTCCCTCGACGATGCTGCCGGCACCCACTCGCAACGGGCGCATGCTCAACGTTCGCGAGCGCTGTCCACATCGGGATGGGGATCGGGCTGCGTGCCCGGGGCATGGGCCGCCAGGGCCGCCAACTCGTCTTCGTCGAAACCGGCCTCGCGCCGCGCGTCGAAGTTGAAGGGGCCGCGCAGCCGCGGCGCGCGATACTGCTCGGCCAGGCGGGTGTAGGCCTCATGGGGGTCCAGCGCCCGCGCTTCGCATAGATGCCGGAACCATCGGTTGCCGATGCGAACGTGCCCGATTTCGTCGCGCAAAATGACATCGAGGATCGCTGCCGATGGCGCGTCCCCCGCCTGCAGCAAACGCGCGCGGATCGGCGGCGAAGCATCGAGCCCGCGCGCCTCGAGCGTGCGCGGCACGAGCGCCATCCGTGCGAGGACGTCGTCGCTCGTGCGTGCACACATGTCCCAGAGGCCATCGTGGGCTGGATAGTCGCCGTAGGCATGGCCGAACTCGCGTAGGCGCGCCTGCAACAATCCGAAGTGGCGGGCCTCCTCGAACGCCACCTGCAGCCAATCGGCGTAGAACGCTTCGGGCATGCCGCGAAACCGCCAGACGGCATCCAGCGCGAGATTGATTGCGTTGAATTCGATATGGGCAATCGCATGCAGCAAGACGGCCCGCCCCTCTTCGGTCTGCATCCCGCGGTGGCGCAAACGCCGCGGCTCGACCAGAAGAGGCTTGACGGGACGCCCCGGCAGGCCGGCGGGCTCCGTGATGATTTCATCAGCACGGCATCTCGCCTCCCCGGCTCGATAGCGCGCGTGGAGCATACCAACCGCGGCAACCTTGGCGTCCGGCTCCCGCTCGCTCAGGGCGGCGAGTGCAGCGCTTCGCATGTCGAAGGCGGCATCGTTGGGCGAAAAAGGGCGAGACGCTGGCGGGTTCATCGGCGAGGGTATCGATAAAGATGAAAAAGACAGAGCGCGTAGCGGGGATGGGAAGCATCGGTTGCGAGGCAGCGCAAGCACCGCGGCACGGCCGCCAAGCGGACCGTTTACAATATGCGATTCGACACCCCCCGCGCGGCGGCGCCGCCCATGCCGCTGCATTGTACCGGCCCGTTGCGCCGGGCTGGCCAAAGGAGACATCGTTGTGCCGATCTACAAGCTGGGAGCGCATGCTCCAACGATTCACGAGAGCGTCTTCGTGGCCGATACCGCCACGATCGTAGGCAAGGTGACGCTCGAGGAAAACGCGAGCGTATGGTTCGGCGCGGCCATTCGCGGCGACAACGAGCCGATCACGGTCGGCGTCGGCAGCAACGTCCAAGAAGGTGCTGTCCTTCATACCGATCCGGGCCGCCCGCTCGCCATCGGCCGGAACGTGACCGTCGGGCATCAAGCGATGCTGCACGGCTGCACGATCGGCGACGGCTCGCTCGTCGGCATTCAGGCGGTGATCTTGAATGGTGCGGTCATCGGCCGCAACTGTCTGGTCGGCGCCGGCAGCGTCGTCACCGAGAACAAGACGTTTCCCGACCGGTCGCTGATTCTCGGCGCGCCGGCCCGCGTCGCCCGAGAACTGACGGACGAGGAAGTCGCCGGCCTCGAAAGAAGCGCCGCGAGCTACGTGGAGCGCCGCGACCTATTCAAGGCACAGCTCGTGCGTATCGGCTAACGTGCGGCGCCCCCCGCTGCCGGCTCCGCCGGCGGCATCGACGATTGATTGAAGGAAGAGTTGTGGACGACCAGCTGCAAAAATTCATGTTCGCCAGCGCGCCGGTACGCGGAGAGATCGTCTCGCTGCGCAACACCTGGCAGGAAGTGCTCGTGCGCCGGCAGTACCCCACGGCCGTGCGCGACATCCTCGGCGAGATGATGGCCGCCTGCGCGCTGCTGTCGGCGAACCTGAAATTCGACGGCACGATGATCATGCAGATTTTCGGCGACGGGCCGATCAAGATGCTCGTCGTGCATTGCAACTCGTCGTTGACGATGCGCGCCACGGCAAAGATCTCGAGCGAATTCGACGAAACGCTGAGCGAAAGCCTGTCTTTCGTCGAACTGCTCAACGCAAGCGGCCATGGGCGCTGCGTCATCACGCTCGATCCGGCGGACAAGTTCCCCGGCCAGCAGCCGTACCAGGGGATCGTGCCGTTGAACGGACAAGAGGGCCCGCTGCAGTCGATCGCACAAGTGCTCGAGCACTACATGCATCACTCCGAGCAGCTCGATACGCGCCTGTGGCTCGCCGCGAACACCGACCGCGCCGTCGGCATGCTGCTGCAAAAGCTGCCCGGCGACGGCGGCATCGTCCCGCACGCGGGCGAGCACGATGCCGATACGTGGGAGCGCGTCTGCGTGCTCGGCAGCACGCTTTCGCCGGCCGAACTGCTCGGGGAAGAACCTCAGACGCTCTTCAGGCGTCTATTCTGGCAAGAGAACGTGCAGCACTTCGCGCCGACGCTTACCCGCTTCGAATGCAGTTGCTCGCGCGAACGCGTCGGTTCCATGCTGAAGATGCTCGGGCGTGATGAAGTCGACAGCGTGATCGACGAGCAAGGACGGGTCGAGATTCATTGCGAGTACTGCAACCAGCGCTACGAATTCGATCCTGTCGATGTCGCGCAATTGTTCGCGGCGCGCGAGGTATCGTCCGGCGTCGCACCGGTGCAATCGCAGCAGCACTGAGCGCCGCTCGGCTCGTGTCCGCCGCGGCCCCGCCGCGTTCGCGCTTCGTTCGCTTCGTTCGTCGCAACACTCGGAGTTCGCCCCATGAACGCATTGCTCCGCCCGCTTCAGTCGCTCGCGCGTGCGGCCGCGCCGGGCCGCATCGTCAGCATGGCCGCCGGCGCGGCGCTCGCTGCCGCGCTGGGCGGGTGCGTCGTTGCCCCGCCGCCCGGCATCGTGCTGAGCCGCCTCGCCCCAGGGCAACCGGGCGCCAGCGAGAGCGCCCGCCCGCTCAGCCCTGATGAGAAAAAGCGTTACGCCGAAATCGACAAGCAGGTCACGCGGGAGCAAAACGAGGCTATCGCTGCCGATACTTGGGCGCGCTACTACACGCCCCACTATTATTCGGCGCCCGTGACGTTCGGCGGTTATTACGGCGGATGGAACAGCGGCTGGGGCGTGAGCTATTACAGCCCCGGCTACTACCCCGGTTATTACCCGGGCTGGTGGTGGTGACGCAATAGCGTAGCGAAGGTGCACGCCGGGTGCCGCGTGCGGGGCGATGCTTCGGCGTCAACCGGCGTTGTGGGACTTCTGGCCGGCCGTATGCTTGTTCTTTTCGGCTGCGCGCTTCTTTTCGGAACGCTTCGGCTTCTCGCGTGAAACGGGATTCGGCACGACGCTGACGGGCGCGGCCGATACTTCGCCGCGTGTCGACGTAGTGCTCGGCGCGAGATTGGCCGGCACGCTCGATGTCGCATTCGGCGAAACGAATTGCACGAACACCTCGCCGTCCTTGACCATGCCCATCTCGTAGCGCGCGCGCTCCTCCACGGCAGCCGTGCCGTTTTGGAGATCTTGCACTTCCCCTTCGAGCTGTTCGTTGCGCAGTTTCTCGTCGGCGTTCTTTTGTTGCTGCGCCGCCAATTGTCCACGCAATGCGTGCACGCTCAGCCACCCGCCATGGCCCCACCAGAGCGGATACTGAATCAGCGCGAGCAGGGCGAGAAGGACGACGGTGACGAGGCGCATTCAAAGAGCCGCAGATTCAAAACCGCCCCGGGCGAAGCACGGGGCGGCATGCTAAACGAACGAGTGAAGCGACGAGTGCGTCAACGCAGGTTATAGAACGTCGACTTGCCCGGGTAGCTGGCGATATCGCCGAGATCTTCCTCGATTCGCAACAATTGGTTGTACTTCGAGATGCGATCGCTGCGCGAGAGCGAGCCCGTCTTGATCTGCCCGGCGTTCAAGCCCACGGCGATGTCGGCGATCGTCGAATCTTCCGTTTCGCCCGAGCGGTGCGAAATGACGGCCGTGTAGCCGGCGCGCTTGGCCATTTCGATCGCGGCGAACGTTTCCGTCAGCGTGCCGATCTGGTTGATCTTGATCAGGATCGAGTTCGCGATGCCCTTCTCGATGCCTTCCTTCAGAATGCGCGTGTTCGTCACGAACAGGTCGTCGCCGACGAGTTGGATCTTCTTGCCGAGCTTGTCCGTCAAGAGCTTCCAGCCGTCCCAGTCGCTCTCGTGCATGCCGTCCTCGATCGAAACGATCGGGAATTTGTCGGCGAGCGTGGCCAGGTAGTCGGTGAATTCCGCCGACGACAGCTGCAGGCCTTCACCGGCCAGCTGGTATTTGCCGTCGTGGTAGAACTCGCTGGCCGCGCAATCGAGCGCGAGCAGGACGTCTTCGCCGGCACGGTAGCCGGCCTTCTCGATCGCTTGCAGGATCGCGGACAGACATTCGGCGTTGCTGCCGAAGTTCGGTGCGAAGCCGCCTTCGTCGCCCACGGCCGTGCTCATGCCGCGGTCGGACAAGATCTTCTTCAGCGCATGGAACACTTCCGCGCCGCAACGGAGCGCTTCGCGGAACGTCGGCTGGCTGACCGGGACGATCATGAATTCTTGGATGTCGAGGCTGTTGTTCGCGTGCGCGCCGCCGTTGACGATGTTCATCATCGGCACCGGCAGTTGCATCGCGCCCGAGCCGCCGAAGTAGCGGTACAGGGGCAGGCCCGCTTCCTCAGCCGCGGCCTTCGCGACGGCCATCGAAACGGCCAGCATCGCGTTCGCGCCCAGGCGCGACTTGTTGTCGGTGCCGTCGAGCTCGAGCAGCGTCTTGTCGAGGAACGCTTGCTCCGACGCGTCGAGGCCCATGATCGCTTCGGAAATCTCGGTGTTGATGTGCTCCACCGCCTTGAGCACGCCCTTGCCGCTGTAGCGGCCGGCTTCGCCGTCGCGCAGCTCGATCGCCTCGCGCGAGCCCGTCGACGCGCCCGAAGGCACGGCCGCACGGCCCATCGTGCCCGATTCGAGCAGCACATCGCATTCGACGGTCGGATTGCCTCGCGAATCCAAAATCTCGCGGCCGATGATATCTACGATTGCACTCATGATTTCCTCTTAGATGACGATGAATTCTCTTTCTTGACACCAGTGCGGTCAGTTGAAATCGCGCTCGATGAAGGCAGTGCGTTTCACGACGGAATCCAATGCGACGAGCGTCTCCAGCAAGTCGCTCATGCGCCGCAGCGGCACGGCATTAGGGCCGTCCGACAGCGCGCACGCGGGATCGGGGTGCGTTTCCATGAACAGGCCCGCCACGCCGACGGCAACCGCCGCACGCGACAGCACGGGGACGAACTCGCGTTGGCCGCCCGAACTCGTGCCCTGCCCGCCCGGCAGCTGCACCGAGTGCGTGGCGTCGAACACGACGGGGGCGCCCGTCTCACGCATGATCGCGAGCGAACGCATGTCCGAGACGAGATTGTTGTAACCGAACGATGCGCCGCGCTCGCAGGCCAGAAAGCGATCTTCCGACAGGCCCGCTTCGCGCGCGGCATCGCGCGCCTTGTCGATGACGTTCTTCATGTCGTGCGGCGCGAGAAACTGACCCTTCTTGATGTTCACGGGCTTGCCCGAGCGCGCGCAGGCATGGATGAAATCGGTTTGACGGCAAAGAAATGCCGGCGTTTGCAGGACGTCGACGACGGCCGCCGCCTGCTCGATCTGCTCGACGTCGTGCACGTCGGTCAGCACGGGCACGCCGAGCTGGCGCTTGACTTCGGCGAGAATGCGCAAGCCTTCGTCCACGCCGGGCCCGCGAAACGACTTGCCCGAGCTGCGATTGGCCTTGTCGTACGAGGACTTGTAGATGAACGGGATGCCGAGCTTCGCGCAAATCTCCTTGAGCCGGCCGGCCGTATCGATCGTCATCTGCTCCGATTCGACGACGCAGGTACCCGCGATCAAAAAGAACGGCTCATCGAGACCGACTTCGAAATCGCACAGCTTCATGCCTTCTCCTTGCGCGCCTCGTGACAGGCCCGCGCCGCTTCGACGAACGACTTGAACAGCGGATGGCCGTCGCGCGGCGTCGACGTGAATTCAGGGTGGAACTGCACGCCGACGAACCACGGATGCAGGCTGCGCGACAGCTCCATCATTTCGGGCAGATCCTCGCTCGGCGTGCGCGCGCTGATGATGAGCCCACCGCCTTCGAGCTGCGGCACGTAGCGGTTATTGACTTCATAACGGTGGCGATGACGCTCGTTCACGTCCTTGCCGTAGATCTCCTCGGCCAGCGTGCCGGGCTTGATCGGGCAGCGCTGCGAGCCGAGGCGCATCGTGCCGCCGAGATCGGACTCTTCCGTACGCTTTTCGACGCGGCCTTCGCGGTCGTACCATTCGGTGATCAGCGCGACGACACGGTGCTCCGTGCCAGCGTCGAACTCGGTACTGTTCGCGCCTTGCAGGCCGACGACGTCGCGCGCGAATTCGATCACGGCCAGTTGCATGCCGAGGCAGATGCCGAGATACGGCACCTTCGCTTCGCGGGCATAGCGGATCGCCGCGATCTTGCCTTCGGTGCCGCGACGGCCGAAGCCGCCCGGCACGAGCACGGCGTCGAGATGCTTGAGGCTTTCGACGCCTTCCGTTTCGATCTGTTCCGAATCGATGTACTCGATGTTGACCTTCGTCGACGTATGCACCGATGCATGGCGCAGCGCTTCGATCAGCGACTTGTACGATTCGGTCAGATCGACGTACTTGCCGACCATGCCGATCGTGACTTCATGCTTCGGCTGCTCGAGCTTCTCGACGATCGCCGACCACATCGACAGATCGGCCGGCTTCGGCTGCAGCTTCAGTTCCTCGCAAATGATGGTGTCGAGGCCTTGATCGTGCAGCATCTGCGGAATCTTGTAGATGCTGTCGACGTCCCACACCGAGATGACGGCGTCTTCGGGAACGTTCGAGAACATCGAGATCTTCTTGCATTCGTCGTCCGGAATGCGGCGATCGGCGCGGCACAGCAGTACGTGCGGCAAGATTCCGATCTCGCGTAGCTTCTGCACGCTGTGTTGCGTCGGCTTCGTCTTCAGTTCGCCCGCCGTCGCGATGAACGGCACGAGCGTCAGGTGCACGAAGCAAGCGCTGTTGCGGCCGAGACGCAGGCTCATTTGCCGCGCCGCCTCGAGGAACGGCAGCGATTCGATGTCGCCGACGGTGCCGCCGATTTCGACGATCGCCACGTCGGGCTCGCCGCAGGTGGCCGACGCCGCCCCGCGCTCGATGAACGCTTGGATCTCGTTCGTGATGTGGGGAATCACCTGCACGGTCTTGCCGAGGTAATCGCCCCGGCGCTCCTTGCGGATCACCGATTCGTAGATCTGCCCGGTCGTGAAGTTGTTCGCGCGGCGCATCTTCGTGCTGATGAACCGCTCGTAGTGACCGAGGTCGAGATCCGTCTCAGCGCCGTCTTCCGTGACGAACACTTCGCCGTGCTGAAACGGGCTCATCGTGCCGGGGTCGACGTTGATGTAGGGATCGAGCTTGAGGAGGGTGACTTTGAGACCGCGCGATTCGAGAATCGCGGCGAGAGAAGCGGCGGCAATGCCCTTGCCGAGGGACGACACTACGCCGCCGGTGACGAAAACATATTTAGTCATCGCTGGATGCTCGCGGGAAAAACGGATTATACCTTAGGGTCCGCCCTCATATGAACAGACGTGCGAGTGTCCGCCTGAACCCCAGCGATCGAGGCAAGCCGGCGCCGACGGAAATGCCTGAGACGGCTGAAACAGCTGAAACGCCCGCCCCGCCCCCGAACGCGCTACCCGCCCTCGCGCAACACGCGCAGCATGCCTTGCAGCGCCCGCGCCGTTTCGATCGGCCGCTCCATCGGGAACAAGTGGCTGCCCTCCATCCATTCGATACGGCCGCGCGCCGCACGCCGCGTCACCTCGAGGCCGACTTGGCGAATCTCTTTCGAATGCGTGCCGGCGATGAACCCGAGCGGCACCGGCGCTCCATGCGCGAGGCGCGGCCCCAACGTGCGCGGCAGCGTTCGGTAGATCCGGTATTCGATGTCGCGATCGAACGCGAGCGTGCGCTTTCCATCGGGCGAGCTTTGCGGAATGCCGAAATCGACGTAGTCCGACAAAACCCGCTCGTCCCAGCGGGCGAACGCGCGCTTCGCGTGGAAGTGGCGCCACGCATCGTCGCGGCTCGCCCACTGCGTGCGGCGCTTGCGCGTGGCCGCGGCCGGCGAGAGCCGCTCGTCGAGCCCCGTCCATTGCGTGAAGCGCAAGACGTTCGCGCGCCAGCCCGCGATGACGGGTGAATCGAGCATCACCACGCCGCGCACCCAATGCGGATGCTTGAGCGCGGCCATGAGCGAGAGATATCCGCCCAGCGAGTGGCCGACGAGCCAGACCGGACGCTCGTAGCGGCGGCCGATGTCGGCGAGCAGTTCGTCGACGAGATGCGGCCAGTCGCTCGTGACCGGATAGCGGGAATCGTGGCCGATGCGCTCGATGTAGCGAAGCTCGTAATCATCGGAGAGTTCGGCGAACAGCGTGCGGTAGGTCGATGCCGGAAAACCGTTCGCGTGCGAAAAGTGGATGATGTCTTTCAAGCGCCGCTGCCTCCAAGTTCGTCTCTCATCGATCCATCCAGTAGCGCGCATGCGATTCGCGATAACGCTCGAGCGCAGGGGCGCCGTCGGTCGTCTCGAACCGCACCGCGCCGTCGCGATCGGTGCGCGCGAGTGCGATGCCGCGCGCCTCGAAACGCGACCACACGTGCGGATGGGGATGACCAAAGCGATTGCGATAGCCTACCTGAAATACCGCGGCGCGCGGATCGACCCTGTCGAGGAAAGGCTCGGTCGATGAAGTCTTGCTGCCGTGGTGGGCCACGAGCAGCAGGTCGGCCCGCAATGCCTCGGGTGAGCGGCCGGCGAGCACGCGCTCTGCCGAGGCGCCGATGTCGCCCGTCAGCAATGCGCTCGTTCTTGCGGCCGCGATCTTCAGCACGCACGATTGTTCGTTCGAACGCCGCGGCAACGGTCCCGGATCGGGCCAGAGCACCTCGAATTCGACACCGTCCCACGCCCAGCGCTGCCCGGCCGCGCAACGCAGCGGCTCGGCGCCGTATGCGCTTGCCATCGCCCAGAGCCGGTGTGCGCGTGGCAATCCGCCCAGCACCTGCCGTACCTCGAGCGCATCGAGCACCGCCGGCACGCCGCCGGCATGATCGGCATCGCCGTGGCTCACGACGAGCGCATCGAGACGCGCGACGCCGTTCGCATGCAGATGAGGGGCGACGATCCGCACGCCGGCATTCGTCGATTCGGGGCCTGGGCCTGCGTCGAACAGCAGTGCGCGATGGCGCGTTTCGACGAGAATCGACGCGCCCTGCCCGACGTCGAGCGCAGTCAGCCGAAACGCGCCCGCCTCGATGTCCGCCGCGGGCGGGATGACGAGCGGTAGCCAACTGAGCGGCGCCGCGAACCGCAACGGCCAGCCGCGCGGCATCAAGCACCACGCAACGCCCGCGAGTGCGGCGACCAGCCCCCACGGCGACGGCCGCGGCAAGTGCCGATCGGCCCACGGCAACTCTGCCAGGCCGCCCAGCATCCGCATCAATGGCTCCAGCAGCGCATGCGCCAGTTGATAGCCGAGTGCATCGAGCGGCGCCGGCAACACGATCGCAACGAGGATCACCGGGACGACGAGCAGGCTGACCCAAGGGACGGCCACCGCATTCGCGAGCGGCCCGGCGAGCGAGACCTGCGAGAACCACAACGCCGTGAGCGGCGCAAGGCCGATCGTCACGGCCCATTGCGCGCGGAGCGCATCGACGCAGCGCCGCCGCAGCATCGCGAGGCGGCGGCGCCACGGTGGGCGCCGGTCCCGGTCAGGACCAGCGTGCTCGCGCGATGGTTGCCATGCGGGATCGCTCGCGCGCACCGCCTCGATCGGATCGTGCCCGTCGTCTTCGTCTTCGTCTTCGTCTTCGTCTTCGCGCACGCGCAGCCGGCCACGCATCGCGAAGGCGATGAACGCGACCGCCCCGAACGACAGCCAGAAGCCGGCCGCCGTCACGGCCCACGGATCGACGATGAGCACGAGCGCCGCAGCCCACGCCAATATGAGCGAAAACGCCACGCTGCGGCCGAGCACGAACGCTACGCTCGCCACGACGAGCATCCACAACGCACGCTGGGCCGGCACGTTGAAACCCGCTAGCGCCGCATAACCGGCCGCGCTCGCCACGCCGGCCGCCGCCGCGACGATCGGCGCGGGCAGCGTGAGCGGCCATTCGCGCGCGCCACGCCGCGCGAGGATCGCGCCGAGCCCGCACGAGCGGCGCCACAGCCAGGCCGCGAGCGCAGCCGCCAGGCCTGCGACGAAGCCGATGTGGAGCCCCGAGACCGCGACGAGATGGCTCGTCCCCGTGCGGCGCAACGTGAGCCGATCGCGCTCGGCAATGGCGTCTTGCACGCCGATTGCAAGTGCCGCCACGATGCCGTGATGCGTGGCGCCGCCCAGCGCCTGTCCTACGCGCTCGCGCAAACCGAAGCGCACGCGGTCGATCGAGGCGCCGATTCGCCCGATTCCGCCGGCTGCGCCGGGCAACCGTTGCGCCGACGCGCCGCGGGCGACGTAGCCCGTCGCACGCACGCCGCGAGCCAGAAATGCCGCCTCGGCATCATGGCCGCCGAAGTTCGCATGCCCGTGCGGACGCTTGAGCCGCACCGTCAAACGCCACCGCTCCCCTGGCTGGAGCCTCGGAACGGCGCTGCCGCCGCGGCCGGACCAGCTCAGTTGCACGATGGATGGAAAACGCTCGATGCCCGTCGTGCGAGCGGCGTCCCTGGTGTCGACCGCAAACAAAAACCGCACACCGTCGGCGTCTTGCGTGGGCAAGCCGCGGATCGATCCCGTGAGCGCGATGTCGCGCGACTCCCAAGCGATAGGCAGCGCCTCGGCCATGCGTATCTCCGCACGCAGGGCCGCGTAGGCATAACCCGCAACGCAGGCGGCGGCGAACGTTGCCAAGGGCAGCGCGGCGCCACGGTACTGGGCCGCCCACCGCCCCGCCATGCGGCACGCCGAAGCCCGCGCGCCAGCCCTCGCCACCGGCCGCCTGGGCCCGCAAGCGAAGGCAAACGCGCACGCGGCAGCAAACGACAGACCGAGCGCCGCCCATTCCCAACGCCCCGGCAGCGCCGCGCGTTGCTGCAGCAGTGCGATGCCGAGCGCAAAGCCGATCAACATCGCCCGCATTCGC
>NZ_JBQCIF010000022.1:0-53468 GCF_051953955.1 Trinickia sp. | reverse complement strand
AAAGCTTCAAGACGCTGAAGAAACAGTTTGGCGATGACACTGAAGCCGTTCGGATCATTGATCGCGAGATCAATCTGGCAGAAGACTGGATCAATGACAACGACCGTGAACGTCCAGATAGGGCGCCCCGATCGCTTGGCGCAGCCGAGACCGTCGATAAGCCACATGGCACCCGGAGTATCTTCGATGATGTTGATACCTGAGGAGCGGGCCCTCGCCTCAGCAAATGCCGCCCGTCGACCGGGAGCGGCTACTAAACAACTTTTCCGAAAACTGGACATTTCTCCGTCGTGCACGAACATCCCAGATATTGTTCAAAGCTAGCGGGTGACGTCGATCGAGGCGGAAGTGCGCCGTGGGCTCATCGCGAAAGACCTCGGTGCCTCGCCCCTTGGCGCGAGATTTCGCTCCGCTCCTTCCATGAGCTCTCAACTACTCGGTTCGACCGGAAGACCCATCCGTTCTCGAAGCTTACGCGTTTGCTCTACGATAACCGTGTGCTCGTCCGTAACCTTGGGCGTCTTATGCAGCTCAATCCACCAGATATTGAGCTGGTCTTCCGGCACGTCGAACCGGCGCAACCAACCTTCCGTGGCGACTACTGTGCTCAAAAGCGGCGCGGTGCTGTCGAGCGTCCCGTCCTGGAGCGTGTCAAGCGTATCCGCCACGATCGGGCGCAATGCTTGATTCAGCAGGACGTACGCCGCCGGTGGTGCGACAGGCTTTCCCGGGCCGTTAGAGATTCCGGATTCAGGCGCAGCGCCCGCTTGGATAAGCAAACCTCCGTTTTTGAGCGGCTCGCGAATGAACCAGTCCGGAGGGAGCACGAGCGATGACGCTCCGCCGACCTCGCGGACCAGATCTGCATCAAGCGCGTTCAGCCAATCTACGGTCTTGATCTTGGTGAACAGTTTGCGGACGTTTGAACGCATCGGGTCGCCGACATCGATGCCCGGGCCGAACCGACGCGCGTAGAAATACTCGCTCGCTTCGTTGGGCCGGCGATCCATCGGGGGTACATTCACAGCGAACCCCGCGTGTCCGTGAACGGTCGGCAGCGCTTCAGCGAAAGCGTTGAACATCGCCTGGAAAACGGCGGGGCGGTGCAGGAGGAATGCTCTCGGCACGGAAAAGGCGAGTCCGTCGAGCCCGCGCTTGCGTTCAGCCTTCCAGTCGCTAAGGGCGAACACCGTGAAATCGTAGAAGCCCGTGGCCAGCTTGTGCTCGGCGCTCGTCATCGCAACGGCGAGCGTCTGGTTGGCAGGGACCGTACGCGCAAGGCGTTCGAACCCCGGGGCCTGGTCGTATGCGGCCGGATCTTCCCCTTCGGCGTAGAACCAGCGCAAGGGACCAGTCTTCGAGGGCGTTTGGCCGGCCGCTTCTTGCAGGGCGCGGTGGTAGTCGGTGATGGCAGCGCTGTACTGTTCGAAGCAACGCACGAGCGCTTGCCTGACTTCGGGGGTGAACCCATTGCGGAAGTACAGCACTCCTCGGACGACCAGTGCTGCGCCGGTGACGCCCTTGCGGTGTGCGGGTTCGTAGAGCCCAAAAGGCATGGTATCCGCGCGGCGCGGATCTTTGGCCCAGGCTTCGATCTCATCGTTCGTCATCGTATCAACTTACCAAGCAGGGGCTGGGGTGGGCGGCATCGGCGGGAGTGGAGGTCCCCCAGGAGCGGTGCTCCCACCACCGTACAGTTCGTCCAGATCGGATTGCGGCGCGGGTTGCCTAGAGGGCGCCGTTTTCTTCTGTCCATCATCGTCACCGCACCCACATTCGGTGGCGCCAAGGTGCGCAAACTTCGCTGGACTTCCCGCGATTTCGACGTAGTCGTCCTCCTGATCGGGCCGATACCTATCCCCTGGAAACTTCATCTCCACAACCGTCTTGATGTTCGATTGTACGGGCGGTCCCGACGGATCGTTCACGATCACTACGTCGGGACGGCGGACGTCCCCGGACTGGTACTTCTTGCCTTTGCTGGGCCAGACATCCCGAATCCACTGACGGACGCTCGAGTGAGGCTCCAGCGGATCGTCGTAATCCATGATCGGCGCCGGCGGCTCTTCGGTCATGTCATACGGCTGCTCGGGGCGGTACTCGGTTGGGACACCAGTTCCATCTTTGGATACTTCATTTGCAAAGTTCAGGCGCTGCTCGACGCAGCGCTGACGCTGTATTCTCCCGGCCTGCGTCGCGACACCAATGGACCTGCATTTGCAGAAGACGCGGCACAGAACCTCCCGGTCCTTCGGAGACAGCCTGGCGGCGCCTACGCTGACCTTGGTTGTTTGACCGTCGCCCGGGCTCATTCCCCCGGACGACGATCCCGGGGCGTATCCGCTCATGCGTCGCTTCCAGGCTGATGGAACAAGAGCGATGAAGCCTCGTGCCCTTCGAGCCAGTCGGTGAATCCGTTCGCGTCCGTTTTACCTTGGAGTACTCGGCCGTCGGCCGACGTGACCGTGTAGGGGTGTCCAGCGATCGGTTTCCGCGTGACATCATCGAGCACCTGAAATCGCCCGCGATGGGACGTGTCCGTGCTCGCTTGCGATAGCACGCTCTTACCACCGCCGATAGACGCGCCCGGACCGCTGGTCGGCTCGGCCGTCGTGTTGTTTTGCGAGGCGATGAGCGTCGCGCCGCATGCGGTCGTATCGCCTTCCGAGGCAACCGGCCGACCATCGAACGTCACACCGAGGTTCTTGACCCCGACGATCGGATAGACCCCACGACACTTGGGACACGATACTTTGTCGCCCAAGAGCGCGATTGCGACATCGTCCGACTTGTTCTCCGGCGAACATGCAAGCACACGACCGCCATGCGAGGTCGTGTCGCCCTCGCGAATGAACGCAAAACTCATATTGCAATGCCCTCTCTTTTTTTAGTCGCAGGAATGTAGCACGGCGGGTTTTCCCCGAGCCACCCTGTCATTGTTGGCAGTTGTCGTGAGCCACATTCTTTGCCGCGACGCTCCATGAAATTCCGGAGACGGCAATACCGGGGACTCGAACCGCAGACACGCGACTCGTGAGAGGAACCGCGGGTTCGACGGATGGCCTAGCAACAATGTGTCACCTACGCTGCTCTCGCTACTCCGAAGGAGCAGTGGCCACCAACCTCTGGCGCATCCAGTCGTTAATATCGTCGAGCGTCTTTTGCTCGACACCAAGAAAGCCGTGCGGCGAATGACCGCCACAGTTGGCGCGCATGTCCCCGCCGCCCTCGCTCGAATCCTCCGCGACGAACGCGACTTTGTTGCGCGACGCGAGACCCTTGCCGCCATCGAAGGTCGATACGGGGCAGACGTCATGCTCGTTCGAGACGATCAGCGTACGCGACTCGTAGCCCTTCGGTACATCCAAGTCTGCTATTCCCGGATGCCGCATGCCGCCCGACTCGGGCGACGTCAGCACGTACAGGTCAGCTAGACCGGGGGCGTGCTCGAGCACGTTGCCCACGGTGACGGTCCCGCGGCTCGTCGAGACCAGCGCAATCCTCGAAGTCGGGAAGCGCTTGCGGACCTGCTCGATAACAGCCTGTTGGTCGGCCAGCGCATCCTTGCCGCGCCGGTAGTAATCGTTCATCCCCGCGCGTTCGCGGTCAGAGGGCGCATCGACCAACACAGTCGCGTAGCCATGTTCGACCCAATACCGTGCCGTGCGAATGACGAAGTTGCCGTGCATCTCGGTTGCGCCCGTTTCGTCGAGTTGGAGCGTACCGTCCCCACCGCTATATAGGATGACGACGAGCGGCGGGGCCGGTGTTGGCGACTCGATGAAAAGGCTTTGCGTCACGCCCGCTCGCGAGGCAAAGCTGACGAGGTCCCCATGGTCGAGCGGAGCCGCATAGGCATGTGCGGCGACGAGCAAGGCGGTCACTGCATAACAAAAACGCTTCATGTTTGATTCCCCGTGGCGCAGTCGCATCATCGCGCTCCGCCTCAATTGGATTGATTCGTATCACACGTGGGCTATCCACGCGGTAGTACCGTACTGTCGGGACAGCCTTCTCGGCGCCTGCAGCAACCAGTCGTTGCGTCAGCGTGCATATCGTGCCGTCGAGGCTGGCTCACGGCATCGTTTATACCCTACGATCAGTGCCGCGTCAGACGTCTTGCGATGAAATGCGGGTAGTCCAACGTCGTTTATCTTCGCCCCGCCACTAACACGGTCATGTGACGGTATTTCTGACGGCATACTAGCCGTCGTCCAACGCCTCTCCCGTGTAGGACAAGCCTCGCCGGCCAGATTCACCATAATTGCGCGGCTACGCGCGCGGTGGCGCGTGTGCGGTAGTGCGTTGACGCCGCATTTGCGGCGAGATACGCTCTGCGCGCCCCTTTCACGCGCCGGACACAATGACGTCGATCCTCTCGCCGCGTCTCGACCATCGTCTCGTCACCGAGCGCATCGTGCTCGAGCCGGCCAGCGTCGCTTTTTCTCATCAACTGCTCGAGTACCAAATCGATAATCGAGCGCATCTTCAGCCGTGGGAGCCGCTGCGCCGAAGCGACTTCTTCACGCTCGATACGATGGCGGCCCGCGCCCGCACCATGGCGAACGGCATGGCTGCCGGCGAAGCATTGCATTGGTTGATGCTGGAGGGGGATACCGTCATCGGCGAATGCAACTTCACGAACATCGTCAGAGGGCCGTTTCTGGCCTGCCATCTCGGCTATTCGATCGATCATCGGCGCGAAGGCCGCGGCCTGATGCGCGAAGCGCTGACGGCGACCATCGATTACGTGTTCGAACGCGTCGGGCTGCACCGGATCATGGCCAGCTATCGGCCAGAGAACACACGCAGCGAGCGGCTATTGAGCGCGCTCGGGTTCGAGCGCGAGGGATACGCGCGGGCCTACTTGAAAATCAACGGTGCGTGGGCCGATCACGTCCTGACGGCGCTGATCAATCCGGCCGTCTGAGTGCCACCGGTTTTGCAAAAATCGGCTCGAGGGGCTTGAATCCGTCGTGCCAAGGGGACTATTCTGTTCCGTTGGTTTTCGAGGGAGCGAGCATGGACCGCATTCAAGCAATGGAAGTCTTCACGCGTGTCGTGGACGCAAACAGCTTCACGCGCGCGGCCGAAACGCTCGGCATGCCGCGTGCATCCGTCACGACGATCATTCAAAGCCTCGAGGCGTTTCTCGGCGTGCGGCTCATGAACAGAACGACGCGCCGGCTGTCGCTGACGCCGGACGGCGCCGCCTACTACGAACATTGCATCAAGATCATCGCCGAGATTTCCGAGGCCGACGCGAGCTTTCAAGCCGGCAAACGCAAGCCGAGCGGCCTGCTGCGCGTTCACATGCCGAGTTCGCTCGGGCGGCGCATCGTGATCCCCGCGCTTTCGACGTTTCATCAACGCTACCCCGACGTGACGCTCGATCTCGGGTTGTCGGATCGCCTCATCGATCCGGTCGAGGAAGGCGTCGATTGCTTGATTCGCGTCGGGCCGCTCGAGGATTCGTCGATGGTGGCGCGCCGCATCGGCATGCTCAAGCGCGTCACGTGCGCGTCGCCCGGGTATCTGGCCAAATTCGGCGAGCCGAAGACCATCGAGGAACTCGCCGGGCACTACGCCGTCAATTTCCGTGCCGCGCATGGCGGCCGTCCCATCCCTTGGGTGTTCATCGTCGATGGGGAACCCGTCGAGGCCAAGATGAACAGCCTCATCACCGTCAACGATGCCGATGGGTACGTCACCTGCGCCGTCGAAGGGTTCGGCATGATCCAGCCGACGTTGTTCATGGCGCTGCCGCATCTGCTCGACGGCTCGCTGAAAGAAGTGTTGCCGGGGTCGAATCCGAAGCCCAAACCGATCTCGATCGTCTATCCGCATAATCGGCATCTGTCCGCGAAGGTGCGGGCATTCGCCGAGTGGATCGCCGAATTGTTCGACTCGATGCCGGCGTTGGAGGACGTGTCGCGCACGGCCGAGCAGGCGGCGGACACGCAAAAGCGGCCGCGGCGCGATGCGGTGACGGCGTGAGGCATAGCGCGCCATTCGGTTGCTAGCTCAGCGTAAGCTTTCGTGCTCTTTCGTACCCGATCGGGATCGAATAAAGGAAATGGGGCGAAGCGCCATCAGTTCGTTTCCGATCGGAAACCAACTTGCATGCAAGCCCGTACGGGTCCGAAGTCCGCTTCCGAGCGGGAACGAATGGCTGACAGGTATCACCACGAATCGGCCACGAAGATGCGACCATTATGATCACATGAGGACTGAGATACCGAATATAAATGAACGACACGCCGGCCGAACGCGCCGAAACCCGCCACCCCGACGCCAAGCTGCGCGCGTACAAGCGGATGAAACTGTTCGCCACCGCGCTGCTTGCGGCCATGGCCGGCGTCTACGCCATCTCGCGCATCCTCGAGCCACGCTTTCCCGCCCTCGGCTTCGCGCGCGCCACGGCCGAGGCTGCCATGGTGGGCGCGATCGCCGACTGGTTCGCCGTCACCGCCCTATTCCGGCATCCGTTGCGCTTGCCGCTGCCGCACACGGCGATCATTGCTCGCAACAAAGACCGCATCGGCGAAAATCTCGCCACCTTCGTCGAAACGAATTTCCTCGCCCCCGAGCTCATCGCCGGCAAGCTCGAACGAATCGACTTCACGACTCAGTTCGCGCATTGGCTGGCCGCCCCCGAACGCGGCCGGCAAATCGCCCAATGGACGCTCGACTTCCTCCCGAGCCTGCTTGCCGCAATCGACGATGAAGACGTCCGGCGCTTCATCCACGACAACGTTGCACAGCGTGTGCGCGACGTCGATACGCCGCTCATCGTCGGCACCATTGCCGATACGCTGCTCGAGGACGATCGCCATCAAGCCGTCGTCACGGAATTGCTCGAGCAACTGACCCACCTATTCGAGGAGCACAAGCCGCTCGTTCGCCAACGCGTGCGCGAAAGCACGGCCTGGATTTGGAAGAAGCTGTCGATCGACGAAAGAGTCTCCGACAATCTCATCGCCGTAGTCGACGACACGCTCAAAGAACTCGCCGAAAACCCCGAGCACGCGTGGCGCCGCGGCTTCGACGAGGCGATCCGCCAATTCTTGGTCGAGTTGCGGACGTCACCCGAGTACCTCGCCAAGTGGGAGGCTCTCAAGGATCGCTTCATCGAGCATCCAGCCCTCAGGGAATATCTGGCATCGATCTGGCGCGATATCAAAGCCAGCATCGAGCGCGATGCGGCAGCGCCTCATTCCTATATTCGGGCGCGAATCGAGGAAGCGATTGCGGGGATCGCCAAGGGACTGCTCGTCGATGATGCGATGCGCGAGCGGCTCAATGCGTGGCTCAGGGAAACGATGCTCGCGGCCATCGCCGCACAACGCCACGCGATCGCACGCCTCATCTCCGAGACGGTCCACCATTGGGACGCGGATACCGTCACGCAAAAAATCGAACTCGAAGTCGGACGCGATCTTCAATTCGTCCGCATCAACGGCACCGTCATCGGCGGCATCGTCGGGCTCGTGCTCCACACGCTCGACGTCCTCGTGTTCTGAGTTTCCCGGCCATCGGCAACGCGGGTGCCGGAATGACCCGCACCGGTAAATGAAACCTCGCAGCGCAGCGCAACGACGGCAAAAACTCGTTGCGAGCGCAAGCTTCGTGCCTGCGCTCGTGCGTTGGAATTTCTTTCGATTTTTTTCGAGCGCGCTCCGAGGCCGATGCGGGTTTAGGCATCGGTACGCTCGAGTTTTTTTCCTTGCCGCATAAATGCGCCGCAGCTACGCTTCATCGCGCAGAACGCACAATCCACAACGACACGACACAGTTCCATTCCCTCATCCACCGGCACGTCACCGTGCGGCGAGACCACTCGGTCCGACTGCGAAGCAGCGGAACCGCGAGCGACGACACCAGCAGAAACGATCACCTGCGCAAGCACGTAGGCCTTCGATGCCTCCGGCTGCGCGGCCGGCTTTCGGCAGTGCGCGTTTGCGTCCATTCGATTGAACCATCGACTATCAAAACAGGGGCGATATGTTGCATAAGATCAGTTCAGGCTTTCTAGCGATCGGTGTAGCTCTGGTGCTGGCAGGCTGCGGAGGCGGTGGCGGCGGCTCATCCGGCACGGGTCCGGGTGCAGGCAGCAGCGCCGGCAACTCGATGCCCACGCTCGCAGCCGCCAGCTCGGTCACCGACGGCGCCACGCTCGGCACGGCGAACTGGCCGTCGGGCTCGACCTCGTCGGGCGGAACGGGACAAGCCGTGAACGGGCTGAACTGCACCGTGCCCGGCAATACCTACGCTTACACGCATTTATCGATCTACGAGAACGGCCAGTTGCTCGCGCTGCCGTCGGGCATCGGCAGCGTCCAACCGACGCTGGCCGCACCGCGAGGTTGCGTGTATCCGCTCAACACCGTCGACGGGACGGGCAAGATCCACATGGACGTGACGAGCGGCACGGCGTACACGCTCGGCGAGTTCTTCTCCGTCTGGGGCGAGCCGCTCAGTTCGACGAACGTGGCGGGGATCCAAGCCGCGACCGTCACCGCCTACGTCAACAACGGCGGCACGTTGACCCGATACACGGGCGATCTGACCAACCTCGTGCTGCCCCCGCAAGGCGAAGTGACGCTCGTGATCGGCACCCCGCTCACTCAGATTCCCACCTACACGTGGGCCGACCCGCCTCCGTTCGATCCCAACCCGATCACGCTCGTCTATGGCGGAACGGTGGGCACCACGCCCTATTGGCCCGACGGCGACACGGCCACGGGTGGTTCGGGCGCCGACGTCGACGGCATCACCTGCTCGCCCGGGATGGCGGTCAACTATCACGTTCACGCGCATTTGGCGATCGTCTACAACGGGCAATGGCTCACCTTGCCGCAACATATCGGCCTGCCTGCATCGTGCGACTACGAAATGCACACGCACGATCACACGGGCATCATCCATATCGAAGCGCCCACCGTGAAGAACTACACGCTCGGCAATTTCTTCGATATCTGGGGCGAGCCGCTGACGAACACGAACGTTGCCGGTATTACGGGCGACGTCGTCGCCTATATCAACGACAACGGCGAATCGCGCCGCTACATGGGCGATTTGCGCGCGATCGAGTTGACGTCCCATCGCGACGTCACGCTACAGATCGGCACGCCGCCCGTCAGCACGCTGGCGACGTACTCGTGGTACGAGCCGCAGTAGCCCCGCAAGCGGACACGTCGCGTAGCGTAACGCGACGTAACGTAGCGCTGCGCTGCGTGCGGCGGGCACGCCCGCTCGGTGCTTGATATGAAGGTAAGATAGAGCGTTCAGAGCTTAAGAAGCGGATTGCGGCCGATCGACATGAGCGACATCGCAGCAGGCGTCTTTCGGTCGCTTCGTTACTTCAACTACCGAGTCTGGGCAGCCGGTGCGATCGTCTCCAACATCGGCACCTGGATGCAGCGCACGGCGCAAGACTGGCTCGTGCTCACGGGGCTCACGCATCACAGCGCCTCCGCCGTCGCCATCGTGATGTCGCTGCAGTTCGGCCCGCAGCTTCTGCTGTTGCCCGTCAGCGGATACGCCGCCGATCATCTCGATCGGCGCAAGCTGTTGATGTTTACACAAGCCGCACAGGGTGCGCTCGCATTCGGCCTTGGCGTGCTCACGATCGCAGGCGTGGTGCAACTGTGGCACGTCTATTTGTTCGCGTTCCTGTTCGGATGCGCCACCGCCCTCGATGCACCCGTGCGCCAGACGTTCGTATCGGAGCTCGTCGGCGATGCGGAGTTGCCCAACGCCGTCGCGCTCAATTCGACGTCGTTCAACCTCGCACGGATGGTCGGCCCCGCGGTAGCCGGGTTCGTCATTGCGTCGGTCGATACGGGCTGGGCCTTCGTGTTGAACGGATTGTCGTTCGCGGCCGTGCTGGCCTCGCTGTGGTTCATGCGCACGCACGAGTTGCGCACCGGGGTGCGGGCGTCGCGCACGCGCGGCGGGCTTCTGGCCGGCTTTCGCTATGTGTGGGCGCGCCCCGATTTGAAAGCCACGGTGATCATGCTGTTTCTGATCGGCACGTTTGGTCTGAACTTTCCGATCTTCATTTCGACGATGGCCGTCAGCGTCTTTCACGTGGACGCCAGCCGCTACGGTGCGCTTTCGTCGATGATGGCGCTCGGCACCGTCACGGGCGCGCTCTCCAGCGCTCGCGCGAACCATCCGCGTTTTCGTTCGATGCTCGTCGCGTCGATCGTCTTCGGAGCCGGCTGCACCGTCGCCGCGTTGGCACCCGGCTATTGGACGTTCGGCGCCTCGCTCGTCGTCATCGGCATGGCCTCGCTGATGTTTCTCACGACAACCAACAGCCTGATGCAGTTATCGACCGAGCCGGCGATGCGAGGACGCGTGATGGCGATCCGCCTTGCCGTCGCACTCGGGGGCACACCGCTCGGGGCACCGATCGTCGGCTGGGTCGCCGATCGTTGCGGTCCGCGTTGGGCCATCGTCGTCGGTGCGGCATCCGGCTTCGCGGCGGCCTTCGTCGCGGCGCGCGCGTTGGCCGCGGAACGCCGGCTTCGAGCGGCGGGCACAACCGACGACTGACCGGCACCGATCGCGCCCAGCAAAAACCTCGCCTCGGTTGCGCGCACAACGACAATTCGATTAAATGAACGTCTGCTCGCTTTTTAAAAGCGCAATCACACGTCAACATGACCCAACAAATAGAAACCGACATACGGCGCGACTCGCCTCGAACGATGGCACCTGGGCAGGGCAGCAACACTTCATCGAAGCATGGCGGCCCGGCCGGGGGACACCCGCTCGGCCCCCTGCCCTACGTCGTGGCGGCAACGTTCTTCATGGAGTATCTCGACACGACGATCATCGCGACGGCCCTGCCGCAGATGGCGCATGCGTTCGCAACCAGTCCGAACGCATTGAGTCTCGGCATGAGCGCCTACATGATCGCCCTTGCGATCTTCATTCCGGCGAGCGGCTGGGTGGCCGATCGATTCGGCTCGCGCAGCGTCTTCTTCTCGGCGATCGTCACGTTCACGATTGCGTCCGTCCTGTGCGGCCTTTCGCAAAACGTCGTCCAATTCACGGGCGCGCGCGTGCTGCAAGGCATGGGCGGTGCGCTGATGGTGCCCGTCGGGCGGCTGATCGTCGTGCGCAGCACCGACAAGCGGCGCCTCATGCAAGCGATCTCCACGATCACCTGGCCCGGCATCGTCGCGCCCGTGATCGGACCGCCGCTCGGCGGGTTCATTACGACCTACGCGTCTTGGCGCTGGATCTTTCTATTGAACGTACCGGTTTGTCTTGCCGTGCTGTGCGCCGTCGCGGCATGGGTGCCGAACCTGCGCGGCGACGAGCGCAGGCCGCTCGATCTCGGCGGCCTGGCATTGAGCGGCCTCGCGCTCACAGCCATTCTTTACGGCGCCGACTTAGCGAGCCAACCCGGTACGAATCCGCTCGTCGGGCTCTCGTGCGTCGTGCTCGGCGTGCTCGTGGGCGTCGGCGCGGTTCGGCATGCGCGGCGGCATGCGCATCCGCTCATCGATCTCTCGACGCTGAGGATTCCCACGTTTTCGGTGACGGTGATGACGGGGTCGATCACGCGGATCGGCATCGGCGCCGTGCCTTACCTCATGCCGCTGCTGTTTCAGATCGGCTTCGGCCTGTCGGCGTTCCAATCGGGTTTGCTGCTGCTCGCGAGTGCGCTCGGCAATCTCGGGATGAAGGCGCTCACGACGTCGATCTTGCAGCGCTACGGCTTCAAGCACGTCGCGATCATCGATTGCATGGTCTGCGGCGCATTCACGATCGCATGCGGGCTGTTGACGCCGACAGCGCCGCTCGCATGGACGCTGTTCGTCGTGCTCGTCTACGGCATCACGCGTTCGATGCAGTTTTCGACGATGGCGACGCTCGCCTATGCCGACGTGCCGTCGCCCCAGATGAGCGCCGCCAATACGCTCTGGAACGCGACGGCGCAAATGGCCACGGGGCTCGGCATCGCGTTTGGGGCGCTCGCGCTGCGGGCTGCGTCCGCCTTGAACGGCGAAGGTGCGCAGCACGCGTTCACGCTTTCGGATTTTCGGCTAGCGTTTTTGAGCGCCGGGTTGCTCACGCTCGTTTCGATCTGGGGATACGTTCGGTTGGCCGATAATGCGGGAGACAATTTGCGGACGCGTCATTGAGAGAGAAAGCCCGCTATCGTCCCGTCCGTGCCGGGGCCCCGCCGCGCGTGGCCCGTGCCGAACCCGGCTCCGTCGCCGTCCGTGCCGTCGCCCCACGCACTTCGAAGCGCACCGCATCGACGCTCGCCCCTTTCGCATCGACGAGTTCGAGCACATGCCGGCCGGGCCACGGCATCCACAGCACGCGCTCGGCATGACCTAACGGTTTCCCATCGAGCCGCCATGCGCTGCGCGTCGACGCCCCATTCGCGCGCTCGAACACGATGCGCTGACGCTCCGGCGGAATGTCGGGATCGAGCGCGAACACCGTACCGCTGGTCGGCGAGCCGATACCGGGAGCAGCCGCACTCTGCGCGCGCGGCGCATGAGGCGGCGCGTACGACGTCGAACGCTCCGATGCCCCGTTCGCATCGGCCGCCAGATGCACCGTCGGCATTTCCGTGCCTTTGAGAAACCACTCGTTGCGCGCGGGCTCGACGTTGCGCTCGAACGTCACCCGCATTCGAACGACGCCGGGCGGCGCAGCAGGAGCCACGCTCGGCACGTTCCGATGCAGATATCCGACGATCGCGGCCCAGATCGGCGCCGCTCCCGTCACGCCCGATACGTCCCACATCGCATCGCCTTCCGCATTGCCCACCCAAACGCCGACGGTATAGCGCGACGTGAAGCCGATCGTCCAGTTGTCGCGCATATCCTTGCTCGTACCCGTCTTCACCGCTGAAAAAAACCGCGTCGCCAATGGGCTGTCGAACCCGAACGTCCGCGTTCTGGCGTTGTTGTCGGACAGCACGGTCGTGATGATGTACGTCGCGTCCGCGCTGAATACGCGGTGCGGGGTTCCAGCGTCCCTCCGACCGCGCGAAGCTGGAGGCGGCGGCAAATCGTGCGTTGCCGTGGCAACGCCGCCATTGGCGAGCGCGCGATAGGCATTCGTCAGCGAGAGCAGCGTCACGTCGGGACTGCCGAGCGCGAGCGAATAACCGTAGTAGTCGCCGTTTTGCGCAAGCGGCAGCCCGAGCGCCGTCAGCGTTTTCGCGAACCGGTGCGGCGTCACCAAGACGATCGTGCGCACCGCCGGCACGTTCAACGAAGAACCGAGCGCCGTGCGCACGCTCACCCAGCCTTTGAAGTCCTTGTCGTAGTTCTGCGGGATATAGAGCCCGCCGCCCGCTTGCAGATCGATAGGCGCATCGTCGAGCAGCGATGCCGTCGTCAGCCGGTGCTCGTCGATCGCCTCGGCATACAGGAACGGCTTCAGCGCCGATCCCGGTTGACGCCGCGCCAGCACGGCATCGACGTCTCGCGCATTCGAGAGCCCGCCCGACGAACCGACCCAGGCGAGCACGTCGCCCGTCGCGTTGTCGAGCACGACGACCGCGCCGTCATGGACGTTGCGTGCATGCGCCGGCGCGTTGAGCTCGGCCAACGTTCGCCTGAGCGTATCGGTGGCAAAGCGCTGGAGCTTGGCGTCGAGCGTCGTCACGACGCGCGCGCCCGCGACGGGATGCAATTGCCCTGCAATTCTCCGCGCGAAATGCGGCGCCAGCGATTCGGGGTCGGGCGATACCGTCAGGAGGGCGGGAGCGGGCCGAGCAAAGGCGAGTTCGACATAGCTGTCGAGATTCTCGCAATGATCGGGCGCCTTCATCTCGCGCAGGATGCGGCACGCCCGTTCGCTGACCTTCTCGTATGGCGCGTTCGGCGCGCGAATCAACGCCGCGGCGATGGCGGACTCGCGCTCGTCGAGCCCGCTGGGCGCCTTGCCGAACAACGTCAACGACAATGCCGATAGGCCGATCGTCTCGCCGCGAAACGGCACGAGATTCAAATACGCTTCGAGAATTTGATCCTTGCGCCAAGACCGTTCGAGCCAAAGCGCGTCCACGGCCTGCCCCGCCTTCTGCACGATCGAGCGTCGCCCCGAGCGCTCGGGTTCATCGCTCAAAAGCCCCGTCAATTGCATCGTGACCGTGGAGGCGCCGCGCGTGCGCGTATTCCAAAGATTGGCCCACGCGGCTGCCGCGGCGCCGTGCCAATCGACGCCGCTATGCTCGTAAAAGCGCTTGTCTTCCGACATGACGATCGCTTCGCGCAGCGCCGGCGAGACGTCGGCGAGCGCCACCCAATCGCCGCGACGCGCTTTCTTGTCGACACGCGTTCGCTCGAGCGGCACGCCGTCGCGCGACAGGAGCAGCCAATCGGAACTGCGCCATTGCGCGCGGACCTGCTCGAACGTCGGCAGCGCGTGCGCGCACGGCGCCGCCACGATCAGCAGCGCGCAGAGCACCGCACGTGCGCTCGCCGCGCTTCGCTTCGACTGCATGCGCTCTCCTTCCTATTGCTTCGCTGCCGCCGGCGCTTGGACGACGACGTTCGCGTTCGGCAATGCTCCGAACGTGGAAGGCGCATAGAGCGCTTCCACGCGCGTCGGCGGCAAACCGAACGTGCCTGCATTATTGAGCCGAATCGTGTATTCGATCGAGAACTTGCCCTTCGGCACGAAATCGTAATACGCGCGGTATCCGTCGAAGCCGCGCTCGACGAAGGCGGGCCATACGCCGTCGTCCTGTTTTTCGCCGGCCGTCGCCGCTTGCGAGTCGCGCCCGAGCCCCGAGCCGAGAATCGTCGCACCGGCCGGCACGGGATCGTTGACGACCACCCACGTCATATCGGTTTGCGCATCGATATCGAGGTGCACGCGCTCGATGTCGCCGCGCGTATAGACGCCCTTCACCGCGGGATCGACGGGCGTGATCGTCTTCGTGATTCGATATCCGGCCGAGAACGGCGCTTTCAGTGCAACGGCGGCCAAGCTCTCGATCGTCGCCCACGGCTTGCCCGTGCCCTGCTGCGTCAGCGTCAGCGGAACGGGCCCCGCATGCGAATTCGAAGGCCACGGCAACGACGCACTGCGCACGTTGGCCGTCTGCGTCACCGCGGTTGCCGAGGCAGCGTTGACGTTCGTTGCCGCCAGCTGGCTCCAGGAAATCGTCTTCGACGCCGCGCCCAGATCGATCTTCGTCTGCCCCGTCACGGGCGTGCTTTCGAACGCACGGGAGAACGCTTGGACCGCAAGCTCGCCCCAGAGATTGGACGTCGTCGTCGACCAGGCACCGCCATGTTGCAAGGCGAGCAGCCCGGCGACGAGACGCGGCATTTCGTCCTTCCAGCCAGGTAGCCCGACGAACGTAAGCACCGTGCGCGCGGCATTCGTTTCCGAGCCCGTCATCAGCCACCAGAGGTCGTCGTTGTCCGCCGTCGAGAACGTCAAGCGCGTGCCTTGATACGTCAAGCGCGCACGAACGATCTGCTCGACCTGTGCGAGCTTCTCGTCGCGCTGAGGCACGTCCTTCACGCGCGAGAGGATCGCGTAATAGTCGAGCACGGCGGAGGTCGGCCATTGATTGGGCGCGATTTCGATCGATTCGAGCATGCGCGGGCGTGCGGCCCCATAGCGCGACAGCGCCTCGATGGCAGCGAGCTTGCGCAGATCGAGGTCCTGCCGCGGCGCCCACGTCTTGCGCGTGATCTTGCCTTCGACGAAATTGACGAGCCCGCCTTCGAGCTTCGCTCGCACGTCGTCCGGCAGCGCGAAGCGCGGATCGAGTTTCGCGGCTTCGTCGGTGACCGCGAGCAGATACGCGGTGAGCGTCGTGCTGCCCGTGTTGCCGCTGTCGTCGCTCGGCGGGAAGTAATTCGCCAAGCCGTCGCGATCGAGGTACACCGGCATTCGGGCGAGCACGGCCTGCCATTGCGCGACGTCGGCCATGCCTAACGCGCGCGAGGTCAACTGCTCGAGACAGCCATAGGGATAGCGCTCGAACCAGCGGCGCACGCCCGGCAGCCCGTCCGCGAGCTTCGGCTGCAACGATACGGCGATGCCGCCGCGTAGCACACCGGACTGCGTGGCCGACGCATCCGGCGGCGCAGCCACGGGCAGCGTGAACGTACCATCGACTTGCGTGAGCGTCGCTTGCTGCACCGTCACCGGAACCGCCGCCATGACGCGCTGCGTCACCTTGAGCGCATCGCTCGCATGCGGGCCGCCTTGCTCGGCCGCCCCCACGCTCCAGGTCAGCGCGGCGGGGTTCGCGTCGGACGAGCCATCCGGCGGCGTGACGGTCCACGCCACTTCACGCGCCGAATCGGCGGCCAACTCGACCGTTTGGGCATGCAAGGGCACGCCCGGCACGTTGGGCGTGACCACGACCTTCATCGCCCGCGCCGTCGTGTTGCGCAGCGTGAATTGCGCGCGGAACCGATCGCCTTCTCGCACGAGCGGCGGCAGCCCCGAGATCAATTGCAGATCCTGCGTGCTGAGGATCGTCGTGCTGCCGGTGCCGAACATGCCGTCGCCGACGGCCGCGATCGCAACGATCCTGAAGCTCGTCAGCGAATCGTTCAACGGCACGTCGACCATCGCTTCGCCCTGCGCATCGAGCGTCACGCGCGGATTCCACAGCAGCAACGTATCGAACAGCTCGCGCGTCGGGCTGTGCCCACCACCGCCGCCCGCGGGCACGGCCTTTCTGCCGAAGTGCCGGCGTCCCACGATCTCCATTTGCGCAGTCGACGTTTCGATCCCGTAGGAGCGGCGCTGCAACATGGCATCGAGCAAGTTCCAGCTGTCGTTCGGCATGAGCTCGAGCAGCGCTTCATCGACAGCCGCAACGGCGATTTGCGTTCCGGCCGGCGCCGGTTTGCCGTCCGGCATTTGCACGCGCAGCTTCACGTGGGCTTTGCCGCGCACCGTATAGCGCTTCGCGTCGGGCACGACCGTCACGCCGAGTGTGTGGTCCGCCGTTCCCACCTTGATCTCGGCCAAGCCGTACCGGTAAGCCGGCTTCGATAGATCGACGAGCGGCGTGGGTGCCTCGTAGCGGCGGCCTTCATACCAGAAGGCATGCACCCATTCGAGCGGCGCCTTCCATCCCCAGGTGAAGAACGAGTACCACGGCACCTCGTGGATGCGACCGCGCAACGCGAGCACGGACACGTAGACGTTGGGCCCCCAGCCCGGCTGCACCTTCAGCGAAACCGTGGGGTCTTTCCCGTCGAGCTTCACGACGTGCGTTTCGATGATCCCTTCGCGCTCCACCGCCACGAGCGCGGTCGCAAAGCGGAACGGCATGCGCACTTGGAAGCGCGCCGTTTCGCCGGGCTGATAGGACGTCTTTTCCGGAAGCACGTCGATGCGGTCGGTGTTCTCGCCGCCGAACCAGAGCTCGTCCTCGTGCGTCACCCAAACGGAAGTCGTCGCCGTCGATGCGTTGCCGTCGCCGTCCTTCGCCGTTACCACCAAGTCGATGTTGCCGGCCTGCTTCAACTGCGCATCGCAATGGAGCACGCCGTGGTCGTCGCTCTTGCCGCTGCACAGCGTGCCGAGATCCTTCGTTTCGGTGCGATTGTCGTAAGCATAGAAGCCGCCGACCATGCGCTTGCGCGTCGACACCGTGATGCGCGCGACGGCGCGCACGTCGAGCGGCACGCCCGCGCGCGGCTTGCCCTGCAAGTCGAGTGCGAGCGCCTGCACGGGCACCGTGTTGCCCACCGACACCCACTGACCCGACTTCACACCGGCGACGACGGCCGACGGCCAGAGCGTCGCGTCGCCGCTGATCGTCTGCACCTCGCCGTTCGGGTCGGCGAATGTCGCTTCGAGCTGAAGCCGCTTCGGCGCGTCGACGTGCGGCAAGTTCTTGAGCACGAACGAACCCGAGCCGTTACGATCGAGCGTCAAGGGTTCTTTGTCGGCGATGAGCTTCGACGAATCGTCGTTCGCTTGGCTCTCGGTTTGCGCCTCGTCGTCGGACGGCGACGATGTCGCGCCATCGCTCGGCTTCACGTAGGGCTCGAAGCTGAAATCCGGATAGGTGTCGGCAAACGAGGGGGACGTCGTCGTCATCATTGCCGAAATCTGCACGGGCAGGCTCGATGCACCGCCACCGGACGTGTAGTCGATCTGGACGGCGAGCGGCGCTTGCTTCGCGGCAACGAGCGGATGCGCCTTCTCGTCGCGCACGCCGATCGAGCCTTTGAATACCGGCAACCGAAATTCCTCGACGCGGAAGCTGCCCGAGTCGTAACTGTGAGCCGGCGAATCGCCGTCATCGCCGTCATCGCTGCCGCTACCGCTGTTGCCCGATGCGGTGCCGTTCAGCTTGCCGTCGTCGAGCGACACGTCGTATTCGCCGAGCTTCGCGGAAGCCGGAATCGCGAACGTCGAATCGGCCGTATGATCGGCGGCCCATTTCAATGGAAAATGCCATGTCTGCCCGCTGCCCAGATGGCGAATCGTCAGCCGTGTCGGATAGTTCTTCGGAAATGCGAGGCCCTGCATCGTCTCGACGCGGATGAAATGCTTCATCGAAACGGTCTCGCCCGCGCGAAGCAGCGTCCGATCGAACACGGTTTGCACGCGAACCGTTTTGTCGAGGCTCGAATCGGTCGGCACGTTGAAGCGCCAGGCCTCGATGCCGCGGTTCCAATCCGAGCGCACGAACGCCATGTCGGGGCCCGTCTTGGGATCGTCGACGCGCGCCGAAACCAAAAACCCGTCGAAGCCGTCCTTGCACTCCCCGCGCGCGGTGAGCCGGCCGGGGATCGTCAGCACGCCGTGCGCGTCCGTCTTGCCTGACGCGATTTGCCCGCCGTTGCAATCGCTGATCCGCACGTCGGCGTGCGGCACGGCCTCGCCCTTGTCGAGCGTCGTGACCCAGACGAGATTGTTCTCGCGCCCGAGCTTCAGATGAACGCCGAGATTCGTGACGAGCACGGCCGTGCGCACGTACATCGGCGCTTGCTTGCCGAGCAGCGAAGCGCCGAGCGCCGGCGACGACAATTCGATGATGTAAAAACCCGGCTTCGCGATCGGTACGCCGACCACCTCGAAGGGCCGTAGCTTAGTCGGATCGGCCTTCGGCAGCGTCAACGTTTCGACGCCCGGCATGCCTGCGAGCAGCGACAGCGAGCGCACGTCGATCGTGGGGTCTTTGGCGTCCTTCGCGGTCTGCTCCGGCGTTTGCCCCTCCGTATGCACGATCACGGGATGCGGATTGCGGGCAAGCAACTGCGGCATCGCTTTATCGATCTCGCTGCGCGTCATCCCGTACTCGTCGAATTGATCGATACGATGCATCCACTTCAGGATGCTCCCGTCCGAATCGACGCGCAGCGTGTTGAACCGTGCCGGGCCTGCATTGAGGCCCTGGATATGCAGATCCGCTTCGACGTTGCGCAGTGTCACGGGCACGAGCGCCGGCATGCCAGGCTCGGCGAACCGTTCGATGATGCCGAACGTACCCGACGAAAATTTCGCGAGCGGGGGCAGCGGCGCAGTCGTCGTCTTCAGCGGAAACAAGTCGGCATTCGAAAGCGGCCGGCCGCTGACGTCCTTCAGGTTCGGCGGCAATATGACCGTCAATTCCGCCCGTTCGGGCAACGGCGCGGCGAACTCGACCGTATCGGTTTCCGGTCCTTTGTCGTCGTCGGAAAATTTCGGCTTGATGTCGCCGTCCGGGCCTTTGATGCGAATCTTTTCCGCATCGGCACGCGTGATCGACGCATTGAATTGAAGCCGCAGCGGGCGCAGCGGCGTGCACGGCGCCTTGGCATTCTCGCGCTCGCATGAGAAGCTGACCGAGAAAGGATCACGCACGGAATAGTTGAAGCGGCGCTCCACGTCGTTCGCAATGCCGCTCGGACTCGCCACGCCCTTGCCGTAGACGAGTTGCGCCTTCGTCCCCGAAGGCAACGCCTGCTGGCATTGCAACGTCAGCACGCGCGCTGCATCCTTCAGCAAATCGAAGTGCTTGAGCAGCGCCTTGCGCGTCGCCGCATCCACTTCTTTCACCGGAATCCGGTTGCCCAGTGCGCTCGATTCACACCAGACGTTGGCGAGCACCGATGCATCCGTGGCTGCGCCGTTCAAATGCAAGACGAACGCCTGACGCTCTTCGATCGTATCGCCGTCTGGCTCGATGCTTTCGACGAACGGGCCGCCGGTTTGGAAGGCGTAATGCTTCGGCCCGCTCAAGGCCGTGCCTTTAGCCGATTTCGATCCATCTTTCAAATCGACGGAGCATGCGACGCCCGGCGGAAGGTCCGACGTGAAATCCCAGGCCCAGGTTTTATCGTCGATCCAATGCGATTGACCGCCCGTGGCCGACGGCTCGTTGCATTTGATCGTCGCCGGAGCCGGCAAGTTGGGCGCGCCGAATGCGATCATCGGCTCGTCGAACTTCACGATCACTTGGCGAACCTTCTTCACCGTGCCCTGCGGCGAGACTTGCGTGATGCGCGCCGCATCGGCACGCCATGTCGTCAATGCGAAAAGGCCCAATGCCGCGATCCCCGCAGCCACCCATTTGCTTGTTCTTTCAATCGTGCCGCGTTGCATCGCCGACGCTCCCGGACTTAGTCTTTTTTTGCAATTCCGGGCGATTCTAACCGAGATGCGAGACGGTTCCGGGAAGCCGCAGCCGTTATCTCGCTGAATACTAGGATTTACCGGAGCGCGCATGCGCGATGCGCGTGGCAAAGAAATAAAGAACGGCGCTCGCCAGCGCGGCCGAGCTACCCACCGCCGCGAGCGCAATCGCAAGGCCATTCGCGCCGAGCGCCAAGCGGTCGGCGATCAGGCCCACCGTGAACGGCCCCAAGCCACCGGCAACGGTATTCGTCAAGAAGACGAGGATCGCGATGGCGCGTCCTCGCATGCGATTGGGCAGCGCCACCTGCACCGGCACGGGTGCCAGCGCCATGACGATGCTGGCGCTGAATGCGCAAAGCCCGTACGCGATCAGCGCGCCGTACACATTCCCGGCCAGCGGGGCCGCGAACGCCACGGGGATCAAAGCGCACGCGGCCCACGTCGCGATCCGAAGCGTTTTCGCGAGCGCTTGCGCGTCGGTCATGCGTCCCGCCAGTGCGCTTGCACTGATGACGCCCGCGATGCCGCCCACCATATAAGCTGGGCCGGCCAACCGTCCCACCTCTCCCGCGGTCAGCCCGAACTTGCGGATCAGCAGCGTCGGAAACCACGCGGAATGCGCATAGAACAACAAAATGAGCGCGGTGTATCCGAGAAAGAACGGAACGCAGAAACGGTGCGTCACGGTGAGCGTGTGAAAAACGGCTTTCATGTCCGGCACGCCGTCGTCGTCACTGCATCCGCCGCGGACGTCGCGCTTGCGCGCGGGCTCGCGGATCGTCGCCGCAACGAGCGCCGCGAGCAGCAGCCCCGGCAAGCCGACCACGAGAAACGCCAACCGCCAAGGCTCGATACCGATGCCGCCGAACGCGTGTCCGTGGCCGGAATGTGCCGTCCAGTCGAGCAGTGCACCGCCTCCAACGAGCGCAACGCCGCCACCGATGTAGGGGCCCAGCATGAATACGCTCGTCGGCCGCGATACTTTGCCCGGCGAGAATAGATCGCTGAAGATCGACAGCGCGGCTGGGCTCAGCGCAGCTTCGGAGATCGCCGTGCCGGCTCGCCAGACCAACAGTTCGGAGAAGCTGTGAGCCGTTGCGCACATCGCGGTCGACACGCCCCATATGGCGACGCATACGGCGATCAATCGAACCCGATTGGATTGATCGACGAGCTTGGCGACGAACACGCCGGCCGTGGCGTAGCAAACCGTGAATGCAACGCCCTGAAGCATGCCGATTTGCGCATCGGACAAGCGCATCGCCGCTTTGAGCGGCTGCACGAGGATGCTGACGATCTGGCGATCGATGTAGGAAAAGACGAAGCAAAGGAAAAACATCGACACGACATACGCGCTGCGGGGAATGCCCGCTCGCCCGGGCATCTCGGGCGCGACGTTCGACAAGGTAGACAGGCGGGCCATGGGGTTGTCTCCGTTATGGTTCGTGGTTGCAAATCGATCTACGACCAACTGGCGTCGCTTGCCGACAGCGCGATGCAGTCTCCGGGCTCCACGCCCGTGAACGAGCGGATGCAGACGACCATTCCGTCCGCCTCGAAGCGAAGCAAGTGCGGCGCCCGCCACGGAGCATGAGGATCGAACAACCGTCCCGCCGGCTGGCCCGCCCGAACGCGATCGCCGAGTTTGAACATCGGCTCGAACACGCCGCGTTCGGGCGAGAACAGATAATGCCTCGCGCCCTCCACGCGCAGCACTCTAGTAGGGCCGCTGCACGGAACGTCGGGTGCATCGGTGAGCCCCGCCGCGTGGAGCAGGCGAGCCAGCCCCTGCTCGACGAGCGCGAGGCCGTCGACGTTGCACGTGCCGAATCCTCCAAACTCACCGCAGATGAACAATTTGCCGTGCCGCTCGACGGCCGCCCCGTAGGTGCGGTCTTCTCCGAGCAAATCCATCAGCATCGTGTGCGGCGCGCCGAAAGCGTCGATCAAGCGGATGTATTCGTCGTGGCGACGGCTATCGGCCGGCATTGACGCCAGTACCATCGGCAAATGGTTGAACGACGCGCCGCCGGCATGGAGGTCGATGACGATATCGGCAAGCGGAAAGAGTTCGCTGTCGACGTAATGCGCGATCATTTCGGTGACCGAGCCGTTGCGATTGCCCGGAAAAATTCGATTCATGTTGCAGCCGTCGAGCGGCGACGTTCGTTTGCCCTGCAAAAATGCCGGAAAATTGAGCGCGGGAATGACGATCAACCGGCCGCGTATCGATTTTTGCGGGAGCGCCTGCAGCAATTTCATGAGCGCGAGCGGGCCTTCGAACTCGTCGCCGTGATTCCCGCCCGTCAGCAGCACCGTCGGCCCGGACGAGCCGTTCAGCACGGCGATCGGGATCGGGATGTGGCCGTAGGCGGAACGATCGTGCGAATACGGCACTCTGAGCGTGCCGGCCTGAAATCCGGGCAGATCGAAATCGAGGTCGCATTGGATCAAGCTTCGCGGCTGAGCGGTCATTTGGCGTCTCCTGAAGGGCGAGCGGCACCGAGAATGCGGTGCGCTGTCGAAGCCGACTATCGGCGAGACGCCCCGATATTTCCAATGCCGAATCATGGCCGCATCGATGCCCGGCAGGCATCGGCTCAGCGATGCCCGCCGGGCATCGAGCCTCGCCTTAAAGGCATTGGACAGCATCGCATCGATCGGGCAAAGTACGCTCAACGCCGCAAGCCCGGCAGCGCCGGGCGCGGCGACGCTTTGGGAGCCTTTTATGTCGACGCAATCCACGATCTATCGAGTTGGCGACGCCTCGATCACGCGCGTGACCGAGCAGACATTCGGCATCGATGCGGCGCGGCTCTTTCCCGACTTCGATCCATCGGCATGGCGTGCGCACGCCTCCTGGCTCGTTCCTGACCATGCGGGCCCTTCGCTCGCCTCGGCGCAGTTGAGCGTGCATACCTGGGTCATCCGATGGGACGACCGCGTGATCCTCGTCGATACCGGGTGCGGCAACGGCAAGGACCGGCCGTTCGGCGCGATCTTTCATCAACTCGATACGCCATATCTGGAACGCCTGGCCGCTGCCGGCGTTCAGCCCGAGGACGTCGATCTCGTGCTCATCACGCATTTGCACGTCGATCACGTGGGATGGAATACGCGCCTAGTCGACGGCAAGTGGGTGCCCACGTTCCCGAATGCACGCTACGTATTCGCAGCGGCCGAGCGCGCGTACTACGAGACGCCTGCAGCGGCGAACCGGATGATGGTGTTCGAGGACAGCGTGCTGCCGGTCATCGAGGCCGGCCTGGCCGATGAAATCGGCGACGAAGGCGGCGTCTATTTGCCGGGCATTCGCTTCATCCCCACGCCTGGGCACTGCGCCGGCCATATGTCGATCGAGCTCTCTTCGGGCGGCGAGCGCGCCTTGTTTTGGGGCGACGTCGTTCATCATCCGATCCAAGTGACGCAGCCCGACTGGAGTTCATCGTTCTGCGCCGACCGCACGCAAGCCTCGGTGTCTCGCCGCCGCATCTTCGACTATGCGGCCGATCACGGAGCGCGGGTGTTCACGTCGCATTTCGCGGGAACGTCGGCGGGGCGCATCCGTCGGAATACGGATGGCGCCTTCGTTTGGCAGTTCGCTTGATCATGCCGAGCAGCGCGCCCATCGAACTGCGTCATTTGCGCTATTTCATTGCCGTCGCGGAATGCGGCAGCTTCCGGCTGGCGTCCGAGCGCATCAACATCACGCAGCCGGCCATCACACGGCAGATTCACGACTTGGAGGCAGCGCTCGGCGCAACGCTGCTCAAGCGCACCGCGCGCGGTGTCGAGCTGACCCCGGCCGGCGATCTCTATCTGCGTGAAGCCCGCAAGGCGCTCGAAGCGGTCCGGGCCGCGTCGAGCGCGGTCCAACGCTTCGTGGCCGGCGAATCCGGCACGCTACGCCTAGGGGTCATCGACAACGCCAGTTGGGACGGCCCCGTGCCCGACGCGCTGCGCACGCTTGAACGCGACCATCCGCATTTGGCGATTCAAGTTTCGTTGCTCAATACACCCGAGCAATTCGATGCGCTGCACGGGGGTTCGCTCGACGGCGGGTTCGTCTACGTATTCGGGGAAACGCCGGCCGGCATCGACACCGTCGATTTGGCCACGCACGAGGTCGTCTTGGCCACGCCCAACGACTGGCCGCTGGCGAAGCGTCGTTCCGTCACGCTCGAAGACCTCAGCGACACGCCGATCGTCTCGTTTCCGCGGCACGTCTATCCCGCTTACTACGACACGTTGATCGCCGCATGCCGCGAAGCCGGGTTGACGTTGCGCGTCACGCAGGAAGAGCAAACCGAATCGGCCATCCTATCGCTCGTGTCCGCCGGGATCGGCGCGGCGCTCGTCAATTGCGCGAACCGCGCGCGTGCCCCCGTGCGCGTGAAGTTCGTCCCGATCAAACCGTCTCCGGTGCAATTGACGCTGGCTTTCGCTTATCTGCGCAGCAACGACAATCCCGCGCTCCTACGCTTTCTCGATGTGCTCAATGCGTGTGTCGAGCACGCGCCGCGTGCTGCTCGTGCCCGCCGCCGCACGCGCTGACACGGCATAGGCGACGCACTGGCGCGCGAGAACGTCGGTCGGATCGATGAGCTTCACAAGCGTGCCATGGCGGCCGATGTATTCGCTTCCAGGAAGCAGCAGCGGCAACTCGGTGCAGCCCAGGACCGCCACCTCGATGCCCGCGTCGATGAGCGCTTCCATGGCTGCGGCGATGTCCTCGCGGCATTGGCCGTCGGTGAATCCGGCCTTGACGCCGTGCTCGCCGTAGATCGCTTGCATCACGCGTGCTTGCGAGCGCGCGTCGGGCACCACTTGCGTCAAACCTTGGGCCTCGAGCGCCTCGCGATAAACCCCGCTTTCGATCGTTCCCGACGTCGCCAATACGCCCACTTCGCGCAGCGTCGGATAACGTTCGCGCAAGTGGCGTGCCGTGACCGTCAGCATATTGACGATCGGTATGCCCAGGTACGGCTGAATGCGCTCGACGAACGCATGGGCCGTATTGCACGGAATCGCGATCAAATCGGCCGCCCCCTCCTCCAGTTTCTTGCAGGTCGCGTACAGCGCGATCGTGGGATCGGGCCCGTCTGCGACGAGATGCTCCGTGCGATCGGGAATTTGCGGGTTCTGCTCGACGAGCAGTTTGACGTGATCCTGATCGCGGCTGGCGGGCGTATTGCGCACGATCTTCCCGAGAAAATCGATCGTCGCCGCCGGACCGACCCCGCCCACGACCCCCACCTTGAAGGCCGGCCGCTCGCCACCGCCCGCACCTTCGATCACGTACCGGGCATAAACCAGATTCGAGTCGATCACCGGCACCTCGAAGGTGCCGAGTTGGCCGGCCACGAGCGCGATTTCCGTTACGCCGGGCACGATGACGTCCACGCCCTGTTCGATCAGATCCTCGCATGCGCGCCGCAAGCAATCGACAGCGTGCCCGCACAGGTTGCCCGCCTTGATGCCGTCGGCACCGTAGACGGCTTCGTTGACGCAATCGACGCCATTTTCGAGGCGGGGGTGAACGACCTCGAACCGAGGCGCGACGAAATACCGCTCGAACAAGCGCTTCTCGCGCGTATACGCGGAAGCGAGTACGCCGACACGCCTCGCCCTCGGAAACCGCTCTTCGATATGCCGGCACACCGCCTCGACGATATCGACGATCTCGAGCGTCGAATTGGCACGCAACTCGTCGATGAACGTATGGCTTAGGAAGCACGGCAGCACGATCGTGGTAACGCCACGCTTCTCGAAGTCGCGCATCAGATCGAAGACGTAGAGCTTGCGTTCCGTCGTGACCGTATCGATCGGCTCCGCGCCGCGCGATGCATGCTGCTGAAAGGTCACATCGAAGTGGCCCGCACCGGCCGATGCCGGCGCGGCCTTCATCAACTTGAACAGGACGTCGGCACCGGCAAGCGGCCCGAGCCCGCCGATCACGCCGAACCTGCGAATGCCGTCTCGTTTCATTTCGCTTGCGCTTGAATTTGCGCTTCGATAGGGGCTTCGATTCGTTCCTGCGCGAACGGGGGCGTACGGCTGCGGCCCGCGCTTGGGCTTTGGGCTTGGCCTTGACGGCCCGCTTCCCATTTGGCGACGACCGCGGTGGCCACGCTATTGCCGATGACGTTCGTCATCGTGCGGCCCATGTCGAGAATCTGATCGATGGCGAGCACGAGGGCCACGCCGGCCGCAGGCAAATGAAAGAGCGGCGCAACGGCGGCCACGACGACGACCGATCCGCGCGGCACGCTCGCCATCCCCTTGCTGCTCAGCATGAGCACGAGCAGCATGAATATCTGCTGCGACAGCGGCATATCGACACCGAACGCCTGAGCAATGAAGATCGCGGCGAACGATTGATACATCATCGAGCCGTCCAGATTGAACGCATAGCCGAGCGGCAGCGCGAACCCGATCACCTTTTTGTCGACGCCGAATTTTTCCAATTGCTCCGCGAGACGCGGATAAGCCGCCTCGCTGCTCGCCGTCGAAAACGCGAGCATGGCCGGCTCGCGAACCGCCTTCAGCAGCGTGCCGACACGGCGGCCCAGGAACAGATGTCCGGCGCCGATCAGCACGGCCCAGAGGATGGCGAGCCCCAGATAGAACGAGCCGATCAGCTTGCCGTAGGTGTAGAGCACGTCGAGACCGCGCAGCGTGACGGCTGATGCAATGGCGCCGAATACGCCGAACGGCGCGGCACGCATCACATAGTCGGTCAACCGCAGCATCACGGGCACCAGGCCGTCGATCGCGCGCACGAGTCCCGCCACGCGCGGATCGTGCTTCAACGCCCCGAGCCCGAGTCCAAAGAACAGAGAAAACACGAGAATCTGCAAAATGTCGTTGCGCGCGAAGGCGTCGAACAGACTGGTCGGAAATGCGTGAGTAACGACGTCCTTCACGTTCAAGGCGGCCGTATTGAGCCCCGTGCCGCCCTCGCCCGCGCTCGCGCTCGCGGCAAGGTGCAGCCCCGCGCCTGGCTGCAGCGCGTTCGCCAACACGAGGCCCAGTGCGAGCGATACGAGCGAAGCGCAAACGAACCAGCCTACCGTGCGTACGCCGATCCTTCCGACGTCGCGCCCGCTCTCCATGCCGGCCAGGCCCGAGACGAGCGTGACGAATACGAGCGGCGAGATGATCATCTTGATGAGCCGCAGAAAGATATCCGTGACGATCGAGAAATATCCGGCGGCGACTTTGGCCGCCGCGGCATCGGGCGCGCTTGCGTGGCAGGCATAGCCCGCGAGGACACCGAGCACCATGCCGGCGGCAATGTAGAGCGTGAGGCGATTTTTCATGTCATCCGTCCTTTGATTGCGCCCGTGGCCGCCACGATGGCGAACGGCGCGCGAGAGAGTCGAGCGTCGTTCGCATTGCGCCGCTCATCGGTTAGGACAGATGGTAGGTGTCGTCAAAAATAGGCGAATGCTAGTGCTGCATCGGCCTATTCCGTTCTCGCATAACAAGGGAAAACCCTAGGGATGGGCCGTTTCGAGACCTTTTCGAAACCAGTGGGACGAGACGCTAACTACTCGCGCGAAGGTGCTGCCAAAGCCTGTCGAGGAAGTCGCTACGATTCGACGCATCGCGGTAGACGCGTAGTTCGACTTCGAGATTCCAACTGCTCGGCCCTGCCGGTACGAGGCTGCCGGCCGCCAGTTCCTCGGCGATGGCGCTCCTCGGCAGCCATGCGACGCCCTCGCCTTCGATGACGAGTTTCTTGAGCACCTCCGCCATATCGGATTCGTAGTGCAGCACGAACGCCGCGGGGGTAGCGGCGCGGCCGAGCAGCAGCGCCAAGCAGCGGCCGAAGTAGCTCGTTTCCGTATACGAAATCAGCGGCAACGGCTGTTTCGCCGTGCCGGGCAAACGATAGATCGGCGCGGACCGCGCGTTCGCCTTGCTCGCCGGCATGAACGTGTCGATGCCGACGGTCAGATGCTCGTAGCGCGCCGGGTCCAGATGCAGCGGCAGTTCCGGGTGATGGTAGGCGAACATCAGCTCGCAGTTGCCATTCACGAGCATCAGGATCGAGTCGTGAACGTTCGTCGGAATCACGCGCGCGCGCACGTCGCCGAAATGCGCGGTGAGCGTCTTCAGCCACGCGGGCAAGAAATTCAACGAGATCGTGTGCCCCGCCGCGATTTGGAGGCTCGTGCCGCCGATCCGCTGCTCGGTGCGAATGACCGCGCGCGTGTCGAAGAGCTTATGCAGCACGTCTTCGGCCACCTCTCGAAACAGCCGGCCCGCCGGCGTCAGCACGGGCGGGAAGCTGCTGCGGTCGATCAGTTCCGCGCCGACCCATTGCTCCAACGATTGGATGCGGCGGCTGAACCCCGATTGCGTCACGTTCCGGAACTCGGCCGCGCGCGAAAAGCTTTGGTACTGCGCGAGTGCGATGAAATCCTCGATCCACTTAATTTCCATGGCAGCGCCGGGGCTCGTTGGGAGAGTCTCTGAATAGCGGCATTTTTGCATGTTTCGCGGGCCGCCCTAACGCGGGCCGCCCTGACGCGGGCCGCCCTTTCTTCTTCGGATGGAATCGATAGCAAAAATGCTTCGTTCGCGAGAACCGAGTGGCTCTTTACACTGGCCTTCGCCTCGCCATGACGAGCCCGGCATGCTCCTGCCGGCATCGACCGGCAACGATTGCACACGCACGTAAGGACCACCGTTGAACACTGAAGCACTCGAATACGACATCGTCGTCGTGGGCGGCGGCACCGCCGGGCCCATGGCTGCCATCAAAGCGAAGGAACGGAACCCGAGCTTGCGCGTGCTGCTCTTGGAGAAAGCCAACGTCAAGCGCAGCGGCGCAATCTCGATGGGTATGGACGGCCTGAACAATGCCGTCATTCCCGGCCATGCCACCCCCGAGCAATACACACGTGAAATCACGATCGCCAACGACGGTATCGTCGATCAACGTGCCGTGCACGCCTACGCGACACACAGCTTCAAGACGATCGAGCAACTCGACCGCTGGGGTGTCAAATTCGAAAAGGACGGCAACGGCGACTACGCCGTCAAGAAGGTTCATCACATGGGCTCGTACGTCTTGCCCATGCCCGAAGGCCATGACATCAAGAAGATCCTGTATCGGCAGCTCAAGCGTGCCCGCATCGAGATCACGAACCGCATCGTCGTCACGCGCGTGCTGACCGACTCGCAGGGCCGCGCCGCCGGCGTGCTCGGCTTCGATTGCCGGACGGCCCGATTCTCGGTCGTCCGAGCCAAGGCCGTGATCCTGTGCTGCGGTGCCGCTGGCCGGCTCGGGCTGCCCGCGTCAGGCTACTTGATGGGCACTTATGAAAACCCAACCAATGCCGGCGACGGCTATGCCATGGCCTATCACGCGGGCGCGGCCCTCGCCAATCTCGAATGCTTTCAGATCAATCCGCTGATCAAAGACTACAACGGTCCCGCGTGCGCGTACGTCACGGGACCGCTCGGAGGATTCACGGCAAACGGCAAGGGCGAGCGCTTCATCGAATGCGATTATTGGAGCGGTCAGATGATGTGGGAGTTCTACCAGGAGCTCCAAAGCGGCAACGGCCCCGTGTTCCTGAAGCTCGATCATCTCGCCGAGGAAACGATCCAGACGATCGAGCAAATCTTGCATACGAACGAGCGGCCGAGCCGGGGCCGCTTTCATGAGGGGCGCGGCACCGACTATCGACAGCACATGGTCGAAATGCATATCTCCGAGATCGGCTTTTGCAGCGGCCACAGCGCATCGGGCGTCCATGTCGACGAAAACGCCCAAACCACCGTGCCTGGGCTCTATGCAGCCGGCGATATGGCCGCCGTGCCGCACAACTACATGCTCGGCGCCTTCACCTACGGATGGTTCGCGGGCGAACACGCGGCGCAATATGTCGAAGGCCGCGAGCATGCCCCGCTCGACGTAGGGCAAGTGGCCGCCGAGCGCACGCGCGTGCTCGCCCCGCTCGCACGAACGACCGGGCTCGCGCCGGCTCAGGTGGAATACAAGCTGCGGCGCTTCGTCAACGACTATCTGCAGCCGCCGAAGGTGACTCGCAAGATGACGATCGGGCTGCAACGCTTCGAGGAAATTTCGCAAGACATCGATGCGATCAAGGCGAACGATCCGCACGAGCTCATGCGCGCAGCGGAGGTCAGCGTGATCCGCGACTGCGCCGAAATGGCCGCGCGAGCATCGCTGTTTCGCACCGAAAGCCGCTGGGGCCTCTATCACCACCGTGTCGATTACCCCCAGCGCAACGACGCGGAATGGTTCTGCCATACGCATCTCTACAAAGATGGCGACGGAAAGATGGCCCACGCGAAACGCGCCGTCGAGCCCTACGTCGTGCCGCTCGAGAACGACGAGCGCAGCGCCTACGACGCGTTGCGCATCGGCCGGCGCGAGCCGGAGCCCGCGGCGCACTGAGCGAGCGGCAGGCAAACGAGAACAACCAGGACTGCATTCATGTCTCACACCCCTCACGACATTTTCCAGCGCAGCAGCGCCCCCGTGACCGTCGACGAATCGCGCTGCATTGCCGACAAGGGCTGCACGGTCTGCATCGACGCCTGCCCGCTCGATTTGCTCGCCATCGACTACTCGAAGGGCAAGGCTTACATGAAGTACGACGAGTGCTGGTACTGCATGCCTTGCGAGCGAGATTGCCCAACCGGCGCCATCAAAGTCGCGATTCCCTATCTTCTGCGCTGAGCGGGCAACGCACGCTCACGCTGTCCGCAGCCATTCATCTAGACACGCCATGAACAACGGCCTCACATTCTTGCGGTGGTTCGTCGCCGGACTCGTCGGCATGACAGCCGCGCTTTCGCACGCCGAAACGATCCGCGTCGCCATCGGCACGCAAGACACGACGATCAATTGCGCCACGGGCGGCCTCTTGATTCGCGAGCTGCATCTGCTCTACAAGTACCTGCCGCACACAGGCAAATACAAAGACGTTCAGTACGACGTGCAATGGAGGGACTTCACGTCCGGCGCACCGATGACGAACGAAATGGTCGCCGGCAGGCTCGACTTCGGTGCGATGGCCGACTTCCCGGGTTCGCTGAACGGCGCGGCGTTCCAGAAAGCCGGCAAGAGAAGCCTCTTCATCGCCGTGCTCTCGGGCAGCATCGACGGCAGCGGCAACGGCATCGTCGTGCCGTTGAACTCGCCCGTGCACTCGATTGCCGATCTGAAGGGCAAGACGATCTCCGTGCCGTTCGCATCGACGGCGCACGGCATGCTGCTGCGCGCCATCGAAGCGCAGGGATGGAATCCCGACACCGACGTCAATATCGTCACGCAGGCGCCCGAGGTCGCCGGCAGCGCATTGAAAGCCGACAAGATCGACGCCCACGCCGACTTCGTTCCGTTCGCGGACTTGTTCCCGTATCGCGGCATCGCGCGCAAGATCTATGACGGCTCGCAAAGCCATGCGCCGACGTTTCATGGTGCGCTCGTGGATGCCGCCTACGCGCGCAAGTACCCGGAAATCGTCGTCGCGTATCTGCGCGCGGCCATCGACGCCAATCGCCTCATGACGGAAGATCCGGAGAAGTACAGCTTGTTGATTCAGAAGGTGACCGGCATCGAAGCGCCGGTGGATTATCTGTACGACGGACCGCTCGGCATCCAAACGCGCGACCTGACCTGGAAGCCCGAGTACCGCCGCGCGCTCGCCACGGCAATCGATACATTGAAACTGCTGAAGAAAACCGACGTGAAGCTCGATGCGAACACGTTCATCGACGATCGCTACATTCGCGAAGCCTTCAAGGAATCGGGGCTCGACTACGACGCGGCGCTCGATAACTACGCGCGCTCGCCGCTGATCGCAAACGACGCGGCAACCGGCAAGCCGATAAGCGACTTCAATGACGTGGCTCAGGTATGGCTGACGAACGAAGCCCACGTGCGCGATTATGCGAGCCCCGCCGAAGCATTCGCTGCGCTCGGCAAGCTTCAACCGGCCGGGTCGAAGGTGCGCGCCGTCTTCGTGCACGACCACGGGAGCGGCTTGAAGCTGTTCGCGAATCAAGCGTGGTACGTCAAGAACGAGCGCGGCGCCGTCGTTGCATTCCTGCTTCGTTCGGGTGCCGATGCCTATGCACGGCGCGTGTCGGGCAAGGTCCTCGACTATGCGGCAGCGGCCGGCGCCTCGACCGACTCCGTCGCCGCTCGATGAATCGTTCCGCCGCCGATCGTTCAATTCATTCCGGAGCCGATTCGAGCATGGCCACAACCTTCGATTTCGCCGAAACCGCCGTGAGCGGAACGCCGAAGCGCACGCAAACGATTCTCGGCCGCACCGCCTCGGCTGCGATCCGGCGCCGCCTGCTGCAAGCCGCATCGATCGTCGTCTGCATCGGTGCCTGGCAACTCGCCGTGCACCTGCGGCTGTCGCTCGGCTTCATTACGTTCGCCGACGTCCCTGCACCCGTCGACGTCATGCAGGCACTCCGGGTGCAGTTGCATTCGCCGAAGCTGCCGATGCATCTAGCGGCGAGCCTCTTGCGCGTCTTGAGCGGCTTTTGCGCGGCAGCCGTGATCGGCGTCGTGCTGGGCCTCGCGATCGGACGCCACCGCCTGCTCGAAGATACGATCCTGCCGCCGCTGGAGGCGTTACGGCCCATTCCGGCCGTCGCCTGGATTCCGATGGCGATCCTCATGTTTCCATCCTCGGAACTGAGCATGATCTTCATTACGTTCGTCGGCGCCCTGTTTCCTATCCTGCTGAATACCGTGCACGGCGTCGAGGCCGTCGATCCGCGCCTCGTCGCCGCGGCGCGCGGCCTCGGCACCGGGCCGATCGCGCTCTATACCGACATCATCGTTCCGGGCGCCGCACCGGCGATTTTCACGGGACTCTCGATCGGCATGGGCACCGCGTGGTTCTGCCTCATCACGGCGGAAATGATCGCCGGCCAGTACGGTATCGGCTATTTCACTTGGAAGTCCTATACGTTGCAGAGCTATGCCGACATCGTGGTCGGCATGGCATTGATCGGCACGCTCGGCACGGGCAGCAGCTTGCTCGTCAAGCGCATCGGCCTCGCACTGACACCTTGGTATCGGCAGCATGGGGGCAAGCGATGAGCGCCGCGCAATCCATCGGATCGGCCGTCTCTTCACACGCGGGGCGAGTGGACTTACGGGCGCTGACGGTCGAGGTCGGTCCACCGGACGCGCGCGTCACGGCGTTCGATGGCATCGATCTCGACATCGAGGCCGGCCAGTTCGTCTGCGTGCTCGGCCCTTCCGGCTGCGGCAAGTCGACGTTGCTCGCTGCCATCGCCGGACACCTCGCTGCGTCCCAGGGGCGAATCGAAGTCGATGGCGTGCGCGTCGATCGTCCCCATCCCGATCGCGGTCTCGTGTTTCAGCAGCACACCCTGTTTCCCTGGAAGCGCGTCGTCGACAACGTCGCGTTCGGGCTCAAGGTGCGGGGCGTCGGTGCAGCTGCGCGCCGTCGCGAGGCCCGTGAGCTGCTCGAGCTCGTCGGGCTGGACGGATACGAGTCGCATTACCCGGCGCAATTGTCGGGCGGCATGCAGCAGCGCGTCGAGATCGCGCGCGTGCTCATCAATCGGCCGCGCGTGCTGCTGATGGACGAACCGTTCGCCGCACTCGATGCGCAGACACGCAAGAAGATGCAGCGCCTGCTGCTCGATGTCTGGTCGAGGGTTCGCACGACCGTGATCTTCGTGACGCACGACATCGACGAAGCGCTCTTTCTCGGCGAGCGTGTCGTGATGCTCTCGCGACAGCCCGCGCGCATCATCGCCGACATCGATATTCCGTTCGCGCGCCCCCGCACCGACGAAAGCACGCTCGATGCGGCCTTCGTCGAACTGAAGCGCCGCTGCCTCGCCCTGCTGCGCGAGCCGGCGTGAAGCCGTCACCAAGTCATCGTCAAGCCGTCGTCAAGCCAGCATGACGGTGCCCGGCGATCAACGATCGCCGCCTTTCCAACGCATACGCCCACCATGACCCTTTCGCTCGTGACTTCCACGCCGCCCGAGGCCGCCGATGCCGTCGCCCGCCTCGCCGATGCCGATCCCAACGTGCGGCGCGTCGCGCTCCTAGCGCTAGCCGACCTTGGCGATCCCGATCTCGTTCCGTCCTTCATCGCCGCATTGCGCGGCGACGCTTCGCCAGATGTCCGCGAGCAAGCCGCACAGGTTCTCGCCGAATGGGAACGAGACGATGTCGTGCAGGCGCTCGCCGCCGCGCTGAACGACACGGAGGAAACCGTCCGCGAAGCCGCCGCCCGCAGCCTATCGCAGTTGAAGGACCCGCGCTCAGCGTACATCCTGCTCCCGTGGGCCGAACGCCCGGAGCCGTTCGTGCGGGAAGCGGTGCTGCGGAGCTTGCGCGAGCTGCGCTGCCCCGAGGCATTCGCCGTTGCTGATCACGCGCTGAGCGACAGCGCACCGGCATTGCGTTTGGAAGCGATCGCAGTGCTCGGCTGGCTGAAGGACCCGCGCGCCTTGCCCGCGCTTGCAGCGCTGTCGGCCTCCGATCCCGATGCGCAAGTGCGGCACGCGGCCGTCGGCGCACTCGGCTTTGCCGCGGCGAACGACGATACGGTCGTCACCGCACTGTTGACGGCTTTATCCGACGACGCGTGGCAAGTGCGCGAACAAGCGGCCGCCACCCTCGGCAAACTACGCTCGCCCAGGGCGGGCGGACCGCTCGTCGCCGCGCTCGAGGATCCGTACTGGCAAGTCCGATTGCGCGCGGTGCGCGCGCTCGGTCAATTACGCCATGCGGAGGCCGCCGCCCCCATCGCCGCATTGCTGCGGCATTCGATCAGCAATTTGCGCAAGGAAGCGGCGCTCGCACTCGGCGAACTCGCCGCGCGGGCCACGCTGCCGGCATTGCAAAGCGCATCGCAAGACGCGGACCCCGACGTACGCAAGGCGGCACGGATCGCGATCGCGCAGATCGAGCAGACGACGTCATGAGACTGCCGGTGGCGAAACCGTCGCGACGTCGATTCGGGCAAGCGCCTCGATGCCCGTGAAATCGAGCGCATCGAGGCGCCGGCGCAACTCGGCCAGGAACGCAGCATAAGCCGGTTGCGCATCGCTCATGCCGTCGATCCACCGTTCGATGTCGGTCATGCGCCCATCCCTCGCGAGCCCGGCCAATGCCTGGCGATCCGGCTCGGGCGGTGCAACGAACGCAGGCCGATGGCGACGGGCGCGCCGCACCGGGTCATCGCCCGATCCCACCGATGAATAGGGCACCGTGATTCGTGCCGAGGCGCCCGCGTCGGAACCCCGCAGCGCGGGCGCGACGACCTCGAAGAAAAACGACGTGCCCTCGCCCGGTGTACTGGACGCGCTCAGTTCGCCGCCCATCGTATGGACGATACGCTGCGCAATGAATAGGCCGAGCCCTGTGGCGCCATTCATCGACTGCATCTGCTGAAGAACGGAGGCGACCTCGGACTTACGTTCGATGTCGATGCCGACACCGGTGTCGGCCACTTCGAAACCGAGGCGCCACCGGCCGTCCTGCTCGCGCGCGCGCACCGTCATCATGACGATGCCGTCGCGCGTGAATTTCGATGCATTCGATAAAAGGTTCAACAGCACCTGCTGCAGTCGCCGGCCGTCGATCATCAACCGATACGGCAGCGAGGTCAGTGCCTGATAAAAGAATTCGTTATTCAACTGCGCGCAAAGCGCGATCGAATACTCGGCGATATCGTTCAGCAGCGCGGGCAAATCGGTCGCTTCCGGCGCGACGGCCAAGGGCCGCAACTCCGCCTTCGCGTATCCGACCAATTCGTCGATGAGGCTCAACTGATAATTCACGCTGCGCTCGATCGCCTGGATCAGCGGCGCCTGCTTCGAGTCGCCCTCGTTTTGCAGCAACGTCACATAGCTCGAGATCGTCGCCAGCGGGGCACGCAGATCGTGGCTGACATAGCCTAGCGTTTCGATCTTCTGCCGGTTCTTTTCTTCTGCGTCGCGCAAGGCGTCGTTCAGTGCGAGCGTGCGTCGCGCAACTTCGTCGCGCAAGCGCTGCTGCTCGCTGTCTTGCTGCTCGGCCAACGCCTTGCGCGCATCTTGGCGCTGCTTGCCGACATGGTTGATCCACGCCGCGAGCACGACGAGGTGAGCAGCCAGCGCGGTGACGGCGACGATGGGGTTCGGGTGGATATCGGAATTGAGCCAAGCGGGGCCCGCGTTCAGCCATCCGAGCGTTTCGCCGATATGCAACCCGAAGTCGACCACCCCGAAGCTGACCGTGACGAGCATCAGGCGCGCCGTGGGCGTCCCCCGCCTCGACAGCGCGGCCGCGATGCACACTTGCCCGATGCCGACGGCCGCGCTGACGTAGATACTGATTTGATCGAAGAAATAGAGGTTTCCGAACGCAGCGCCGGCGGCCGAGATGGCCTCCAACACGGCGAAACCGAACAGGACGCGCCGCGCCGGGAGATGCGTTCTTTCTCCATCGGCGATGCGCAAAATGAACGCGAGCAGCAGCACGGCGCTGATGCAGCCGAACACCGGAATGCTGCGTGCGCTCCATTCGACCGCGTGCGGCCAGAGGTACAGCTTCGAAAAGCCGCGAATGGCGGCTTCATACAAGGCCGTCGTGCAGCACAGCCCCGCTAGGACGAGGAACGACGCACTGCGGGAGAAATAGGCGATCAGCAGCGCACACCAGCCGAGCGCCAGGATGCCGCCGATCAGGCCGCCGCCCCATAGCAAAGCCCGCTGCTCCAAGGCCTCGTAGGCTGACGCTAAATACAGCTTCGGTTCGAGCATGAGCCCGATATCGCCGGCCTCGCGAATCAAGACCGAAACCTGCTCGCCCGGGCTCAGCGTGAATCGAACGCGTGGGTAGCGATGCAGCGGCGAGCGCGAAATCGCATCGGGGGTGGAATCGATGCTGTCATACGTCCAATGGCCGCCGCTTTCGACATAGAAATCGACGTATTCGAGCCGCGGATCGCGCAGGGCCAGCACGAGCGGCATGTCCGTGGCACCGCCGTTGCGCACGACCGCGCGCACCCACCATGCGGAGCGAGTGAACCCCGGCTTCGGCCACGCGCCCGGCACCGGCCGAAAACCGCCCGGCGCTCCCGCCGGCAACGCGAGGATGTCGGAGAGCTGCATCCGGCCCGACACGTCTTCGAAGACTTCGGCTTGCGTAAGCACGGGAACGGGTTGTGTGGGCGGTTTCGGCAGCTGGGCCGTGTCGAGCACACCGGCGCATGCACAGGCAGCCCGCCCGATCATGCACAGAAAGAGCAGCAGCCGCACCATGGTACGTACCATGCCGTTATGCGAGGCCAAGGCTCGCCCCACCGGAATCGGCTGCGCCCCGCGCACGCTGCTCATCGCGATAGACGGACGGCGTGACGCCGAAGCGCTCGCGAAAAGCCGTGGCGAAATTCGCCGCGCTCGAAAATCCGATTTCTTCGGCGATGTTCGCGATGCTCAAGGCCGTGCCGGCGAGCAAGCGCTGCGCGACGCGCAGGCGTTCGCTTCGCACGTATTCGAACACCGTCTGGCCGAGCGTTTCGCGGAAGGCGTGCGACAACCGCTTTTCATTCGTGCCGACGAGGCGGGCGAGTTGATCGACCGTCGGCGGCGCGCTCAATCGCTCGGACAGATGGCGCATGGCCGCCCGGACGATCACGGCGTCACCATCGCTTGCGTCCGATGCGGGAGAATCGGCCGGCGCTTGCCGAAAGCGGTCCGCACGGGCGAGGTGCACCCGGATGCGCGCCAGCACCTCAGCGGGTTCGAACGGCTTCGTGACATAGTCCACCCCGCCGATGTGCAGGCCTTCGAGGCGTTCGTCCAGGCCACCGGCCGCGGTCAAGAAAATGATGGGAATCGCGCGCGTGGCGGGCGTCTCGGCCAGCAGCCGGCACGCCGCAAAACCATCCATGCGCGGCATCCGGACGTCCATCAATATGAGGTCTGGAGAAATCGCCTGTGCACGCTGATAGGCCTGCGATCCGTCGAACGCAACACTGATCCGGCATCCGGCACCGCGCAGGATCTCGATCAGCAGGCGCAGTTCGTCCGGCTGGTCGTCGACGATGAGGACGTGCGCGTCGGTCAGAAGCGAGCGGCTGTTCAACATAGGGGGCTTCGGGCGAATCGGAAACGATATCTTAAAAGTATTCGCGCCAGCAAACGATTTTGCCGCTCCATCAAAAGCTGCCCACGCGACGCATTCCCATAATGCGCGGGGGAATCGAGCGGGCTAGTCATCCGCCTGCTCCGCGGTCGTCAACCGTTGATCGTCGAGTTGGCGGCGGGAACATTCGAAAAGAGGAAGTGATGGACAACAGCCGTCGTAGGCCCGCGCCGGCCGAGGCACGACCGGCACAGGCATGCGCGCCGCCGCGGCGAACCGGGCGGCAGCGCGCAGCGGTCGAAATCGGCGCGCGCGGCCGCTACGCCAGATCGTCGCTGATCGTGATGGCAGCGCTGATGCTGGTGCCGGCGGCGCCGGCGGACGCAAACAACTTCACTCATCTCGGCGGCACGCCGGCTAACGTCGCGATACGCGTCGTAGCGGGAGCGAGAGGCTGATCCTCTCTTGCGCCGTGTCGCGCCGCGCTGAGTGGCTCAGCCCACGGAGCGCTCATCGATACGCAATAGACGTCCCGCATTCGCGATGACGATGAACGTACCGATGTTGTGCAGCAGTGCGACGGCCACGGCACCCATGAGGCCGAGCGCCGCAAGCGCGATCACGCCCACGGTCCACCCGAGGCCAATCGCAGCGTTGATCGTTGCCGTCCGCCGGCATTGACGCCCCAGCCGAACGCAGGTCGCAATGCGGCGCAGATCATCGCCGAGCAGCACGATATCGGCCGACGCCACCGTCACGTCGATACCCCGCTCGCCCATCGCGATGCTCGTCGTGCCCGCCTTGATCGCGAGCAAGTCATTGAGGCCATCGCCGACGACGAGCGGATGCCGGCCGGCTTTCATCTCGCCGATGACGAATTCGAGCTTCTCATGCGGCAATGCCTCGGCCACTACGGTGTCGATCCCGATGCGCCGAGCCAGCGCATGAGCCACCGGCGCGCGATCGCCGGTCACCAATGCGTGGCGGCGCAGCCCGAGCTCACGCAGATCGGCCAGTGCATCATGCGCCTCCGGCCGCAAGACGTCGGCGAACTCGAACCATGCGACGAGCTGCCCGTTCAGCGCGAGCCCGACACAAGGGCCATCGGCGCGCGTCACCGGTAGCGGCAGGCCCGCGACGTGCCCGGCCAACAACGCATGACGCCCGAGCACGGCCAGGCCGTTTGGTGTCTGCGCCGTCACACCCAATCCACGCAACTCGTGCATCGCATCGAACGGCGCTTTGTCGGCGTGCGCCGGGTCCGCTTCGGCGGCATAGCGGACCAGCGCGCGACTGACGGGATGCGCACTGCCCTCCCCGAGCCGCGCTGCCAGCTCGAGCGCATCGCCGAGCATGAAACCGGGCTGCAGCGCGACGTCCACCACGCGCAACTCTCCGTGCGTCAGCGTGCCGGTCTTGTCGAGCACGACGGAGTCGATCTCTGCCAGCTTGTCGAGAAACACCGCGCTCCGGAACAAGACTCCGTGCCGCGCCCCTACCGCGATGCCGGCGATCGCCGTCGCCGGCGCGGCAAGTACCAGCGCACAGGGGCACGCCGCGACGATGACGGCCAGCATCGCCGCCGCATTGGACGACGTGAACCATACGATCGCGGCAATCAGCAGCACGAGCGCGAGATAGCCGCCCATATAACGTTCGAGGACCTGCGTGACGGGCGGCTTGGCCCGCTCGGCCCGCTGCATGAGTTCGATGATCTTGCCGAGCGTCGATTGCTTGCCGACTTGCGTGACTTCTATGCGCAGCGCTCCGTCGAGATTCATCGCGCCGCCGAACACGGTGCTGCCGTGCTCGACCTCCACGGGAATCGACTCCCCCGTGATCGGGCCGTTGTCGACGCTCGAACGGCCCGAGCGGACGATACCGTCCGCGGGAATCCGCGCGCCGGCGACGACTTCGACGACGTCGCCGGCCACGAGGCGATCGAAGGCGACCTCCTCGACATGCCCCGCTGCATTCACGCGTCGCACTCGAATTTGCGTCAGCCTGCCGAGCGCGCGAATCGCTTCTTGCGAGCCCAGCACACTTCGTTCTTCTAGCGCATGGCCCAGCGTCATGACGATCGGCAACAGCGCCGCCGTCACCATGTCCCCGGTCGCCCAAGCGGCGAGCATCGCCAATGCGATCAGGCGGTCGGTCACGCCGTGCAGGCTCGGCCGCCGCAAGCTGTACCAGGCACCCGCGAACACGGGCCCGGCAACCAGCAACGATGCCAAGCCGGCCAGTACGTCGGAAAGAGGTTGCCCGCCGTCGACGCAATAGCGCCATGCCATTGACAATCCGAGCAAGCCTGCCGCGGCCAACGCCAACGCGATCTGGCGCGTTGCCGCCTGCCGCTCGTGCTCGGAGAGCGCGACGGCGGCAGGCTCCTCCGTTCGTTCCGCTCCGGTCGTCTGGAAGTCAGCGGGTTCGATGTGGCTCATCGGGCATTCCCCGGCAAGATCAAATTCGACGTATCGTGCGGATCGACGGTCACGACGTGCGCCTTCGAAACGATTTGCCGCATGCGGTCGCGGTATGAGCGCGCCACGAGCCCGGGATCGGTCTGCGCCGCGCTCTCCAACTGCTCGATCGCGACGGTGCTCGAGCGCGCCTGAGCCACGCGCTCCACCGCGCTCGCTCGCGCGTTCGCGATGATGCGATCCGCGCGCTGCCGCCCTTCCTGACGATGCTGCTCCGCGAACGTCCGCGCCTCGGCGACGGTGCGCTCCGCCTGCTGCAGAGAAGTCAGGACGGCTGTGAACGCACCGACGGCTGCGGCGGGAAACGCTGCTTGCACATCCACGCGCACGACCTCCACGCCGAGGCCCGCATGCGCCCGCTCGAGCGCCGCCAAATGCCGCCCGATTTCGCGCGCGACATCGGTACGCAGTCGATCGCGCTCGAGCGCCATTTGCTGCTCGGACACGCGCTGCTCGGGGCGCGCCACGAGAATCGAGTCGATATCGCGCGCGGCCGCCACGCGCACGGCCGAAGCGCAGACGATCCGATCGAGCGCCGCATCGAGACGGTCCTTTTGCAATACGTAGGCATAAGGATCGACGACGCGGTAGTAGAGCGTCGCGTTCAACTGAACGACGCCGTCGTCGCCCGTCAGCAGATAGCCCGATCCGGCCAATGCGTCGGGCAGCGACGCCGCTGCCGCCTCGGTGTCGGCCGACGCATCATCGTCGATCGAAGATTCCGGGCCGGCTCGCATCGTCGCAGGCGCGTTCGCGGTTGCGGGATCGGCCGCGCTCGCGCTCGCGCGCGCATCGCGCTGCAGCGACCGAATCGGCAGGCTCAGCACCTGTGCGCTGCCCGGCGCCACGATGACCGTTTCGAACGGACGCGGCCATGCGATCAACAGCCCGGCGTCCTGCTCGCGCACGAACGCCCCGAAGCGCATCACGACGGCACGGCCGTCCGCCGGGATTCGCCGCACGTTCGAGAACGCCCATGCACCGGCGGCCAATACGGCAACGGCCGCAATGAACCAAAACGACATGCGCACGGCCTGCCCGCCGGGGCCGAGCGAGGAAGAGGCGTCGTGCTTCATCGCGCGCGCTTGCCCCGTTTCGGCTCGGCTGTTTCGGCCGCGGCAGCCGGCACGGCCGCATCGAGCCCGGCGGGGCCATGCACCAGGGCACTGAACGGCGCGGCGTCGGTGCGCACGATGAGGTTCGTGTTCGAATTGACGACCGAATCGAGCGTGTCGAGCGAGCGCAGCATCGTATAGAGGCGCGGATTGGCCGCATAGGCCCGACCGTATATCGCGGCTGCGTCCTTGCGCGATTGCGCCTCGATGTCCGCTGCCTTGACGGTCGCGTCGGCCACCGTCTCGCGCGCTTCGCTGTCGGCATCCGAGCGAATCTGCGCCGCTTCGCGCTTACCGTCCGCCATGCGCTGTGCAGCCACCGTTTCGCGCTCGGCGCTCATGCGCTGCACCGTGGCCGCGAGCGTCACGGCCGGCAACGTCAACCGCTCCAGACCCACCTGCACGACGCGCACGCCATAGGCCGCGCGCAACTGCGCATCGATCTGCCGGCGCAGCGTCTCCTCGAATGCGGGAATTCGGACCTGCGCAGGATCGGTATTGACGAGCGACGCGAGATCGAAGCCGGCCGACGTCGTCTGCAATGCCGAGCCGAGCAGCGAGCGGATCTGCCGGGCCGCTTCATCGGGCTCGTTGCGCACGGCGCGCACGAAACGCCCGACGTCGCCGGGATCGCCGGCAACGCGCCATGCCACGTAGGCTTGCACGATGATCCGCGAGCCGTCGCGCGTTCCCACGTCCTGCAGGCCACTCGACGTCGTGTGCAGGCGCAGGTCGACCGGCATCGCCGCTTCGATCGGCGCCGGCATGCGCCAGGCGAGACCCGGATCGAGCAACACCCGCACAGGCTGGCCGAACCGCGTCACGACCATCGCCTCGCCCGCGCGCACTTGAACGAAGCTCGCCACCGCCGCGGCCACGATCACACAAAGAACGGCCAACGCGACGCGCAGGGCGAAACGGCGCTGCCGATGCGGATCGTCGTGATGGGAGGGGGCGCCATCGTCGTGATCATCCTCACCGTGATGATGATGACCGTGATCGTGGCCGTGAGCATGCGAATGAAAGAGACTCAACGTGTCACCTTGTAGCGATTCGACGCGTGCGGAATACAGGCTCCAAGCGAAGTCATGAAGCGCTCGTCGACATTCAATGATTGGGGTGCGCGACGCCAGCCAAGTCGCCGGCCGCATACGCGGCGCGAAGATCGAGCGTGGCGCGATTGCCTTGCGCGAGCCTGTCGTCGATGACGGTCAATCGCGCATCGTGCAGGCCGCCCTGCAGCTTGCGCAGGTAATATTCGAGCGCATAAGCGGGGCCGCCGAGCCGAGCGGCGCCGAGATCGGCATCGAAGTCCGTCTGCTGCGCGCGCGCCCGAGCCAGCGTCTCGGCCGCCTCGCCCTGCGCTTGCGCAACGTCGTCTTGCGCGCGCTCATGCGCATCGCCGAGTTCGGTTGCCGCGTAGGCGCGGGCCTGCGCCACGCTTGCTTGCGCTCGAACTTGCGCGGCTTGAACGCCGTGATAGGCGCTCGCGGCGCCCGCCGGCGGATGAATGCTTTCGATCACCACGGCCACCACTTCGACGCCGGCCCCGAGCCGATCGAGTTGCCGCTGGACGTTCGCCTGCACGACGTCGGCGATCGCCGTTTGACGCGTTTCCAGCAGCGAGGCCAGCGTGTGCGAGGCGAGATAGTGCACGACCTCGCGGTTCGCGATCGAGCGGACCAAGCGCTCGGCATCGCTCGCTCGATAAAGCGCGGCTCGCGCGTCGGCATCGGAGGCGCCGATTCGGTAATCGAGCCGAACGTCGGCGCTGACGATCTGAAAGCTCTGCCGATCGCCGCTTCCGCCCGCGATCACTTGCGTCGTCTCCCACGGATGCGCGACATCCCAGAGCCGATTCGACGCTTCGGGAGTCGGATCGTCGGCGTGCACCGAGGGCGATGCGGCGCTGCTCTCGCCCGCCGCCCCGCCGGACACGATCAGTTGATGCACCGCGCCGTTATCGACATGCCTCACTTTGCCGAAGGGCCACGGCAGACCGATATGCGGCCCCGGCTGCCACACTGCCGCCGGTTCGCCGAACCGTTCGTAGACCGCGCGCTGATCGGGGGAAAGGAACGATATCGACGAAAGGAGCCATCCGGCGGCGACGATCGACGCGAGCGCCGCCGGCAGCAGCCGCACCACGCTGCGCAACACCCAGTTCTGCCGCAGGTCGATGCCGTATTGCCGACGCACCGCACCGCCGAGCGCGGCGAACGGCGACGGCTGCCATCGAACGACGCTCGCGATCGCACTGTTCGGCACGCGAGTCATGTCGGCGCGGCTAGCGGGCGGCAGGAAAAAGAGCACGGCCGCTCGCACGACGAATTCGAGCGCGATGGCCACACAAAACGCGGCAGCCAAGCGCAGCGGCCAATTCGGCGCCGCCCCCGCGTAGGCTAGCCAAGCACTCGATGCCGCCGCCACGATCGTGACGAGCAAAACCACACGGAACATTCGTGCCAATGAAGCCAAGACGGGCGAACGCGCCGCCTGGGCATGACAGGTGCGCTCCGCAACGAGCGTCACGAAGGCGAGCACGAGCAAAACGGCGGCGTCGGCGATGGCCGGTTCGGGCGAAACCAGCGCACGAATCAACGTGGCCGGCGGCAATGGCCGCCAGGCTGCCGCGGTGGCGGCCAAGGCGAAGCAGGCACTGAGCAGCGCCCCCCACGGTTGCCACGAAACCGAGCGCAAGGCAACGAAGAACGCCGCCGATCCCTGCTGCCGGCGCGCCGCCCGCCACGCGGTGCGCGCCAATAGGCCCCAGCTTGCCGTGCGCGCTCGCACGGCTCGGCCTTGCAGCGACAAACGCGCACCGTTGGCGACGATGAACAAATTGAGCCACGCGCCGGCAAGCGGCCCGTACCAGCGCCCGTCCAGCGGCAAGGCCCCAATGAAACTCAGGAGAAGGAACGACACGCCAAGGCCGGCAGCGACGGCTGCACTCCACGCGAGCGCTCGCGTCTCGTCACCGATGGATTCGGTATTGCGCCCTGCCGGAAACGACATCGAGCGTCCTCTAAGTCTGGGGTATGGGGTATGGGGTGGTTCGAATACCGGGACTGTTGCGGCCGGCAGGCAAACGTGGGTGGTGAATGTAGCTTGCCGGCCGCCGAAACTCAAGACCGCCGCGGGTCGATCCCCGGATGCTTGCATCTTCTAAATGATACGTTATATCATTGCGCCCGCGTCGTGAACTTCGGCGGCTCGCGGCCTCCGAACGCGAATCGTTTGATACGTTATATCGTATCAAACAAAATCCAATATCCAATACGCCCGGCGCTCCATGGCCCCGCCGCGCCGAGCGCATCCCGTTCGAGTCCCTGGCCTCATCGTCGAAAACAGCAATGAATCGTCCCGTCCGCCCCGCTCAAGTGTTGTTGATCCTACCGATGCTCGGCCCGGCGCTCGTCGCGCGGGCCGCCGATTCGGGCCCCGCTCCAACCGGCGCCGTCGCCGCGCAGGCGGCAAGCGACGCAGCGAAGCCTGCGGATGCCGCGGAAGTCAGCATGCCCGTCGTCAGCGTGCACGCGCAGCGTCTGGACCGGGCGCGCAACGCGTTGTCGCCCGAAATAGGCAGCAGCGTCTATCGCATTTCCGACGCCGATATCGCGACGATGCCGAAAGGATCCGACACGCCGCTCAACCAGGTGCTGCTCCAGGCGCCAGGCGTCACGAACGATTCATTCGGCCAGTTGCACGTCCGCGGCGAGCACGCGAACTTGCAGTATCGGCTCGACGGCATCGTGATCCCGGAGCCGATCAGCGGGTTCGGTCAATCGTTCGATACGCGCATCGTCGATCAAGTCAGCCTCGTAACGGGCGCGTTGCCTGCGCAATACGGATATCGCACGGCCGGCATCGTCGACATCCGCACCAAGTCCGGCGATATCGGCAACGGCGGGACGATCGACGTTTATGGCGGCAGCCATCGAACGCTGCAAACGAGCGCGGACGTATTCGGCTCGGCCGGCCCGCTGAGCTATTACTTCAGCGGCACGCTCGGCGAAAACAATCTGGGCATCGAGGCACCGACGTCGAACGGCAACCCGCTGCACGATCACACCCGGCAGGGCAACGCGTTCGGCTATCTGTCGTACCTGCTGAATCCGCTCACACGGGTTGCCGTCATGTTCGGGACGGCAAGCAATCGATTCGAGATCCCCAATACGCCGGGCTTGACGGGAGCATTCACGTTGAACGGAACGTCGTCGTTCGATTCGGCGTCCCTGAACGAGACGCAATCCGAGCTCACGAATTTCGCCGCGATGGCGATTCAAGGGACCAACGGCGCCGCGCTCGACTATCAAGTGGCGTTCTTCACGCGATACACGCGCACGCACTTCAATCCCGATCCGACCGGCGATTTGATCTTCAACGGCGTCGCCTCGAACGACTTTCACAGCAATCGCGCAAACGGCATCCAAGCCGATGCGACGTATCGCTTGACCGATCGGCATACGCTGCGCGCAGGGCTCATGCTGCAGCAAGAACGCGCGGTATTCGACAACGACGTCGCCGTATTTCCGATCGACTCCGCGGGCAATCAGCTGTCCGACCAACCTTTCACCGTCCACGATTCGACCGGCAAAACGGGCTATCTGTTCGGCCTTTACGCACAAGACGAATGGAAGATCAGCGAGAAGGTGACGCTGAACTACGGTCTACGGCTCGATCGCATGAACCAGTACGTGCAAGCGGGCCAGGTCAGCCCGCGCATCGGGCTCGTCTATCAGCCGACCAACGCCACGACGATCCATGCCGGTTATGCACGCTACTTCACGCCGCCGCCGTTCGAACTCGTCTCCAATTCGACGGTCGGCGTATTCAACGGCACGACGAATCAAAGCCCATCGCCGCAAAACGATCCCGTCAAACCCGAGCGCAGCCATTACTTCGACATCGGCATCAGCCAGCGGGTGACGCGCGCGTTGACGCTTGGACTCGACGCCTATTACAAGCGTTCGTCGGATCTGCTCGATGAAGGCCAGTTCGGCTCCGCACTGATCTACACGCCGTTCAACTATGCAACGGGCCGCACCTACGGGCTCGAATTCACGGCGAGCTATCGGCACAAGAACGCGTCGGCTTATCTGAACGTGGCATACAGCCGCGCGCAGGGCAAGAACATCGAATCGGCGCAATTCAATTTCGGCCCCGACGAGTCGGCGTATATCGCCAATCATTGGGTGTACCTCGACCACGATCAACGCATCACGGCATCGTTCGGCGGCGCCTATGCGATCGGCAGGACCACGTTCACGGCCGACGCGATCGTCGGAAGCGGGCTGCGCAGCGGGTTTGCCAACACCGATCGTCTGCCGTGGTACGCGCAAGTCGACCTCGGCATCGTCGAGCACTTGAACGGGCCGTTCATCGGCAAGGTCGATGCGCGCGTCGCACTCATCAACGCGTTCGGCCGTGTCTACCAGCTGCGCGACGGCTCGGGCATCGGGGTAGGCGCGCCCCAATATGGACCGCAGCGCGCGATCTACGCGGGCATCACGAAACACTTTTGAGGACGCTGCGGACGCAACGGCCGGAGGAACCGAAAGCGCACGCGGCGGCCTTGCTCACGCCCGCCGCCCTCGACGGTTAGAATCTCGATCGGACTCGCCTTCATCCTCGGTGAGCGCCCGCAAGCCATGGCAAGGCGCGGACGTCGCCCCGTTCTCAAGGACAACGCATGAACGATCTTTCCGCCTTCCCGATTACGCGCAAATGGCCGGCGCAGCACCCCGAGCGCATTCAGCTGTATTCGCTGCCCACGCCGAACGGCGTCAAAGTGTCGATCATGCTCGAGGAAACGGGGCTCGCGTACGAACCGCATCTCGTGCGCTTCGACGCGAACGATCAGATGACGCCCGAGTTTCGCTCGCTGAACCCGAACAACAAGATTCCGGCGATCATCGATCCGAACGGCCCGGGCAGCAAGCCGCTCGCACTGTTCGAATCGGGCGCGATCCTGATCTACTTGGCCGACAAGAGCCGTCAATGCATGCCGCTCGATGAAGCCGGCCGCTACGAGACCATTCAATGGCTGATGTTCCAAATGGGCGGCATCGGGCCGATGTTCGGCCAGGTCGGGTTCTTCAACAAGTTCGCGGGCAAGGACTATGAAGACAAGCGCCCGCGCGATCGCTACGTGGCCGAAGCGCGGCGCCTATTGCGCGTGCTCGACGAGCGGCTGGGCGAGCGGCAATGGCTCATGGGCGAGCACTATACGATCGCCGACATCGCCACGTTCCCGTGGGTCCGCAATCTGATCGGGTTCTACGAAGCGGGAGAGCTCGTGGGCTTCGGCGATTTCCCGCACGTGAAGCGCGCGCTCGATGTGTTTCTGGCGAGGCCCGCCGTGATGCGCGGGCTCGATATTCCTAGCCGGGGATAGCGGCGCCGGCAGCGGGTGCCGCTGCCCCCGCCTCACCCGACGGCGGGCCCGCGCCCGCCGCCCTCATCTTTCATTGCGCGAACGCGCACGGGGCCTGCGCTCACTGCACTTGTGCTTGCTGCGCTCGAAGCTTCGCTTCCTTTTTCTCCTGCGCTTTTTTCTTCGCCAGATGGTGTCCGACGATGCATCCGCCGACGGCACCGGCTACCCCATGGTGGCCCGCATAATGGCCGGCCACACCGCCCACCACGGCACCGCTCATACAACCCACTGCGTTAGCCGTCCCAGCCGCTCCGAACGCGAGCAGCGCGGAGAATAAAAGAACGATCTTGCGATTCGATTTCATGTGACACCTCACGTTGAGTCGCAGGATTATTGGGGGCGCGACTCGCGAATTCAAGCTAGCACAAACGCGGTGGCGACCGATGTTCGGTGCGCGACAACCTCGGCCACGACGCGAAACGGAAGCCATCGCCCACGCAAGGGCGCGTGACATCGTCCGAGATTCCGTCATACCGGCGGCAAGACGCCGATTCTCCAGTAGGGTGCAGCCCGCTGCCTCGCAAATGCAGCCGCCCTTAACTTGCCATTTATCGATAAACGATATATCATCCATCATGATTCAGTCGTTCAAATGCACCGACACTCGGCTGCTCTACGAGGGCCGCGGCGTCCGGCGATTCGCGAACATCCGTGCGATCGCCGAGCGAAAGCTCCAGATGCTCGACTCGGCTGCCTCGCTCGATGCACTGCGCTCCCCGCCTGGGAATCGGCTGGAGCCGCTAAGCGCCAACCGCGCCGGCCAGTACAGCATCCGCGTGAACGGTCAGTGGCGCGTTTGTTTCGTCTGGACACCGGACAGCCCCGAGGCCGTCGAACTCGTGGACTATCACTAAGGAACAGCGAATATGACGCGCTTTCACAATGGAATGCGTCCGATCCACCCGGGCGAAATTTTGCGGGAGGAGTATCTCGTCCCCCTAGGGATGACGGCAAACGCACTGGCGGTCGCATTGCACGTCACACCGGCCCGCATCAACGACATCGTGCGCGAACGGCGCGGCATCACGCCCGACACCGCGCTTCGCTTGGCTCGGTATTTCGGCGGCGATGCCGAGACTTGGCTCAATCTGCAGTTGGCATTCGATCTCAAAACAGCGTCCGCCGCGCACGGCAAAGAAATCGAAAAGCTCGTCAGCCCGCGCGAATCGATCGCGGCATAACGAGCCGTTCGCACGGCCCGAGCATCATCGGTGATTCAACGCGGCCGGAATGCGACGGTGCACGCTGGACGTGGCGCGCTCGGCGAGCCTGACGTCCGCAGCTTATTTCACGGCGTTGAGCTTGCGCCATAACGTCGTCTTGCTGATTCCCAGCAAACGGCACGCGGCGTCGCGATCGCCGCCGCACGTCGCGATCGCCGCGCGTATCTGATCGGCCTCGACGTGCCGGCTGCGCTCGCGCAACGTTTGCGCATCGGTCCGATCGCCCGCCCCGCTCGCACTGCTCGCGAACAACTCCGGCGCGATCGTGCGCATTGCATCCACTTCGAGCGGTGCAAGACTGCCGTTCGACGTTTCGTCATCGGCCAACTCGACGACGATCCGCTCGACGACGTTCTGCAACTCGCGCACGTTGCCGGGCCATCCATAGCCGCACAATACGTCGTGAACACGCGCGAGGACGTTCGCTCCCGCCTCGTCTCCCCGAACGCGAGCCGACAGCCGCGGCTCGCGCCGCACGGCCTGCATGAACAGCGCCGTGGCAAGCGGCATCATGTCGTCGGTCCGTTCGCGCAGCGGCGGCAACGCCATGCTCAGAATATTCAAGCGGTAGTACAGATCGGCACGGAACGTCCCGCCCGCGATTCGCTCCGTCAACGCGCCGTGCGTCGCCGCAACGACGCGTATATCCACGCGCGTCGGCTCCGTCGAACCGAGCCGCACGACCTCCCGCTCCTGCAACACGCGCAACAGGCGGCTTTGCAGCGGCAACGGCATTTCGCCGATCTCATCGAGAAACAACGTGCCCCGGTGCGCCGCTTCGATGAGTCCGGCCTTGCCGCCTTTGCGCGCGCCCGTAAACGCGCCCTCTTCATAGCCGAACAACTCACTCTCGAGCAATGCCTCGGGAAATGCGCCGCAATTGATGGCGACGAACGGAAACTCGCGGCGTGCGCTGAGCCCGTGAATGCTCTGCGCCACCATCTCTTTGCCGGTTCCGCTCTCGCCGAGCACGAGCACCGTCGCATCGGATTTGGCGTAGCGCCTCACGAGCGTCTTCACGCGCTGCATCGAGTCGCTTTCGCCGATCAGATCGTCGAGCCGATAGCGCGCCGAAAATTGATGCGTCAATTGCTTCGACCGCAACGTGCGATCGAGCCGTTCGACTGCCCGCGATTCCTGGAACGTCAGCACGACACCGTCTTCCCCGCTGTCGCCCACCAGCGGGCCGCGATGCACGAGGTAGCTGACGCCGCGTATCAAAACGAGCACGTCGCCATCCGCATCGGGCAACGTCCGTGCGAGGTCGGGCACCTGCTCGGCAAGCGGCTGCCCGACGGCATGCGCGACCTCGATGCCGAGCGCATCGGCAAGCCGGCGGTTGATCGCCTCGACGCGGCCGTCGGCATCGAGCGCGACGACGCCGTCGCGCAAGTGCTGCAGCAAATTGTCGATGTGCCGGCGGCGCTTTGCCTCGGCGCGCGTGGCCTCGGACAGGTCCATCGCCGTTTCGAAGCCTCGTCGTATCGACGCATGCGAATAAAGGAACACGGTGTCGATACCGGACGCGGCGGCCAAGTCGGCGATGAGCCCCGGCCCGACGATTGCGCCGACACCTTGCTCCCGCAAGGCACGCACACAGGCCTCGGCATCCTCCGCCGACCGATACGACGTGAACACGACATCGAGACCGTAAACGGAAACGAAATCGCGCACTTCGGGCGGCGTCTCGCCCGGCATGGCGAGCGCCACTTGCCGTACGCCCTGCCTGCGCGCCCGCGCCAGCGCCTGCATGACGTCGAAGCCCGTCGGGCTGATCTGAACCACCGGCACCGACAGCCGCGTCTTCAGGTAGGCTGCATTCGATCCGCCCGCGAGGATCACGTCCGGGCGCCTCGCCCCCGCCGTCTCGACTTCGCGCACGGCATCGTCGTAAGCGCGCGCGATCACGCGCAGATCGGCGCGCTCGTCATATTCGCCCGCGATCTCGAACAACAGGTCGCGCAAGCGGCTGATGCCGAACGCCCAAATTCGCGGCCGCGGAGAAACATCGGAGAAATGATGGGGGAGAAGACGGCTCACAGCGGCAAACTCCGTCGTTGCATTGAACAGTGCAGGCGCAGGAAGGCGCAGGCCGTATTATGCTCGCCATGTTTCTTTTATGAAATCATAAATTTCACTTCTGAAAACACCGGGGCGCGCGAACCGCGAGGCGTTCCCGCAAAATCAAGCAGTTAGGCGGTGCGAGCCCACCTGGTCCGCACCTTGCTCTATGGGTTCCACCTTTCTGGGAGCTAACGTGGAAATAGGTAATCAGCAACCCCTGCGTGCCGGCGCGGCGTTCCGCGCGGCCGTGGCCAACGAACAGCCGTTGCAGGTCGTCGGCGCGATCACTGCTTACGCGGCGAAGCTCGCGCAAGCCACCGGTTTCAAGGCGGTGTACTTGTCGGGCGGCGGCGTGGCCGCCAATTCGCTCGGCATTCCCGATCTCGGCATCAGTACGATGGAAGACGTCCTGATCGACGCGCGCCGCATCACCGATGCCTGCACGCTGCCGCTGCTCGTCGACATCGACACGGGCTGGGGCGGCGCCTTCAATATCGCCCGCACCATTCGCTCGTTCATCAAGGCTGGCGTGGCCGCCGTTCACCTCGAAGATCAAGTCGGGCAAAAGCGATGCGGACATCGCCCCGGCAAAGAGTGCGTGCCGAAGGAAGAGATGGTCGACCGCGTGAAGGCGGCCGTCGATGCGCGGACGGACGATTCGTTCGTGATCATGGCGCGCACCGACGCCGCGGCGTCGGAAGGCATCGATGCGGCCATCGAGCGCGCCGTCGCTTATGTGGAGGCCGGTGCCGATATGATCTTTCCCGAGGCGATGCGCACGCTCGACGACTACCGCAAGTTCAAAGCGGCCGTCAAAGTGCCGATTCTCGCGAACCTGACGGAGTTCGGCTCGACACCGCTTTTCACGACCGACGAATTGAAATCCGCCAACGTCGATATCGCACTCTATTGCTGCGGCGCCTATCGTGCGATGAATGCCGCGGCGCTCAACTTCTACGAGACGGTGCGCCGCGACGGCACGCAAAAGGCGGCCGTGCCGACGATGCAAACGCGCGAGGACCTGTATGAATACCTCGGCTATCACGCTTACGAAGACAAGCTCGACGCGCTGTTCGCCGCGACCAAATAATCAATCGTTCGACTCTCGAAGCTGGAGACAACACCATGACTGAAGCAGTAAAGGAAGCGCCGGCCGCCGGCACGTTCAAGCCGAAGAAATCGGTCGCGCTTTCGGGCGTCACGGCCGGCAACACTGCCCTTTGCACGGTCGGCCGCACAGGCAACGACCTGCACTACCGCGGCTACGACATCCACGACCTGGCGGCCAAGGGCTGCTTTGAGGAAGTGGCGCATCTGCTGGTGTACGGCGTGCTGCCCAACTGGACCGAACTGCAGAACTACAAGGCCCGCCTGAAGCGCCTGCGCGGCCTGCCCGCGCCGGTGAAGGGCGCGCTGGAG
>NZ_JBQCIF010000021.1:0-28021 GCF_051953955.1 Trinickia sp. | reverse complement strand
CTACCCCTCCAACCCCCGCCCCAAATCCGCGCAGATATCGCGCGCATCCTCGAGCCCTACGGCCACGCGAAGCAGCGCCTCGGTAATCCCGGCTGCCGCACGCGCCTCGGGCGTGATCCGGCTGTGCGTCGTCGTGGCCGGATGGGTGATCGTCGTGCGCGTGTCGCCCAAATTGGCCGTGATCGAGCACAGCTTCGTCCCGTCGATGACACGCCACGCGTTGGCACGTTGCGCTTCCGGTGTGTCGCCCACCACCTCGAACGCGAGCACCGAACCGCCCGAGCGTTGTTGCCGCCGCGCCAGTTCGTACTGCGGATGCGATTCGAGCCCCGGGTAGTACACACGCTTGACGGCAGGATGCGCTTCGAGCCACCGCGCAACGGTCAGCGAACTCGCCGAATGACGCTCGGCACGCAGAGCCAACGTCTCGAGCCCCTTCAGCAGCACCCAGGCGTTGAACGCCGACAACGTCGGCCCCGTCGTGCGCACGAACGGAAACACCTTCTCCATGATGAACTTGCGCGTGCCGACGAGCGCCCCACCCAACACACGCCCTTGACCATCGATGAGCTTCGTCGCCGAATGCATGACGACGTCGGCCCCCAGCTTCAACGGCTGCTGCACAGCCGGGCTGCAAAACGAATTGTCGACGACGAAAATAGCGCCGGCCGCCTTTGCAATTTTGCCGATGGCTTCGATGTCGCACAGCTCGGTCAACGGATTGGACGGCGTCTCCACGAAAAATAGCTTCGTTTCGGGACGCACCGCTTGCTGCCACGCATCGAGGTCGTTCGGATCGACATAGGTCGTGCTGATGCCGAAGCGGGAGAGGATCTGCGAGAACAGGCCGAGCGTCGAGCCGAACAACGCACGCGAGCTGACGATGTGATCGCCGGCTTGCATCGCGGCCATCACGACGGAAAGAATCGCGCTCATGCCCGATGCCGTGGCAATGCAGGCCTCGCCGCCCTCGAGCGCGGCCAAGCGCTCCTGGAACATCGTGACCGTCGGGTTCGTGAAGCGCGAATACGTGTAGTAGTCCTCGGAATGCTTGAACCGCTCGGCCGCCTCCGCGGCGCTGTTGAAGCAAAAGCTCGACGTCAGAAAGAGCGCTTCCGAGTGCTCGTTGTAGTCCGTTCGCACGGTACCGGAGCGCACGGCGAGCGTATCGAAGTTCAAAGAGTCGTCCATATGCTCGCCACTCACTCGACCGACAACTGCAAATGCAGTTGTGAACGCGTCACGCTGCCGTCGACGACGTCGCCTGCCGAATCGCGCTCGAGCTGCGATTGCGGCGAAAGCCGCGCGCGCTCGATCGCATCGAGGTACTGCGACGTGATATCGCCGGTGATGTAGTCGCCATCGAAGCACGACGCTTCGAAGCGCGTCAGCGCCGGGTTGATGTCGCTGACGGCTTGCTTGAGCGCGCCAACGTCCTGATAGACGAGGTGATCGGCGCCGATGATCTTCGCGACCTCTTCGTCCGAGCGGCCGTGGGCAACGAGCTCGCTGCGCGTCGGCATATCGATGCCGTAGACGTTCGGATACTTTACGGGCGGCGCAGCCGACGCGAAGATGACGCTCTTCGCGCCCGCGTCGCGCGCCATCTGCACGATCTCGTGCGAGGTCGTGCCGCGCACGATCGAATCGTCGACGATCAGCACGTTCCTGTCCTTGAACTCGATCGCCATCGCGTTCAGCTTCTGACGCACCGATTTCTTGCGTACCGCCTGGCCCGGCATGATGAACGTGCGGCCCACGTAGCGGTTCTTGAAGAACCCTTCACGATATTCGACGCCGAGCTTCGACGCTACCTGCATCGCCGCCGGACGCGATGAATCGGGAATCGGCATGACCACGTCGATCGGCACGCCGGGCAGCACGCGCTTGATCTTCTCGGCCAGATAGTCGCCCATGCGCAGGCGGACGTTATAGACGGACACGCCATCGAGCACCGAGTCGGGACGCGCGAGATAGACGTATTCGAAGATGCAGGGATTCAGGCTCGGCTTGTCGGCACACTGCTGGCTGTGCAGATTGCCCTCGTTGTCGATGAAGATCGCTTCGCCCGGTGCCACGTCGCGAACGAAATCGAAACCGATGCCCTCGACGGCAACCGATTCCGACGCTACGATCCACTCGACGCCTTGTGCCGTTTCCTGCTTGCCGATGCAAAGGGGGCGAATGCCGAACGGATCGCGAAACGCCAGCAGGCCATAGCCCGCGATCAGCGAGACGATCGCGTACGAGCCGCGCACGCGGCGATGCACGCCGGCCACGGCCTTGAACACCGTGGCGGGATCGAGTTGCAGGCCCGAGCTCGCCAATTGCATTTCGTGAGCCAGCACGTTGAGCAGCACCTCGGTATCCGAGTTCGTGTTCACGTGGCGGCGGTCGATGCGGAACATCTCGTCTTTCAGTTGCTGCCAGTTCGTGAGATTGCCGTTATGCGCGAGGATGATGCCGAACGGCGCGTTCACGTAGAACGGCTGCGCTTCTTCTGCGCTCGACGCCGAGCCGGCCGTCGGGTACCGCACCTGACCAATGCCGGCCGTGCCGGGCAGGCTGCGCATGTTGCGCGTGCGGAACACGTCGCGCACCATGCCGTTCGCCTTGTACATGTGGAAGGTGCTGCCGTTCGCCGTTGCGATGCCGGCTGCGTCCTGGCCACGATGCTGCAACAGCAAGAGGCTGTCGTAGATCAGTTGATTGACCGGGGAATGGGAGACTACGCCTACGATGCCGCACATGGCAGGGTCCTTCAAAGATACGAAAACAGGGGTGCCGGCCGCCCGGCCGGCACCTGTGCCTCAGACGCGAACGTACGCCGCGAGCGCCGGGGGCAGCAATGGCTTCAATTCGCGCACGCCTTGCTCGGCATAGGGCCGCAGCAGCGCGTTGCGCCAAAATTCTTGCTTCGGCAACTCGGTCAACCCCGCGAGGGCCACCAGCAGCAGCACGAACACGGCACCGCGCACGATGCCGAACAGCAGACCGAGCGAGCGATCCACGCCGCCGAGGCCCGTCACGGCCACGAGCCGCGCGATCAACGCGTTGGCAACGCTCGCCACGAGCACGACGCCGATCATGATCACCGCGAATGCCAGCAGCCATTGCGTCAGCGCGCCGCCAGGCCAGTCGCTTGGAATATAGGGCACCAGGAGCTGCACGTAGCGGCAAGCCACAAAAAAAGCCACCACCCAGCCGATCAACCCGAATATTTCCGACAACAGCCCGCGCCACGCGCCGCGCAGGGCCGACAAACCGATGACGGCCAGCGCCGCATAGTCGAATGCAGTCAGCATCGGGCCGTCATTGCCCCGCGTTGCCGGCGCTCGCCGTCAAACCGGCGTCGCGTACTTTCGCGACCGCGGCGGATGCTGCCGCGCGGTCTGCGAACGGACCGGCAAGCAAGAACGTGCGCGTCTTGCCGTCAGCTTGCTTATGGTGTTCCGTGTAGGCGGGCACGCCAGCGGCCTTGAGCTTCGTTTCCCAGGCGCGCGCGCTCGCGTCGTCCGCGAACACGCCGAGGCGAACGGCAAACCGCGCGCCGGGCGGAGCAGCCGGCGTACCGGAATCGGCATCGGCCGAGCTCGGTGCGGGTATGACGGCTGTTTTGCCGGAATTGGAATTGGAACTCGAGTGGGGGCCTGCGTGCGCCGTCTGCGTCGACGAAGCGGCCGATTGTGCCTGTTTGGCTGCAACCGGCTTCGATTCGGTCTGCTTCGAGGAGAGCGGCGCGGCGGCCCCCTTGGCGTTCTTGGCCGCGGGTTGCGCGGCGGCCTGCGCGGGAGCGGACGCGATGCCGGCTACCGCGGTGCCGGAACCGGCATCGCCCGTATCGGGCACCACGCCGGCTTGGGTATCGTCGTCTTTACCATCGCTCGCGCGAGACGGAGCAGTCGAGGGACGGGTGGGGATATCGATGGCGATATCGTCGGTCACGGGCTTCGGGTGCGAATCGAGCACCATCGGCAAGATCACGACGGCCGCCACCACGAGCGCAATCGCGCCGACGAGCCGCCGGCGCGCGCGCTGCTTTTCGGGCAGCGTCGGATCGAGCAGCATCGCGTCGGCATCGCCCGTGCGCTCGCTGCGGCGAGCTCGCCGCGGCTCGCGCCCTTCGAACGCCCCCCCGCTACCACGCGCGGATTTTGTGGCGGCACCCCGCCGGCGCGGTGCGTCGTCTTTCTTGCCGAACGAAAAAAATCCCATGAATCGCTGAGTTCGAGGGGCGCGCGGCCATCGATTTGGCACGCATCGGTCAATGTTGCCGAGACTTACGGTAAGCCATCACGCCGGCAACCGTATAGAAACTGCCGAAAACCGCGATTCTATCATCCTCTGTCGCCCGGCTCAGCGCGTCTTGAAACGCCTCGGCCGGCGAACCGAAGCGTTTGATGCTGCTGTCGGGCCCGTCCTCGACGCCTTCGTCGCGCAAGATCCTTTCCAGATCCTCGGCGCGAGCCGCGCGTCCGAGCGGCAGATCGGTCACGCACCAGTGGTCGACCTCGCCTTTCAAGTGCTTGACGACGCCGGCGATGTCCTTGTCGTGCATCGCCCCGAATACGGCATAGGTGTAGCGGAAAAAGCCCATGCTGCCCAAATTTTGGGCCAGCACGGCTGCCGCGTGCGGATTGTGGCCGACGTCGAGGACGACCGACGGCCGCCCCGGCAGCACTTGGAAGCGCCCGGGCAACTCGACGTTGGCAAGGCCGAGCCGCACGTCTTGCGCCGATACGGGCAAGCGGTCGCGCAGCGCCTCGAGCGCGGCCAGCGCCGCCGACGTATTGATGAGCTGATTCGCACCGCGCAGCGCGGGATACGCCAGGGCCGAACGCCGCAAGGTGGGGCCGACGTAGCTCCACTGCTGCCGCTCGCTGCCCGCTTGTCCTTCGTATCGGAAATCGCGCCCGAACAGCCACAGCTCGGCACCGATCGCATGGGCGTGATCGATCAAAGTTTGCGGCGGAGCGGGGTCGGCACAAATCGCAGGCCGGCCCGGACGGAAAATGCCCGCTTTCTCGAACGCGATCTTCTCGCGCGTGTCGCCCAGATATTCAGTGTGATCGATGTCGATGCTCGTCACGACCGCACAATCGGCATCGACGATGTTGACGGCATCGAGCCGGCCGCCGAGCCCGACTTCGAGTATCACCGCATCGAGCGGAAGCGACGCGTACAAGTGCAGAATCGCCAGCGTCGTGAATTCGAAGTAAGTCAGCGAAACCGGTTCGGCAAAGCTCGTGCGCGCCGCCTCGACCGCCTCGAAATGCGGAAGCAGCTCTTCATCGGTCGCGTTGCGGCCGTCGATGCGGGCACGCTCATTGAATTCGAGCAGATGCGGCGACGTATGGCAGCCGACGCGATAGCCGCCGGCACGCAGGATCGCCTCGAGCATCGCGCAGGTCGAGCCCTTGCCGTTCGTGCCGCCCACGGTGATGACGGGGCAATCGAGCTCGAGCCCGAGCGCATCCTTCACCTTGCCGATGCGCGTGAGGCCCATGTCGATGCCGACCGGATGCGCCGACTCGAGATGCGCGAGCCAGGCGTCGAGAGAGGAAAAAGTGGTCATCCAAAGCCGCGGGCCGTCCCCGCATGAATGCAGCGTTCAACAGTCGAGTTAGGCGACGGCGTCCGCAGGCTGGCGCGTGAGCAGCGCGATGAGTCGCGCCAATTCCTCGCGCAGCTTGCGGCGATCGACGATCATGTCGATCGCGCCCTTTTGCAGCAGGAACTCGGCACGCTGGAAGCCTTCGGGCAGCTTCTCACGCACGGTCTGCTCGATCACGCGCGGGCCGGCGAAGCCGATCAGCGCCTTCGGCTCGGCGATTACGACGTCGCCGAGGAACGCGAAGCTCGCCGACACCCCGCCCATCGTCGGGTCCGTCAGCACGGAGATGAACGGCAGCTTGGCGTCGGCCAGCTTCGTCAACATGGCCGTGGTTTTCGCCATCTGCATCAGGGACAGCAAGCTCTCTTGCATCCGCGCCCCGCCGGAGGCCGTAAAGCAAATGAACGGCACCTGCTGTTCCAGCGCATTTTGCGCGCCACGCGCGAACCGCTCGCCGACGACCGACCCCATCGAGCCGCCCATGAACGCGAACTCGAAGCACGAAACGACGACCGGCAGCGTATGAATCGCGCCGCCCATGACGACCATCGCATCGGTTTCGCCCGTTTCGTCCATCGCATCCTTGATGCGCTCGGGGTACTTGCGGCTGTCCTTGAACTTGAGCGCATCGACCGGCACAATTTCCTGGCCGATCTCGTAGCGCCCCTCGGCATCGAGCAATGCATCGAGGCGGGCCCGCGCGCCGATGCGCATGTGATGGCTGCATTTCGGACAAACGTGCAGATTGGCCTCGACGTCGTTGCGGTACAGCACCGCCTCGCAAGCCGGACACTTGACCCAGAGCCCCTCCGGAATGCCCTTGCGGCTTTTCGGGTCGGTCTGTTTGATCTTCGGCGGCAGCAGTTTGTCGAGCCAGCTCATCGTTTTTCCTTCAGATAGTGTTGTTTCTCGCGCACGAGGCGCGTAGGTCTCTCGCCGTCCGGCGCCGGTACGAGCCGCCACGCTTCGAGAGCCGGCGCACTCGCCGGATCGGGCCGCAACCGGCCGCAACCGGTGCCAGCGAGTGCGCCCCCCGTCAGGCAGCGTCCAGCGCCTGGCGAATCTGGGCCACGAAGCTCTTCAGCTTCGAGGCGGCCGTTTCCGCCGGTACCTCTTCGAGCAACTGAACCAAGCGGCTGCCGATCACGACGGCGTCGGCCACATCGGCCACCGCACGCGCCGTCGAGGCATCGCGAATACCGAATCCGACCCCGACGGGCAGCCGCACCTGCGACTTGATGGCCGGGATTTTACCCGCGATGCTGGAAACGTCCAGATTTGCGGCGCCGGTCACCCCTTTCAGCGACACATAATAGACGTAACCGCTCGCCACTTTGCCGACGGCGGCGATCCGTTCGTCGGTCGAGGTGGGCGCAAGCAAAAAGATGGGATCGATGCCGGCCGCGCGCAGCCGCTCGGCGAATCCGGCCGATTCCTCGGGCGGGTAATCCACGGTCAGCACGCCGTCGACGCCCGCTTCGGCGGCCGCCGCGGCGAAAGCATCGACACCCATCCGTTCGACAGGATTCGCATAGCCCATGAGGACAACCGGCGTATCGGCATCTTGCTCCCGAAACCGCTTCACGTCGGCCAGCACGTGCTTGAGCGTGACGCCGTTCGCGAGCGCGCGCTCCGACGAGCGCTGAATGACCGGGCCGTCGGCCATCGGGTCCGAGAACGGCACGCCGAGCTCGATGACGTCGGCGCCGCCGGCCACGAGCGCATGCATGAATTCGACCGTGCGGGCCGGATCCGGATAGCCGGCCGTGATGAACGGGATCAGGCCTTTCTTGTTTTGCGCGGCCAATGCCGCGAACTTCTGTTCGATACGGGACATGATGTCTTCTCTACCGATAAGTGCGCTTCGCCGCGCCGCTCACGAGGCGACGGCGGATGCGACGGACGGTGCGCCGCCGAGGGCGGCCACGCGTTCGCGCGCGATCGCGCAGTAGTTTTCATTGATCTCATAGCCGACGAATGCGCGAGCGTGCCGTGCGCAAGCCACCGCCGTCGTGCCGCTTCCCATGAACGGATCGAGCACGCGGCCGCCGGGCGGACAACTCGACAACACCATCCGCTCGACGATCTCGAGCGGCTTTTGCGTCGGATGATCCACGCGCTCGGCATGTTGACGATGCAGCCGCGACACCGACCACACATCCTTCGGGTTGTAGCCGACTTCGAGCCATTTGCTGCCTTCGAACAACTTGCGCGAACGGGCCTTCTTCGTCGCCGCGTCGTAGGGAATGCGCACCGGGTCGAGATCGAAGTAATAATCCTTCGAAACGGCGAAAAACCCGATGTTATCGTGCACGGACGTGAAACGGCGCGTCGTGCCCCCCATGCTCGGCACACGCCTGTCCCAGATGATCTCGTTGACCATCGTGAGCTTCGTCTTCAAGAACGAGAAGATTTCCGGCGCGTACTGCCACGTGCAAAAAACGTAGAGCGAACCGCTCGCCTTCAGCTTCGGGATGGCCAACTCGAGCCAACGACGCGTCCAAGCGAGAAAGTCCTCGCCCGAACGCATGTCGGAATCGTTACCGTAGTCCTTGCCGAGGCCATACGGAGGATCGGCGACGATGAGGTCGATCGAGCCGTCGGCCAACGCCTGCGCCTCCGCCAAGAAATCGCGGTTGTGCAGATCGATGGGGAGCCGTGCGGCGCTCGTGCCGCCAAGCGCCCCGCCCGCTGCCGCCGGTTGCGGCGCGTCGAATTCGTCGATGAGATCGCGCATTGCCGACTAATGCTCGGCGCTCAGAGCGCGAGCCCCGAACGTTCGGCGACCGTGTGCATATCCTTGTCGCCGCGGCCCGACAAATTGACGAGCAAATGCGTATCGCGCGGCAACGTCGGCGCGATCTTGGCCGCATACGCGAGCGCATGGCTCGATTCGAGCGCGGGGATGATGCCCTCGATCCGGCAGCAGTCGTGAAATGCCTTGAGCGCTTCTTCGTCGGTGATGGCGACGTACTGCGCGCGCCCGCTGTCCTTCAGCCATGCATGCTCGGGCCCGACGCCCGGATAGTCGAGGCCCGCCGATACCGAATGCGTCTCGATGATCTGGCCGTCTTCATCCTGCAGCAGATAGGTCCGGTTGCCGTGCAGCACGCCGGGGCTGCCGCCTGTCAGCGACGCCGCGTGGCGGCCCGTCTCGATCCCGTCGCCCGCTGCCTCTACGCCGACGAGCTTGACGGCCGCGTCGTCGATGTACGGATAGAAAATCCCCATGGCATTGGAGCCGCCGCCGACGCAAGCGATCACCATGTCGGGCTGACGGCCCGTCAACTCCGGCATCTGCACTCGGCATTCGTCGCCGATCACGCGCTGGAAATCGCGAACCATCATCGGATACGGATGCGGCCCCGCCACCGTGCCGATGATGTAGAACGTGCTTTCGACATTCGTCACCCAGTCGCGCATCGCCTCGTTCAACGCATCCTTGAGCGTGCGCGAACCCGATTCGACCGGAACGACGGTCGCGCCGAGCAGCTTCATCCGGTAGACGTTGGCGGCCTGCCGGCGCACGTCCTCGGAGCCCATGTAGACGACGCACTCCATGCCGAAGCGTGCCGCGATCGTGGCCGTGGCCACGCCGTGCTGCCCCGCGCCCGTTTCGGCGATCACGCGCGGCTTGCCCATGCGTTTAGCCAGCAGCGCTTGGCCGATCACGTTGTTGACCTTGTGCGCGCCCGTGTGATTGAGGTCTTCTCGCTTGAGAAACACCTGCGCGCCGCCCAGCAGTTCGCTCCACCGCTTGGCATGGTAGACCGGCGAAGGGCGGCCGACGAAGTACTTCAGCTCGCGCTCGTACTCGGCGATGAAATCGGGGTCTTGGCTGAACTTCTCGTAGGAGATTCGAAGCTCGTCCAGGGCGTGGACGAGCGTTTCGGCGACGAACGTGCCGCCGTACGGGCCGAAGTGGCCCTGTTGATCAGGAAGGTTGTACATGGTCGTCACTCTTCGCAGCGGCGGCGTGGCGCGTATTCGTCAGGCCGCGCCGCCTTGCCTTTGTCACCCGGCGTCCGCTTCGCGCACCGCGCGCACGAACGCCGCCATTCGGGCGTGATCCTTCACGCCCCTCGCGCCCGGCACTTCGATGCCGCTAGAGACATCGACCGCGTACGGGCGCACGCGCCGAATGGCGTCACCGACGTTTTGCGCGTTCAACCCACCACTCAAAACGGCCCGACGCGCGAGCTCTGCTGGAATAAGTGACCAATCGAATGTCTTCCCGCCGCCGCCATAGCCCTCGACGAGCGTGTCGAGGAGCAAGCCGCCGGCTGTCGAATAGTTGAGGGCCAATTCTACCAAATCGGAAGGCCGCGTATCGGCACCGATGCGTAATGCGCGCAGCCACGGCAATCCCGCCACGCCCGCCAGTTGCTCGCACTGCCCCGGGGTTTCGTCGCCGTGAAATTGCAGCATCGTCAGCGGGACGTTGCTCGCGACTTCGCCGATCCACGCCACCGTCGGATTCACGAACAAACCGACGACCGAGACGAACGGGGGCAGCCCCGCGGCGAGATCGATGGCTTCGGCCACGCCGACCGAGCGCGGGCTCGGCGGATAAAAGACGAGCCCGATGGCGTCCGCGCCCAATTCGATGGCCAGCTCGACGTCCGCCCGGCGCGACAAGCCGCACAGCTTGATGCGCGTGCGTCGGGGGTTCTGGCCGGCGGCGCGTGCATCGGGCTCTGCATCGGGGGCAGCAATGCTTGTCATAGGCTCATTCGCTCCAAATACCGCTCCATGGCACGCTGCCGAGGGACGCGGGCGGCACCGCGAACGCCTCGGGGTAGCCCACGTGGGCTAGATAAAGACCCTCGGGCATGAAGGTCGGCGCGGCGCGATCGCGATCCCGGCTGGCCAGCACGTCGGCCAGCCACGAGACGGGATAGCGGCCTCGGCCGACGGCAACGAGCGAGCCCATCAGGTTGCGAACCATATGATGCAGGAACGCGTTCGCGCGAAACCGAAAATGAATCAAATCGCCGGCCTGCCGGATGTCGATGCCATAGAGATGCTTGACCGGGCTTTTAGCCTGGCATTCGGACGACCGAAACGCCGAAAAATCGTGCTCGCCGATCAGGCATTGCGCCGCGGCGCGCATCGCGTCGACGTCGAGCGGCGTGTGGATCCAGCCCGCGCGGCCCGCCAGCATCGGGGAGCGCACCGGGCTCACGTAGAGCACGTAGTAGTACGTTCGCTCGAACGCCGAAAACCGCGCGTGAAAATCGTCGGGCATCCGCTTGGCCCACAGCACGGCCACCGACGGCGGCAAAAACGCATTCGTGCCGCGCACCCAAGAGAACTCCTCGCGGTCGAGATCGGTATCGAAGTGAGCGACTTGTCCAAGGCCGTGCACGCCCGTGTCCGTGCGGCCCGCGACGATCGTATGCAGCGGCTTGCAAGCGAAATCGGCCAGGGCGCGCTCGAGCGCGTCTTGCACGGTCCTGCCGTGCGGCTGCGACTGCCAGCCGCAAAACGCCGTGCCGTCATATTGAATCCCGAGAGCGATGCGCATGGCCGCGTCAGGAAAGCGGCGCCAGCGTCGCGAGCATCGCGTGCGCTTCGTCGTGCGTGGCCGCGTCGTTCGAATCGATCACCTCGTGAATCAGCGTGCGGGCGCCGCCCAGATCGCCCAACGCGATGTACTCGGCCGCCAGATCGAGCTTGTTGCGCGCGATCCTCGCGCGCTGCTCGGGCGTGAACTGCGGCACCGGCGAGATATCGCCCTGCTCGTCCGCGCCCGCGCTCTCTTTCTCGCCCTCGCCAGCCTGCGCACCCGGCAAGTCGAGATCGAACGACAGATTGAGCCGGCCGACAGGTGCGGCGCCCAGCCCCGTGACGGCGGGTGCCGCAGCCGGGGCTGCGGGCGGTGCCTGGGCCTCATGGGCTGCCTCGTCGTTTTCGTCCGCATGCGCGGGCGGAGCCGCTTCGTGCGTGGGCGCGCCGGCGTCGGCCGTCCATTCCGGGACAGGCTCTCCGTGTCCTTCTTCCTCGAGCTCGCCGGGCTCCGGTTCAGCCGGATGAACGGGGCTTTCCGGCCCGGCTCCGACGCGCGGCGGCAGGCCGATCTCCAGACCGCCGAGCGCCGCCATGGCATCCGGCGGCAGCGTTGCCTCGCTCTCGGGCGCAGCGGCCGCCGCGGGTTCGAGCGGCGTCGCCGGCTCGTGCAATTCGGGCTCGGCATGCACCGCCTCTTCCGCCGGAGCCTCTTCGATAGAAGGCTCATCAGTGCTCGCACGGCCCGCGAGACGCGATGCATCGGTGTCGGGCGGCACTTCTCGTCCCTCGTCCGGCAGTGCAGGCGCCTCGGCCGGAGTTACCGCTGCGTGCAGCTCGGCATCAGTCGACGCGGGCGCGACCGGCGCCTCGGACTCATCGTCAGGCGACAACACCGCTTCCTCGGCTTGGCCGGCTACGAGCGCATACAGCGAATTGTCGGGGTCGAGCTCACGCCCGATCGCCGCAATATGGACCCAATTTGGCCCACGACCGCCCGACAGGCGATAAATGCGCTGAGCGATCTCGTCGAACCCTTGCATGTTCTTGCGTTCGGCGTAATGCGCGGCAAGCCCCATCAACGCCCGTTTGCTCGACGGGTTGCGCGCCAGGATCGCCAAAAACTCGGCCGCGACCGGATCATCGGGCGCCGCGGCAACCGAAGTCGCCCCCGCTTGTGCGGCGTCATCGCCGGGCGCCGGCCCAACCGTGCTCGCCGCCGAGCCGTTGGCCGCACCGGCAGTGGCCGGCGCCCGCCGGCGACGGCGGCCCATCCCGAGCGCGATGAGCACCACGAGCAAAGCCGCGACGATGGCGGCGACGATCGCCGCGACGGCGGCAATCCCATTGCGCGTCAAACTGATGCCGTAATCGCCGATGCCGATGAAGCGCTGATTGGCGGCAGCCGCCGTGCGCGAGGCCCCGGGCGCGGCCGCGGCACCGGACGTCGGCGCCGCCGCAAAGCTGGACGCGCTGGCCGGCGCGCCGGCGGTTGCGCCGGGATGCCCAGCCGACGGCGCACCGAAGCCATGTCGCTGCAACTCCATCAAGACGCGATTCTTGAGCGTCAGCAGTTGCTGGAGGCTCGACACCTTCGGATGCGACGCGCCACCGGCCGGTGCGGCGACGGACGAGGCCGCCGCCGAGGGCTTCGGCACGCTCGTCGAAGCAGACGCCGGCCCGGCAGCGGATGCGGCTGCACTCGCAGGCGCCTCGCTGACAGCAGCGGCAGGCGCCGAAGCGGCTACGCCCCCCGACACGGCAGCGCCGCCGGACGCGGCGGCGCTCGCCGCCGTGGCAGCCGACATCGGGGCAGACGCCGACGCCTCCGCGCTGGCCGGCACGGCCGGTGCCGGCTGAATCGCGCCCGACCACGCATGCTCACCGGTCGCGCCGTTCGCCGGCGGATGCGCGGCGGCAGCCGTGGAAGCCGGAGCAGCTTTCGCAGGGGCGCCTACCGCGGGGGCCGAGGCCCCCGCCCCCGCCGCCGCGCTGCCCGGGGCGGGCGAAATAGCGGTCACGGGCGCCGACGCACCTTTCGCCGCAGGTACGGGAGTGGGCTTCGCGCCCGCCGTTCCCCCAGCTGCCGCCGCGGCTTGCGACGCGGGCGCCGCGGACACCGCCGAAGCGGTTGCACTCGCAGAAGCGGCGGCAGGCGCCGGTTCGGCCTTGGCGATCGCACCCGTCGCATCGAGCGCCGGCACGTTCAACACCGCACCGAGCTTCAAGAGACTCGGATCGTTGCGCATGAACGCCGAGGGATTGGCATCGAAGATCGATCTCGCGGCTCGGCCGAGCACTGCCTTATCGTGCGAGCCGGTCACCGTCGCGGCGATATCCGCAAGTGACTGCCCGGGCTTGACGGTGTACTGCGTTGCGGCCGAAGCCGCTGGAACGCTCTGAGCGGCAGGCGCGGAAGCCGGCGCAGCCGGTGCGCCCGGTGCGGCCGCGGCAGGCAACGCGCAAGCGAGCCAAGCGCAGGCAATCGCAAGCGGGACGGCGCGGCGCGTCGGACGTTTTGTCATGAAGGTGTCACGCGCATTCAAGCGCGCCTCGAGATAGCGTTCGGAAGAGACCAAGGTTCGCTGCGGCAAAAGAAAAGGCGTCGCGGCAAGGCGACGCCTTTTCGGGGTTCCTATGCGTCGTAACCGCACAGTTTACGTGAGGAACCGGGGCAAAACCACTGCGCGGCGTGCCGGACCGGTGAAATGCTCCGGCGGCAGACCGCGCGAACTGCGGCTCAACGCTCGAGCAAGATGCGCAGCATGCGGCGCAACGGCTCCGCGGCTCCCCACAACAGTTGATCGCCGACCGTGAACGCCGACAGATACTCGCCGCCCATCGCGAGCTTGCGCAGACGGCCCACGGGGACCGACAGCGTGCCCGTCACGACGGCCGGCGACAACTCGCGCATCGAGGCCTCGCGCTCGTTCGGGACGACTTTGACCCAATCGTTGGCCGAGGCGAGGATGCCGTTGATTTCGTCGAGCGGCACATCCTTCTTCAGCTTGATCGTCAGCGCTTGCGAGTGGCAGCGCATCGCGCCGATACGTACGCACAGGCCGTCGACGGGAATCGAACCGGGCTGGCCCATGGCCGGCTTGCCGAGGATCTTGTTGGCTTCGGCGCCGCCCTTCCATTCTTCCTTCGACATGCCGTTGCCGAGATCCTTGTCGATCCAGGGAATCAGCGAGCCGGCCAGCGGCACGCCGAAATGCTGCGTGGGCATCGCCTCCGAGTTCATCGTTTCGAGCACGCGGCGGTCGATATCGAGGATGGCCGAAGCCGGATCGGCCAGTTGCTCCGTCACGGCGCCGTGCAGCGTGCCCATCTGCGACAGCAGTTCGCGCATGTTCTGCGCGCCCGCACCCGATGCGGCCTGATACGTCATGGCCGTCATCCAGTCGATGAGGTCTTCGCTGAACAGGCCGCCGAGTGCCATCAGCATGAGGCTGACCGTGCAATTGCCGCCGATGAAATTCTTCGTGCCCTTTACCAGAGCGTCCTTGATGACGTCGAGGTTGACGGGATCGAGGATGATGACGGCGTCGTCGGACATGCGCAGCGACGAAGCCGCATCGATCCAGTAGCCGTTCCAGCCGGCCGCGCGCAGCTTAGGGAACACTTCGTTCGTGTAATCACCGCCCTGGCAGGTGATGACGACGTCGCACTTCTTCAGATCGTCGATGCTCTTGGCGTCTTTGAGCTTCGTCTCGTTCTTCGCGAACGCAGGCGCGTTGCCGCCCACGTTGCTGGTGGTGAAAAACACCGGTTCGATCAGATCGAAATCGCCTTCCTGCTGCATCCGCTGCATCAGGACGCTGCCGACCATGCCGCGCCAACCTACGAGACCTACGTTCATGACTAACCCTTGGAGTGGACGCTTCCCCGCAACCTTGCCCGGCGTGACCGCGCGGGGAAGACGAGCGGGCACGACAGACGATCAGCGTTTCGTGATCGTTTTGGGGGTAATCGTAATAATGGCGATCGCGCCGGCAACGCCGACGACGCCAGCAATGGCGAGCCCGCCCACACGGGCCGTATTGCCGTGCAGGTTGTCAATCGAGGAGATTTGGGACAGTTGCGCCATCGGCACAGTTTACACGAAAAATCTCTATTGGCGCGCCTGCGAAGCATGCCAATCCAGCAAAAAATACGCTACATGAGGGGCTTTTTCGAGCGAACAGGTCAAAAAACCCGCTCGCTCGAATGAGTGCCCGATCGATTAAAGCGCCGCGCGCACCGCGTCGCCCATTTCAGCCGTGCCGACCTGGCGGCAGCCGGGCGTGGCGATGTCGCCCGTGCGGTAGCCCGCCTCGAGCACCGTGCGCACGGCCTTTTCGATGCGATCGGCCTGTTCGGCCTTGTTCAGCGAATAGCGCAGCATCATCGCGGCCGAGAGGATCGTGGCGAGCGGATTGGCGATGCCCTTGCCTGCGATGTCGGGCGCGGAGCCGTGCGACGGCTCGTACAGGCCCTTGTTGTTCTTGTCGAGCGAAGCCGACGGCAACATGCCGATCGAGCCCGTGAGCATCGCGGCCTGGTCGGACAAAATATCGCCGAACAGGTTGCCCGTCACGATGACGTCGAACGACTTGGGCGCCTTCACGAGCTGCATCGCCGCATTATCGACGTACATATGCGAAAGCTCGACGTCGGGGTATTGCTTCGCCACGTCGATCATGACGTCTTTCCACAGTTGCGACGTCTCGAGCACGTTGGCCTTGTCCACCGAGGTCAAACGCTTGCCGCGCTTTTGAGCCGCCTGGAACGCGACGTGCGCGATGCGTTGCACTTCGGGCTCCGAATAACGCATCGTGTCGAAGCCTTCGCGCGCGCCTTCGAACGGGCCGTCGGGCGCTTGGCGGGTGCCGCGCGGCGTGCCGAAGTAGACGTCGCCGTTCAGCTCGCGCACGATCAGGATGTCGAGGCCCGAGACGATTTCCGGCTTCAGCGACGATGCACCCGTCAATTGCGGATAGCAAATCGCCGGACGGAAGTTGGCGAACAGCTGCAAATGCTTGCGCAGCCCCAAAATGGCTTGCTCGGGGCGCAGCGCACGCTCGAGCGAATCGTACTTCCAGTCGCCCACGGCGCCGAAGAGGATCGCGTCGGCCTGCTTGGCCAACGCCAGCGTCGAATCGGGCAGCGGATGACCCTTCGCTTCATAGCCCGCGCCGCCGACGGGCGCCTCTTCCATCTCGAACTTCTCGTCGAGCGCGTTCAACACCTTGACCGCTTCCTTGACGATTTCCTTGCCGATCCCGTCACCGGGGAGCACTGCGATTTTCATTCGGAGTCCTATCGAGTTGTGCAATTGCCTATGGGGCACGGAGCGCCGCAGCCGCTAGGCGACGATGCGCGCAGCGGCTACCGACGTTTTCCGCATCCGAGCCGCTATCCGACGATGCGGTGAGCGAGCCACGGCTGCTTGGCGATCCGCTCCGCTTCGAACGCGCGAATCTTGTCGGCGTGGCGCAGCGTGAGGCCGATATCGTCGAAGCCGTTCAACAGGCAGTACTTACGGAAACCGTCGACGTCGAACTTGTACTCGCGGCCGTCCGGCGTGCGCACGACTTGCGCCTCGAGATCGATCGTCAGCTGATAGCCGTTGAACGCGTACGTCTCGTTGAACAAGTGATCGACCTGCTGCTCGGGCAGCACGATCGGCAGCACGCCGTTCTTGAAGCAGTTGTTGAAGAAGATATCGGCGAAGCTCGAAGCGATCAACGCGCGAAACCCGTACTGCTGCAAGGCCCACGGCGCATGCTCGCGCGAGCTGCCGCAACCGAAGTTCTTGCGGGCGAGCAGCACTGACGCACCTTGGTAGCGCGGCTGGTTGAGCACGAAATCGGGATTGAGCGGGCGTCGCGAGTTGTCCTGCCCAGGCTCGCCGTGATCGAGATAGCGCCACTCGTCGAAAAGGTTCGGACCGAAGCCCGTGCGCTGGATCGACTTCAGGAATTGCTTCGGGATGATCGCATCGGTATCGACGTTTTCGCGGTCGAGGGGGGCGACGAGTCCCGTGTGTACGATGAATTTGTCCATGTCTCTCTTACCTCATCCCAACCGGCGAATATCGACGAAATGCCCTTCGATCGCGGCTGCCGCGGCCATCGCCGGACTCACGAGATGCGTGCGCCCGCCCGCGCCCTGGCGCCCTTCGAAGTTGCGGTTCGAGGTGGACGCGCAGCGCTCGCCCGGGTCGAGCCGGTCTGCGTTCATCGCGAGGCACATCGAGCAACCGGGCTCGCGCCATTCGAAACCCGCTTCGACGAATACTTTGTCGAGCCCTTCACGCTCGGCTTGCGCCTTCACGAGGCCCGAGCCGGGCACGACCATCGCAAGCCGGATGTTGGACGCCACGCGCCGCCCGAGTTTCTTGACGACATACGCCGCGGCGCGGATGTCTTCGATACGCGCGTTCGTGCACGAGCCGATGAACACCTTGTCGACCTTGATCGATTCGATCGGCAGATTCGGCTCGAGGGCCATGTACTGCAGCGCGCGCTCCATCGCGTCGCGCTTGACAGGATCTTTTTCGCGCTCGGGATCGGGCACGCGGCCGTCGATGGCCGTCACCATTTCGGGGGACGTGCCCCAGGTGACTTGCGGAACGATCTGGGCCGCATCGAGTTCGACGACGCGATCGAAATGGGCACCCGCATCCGACACGAACGTGCGCCAGTACTCGACGGCATGATCCCATTCGACGCCCTGGGGCGAAAAGGGACGCCCCTTCAGGTATTCGACGGTCGTATCGTCGACGGCCACCATGCCCGCGCGTGCGCCGGCTTCGATGGCCATGTTGCAGACGGTCATGCGGCCTTCCATCGACAGCGCGCGAATCGTCGAGCCGCCGAATTCGATCGCGTACCCCGTACCGCCGGCCGTGCCGATCTTGCCGATGATGGCGAGTACGATGTCCTTGGCCGTGCAGCCGCGCGGCAACTGGCCGTCGACCTTCACGAGCATGTTCTTGCTCTTCTTTTGCAGCAACGTTTGCGTGGCCAGAACGTGCTCGACTTCCGACGTCCCGATGCCGTGCGCCAGCGCACCGAACGCACCGTGCGTCGAGGTATGCGAATCGCCGCAGACGATCGTCATGCCGGGCAGCGTCGCGCCTTGCTCCGGCCCGATGATATGAACGATGCCTTGGCGCATGTCGTTCATCTTGAACTGCGTGATGCCGTAAGCGTCGCAGTTCGCATCGAGCGTGTCGACCTGAAGCTTCGATACCGGATCGGCGATGCCGTGGCTGCGGTCGGTCGTCGGCACGTTATGGTCCGACACGGCCAGATTGGCACTCACGCGCCACAGCGGACGTTCGTGCATCTTGAGCCCTTCGAACGCCTGCGGGCTCGTGACTTCGTGCAGCAGTTGACGGTCGATGTAGAGCAGCGTCGTACCGTCCTCTTCGGTATGGACGACGTGCGAATCCCACAGCTTGTCGTAGAGAGTCTTTGGCATGGTGTGCGCGGTAATCATGGCACCGGGCAATCCCCGGTGCGGTCGATTATGCCACGCACATCGCCGGCGCGGCACCGGCGAATTAGAAAAAAGTGATAAAAAACAGTGGGTTGGGTGGTAGTTCCAGTACTAGGTTCAGTATTACCGGACATCGGGCGGCAGGGGCCGCGCGTGCCGTGCGCCGCCTGTGTGCCGTCAACGCGCACCTATGTCTGCATGAGGGCTGCGGTCATTGGCTTCGCCGCACGCATCGGCACATTGGCAATCCGTAGCCATTTTCGATCACAGCAAAACCCGGACTTTCCTTACGGAATTCGACGGTTCCGTCGCCGCGGACAACCATGCCGCCTCGAGCGCCGGCCTCACGAGATCCAGCTCGGTGGACATGCCTTCGGCTCCGCGACCGCACCGCTGCCGATTGCGCAGTTGAGCCTCGACGATCGCGCGATCTTGTTGCAATACGCGCCGCAAGAGCGGCCATACGAAGAGTTGCACTGCCCACCGCGGCGCCCAGCGGTTTTCGATGTGCAGCGTGCCGTGCACCTGCGTCATCGTCTCGTTCACGGGACTGACGTGCAGCGTGAAATACAGTGCGCTGCCGTTCCGATAGCGATACTCGAGTTGGGCCGTACCCGCCGCCGAGGCATCGAAATACGCGCGCTCGGATTCGCGCCGCGACTCGAATAGCCGGTACAGCCAGCCGCTTTGGTCTGGCTGCCCCGCATAGTCGACCTGCACCGCGCCAGCCGAGCGCGTCACGGTCACGTCGACTGGCCGGCGGCGTGCAGCACTTCGGACGATGCCCGCATGCACGAAATGCGTATGCTGCGCATCCAAGAAGTTCTCGAGCGCATCGATGGCGCGTGCGTTCCAAGTGGCGTGCCAGGTGAAGCATTGTGCGCGCGCCGACGGTCGCCGCACGAACGCCGGCAAGGCCACCGCACGGGCTTCGGCTTCGGCTTCGGCTTCGGCTTCGGCTTCGGCTTCCGCTTCGGCTTCCGCTTCGGCTTCCGCTTCGGCTTCCGCTTCGGCTTCGGCTTCGGCTTCGAGCCTCACCCAGACCAAACCATCGTGCTCCAACGCCGTCGCGGCGGCGACCTGCGCGACGGGCCGACACGCGCCCGGCGGCAACCCTGGGATCGCCACGCAACGACCGTCCGCGGCAAACGTCCAACCGTGATAGGCGCATTGCAGGCCGTGCTCGGTCATGCAGCCGGCCGACAGCGGCACATGGCGGTGCGGGCAGCAATCGTCGAGTGCGAAGAGATCACCCGAAGCCGCTCTCGCGATGACGAGCGGCCGGCCGAGCAGCGTGACGGCAAGCGGCTTCCCGCCGAGTTGCGACGAACGGGCAACGACGAACCAGCTCGACGCGAGCGATGCTTTCCATGGGGTCATAATTTGAAGCGCTCCATGACCGGCACCCCGACCTTCGTCGTCAGGACGCGCAACAGCCCGAGCGCTCGGCGCGCCGGCCCGGGAAGATGGTCGCACAGCACCGCGCTGTACTCGATGGCCGGCTCGCCGCCTCTCAGGCGTTTGAAATGCGCGGCGCCCGCACTCAGATTCAGCGTAGCGGCACGCTCCCGCGTAACCGCCAATACATGCGCCATCAAAAGGCGGTAGAGCCCTGCCGACCGCGGCCATGCCGTGTCGTATCCGACGATCGGCGCCGTCACGAGCGGTCCCTGCGCGAAAATACCGATCACTGCGCGCAAGCGGCCCGATTCATCCTTGAAGCCCGTCAGTTCAAGCAGTCCCGCGCCGTGCCATTGCCGCAAAAAGGCTGCGGTGTAGCGCGGGTTGAGCCGCGAGTACTTTTCGAGGTAAAGCTGCCCGTAGAGCGCTTCCGCATCCGCAAAATCATCCACCGTGAAGGTGCAGCCATCGACCCGTTGAAGCGGCGTCGAGCGCATCAACGCGAAATCTCGTCGCAGGTTCTGATGCTCGCGCGCGCAGCGCGCGACATCGTGGAACAGATAAACCTGCCGCGTCGGGATCAACTCGAATCCGGCCGACGCCAACGCATGCAGCCAATCGGCGTGCTGCACGACATTGAGCGAGCGAAACCAGATGCCGCGATCGGGCCAGCGCGCTTTCAAAGCATCGCGAACGGCGATGAAGTCGATCCCGGCGGTCGAGGGATACAAATTCGTGCTGAGCAGCCAGTTGTTGATCGAGACGGCCCGATCGAGCCCCGCGCCCCGCAGCCAACGCTCCGCCGTGCCGATGAGGGCAGCCAGCGGCCAGGCAAGCGCGCCCGGGATGACGCGCCGCGTTTCCTCCAAGGCATAGCGGCTGTACGTCGTAAGCGGCGAAGAGACCCATGCGTTGTCGCGGCCGGGCTCGTTGATCGTGACCGGAAACGACAGGCCGCCGAATTCGATGACTTCCACCCTCGCATCGACGTTGGCGACATAGCCTGCCGTCGCCACGCCGGCATGCAACGCCGCAAACGCATCCGCATGCGCGGCAAATTCGGATCGGGGAACGTAGATGCAATCGCTCATAGGTCCGGCAACGCCTGGCCGTCCCATTCGATGTCTTGGGTAGCAGCTTCGCGCATATTGCAGCGCTGTGCCCGCGCAAGCCTGGCGTAGGACAGCAGATCGAGAACGGCGCCCCCGAGGGGCCGGCGGTCGCCCGCGACACCGATCACATCGTTGGCACGCCGATAGTCGCATACCCAGCGCCGTAAATCGCCCTGCCTCAACGCATCGATCAAGCCAACGCCGACCATGACCGCGCCGATCATCCTCGGCGACGGCGCGACCGGGTCGACGCAGGCGTCGACCGTGCCGTCGAGCGCAGCCGGAACCGGATCGTCGAGCGAGAACAGATGGCAGCCGCTCGTCGCCCGAGGATTGCATTCGAGGACACTCACCTGGCCGTCGGCGTGCCGAATCCAGTCGAACGAGAGCTGCCCCGTGAAGGTAAGCTTGCGCGCGAATCGCGCAACGAATTCGCGAATCGCCTCGATGCGTGCAGGCTCGAAGTAGAAGCTCGAGCTCGTTCGCATGCGCCAGGTTGGCCGGTAAAGACTGTGCGCGACGAGGCGCCCTCGATCGGCCACGCTATAGGAACAAAACTCGCTGCCTTGCACATAGGTCTGGACCACCCAGTTGCCAAGTTTCTCGAGCGGCTGCGCGTGAAGCGGAATACCGTCGCGGTAGAGGCGCACATGCACCCCGAATCGCGAAAATTCCGGCTTCAGCACGACGGGCTTGGCACCCGCCCATTCGCGCGCCTCCGCGATCGTCCCGACGAGCGCCGACTCGGGAACGTCGGCACCGCACCCAGCGGCCAGCGAAAGGAAGCGCCACTTGCTGTGGACGTCGCGCAGTTTGTCGAAATCGTCTGCGAGCACCCTCACCTCGCGCGGCAGCAGATGACGATACCGCGAAACGAAGAACACTTCCTCGCACGTCGGCACGATCAAATCGATCGCATGCTCGGTGCAGGCCCGGCCCAAGTCGGCAGCGAAGCGGGCCGGTGCGTGACGCGGCGATGCAACCCGCAATGCCGCGCCGACGGCACGCGAGGCCCCGCTGATCGAGCACGGAATGCTGTCGGCGACGGTGACGGTCCACCCTTGATGCGCGAAGCGCCGTGCGTGATCGAGCGCAGCAGGCGCCCGGCCGCCGAGAATGAGCGCGTTACGCATCGTGGGGCATCCAGGTTGCATCGCCAGCATCAGCTCGCGCATCGGGGGACAGCTTGGACACGCATACGATGCGTCTACGTTTGACCGTGTGGGCCGGTGCTTGGAAACGTGTCTGCTTCCACGCCGGACGCCGCATTCCTTGGGCATCGACCACACGCTCGACCGCATGGCAAATCGAATCGAACGCGCGGTCGTCGCCGTGCACGGCAAGATGAAAGAGCGCGCCATGCTGCGCGATCGAATAGTCGTCGACACCGGTTGCATGTCGGGCAATCGCATGCCGCAGCGCATCGGGAAACAACGGCATCGGAGCTCCATCACGCCGGGCACGGCACCATAAAACGTCGTCGAGACGGCCCTCGACGGCCGAAAGCGTGCGCGTGACGCGGCCGCAGCCACACGGTGCCGCCCGTATTCGCAAGACATCGTCTAGGCGATAGCGGACGATCATCTGCGTGCGTCGAGTGAAGTCCGTGACGATCGGCACGAACCGCGTTTGCGCGTCGTCGAGCCATTCCGGCTCGATATGCACGAACTCCTCGTTCAAATGTAGCGAACCGTGTGCACAGGTGTAGCCGAGAAAGCCTTCCGTGCACTGATACAGCTGGTCCACGGCGCGGCCATAGGCGGCGCGAATAGATTGCGCATCGTCGGGCTCCAGGACCTCGGCAACGGAGATCGTCTTGTGCGGCACGATCGGCAGCCGGCCGGCGAGCGATTCGCGCGCGAGCCAGGCGAGCACGCTGGCCGGTGCCACGAGGACATCCGGGCGGAAGTCGACCAGCGCCGCGACGTGCGCATCGGCACCCGTTTGCAGATCGAAGAAGCGGAAGTCGATGCGCCGGCTAGCAATCGTCGTGTAGAGCGAGCTGTTCGCGCGCAGAAAAAAAGCGACGCGAATCGGTGCCGCGCCGATGGCAAGCCGCATCGACAGCGGCCGATCGAGCACACGAGCGAGCAGAATGCCTGCCCACGTCGCGCGCTCCGCCGGTGTGGCGAGAAACACGCCCGGGCGGCCGCTCGTACCGCTCGATAGGCCCGCGGTCAATCGCGGATCGAAGCCATGCGGCGGCACCCGGCCGGCTTCTGCCGCACGGGCCGCCGCATAGGCTTCGTCGAGCGTGATGCCGCGCGCGTTGAACGCCGCGAAATCGGCGAGCGTCGTCGCTTTGTCGACGACGGGCAACGACGCGAGATCGCTCGCCGCGCAGTCGCGATAGAACGCCGCCTGTTTCACGGTATGCGACAGGAAGCGATCGAGCCGGCCGCGTTGCCAGTGCTCGAGCGCGTCGCGATCGTCGAAGCGCAGCCCGTAGCGTGTGCGAAAGAACGCGCTCGCCATTCCGGCCAATTCGCGAGGCCTCATTGCGGCGAAGCCTCGCTCAATTGCCTCCACGTCGACTCGCAGTGCGAAGGGACGACCACCGGAGCGTCGCGCCGTGCGAGCAACTGCCGAAGTCCGGCGAACGTCGCGAGGTATGCGCGCTTATCGGCAAACAGTTGTGCCGCAATCCAAGTGGGCGGCCGATCGCGCTCGAGCGCTCGCAGCGACCAGCACGCATCGGCCACCAGAAACACGGTGCGTGCTCCGTCGGCGCGAAAGAGCAAACCCAACTGGCCCGGGGTGTGGCCGGGCAACGGTACGCCAATCACGCTGCAATCTCCCAGCAGGTCGAAGCCGTGCTCGAACGGCCTCATCCATCCCGGCAACGCGATGGGCACGCAATCATCGACGAACGTCAAGCGTGCGTCGAAGGTCGACGGCAACAGCGCGGGCAGATAGCCTCGCCGCAGCCCCCCAAAACGCGAAGCACGCCGCATGGCGTCGACCTCCGCACGCAACGCAAAAATCCGGGCTTGCGACAAGGCACCGATACCAGCGATATGATCGGCGTGCAAATGCGACAGAAACACATGCCGGATGCTGTCCGGCGCCACGCCGTGGCGCGCCAACTGCGCGTCGAGCGTTTCGCTCGCCTGTAGCGAAACGGGCGTCACCATCCGGTATAGCCGCTCGGGAAAAGGCTCGGTGGCGGCAAAAAACGCATCGCTATAGCCGGTGTCGTACAGCATGGGACCATGCTGCGGATGGATCAGCAAAGCGGCAAGCGCAGGGAACGGCACGGACGCGAATCGCCCGCCCCGCTGCGTGATGCATTCGGGATGGGTGCAATGCCCAACCTTGAGCAAACGGAAACCCAGGGGAACGTTCATTCGAGCCCTCGGCCCTGGGCAGTGAACCACGCAGCCGTGCGCGCGAGCCCGACGTCGAGCGCGATCCGCGGTGCGTAACCGAGCAATTCGCGCGCTCGCGTCAGATCGAGCGTCTGCGAGTAGGCGAGCAAGCCCGCCGAGTAGCGTGTGATCGGTGGCTCCCAACCGGGCCGGGCACGGCCCACGCATTCGAGCACCGTCGCAATGGCGTCGACGACCGGATAGGGAACGCGCCGCACGCGCAGCGTAACGCCGAAGGCGTTCGCGAGCTTCGCGAACAGCGCGTGCACCGGTATCGGCTCGCCGTTGCTGACGTTGACGACCGCGCGCTCGAGATCGGCTTCGAGCGCAAGCATCACGGCATCGACGACATTGTCGACATAGGTGAGATCGATCAACGAGCAGCCGCCGCGCATCAACGGCAACCGCGCGGTGCGGGCCACGCGGAGAATGCGCGGCAGAAGCGTCTCGTCCCAGGCACCGAAGATGGCCCGCGGGCGCAATGCGATCACCGAGTCGATCGTCGATGCCACGACCATCCGCTCGGCAATGCCTTTGGTCCGCGCGTAGTCGTTGACGGGGGGCGGCAGCGGTTCGTCTTCGCGAATGCCGATACGATCGCGGAAGTCGAAATAGAGGCTCGGCGTGGAAATATGCACGAGCTTCGGTATCCGCTCCGCACGGCATGCTTCGACGACCTCACGAGTGGAGTCGACGTTCGCATGTTCGAACGCTTCGCGGGGCCCCCAAGGCGACGACAGCGCGGCGCAATGAATCACCGCATCGGCTCCGGCCGCCGCCTCGGCCAGCACTGCGGCGGCCTGTGAGCTTCCGTGCGCCACTTCGACCGAACGGACCGCGCACTCGATGCGGTCGACGCCTGCCAGCACGACGGATGCGCGCCGGCGGTCGCGGCCCGTGAAAACGACCTCGTGGCCCGCGGCGTTCAGCCGCCATACGAGATGCCGTCCGAGAAAGCCGGTTCCTCCGGTGACTAAAACGCGCATATCAGTAGACCATCACCATGCCGCCCATCGTCAGGCCTGCGCCGGAGCCGAGCAACATGAACGGATCGCCGCGTCGCAGCCGATCTTGGGCAATCGCATGATGCAGCGCCGATGGCAGCGACGCCCCTACCTGATTGCCGAAATCCGCAAGGATATCGACCGTGCGAGCCGGATCGATCCCTAGCCGCCGAGCGAGGTGATCGAGCGCAAGCCGGCTCCCCTGATGTGGAACGACGAGCCGAATCTGATCGAGGGTCAGCGCGGCGCCCTCCAATAGCCGCGCCACGATGCGCGGCAATTCGCGCGAGACCGCGCGGAACAGTCTCGGTCCATCCATATGAAACAACGTCAGCGGATCGAATGCGGCCGCCGCGCGACGCGGGTGATAGCGCGAGCCGCCCGCTTTGATGTGGCACCAGGGCGCGCCCTCGGCATGGGTTTCGACGTGCGATGCGACGATGCACGACGCCTCCTCCGGCGCGCTTTTACGCACCACGGCCGCGGCCGCGCCGTCGCCGAAGATCGCCGACTCGCCGAGCGTCGACCAGTCGAGCGAGAAAGTCGCGATGTCGGCCGATACGACGACGACATTGCCGTAGCGCCCGGCTTCGACCAGATAGCTGATCGTATCGAGGCCGACCAGGAACGAAAGGCAACTCGCGCCGATGTCGAACGCGGCGACATGCCGCGCGCGCGTGCCCAGTGACGAAAGAATCAGCGCGGCGTTGTAGGGCAATGCTTGGTCCATCGTGGCCGACGCTGCAACGAGGCAATCGATGTCTTGCCATTGGAGCCCTGCCTGACGCAGCGCGTTTTCGCATGCACTCGCCGCCAGCGAGGCCGCGGTTTCGCTCACGGCGCAATATCGCATCCGCACCCCATACTGCCGCGAGACCGTACCCGCAGGCAGCCCAAAGCGCCGATCGATTTCCTCGCTCGTCAGAACGCTCTCCGGAACGGCCACGCCCGTCCCGCATATTCGAATATGCCGCACCTGACCGCCCAAGAAACCTCCCTCGCCAGACAGATTTTCGTCTTCGGTGATCATTCGTTTTTTTGAATGCCGGAAAACGATTGCGCTTTGTGGGCAATCGCTTCGCCCGCTTCTTTTTCACCGGCGTCAATCTAACTATCTGGGTTTGCCGTGTCAACGAAGATCAGCGCGGCTCAATCCGCCCAATCCCTGACATAGTCGGGCACCGCAACGGACGCGCCGGTTTCGCATCGGATCGGGGCGGCACGCGCCGTCTTCAGCGGCAGGATACCCGTCCAAACCGGAATGCCGAGGTCCTCTTCGTCGTCGGACGGCATCGACGCGCTGACTTTCACCGCGGCTTGCGCAAGAGAAATCCGCAGGACGCGGGTCGCGTTGATTTCCTTCGTGTTGCCGGGCCGCGTTTCATGCTTGCGGCCTGCCGCGATCTTATCCATCAGCAGATCGAGCGCTGCCTGCTTTTCCGCCGCGGCTTCCACGATTTCGAATTGCCCATAGACTACGGCGGAACGATAATTCATCGAGTGATTGAATGCCGATTTAGCTAGAACGAGACCATCGAGCAAGGTGATCGCGATCGAAGCTTGCGTGCCGCGGGACAAAGCCTTGATCATGCGGCTGCCGTTGGAGCCGTGGATATAGAGGTCATCTTCTTTTCTCCAGTGGGCGGTCGGAATGCAGTGCGTATCGCCATCGACGGAGAAAGCAATGTGGCAAACATAGGCCTCGTCCACGATGCCGTAAAGCATCGCGCGATCGTGATTCGCCTTTTCAGGCAAACGGCGAATCGTAGTGCGGGCGGGCAAGGTTTCCGTGGCGCGCTCGTTCATGTGTGTTCATTGCTCCGATATAGTCGACGTGGAAAGGCCGATGGTTCAGGCCGACAGGCCCTGCTTCGATCCAACGGCGAGGCGCACGATACAAGACGAATCGAACGTCTGAAAGCACCAACGCAGGGAAAAAATTTAGAACCAGGACATGGACCTCGCTCTTCTCATCGCATCGTTTTCCAAGCAAATGAGCTCCGGGAGGCAGAGCCGGCAGGAGGCGCTCTATCGGAGCTTGCGCGATTTGCTGCTCGATGGGCGAATCGCGCCCGGCACACGCCTAGTCTCTACGCGCATGCTGGCCCAAGAACTTCGGGTCGCGCGCAATGCAGCGGTCTACGCGTATGAAAGACTCGCCGAGGAGGGCTTCGTCGCGGCCACGCGCAACGGTACGGTCAGCCGGCAATATGGACACCATCGCGGCGCCCGAAGCAACAGCGGCGGCAGCAGCGTTCCTGTCGCATTCTCGGATCGAGTCCGTGGGCTCGAGAATCCACGCGCCGAACCCGATCGGATGTTGCCGTTCGTCCCGGGACTGCCATCGCTCGAGGAATTTCCGATTGGTCACTGGCGCCGCTGCGTCGAGCGAGCGTGGCGGCACATCGAGCCCGCGCAGCTCGCCTACGGGCCGGTTGCGGGCATGCCCGAGCTGCGGCGAGCCGTGGCAGCCTATATCAACGTGTCGCGGGGTGTGCGATGCGAGCCCGATCAGGTCTTCATCAC
>NZ_JBQCIF010000020.1:0-49923 GCF_051953955.1 Trinickia sp. | reverse complement strand
CAACGCGGCCGTCAGCACGGGATTGGACGGCCAATAGCCGTGCAGGTAAGTCGCCGTGATCGCCCCCGAGCGAAATACCGGCTCGCCGGCAGCTTGCGTTTGCTGCCGGATCGCGTGCCGTTCCGCGCGCATGCCGGTCGTCATGCTCGAGTAGTGAAACGTGTGCCCCGTCATTGCGCCATGCCTCGTATCGAGTGCCTGCATGCCCAGTGCGCCGAGCCGCCTGCTCATCGTCGCATGTCCGTCGAGCACGCCTAGCATGGGCGTGCGAACACCCTCCACGTCGGTCAAGCTTTCGAGCAAGTACAGCATGCCGCCGCATTCGGCCACGATCGGCTTGCCCGACGCGGCATGAGTGCGGATGGTCTCGGCACTTGCCGTGCTGGCGGCAAGCGTCGCCGCGTGCAACTCGGGATAGCCCCCGGGCAAGAACAGGGCATCGGCCCCACTAGGGACCGCCTCGTTCGCCAGCGGCGAGAAGAACGTGACGCGTGCGCCGAGCGCTTGCAGCAGGCTCACGTTAGCGGCGTAGATGAACGAGAACGCCGCATCGCGCGCAATGGCGATGTGCATCCCGTCGAGCAGCCGCGGTAGCGCCGGCACGCTCTGCGGTTCGAAGAAAACCGGCGCGGGCAGCTCGGCGAGCGCCGTCTCGGCCAGCGCCTGCGCCGTGGCTGCGATGCGCTCGTCGAGCCGATCGATCTCGCCCGCCTGATGCAGCCCCAAATGCCGCTCCGGCAAGGCAATCCGGTCAGAGGGCGCGAGGTGCCCCAGCCACCGGAGATCGGACGGCAAGCTCTCGCGCAGCATCTGTGCGTGGCGCTCCGAGCCGACGTGATTGGCCAGCACGCCATGCATGCGCACGTCTGCCCGATAACGCGCCAACCCGAATGCGAGCGCACCGAACGTCTGAGCCATTGCCTTCGCGGAGATCACGGCGGCCACAGGCACGCCGAACGTCACGGCCAAATCCGCGCTGCTGGGCGTGCCGTCGAACAGCCCCATGACGCCTTCGATCAAGATCAGGTCCGCCTGTTCGGCCGCTTCCGCAAGCAGCCGGCGGCAACCTTGCTCGCCGACCATCCAAAGATCGAGCGAGTGCACGGGCATGCCGCTCGCCCGCTCGAGAATCATCGGATCGAGAAAGTCGGGGCCCGTCTTGAAGACGCGCACGTCGCGGCCCATCCCGCGATGCAGCTGCGCCAGGCCTGCGGTGATCGTCGTCTTGCCCTGTCCGGACGCGGGGCCGCTGATGACGAGGGCAGGGCAAGCCGGCATCGTCAGAACTCCACGCCGCGCTGCGCCTTGACGCCTTGCTCGCGATACGGGTGCTTGACGAGCCGCATCTCGGTGACGAGATCGGCGGCTTCGATCAGTGCGTCGGGCGCATGGCGGCCCGTGACGACGATATGCTGCATCGGCGCGCGGGCCGTCAACACACCGAGCACTTCGTCGAGCGGCAAATATTCATACTTGAGGACGGTGTTGAGCTCGTCGAGGATCACCATCCGATAATTGCCGCTCTCGATCATCGCTACCGCTTCGTTCCAGCCTTTGCGAGCGGTAGCCATGTCGGCTGCCCGGTCCTGCGTGTTCCACGTATAGCCGTCGCCCATCGTGACGAAATCGCAGGCCGCGTGTGCGCCGAGAAAATCGCGCTCCGACGTATGCAACGCGCCTTTGATGAACTGGACGATGCCGACGCGCTCGTTGTGGCCGAGCATCCGGACGGCCATGCCGAACGCGGCCGTGCTCTTTCCCTTGCCGTTGCCCGTGTTGACGATCAGCAAGCCTTTCTCGAGCGTTGCCGACGCCTGCTTCTTCTCATGGCCTTCGCGGCGCCGCTGCGTCATGCGCAGATGCGATTCATTGTCGGTTTTCATGATGTCCTTGCCCTTGACGGGTCCGATTCTCGGTCCTGATCTCGATCCTGTTTCTCAGCGGCGGCAATGGCGACCGTGACGCCGCCGAACGCGAGCTTGCTTCGCACGAGCATGCCCCCGGGGGTGGCCAACAGCGCACACGGCTCGCATACGCCTTCGACCCCTGTATGCGTTTGCACGATGGTCGAGCCGCGCAGCGAGCGGCGTTCGCTAAAGCATGCCTGAATGTCTTGCGCCGAAAAGGCGACGAGCGGCAGGCGATGGCGCTCGCAAAAGACGACGAGCTCGCGCTCGCGCGCCTTCGATTCGAGCGTCGCGACACAGGCGACATCGGCCATCGTGCGCGGCGTGGGCAGCGATTCCAGCGCCGCACGGACTGCCGCAGCGATTTGCGAGGCCGTGACGCCGCGCCGGAACCCGAGGCCGATCGTCAGTGATCGCATGTTGGTCGAGGCCCGCGTGAAGGGAAACGAAGATACCACAGCGGCCTCGCCGAGCACCGATTCGGCAACGGCCGGCTCTCACGGATCGCGGGGAGTGCCAGCCTCGGCGCCGATTTTCGTCTGCGCTTCGTCCTTGACGCGTCGATCCCATATACCTACACTCGCGACTAATCTGGTGCTCGCGCATGCGTTCGGACATGCGCAGTTAAACGGGAAACAGCGGTTCGGCACGACAGCGCGTCGCGGCTGGGCCTACCTGTGCTGCCCCCGCAACGGTAAGCGAATGTGTCGCATTCCTGCGATGCAAGGCCGGCTTCGACATGCATCGGCATGCATGTGCAATACCACTGCGCTCGAGCCTGAACGGCGGCGTGGGAAGGTGAAGCGGTGCTTTCGCCAGCCCGGATACCGGCCGGAGAAGACGACACGCGCTGCGGGTAGGCGGCGCGCTGTCCATCTACCGTTGCTTCTTCACGCCCCCGATTATGTCGACTTCGATGCGCAAGATCCCCGTGACCGTCATCACGGGTTTTCTCGGCAGCGGCAAAACTACGCTGCTGCGCCATATTTTGTCCCAAGCAGGCGGCCTGCGAATCGCCGTCATCGTGAACGAGTTCGGCGAACTCGGCATCGACGGCGAAATCCTCAAAGGCTGCGGCATCGGCTGCGATGAAGCGGGCTCGGAGCAGGCAGGCCAATTGTACGAACTCGCGAACGGCTGCTTGTGCTGCACCGTGCAGGAAGAGTTCTTCCCGGTCATGGAGGCGCTGGTCGAGCGGCGTTCGACGATCGATCACGTCTTGATCGAAACGTCGGGCCTGGCGCTGCCGAAGCCGTTGGTTCAAGCATTCAACTGGCCCTCGATCCGCAACAGCTTCACCGTCGATGCCGTCGTCACCGTGGTCGACGGGCCCGCCGCTGCGAGCGGGCAGTTCGCCGACGATCCACGGGCCGTCGACGAACAACGCAAAAGCGACCCGAATCTCGATCATGAGTCGCCGCTGCATGAATTGTTCGAAGATCAGCTCGGCGCGGCCGATCTCGTCGTGCTGAGCAAGACGGATCTGCTCGACGAAGCCTCGCTTGCATCGGTCTGCGCGCTCATCCGCGAGGACATTCCCCCGCACGTCAAAATCGTGCCGGCCAGCCACGGCAAGCTCGATCTTCCGGTCCTGCTCGGGCTGAATTCGGCGTCGGAAGAAACCATCGACGAACGGCCCGATCATCATGGTTCCGCGGACGACCCCGATCATCATCACGACGATTTCGATTCAGTCGTCGTCTCGGGAGCGCCGGTCTCGCGCGACGCGGCGATTACCGCGTTGAAGCGGCTCGTCGAGAGCAACACGATCTATCGCGCGAAAGGATTCGCCGCGCTGCCCGGCGCACCGATGCGGCTCGTGATCCAAGGCGTGGGGCAGCGTTTCGACACCTATTTCGATCGCCGCTGGCGCGACGACGAACCGCGCACGAGCAAGTTCGTGTTGATCGGCGAGGATCTCGACGTGGCGATGCTCCAGCGCGAGTTCGACGAAGCGTTGGCCGCCCAGGCCGCTGCGGCGCCGTCTGCTTGATCGGCCGGAAGCGACGCTCGCATGCATTTGCTACGGACGGTTCCGGGTGGCTTCGTCGATGACACGGCGGGTGTCGTTCGCATCGATCAACGCCCCGGCGACATCGTCGTTCTGAGCTCGGCCGATACCACCCTGTCGCTGTTGGCCGGCGTCGTCGATCGGCTCGGGCCCGAATTCCCGAGCCTGCGGCTCACGAACGTCACGTATTTGCGGCAACCGGCGTCCGTCGATTTCTATGTCGACGATGTCCTGCAGCATGCGCGAGTCGTCGTCATCGATCATCTCGGCGGCGAAGCGTATTGGCCTTACGGGATCGAGCGCGTCGTCGATTTGGCGCGGCGCAAAGGGCAGATGCTCGTCATGTTCTCGGGCGACTTGCAGGAAGACGAGAACCTGATCGCACAGAGCACGGCGAGCCCTGACTTTTGCCGGCGCTTATGGCGCTACTTGCGCGAAGGCGGTGTGCCCAACGCCGAGGCGTTCCTGCGAACGATCGCCTGGCATGCGCTCGGCTGGGGCGAAGAGCCGCCGCTGCCGGTATCCGTGCCGAATGCCGCCCTTTATCATCCGCGGCACGACAGGCCGACGATCGCCGATTGGCAGACACGCTGGCGCGCGGATGCGCCCGTCGTCGCGATTCTCTTTTATCGGGCTCATCTTCAAGCATCGAACACGGCCGTCTTCGATGCGCTGATCGATGCGCTCGAAGCGCGCGAACTCAATCCGCTGCCGATTGCCATCACCTCGCTCAAAGATGCGATCAGCCACGAACTGGTCATGCAGCTATGCGCCGAGCACGACGTCGCGCTCGTGCTCAACACGACGGCATTCGCGGCTTCGACACCGGAAGACGGCGGATTTCCGGTGTTCGGGCTCGATGCCCCCGTCATGCAGGTCATTCTGAGCGGCGGCAACCGCGAGGACTGGGTGGAGGACAGCCAAGGGCTCAATTCGCGCGATATCGCCATGCACGTTGCGCTGCCCGAAGTGGACGGCCGCATCGTCACGCGAGCGATCAGCTTCAAGGGCCTCGCCTATCGGTGTCCGCACACGGAAGTCGACGTGGTCCGCTATCAGCCCGATGCCGAACGTGTCGCGTTCGTGGCCGAGTTGAGCCGTCGCTGGTGCCGGCTGCGCACGCTGCGCAACGATGAAAAGCGCCTGGCGCTCGTGCTTGCGAATTATCCCGTCAGCGAGGGGCGAATCGGCAATGGCGTTGGGCTCGATACGCCGGCATCGGTGATCGAGATCTTGAGGGCGTTGCGCGCGGCCGGCTATCGCCTCGACGCATTGCCGGCGGACGGCGACGCGCTGATGGCACGTCTGACGCAAGGCGTGACGAACGACCCCGACGTCCGCGATTTGCGTCCGGCGCTGCAGAGCTTGTCGCTCGACGATTATCGAGCAGCGTTCGCGGCGCTGCCGGCCGAGATTCGCGAGGCGCTGAACGAACGTTGGGGCCCCGCTCAGAGCGACCCGACGGTTCGCCGCGGGCGCTTCATGATCGCGGGATGGCGCTGCGGCCGCGTTTTCATCGGCATTCAACCGTCGCGCTCGCGCATGGACGGCGATTACGCAAGCTATCACGACGCGGATCTCGTTCCTCCGCATGCGTATCTCGCCTTCTATTTCTGGCTGCGCAAGGTCTTCGGCGTCGATGCCGTCGTGCACGTCGGCAAGCATGGCAGCCTCGAGTGGCTGCCGGGCAAGAGCGTGGCGCTCAGCGATCGCTGCTGGCCCGACCTCACGCTCGGCCCGATGCCGCATCTGTACCCGTTCATCGTCAACGACCCGGGAGAAGGCAGCCAAGCGAAGCGGCGCGCGCAGGCCGTCATCATCGATCATCTGATGCCGCCGCTCACGCGCGCCGAGTCCTATGGTCCGCTGCAGGATCTCGAACGGCAGGTCGACGAGTACTACGAAGCGCTGATGGTCGACGCGCGCCGCGCGAAGCTGCTGCGCGGCACGATTCTGCAAACGATCGTCGAGCATCGTCTCCACGAGGAACTGAGTCTCGCGAAGCCCAGCAGGCAGGACGAGGAAGACGCGCTGCTCACGCGCGTCGATGCATGGCTGTGTGAACTGAAAGAAGCGCAGATTCGCGATGGTCTGCATATCTTCGGGCGCTCGCCGAGGGGGCGCGAACGGCGCGATACGCTGCTCGCGCTCGCGCGTTTTCCGATTGGAGACGGGCGCGGCCGGCATGCGGGCCTGATCGATGCACTAGCCAAGGACCTGCAACTCGATCACGGATTCGATCCGTTGACGGCGGACTGGTCCATGCCGTGGACGGGGCCGCGTCCGGCACTGCTCGAGCAGGTCAGCGACACTGCCTGGCGTCACAACGGCGACACGCGGGAACGGCTGGAGTTGCTTGCGCAGCAGTTGTTGCAGAGCGTTTGCGAAGGCGATGACGTTGACCACGTCGATGCCCATGTCGATGTCGATGCCGATGTCGATACGAATGGCCATGTCCTGCAAAATGCCGCCGACGGCCTGCCGTTGCACCAGCTTCCGCACGCCGCCCAGGTGCTCGATCGCATCCGCTTCGATCTCGCGCCGCGTCTGGATGCATGCGGCTCCGAAGAATTGCGGCACCTGACGCGCGGCCTCGAAGGCCGCTTCGTGCCGCCGGGGCCGAGCGGCTCGCCGTCGCGCGGCCGGCCCGACGTGCTCCCGACCGGCCGCAACTTCTATTCGGTCGATACGCGCGCGATCCCGACGCAAGCCGCCTGGGCCTTGGGCCTGAAATCGTCGCGTCAATTGCTGGAACGACACTTACAGGAGCATGGCGACTACCCGCGAGCGATCGGTCTGTCGATCTGGGGCACGGCTACGATGCGCACGGGCGGTGACGATATCGCGCAAGCGATGGCGCTGCTCGGCGTGCGCCCGAAATGGGCGCCCGGCAGCCATCGCGTCACCGACTTCGAGATTCTGCCGGCCGGCGTGCTCGAACGGCCGCGCATCGACGTGACGCTGCGCGTGTCGGGCTTTTTCCGCGACGCTTTCCCGAACGTCATGCATCTGTTCGACGCGGCCGTGCAGGCCGTTGCCGAACTGGACGACGAACCCGACGACATCAACCCGATCCGCGCGCGCGTGCTGCGAGAGCGCGAGGTGTGGATGGCGAAAGGGCTCGACGAGAATGAGGCCCGCAAGCGGGCCGGCTGGCGCGTCTTCAGCTCGAAGCCGGGTGCTTATGGCGTAGGGTTGCAGCAGATGATCGATACGGGATCGTGGGACACCGATGCCGATCTGGCCGATGCCTATCGCGCGTTTGGCGCGTACGCGTACGCATCGGCAAGCGCCGGCGAGCACGCGCCTGGCGCGTTCGCGACGCGGCTGGCCGGTATCGACGTCGTGCTGCAGAACCAGGACAACCGCGAGCACGACCTGCTCGATTCGAACGACTACTACCAGTTTCAGGGCGGAATGACGGCCGCGGTTCGCCATTTTTCCGGGCAGCAGCCACGGATCTATCACGCGGATCACAGCAATCCCGATGCGCCACGCGTGCGGCCGTTGAGCGAAGAGATCGCCCGCGTGATTCGCTCGCGCGTCGTCAATCCGAAATGGCTGGACGGCGTGAAGCGGCATGGGTACAAGGGGGCAGCGGAAATCGCGGCCACCGTCGATTACCTGTTCGGCTATGACGCGACCGCGCGCGTGATTTCGGATCATCAATATGCGCTCGTCACCGACGCCTACCTGAACGATCCGGACACGCGCGGGTTCATGCAGCAACACAACCCGCATGCGCTCCATTCGGTCTGCGAGCGTTTGCTGGAAGCGATCGGCCGAGGATTGTGGCAAGCGCCCGGGGCCTATCGCGAGCAGATCGAAGAACACCTGCTGGCGACCGAGCAGCACATGGAAGAGAGATCATCGTGAATCGATCGAATGCACCGCTATCCGGCGCCGTGCCGCCGCCGTTTCCTTTGAGCGCGATCGTCGGCCACGATGCATTGCGCGAGGCGCTGTTGCTCGTTGCGGTGGATCCGTCGATTGGCGGCGTATTGGTGTGCGGCCCGCGCGGCACGGCGAAATCGACGGCGGCCCGCTCGCTCGCCGAATTGCTGCCCGACGGCCGTTTCGTCACGCTGCCGCTGGGCGCGAGCGAAGACAGGGTGGTCGGCACGCTCGATCTCGATGAAGTCTTGCGCGGCGGCGAAGTGAAGTTTTCGCCGGGCTTGCTCGCGCGCGCGAACGACGGCGTGCTCTATGTCGACGAGGTGAATCTGTTGGCCGATGCGTTGGTCGACGTAGTGCTCGACGCAGCCGCAAGCGGCGTCAACGTGGTCGAGCGCGATGGGATTTCTCATAGCCACCTCGCTCGCTTCGTCCTGATCGGCACGATGAACCCGGAGGAAGGGGAACTGCGGCCGCAGTTGCTCGACCGATTCGGCTTGATGGTGCAGTTGGATAATTGCTTCGATCCTGAGATCAGGCAACGCATCGTCAAGGCGCGGATCGCTTTCGATTTGGAGCCGGAGGCGTTTCGCCGGTCCCATGCACCGGCGCAGGAGCAATTGGCACAGCGGATACGCGAGGCGAGGGCGGTGTTGCCGGAGTTGCCCTTTGCCGACACCGTTCATGATGCCGTCACCGCGCGATGCATCGACGCGGCCGTCGATGGGCTGCGGGCCGATCTCGTCATGCTGCGCGCCGCGCGCGCGTTGGCGGCCTTGGAGTCCGCCGCGATGGTGAGCGCCGGTCATGTCGAACGCGTGGCGGAACTCGTGCTGCGGCATCGCAGGCGCGAACCGGCGCAGCCGATGAGCGACGCTCGGGCGGATTCGACGACGCAGCCTGCGATGCAAGCGCAGCGCGCTCGAGACGAGAAAGCACCGAGCGACGCGCACGCGCCTGAAGGCCGGGAACGCGGCGACGGGGCAAGCAGCGATGCTTCCGATTGGGGCTACCTGCCGCCCGAGCAGGTGGGCATTGCGCATTTCAAGGGCGTGGTCCCCCTCTCGACAAAAAAACGCTGAGCCATCGAAAGCGCGCCTCCGTTGATTCGAGCAGCGGATTTCGATGGCCATCCGGCGCAGAGGGTTCCGCCGGCCGCGCCGCGGCGGCGCGCAAGAGCCGCCACATCGCGTGGCCGGCATCGCTCGCGCAAAAGCGGCGCGCGCCGCTGCGCAAAAGCCACCTGCGCTACCTCCCGAACGACCCTGGCGGCGGCGCCTTGCATTGCTTCTTGCTCGATTGCTCGGCGTCGATGCTGGGCGGCGAGCGTTTATCGAAGGCGAAAGGCTTGATCCTGGCGTGCTTCGATCGAGCCGCGCTCGAACGTGTGCATGCCGCGCTGATCTGCTTCGGCGGTGGCCGCGCCGATCTACGATTCGGACCGGCGATACCGCGCTGGTGGAACGAACGTTGGGTCGAGCCGATCGGCGGAGGCGGAGGCACCTCGTTGTCGATCGGCATGGCCGCAGCCGCGAAGCTGCTCGAGCGGTGCAAGCGGCGCGAACCGGCGCGAGAACGCGTGCTCTGGATACTCGGAGACGGACGCACGCGCGACCGCCCGGATCGGCCGCGCGCGGCCGATCGCATCGTCATCGTCGACTGCGAACGAGACAGCACCGGCCGTGCGGCCCTGGGGCGATGGGAACGGCTGGCCCGCGAATGGGAGGCGGACTACCTGCGGCCCGAGGACATCGCCATGTCGGCATAGGCCACGCGTAGGCCGTTAGCCGTGGCGCTCATCCTCGTACCAGCGCGGCGTATAGATCCATTCGCCGTGCGGCCCGCCTGCGATGCCGCGCGTCGTCGACGAGCCGATGATGACCATCGTTCGCATATCGACCTGCGACGATTGCAATTCGCCGAGCGTCGTCGTCGTCAACGTCTCGCCCGGCCGGCCGACGTCACGCCCGAGCACGACGCGCGTGCCGGCGCCGCGTCGGCTGCGAACGATCTCGAGTGCGCGGTCGAGCTGCCAGGGACGAGCGCGCGAGATCGGGTTGTAGAGCGCCATGACGAAATCGGCCGCGGCTGCGTGTTCGAGCCGCGTTTCGATGATGCTCCACGGCTTCAAGTTATCGGAGAGCGACAGCATGCAGAAGTCGTGGCCGAGCGGCGCACCGGCTTTCGCGGCCGTCGCCATCGCCGCGGAGATGCCGGGCACGATGCGCAGGTCGATCGCTTTCCAGCTCGGGTCGTCGCTGGCATCGAGCGCCTCGAACACCGCGGCCGCCATGGCGAAAACGCCGGGATCGCCCGACGATACGACGACGACGCGCTGTCCTTCGCACGCGAGCGCGAACGCGTGTCGCGCGCGCTGCAACTCTTCTCGGTTGTCGCTGCAATGCAGACGTTGATCCGCGCGAAACGGACCGGCCATCTTCACGTAAGTCTCGTAGCCGAGCACGTCGGTGGCTTCATTCAGCGCCGCGCGTGCATCGGGCGCCATGAGGCCGGCGCTGCCTGGCCCGAGCCCCACGACGGTGAGGCGCCCCCGCGGGCGACCGATTCGGTCCCCATCGATCGGAGCCCGAGCGACGCCCAGCGCGATGCCATGCATGTCCGAGGTCCTGACTTCGTGACTCGTAGGTAGCGAGTCGGCGAGCAGTTGCGCCACGTCTTTCGGGCTGCCAGCCGCAAAGCGCAGCACGACGCCCAGATCATGCGCCGCCGCTTCGACGGCCAAGTCGCTCATCCGAGCCGCAGGCGCGAGCAGCGCCGCCAGCGATTGTGGTGCAAACCCGTGCTCCCGCAGCGCCGCAACGACGATGTCGGCAGTTATCGGGCCTGCTTCGGGAATGGCCGCGACGATGCTGCGAGGATGAATGACGAGTTCGTCTTTACGCCCATCCGATGCGCGCGGCGTTACCCGAATCGTGAGCCGAGCGGCATCGTCTTGCGGTATTTGAGCTTCGTCGAGCCAAGGCGCTTCGCCGTCGATGCGCGCCGTTTCGCCGGCGAGCAGATCGGACACGAAGTGCTTGCCTTGCTCCAAGTCCGCTAGAAGATAGCCGTCGGGCGGATTGAGCAGGCAGGTGCCGAACCTCAGTTCGCCGCTCGTCGTGATGGCGGGCGCGACGCTCAGCGCTTGGGCGATTTCGCGTGCGAGCACGTTGACGCCGGCCAGCCCGCCGAGCAGCGGCACGACGGCACTGCCGTCCTCGGCCACCGCCAGCACGGGCGGCTCGATGCCTTTGTTGGCCAGCATCGGCGCGATGCAGCGGATGACGATGCCCGCTGCGCAGAGCGCGATGATCGGCGTGCCCTGCGCATAGAGCATTCGTAGATGCTCGCTCAGGTGCGCATAGCTGCGGTCGGTTTCGCCTTCGACCCGCGTTTGAAGCCCGTGAATCAGTGCGCCGGGACACGCGGCGCGAATGCGCCGGGCGGTGCCCAACGCGCTGCGCCCGAGCACGACGATCGCGGGTGCGGCGATCACCCCTGCCATTTTTGCCCCGGCACGATCAGCAGCGAAAAGTAGGGCGACGCCATCGGATCGACGTCTTCCAGCGGCACGATTCGCTGATTGAGCATCGTGGCGCGCTCGACATAGCGCGCACGGCCGGCGAGCCCGAGCTCGTCGAGCACGCGGCGGACCTTATCGAAATTGCGTCCGAGCTTCATGATGACGGCGGCATCGGTATCCGCGAGCTTGCGCTTCAGTTCCTCTTCGGTCATGACGCCGGAAAGGATCGAGAGGCTCTGATTCCGATAGACGAGCGGCGTGCCGAGCACGGCAGCCCCGCCGAGCATCGAGCAGACGCCCGGCACGACTTCGACCGAAAACTCGGGCGAGAGCCGATCGTGCAGATACATATACGAACCGTAGAACAGCGGATCGCCTTCGCAGACGACGGCCACGTCGCGCCCAGCCTCGAGATGCGCGCCGACGACGCCTGCGGCGGTATCGTAGAAGTCCGCGATGATGGCTTCGTAGGACAGCGGCGGCTCGAGCGTCTCCGTCGTCACCGGATAAACGAGCGGCAGCCGAATTTGCCCTTCGGCGAGGTGCGTTTCGATGATGCTGAACGCGTTGCCCTTCTTGCCCTTTGCGACGAAGTACGCGACGACGGGCGCGGCCTTCAGCAGGCGCAGCGCTTTGAGCGTCAGGAGCTCCGGGTCGCCCGGGCCGACGCCGATGCCATAGAGATGTCCACGGTGATTCATCATTCGATTTCCGATGCGAGTGCGTTGACGGCCGCGGCGGCCATGGCGCTGCCGCCGCGCCGGCCCTCGACGATCACGTAGGGGACGCCGCGGCTATCGGCCGCCAGCATGGCCTTCGACTCCGCCGCGCCCACGAAACCGACGGGAAAGCCGAGGATCAGCGCGGGGCGCGGTGCGCCGGCGTCGAGCATGTCGAGCAAGTAGAAGAGGGCCGTCGGCGCGTTGCCGATCGCGACGACGCTGCCTTCGAGCCACGGGCGCCAGAGCTCGAGCGCGGCCGCGGAGCGTGTGTTGCCGATCGTTCGCGCGAGGTCGGGCACGGTGGGCTCGCCGAGCATGCACAGCACGGGATTTAACGCGGGCAGCCGCGCGCGCGTTACCCCGTCGGCCACCATGCGGGCGTCGCAAAGAATCGGCGCGCCGTTTGCCAGAGCCTGGCGGCCCGCCGCGCCGGCACCTTCCGAGAAGCGTATCGATTGGGCGATATCGACCATTCCGCACGCATGAATGACACGCACGACGAGTTTCTCGAGATCCGGCGGCACGCCGGAGAGATCCGCTTCAGCTCGGATCGTTGCAAACGATTGGCGGTAGATGGCTTGTCCGTCGCGGACGTAGTCGATCATGGAACTTGAACTCCGGCCGCTTCGCGAAGACATGTCACGGCCTCTTCGATGGTCAAATGGATGCCGATGCGCTCGCCGAAGCGTGCGGCACCGTCGAGCAGTGGCGACGAACGTTCGCTATCGGCCGCTTGCCTTCGGCGATAGAGGTCGTAGCGAGCCGGTGCCACGGCCAGCAATGTATAGGGCGCGCAATGCGCGGCCGCGCACGAACGCCGGCATCCGCTCAGATGGGCTTCGATGCCGGCGGGAAGCTGCTCGGCCAGCGCTAGCGCATCGGCTTTGGTATCGGCCATCCCCTTCACGCATCCGGTCGATCCCGCGCAAGCAATGAGGCGTGCGACCGGGGCTTTCGCATCGAGCACGAAACCGAGCGAGCGAAGCCCATCCAGAGCTTGCGGCACGGCCCGCTCACCGACGTTCGGCATCAATACGCCTTGCCAAGGGGTCAATCGCAGCGAGCCGTCGCCGAGCGCGGACGCAAGTTCGGCCAGCCCCCGCAGCGTCGCCGTACCAAGGCGTCCTAGCGGCGGTTGCCCCCCAACGTGCCAGAAACCGGCATTGCTTTGCGCGTGGGCGCCGAATCGCCGAGCCGAATCTGTGGGCGCGCGCCGCCATGTCTCGATATCCGAGCCCCGCTGCAGATCGATGCCGGCCTTTGCCGCGGCGTGCGCGAGCACCGCGTGGCGATCGTGCGAGCGCAGCAGGTCGCGCATGCGATTTTCGTCGCGAGCGGCCAGATCGAGGAACGTATGCAACAGCGCCCGCATCAAGGCGACGATATCGTCCGCCCGTACCGCGGCGAGCGCATCGCCGCCGTGCGCCGACGGCTGCCCCGCGAGACCGACGGCAAACCGCGCTTCGCCCGGGACGCGCGCCGCGGGCGGCATGGCCGCGAACCAAACGTCGTGCGGATGATCGAGCGCTGCCAGTCGTTCGCCACCGTCGAGCAACACGGAGAATTTCGGGGAGAGCTCGGCAACGCGCGGCTCGCTTTGCAGCAGCGCGAGGATCCGTTCCGCGAGCGGCACCGTGTCGTGCAACGCATCGACGTCGAGACCAGCGGTTGGGCTCAGCAGCAGATTGCGTGCGTCGTCGGCAATCGCCGCTTGCTTCGCGGCCAGCACCGGATCGAGGGATTCCGCGGCGCCGAGGCGGGGACCGAGCCCGGCATCGGACAGCCGCTGGCTGAGCGGCGTTTCATCGCCGGCTTTGACGCCGCGCAACTGCAGATTGCCCCGATTCGTCAGTTCCACGAGACCCGACGCATGGAGGTCGGCCGCATCGGCAATCGCCAGCGCTTGCCGCGCGTGCAGCTTCCCGCCGGGCAGTTTGATGCGGCATAGCCCGCCGTCGCGCGCGGCGACGATGCGCGAAAGCGCGGGACATGCCGACGGCCGAAGCGAAGAAGACGGAGGGTAGCCCAAGATTCAACGGAGTTGGCGTCGCCGGGCCGCCACGTTACCCCGGCAAATGGAACGCTGACGGGCAAAATGCTGCCCGGCTGTGGCTTGCGCGAACGATCTGAGCGCCGGCAAAGCGAGTATTATGCCCTGTTTGCAACGGTGCGAATACCGCGGGCCGGCGGCAAGCGGTGATCGGAACGAGTACGACTGGCGAGGAAGTGATGGTGCCTTGGCTTACGGTGGTCGGCATCGGAGAAGACGGTTTTTTCGGATTGGGGCGGGCGGCGCGGCGCGCGCTGCTCGATGCCGCGATCGTGATCGGGGGAGAGCGTCACCTTGCGATGCTCCCGGCCCGCATTCGCGCGCGGCGAGAATCGTGGCCCACACCGTTCGACGTTACCCGTATCGCGGCATACGAAGGCATGCACGTTTGCGTGCTGGCCAGCGGCGATCCGATGCTGTTCGGCGTTGGCGCGACGCTTGCGCGCGCGTTCCCGCCGGCGCAAATGCGGATCATTCCCGGGCCGTCCTCGTTGTCCTTCGCGGCTGCGCGCCTCGGATGGCCGTTGCAAGGCGTCGCCACCGTCTCTTTGGTCGGACGGCCGCTCGCAACGCTCAATGCGTATGTACGCGAGGGAACGCGCGTGCTGATCTTGAGCCGAGACGGCACATCACCGCTCGAAATTGCCGCGTTACTGAACGAACGCGGATTCGGCCCGACGCCGATGACCGTATTCGAAAACCTCGGCGGCCCGCGCGAGCGCCGCATCGATGCGCGAGCGGAAACCTGGCGGGACGAAGCGGTCGGTCCCCTGAATATCGTGGCGCTCGAGTGCCGAACGAACGGCGGCCATGCCTTGCCGTTGACGAGCGGATTACCCGACGGCGCCTTCTTGAATGACGGCCAACTCACCAAGCGCGACGTTCGCGCCGTGACGCTTGCGCGTCTCGCGCCGGCTCCCGGGGCGATGCTGTGGGATGTCGGTGCCGGATGCGGATCGATCGGGATCGAATGGATGCGCGCCCATCCCGCTTGCAAGGCGATTGCGATCGAGTCGAACCCTCGAAGACAAGCATTCATCGCTCACAACCGAGATGCGCTCGGCGTGCCCGCGCTGCGATTGGTCGAAGGGCGCGCGCCCGACGCGTTGAGCGGGTTGCCCGCGCCCGATGCGATCTTCATCGGCGGCGGCGTAACCGCGGCAGGCGTGCTCGATGCCTGCTGGTCGAGCTTGCGCGAAGGCGGACGGCTCGTGGCCAACGCCGTCACGCTGCAAGGCGAGGCCGCGCTCGTGCAATGGCGTGATCGTTACGGCGGAACGCTGACGCGCATTGCGGTCAGCGAGGCACAGCCGCTCGGCGGCTTCGACGCCTGGCGGGCGGCATTGCCGATCACGTTGTACGAGACGACCAAAGCGGCTGGCGCCGAGCAGCCCGTGCCGAACGAGTGAGCCGACGTGACGATGCGAGAAGAGACCCCGGACGAGCCGCGCCCGCTGCGCAGCGGCTACACGACAGGAAGCTGCGCAACCGCCACGTCGCTGGCGGCGGCACGCCTGCTGTTGGCTGGCGTCGACAGCGATTGTGCCGAGATCGTTCTCCCCAAAGGGCAGCGCGTGTCGCTGCCGTTGACCTTTTGTCGTTTGATCGACGCGGCGGACAGCGCCGCGGGTGCCGAGGCGGGGACGATCAAGGATGCCGGCGACGATCCTGACGTCACGCACGGCGCACTCGTTTTTGCGCGCGTGCGTCTCAGTCCCGAGCCCGGCGTTCGTTTCCACGCGGGGCCCGGCGTGGGTACCGTCACGCGAGCAGGCTTGACCTTGGCGGTCGGCGAGCCGGCGATCAATCCGGTGCCGCGCCGCATGATGTCCGATCACCTCACGGAGCTCGCCGCGGAACACGGTTACGCGGGCGGGTTCGAGGTCACGATCGGTGTGGCCGGTGGCGAAGCGCTGGCTCTGAAGACGATGAATCCGCGGTTGGGCATTGTCGGCGGGCTGTCGATTCTCGGCACGACCGGTATCGTCCGGCCGTTTTCGTGCTCGGCCTATATCGCGTCGATCCACCAAGGCATCGACGTGGCGCGCGCGAACGGTTATATGCACGTCGCGGCCTGCACGGGGAACGCCAGCGAAGACGCGATGCGCGCCCACTACGGCCTGCCTGACATCGCGCTGATCGAGATGGGCGATTTCGTCGGTGCCGTGCTCAAGCACCTGCGCCGGGCGCCCGTTGCGAAGCTCAGCCTATGCGGCGGCTTCGGCAAACTCAGCAAGCTTGCCGCGGGACATCTCGACTTGCACAGCAGCCATTCGAGCATCGATTTGCCGCTGCTCGCGCAATGGGCGGCCGAAGCAGGCGGCAGCGATGCCTTGCAAGCCGAGATCCGCGCCGCGAACACGAGTCAGCAAGCGCTTGCGATGGCAACGGCGCACGGCGTTGCGTTGGGCGACGCTGTTTGCCGCCATGCACGCGACGTCGCTCGCGCCATCGTTCCACCCGAGGTAGCGGTGGAAGTGTTCGCGATCGATCGCGAAGGGCGGTTCGTGGGAGTCGCGCGGTGATGCGCATCTTGCTTCTCGGGGGCACCGGCGATGCATTGAAGATCGCGCGCCGGTTGAGTGCCGGCGATGTTTATAGCCTTGCGGGGTTCGGCAAGATTGCCGGCGATTTGCCGTGCGAGGTCCGCGTCGGCGGCTTCGGGGGTGGAGAAGGGCTCGCTCGTTATATCGAAGCCGAGCATATCGGCTTGGTCGTCGATGCGACGCATCCCTACGCCGCGCGGATCAGCGCGAATGCCGCAGCGGCGTGCGGATTCGCAGGCGTGCCGTGCTGGGCGCTGCGCCGGCCGCCCTGGGAAGCTCGGGCCGGCGACGATTGGCGATTCGTCGACGGATGGGACGAACTCGTTGCCGCGATGGCGGCGTTCACTCGCCCGTTGTTCACGCTCGGACGAGCGCCGCTGTCGCATCTCGGCGAAATTCCCGCGCATCAATATTGGACGATCCGTTGTCTCGACGAACATCCGGGCAACGAGCGGGCGCGCGTCATCGGCGCACGAGGCCCGTTCACGTTGGACGGTGAGCGAACCTTGTTCGAGCAACACCGGTTCGATGTCGTGATCAGCAAGAACAGCGGCGGGGCGGCCACGGAGGCGAAGCTCGAGGTGGCGCGCGAGCGCGGCGTGCCGGTCATCATGCTGCAACGTCCGGCTTTGCCGAACGTCGATCGAACCTTCGAAACCGCGGATGCGCTGCTGGCCGCGCTCGAAACGTTGCGTACGGAAAACGTTGTCCGGATAATCCGGCCCGTCCCACCACGGAGCGAAGCATGACGGTGTACTTTATCGGCGCAGGCCCCGGTGATCCCGAACTCGTCACGGTCAAAGGGCAGCGCTTGATCCGCAGTTGCCCCGTGATCCTGTACGCAGGTTCGCTGGTGCCGGACGCGGTGCTGGCCGAGCATACGGCCGAACTCGTCGTGAACACGGCTGATCTCGACCTCGATGCGATCGTGGCTCTGCTGGTGCAGGCCCATGCCAAAGGGCAAGACGTCGCGCGCGTGCATTCAGGCGATCCGTCGTTGTATGGTGCGATCGGCGAGCAGATCCGCCGAATCCGGGCGTCGAACATTCCCTACGAAATCGTGCCGGGCGTGACTGCCACGGCAGCATGCGCGGCCACGCTCGGTTGCGAGCTGACGCTGCCGGGGGTGTCGCAAACGGTTATTCTCACGCGTTATGCGACGAAGACGTCGATGCCCGCAGGCGAGCATCTCGCCGATCTCGCTCGCCACGGCGCGACGATGGCGATCCATCTCGGCGTGCGGCATCTCGCGCGGATCGTCGACGAATTGCGGCCGCATTATGGCGACGACTGCCCGATCGCCGTCGTGTATCGGGCCAGTTGGCCTGACGAAGAGCGCGTGACCGGCACGCTGGCGGACATCGTCGGCAAGGTGGCGCAAACGGACATCGCCCGCACCGCGTTGATTCTCGTCGGGCGCGTGCTCGCGGCCGAGCAATTCGACGAATCGACACTGTATGCTCCGGAATGAGTCATGAATCCCACCCATCAAGTCAAGCAACGCCTGATCGACCGCTTCGGACTCGCACCGCATCCGGAGGGCGGCTACTACCGTGAAACGCATCGCGATTCGGCGCGCGTCGCACGAATCCTCGGGCCGGCGGCCCCCGGCAACGAAAGCGGGGGGATTGCGCGGTCGGCATCGACTTGCATCTACTACATGCTGTGCGACGGCGCTTATTCGGCCTGGCATCGGATTCGGTCCGACGAGGTCTGGCATTTCTATGCAGGCGATCCGATCGACGTGCATGTCATCGACGCGAAGCATCACCTGAGCACGCATCGGCTCGGCAACGCCTTGACGCGAGACGACGCCGACTTCCAAGTGATTGTCCCATCCGGCTGCTGGTTCGCCGCTGAGCGTTCCGCGCTCGCGCCCGAAGCGAATGCCGCCGGCTTCGCACTCGTCGGCTGCACGGTCGCGCCCGGATTCGAATTTGCCGATTTCGAGCTAGCCGACGTCGAAAGGCTGTCGGTCGAGTGTCCTGAACACGCGGCGGCGATACGGCGGCTACGACCGCGGGCGACCGCGTAGAAATCGCGCAGTAAGCGACGCAACCGAGGAACCGAGGAACCGACGCGGCGCAATTTTTGCAAAGCACGCTTGCAGGTGCCTGTCGGAAAATCGTGGCTCCGTTATTCGAATCCCTCGACGAAGGAGAAAGGACATGTTGGACCATGTATCGATCGGCGTGCGAGATCTCGCGAAGACGAAAGCGTTCTACGATTCGGTGCTCGGCACGCTCGGTTATCGCTGCCTGCGCGCGGAATCGGAATTGCTAGGCTACGGGGCGGACTCCGTGCAGCTTTGGATTTCCCCGTCCGCGAGCCCCGTTGCGCCCGACATGCAATCGGGCCTGCACTTCTGTTTTATCGCGCCGACGCGCGCGAGCGTGGATGCGTTCCATTCGAAGGCGATCGCAGCCGGCGCGCAGGACAACGGCGCGCCGGGCATCCGCCCCGATTACTCGCCCGGGTATTACGCCGCGTTCGTGATCGATCCCGACGGGTATCGGCTGGAAGCCTATTGTCACGTCAGCGGTTAGCCCTGGCGGTTGCGCACGACGCTTATCGTGCGCAACGCTTGTTCGTTTCTCAAGCGATCGACGCCGGATCGGCGTTGCCTCCGCAGATCACGACCGCGACTTTCTCCCCGGGCGAGCGCACGTAAGCGCCCGAAACGAGTGCGGCGAAGGCGGTTGCGCCGCCCGGTTCCGAGACGATCCTGAGCTTTTCCCATAGCACCTTTTGCACTTCCCGAATCTGCTCGTCCGACACCAGCACCGAGTCGTGCACGGCCGGAAGAAGAACGGAAAACGGCACGTTGCCGATGCGGCGGCACCCGAGAGAATCCGCCGCGATGCCGCCCGTCTCGACATCGACGGGGGCGCGAGCGAACAACGCGCGATTGAACGTCGGACATCGCTCCGGTTCGACGGCGACGATCTTCGCGCGCCCGGCGAACCACGCGGCGATACCGCCGATAAAGCCGCCGCCGCCAACGGAAACGAGCACGGTATCGACATCCGGCACCTGCGCGTCGAGCTCGATTGCAAGGGTGCCTTGCCCCGCGACCGTCGCGGCATCGTCGAAAGCGTGCACTTTCAATGCGCCCGTTTCAGCTGCCCTCGCTTCGCTCGCCGCCAGTGCCTCGACATAGTTGCTGCCGGCGACGACGACCCGCGCGCCGAGTTGCGTCAGCACGTTGCGCTTCAGTTCCGTTGCAAGGCTCGGCACATAGATCTCGGCCGGCACGCCCAGCTTTTGCGCCGCATAGGCAACGGCGATACCGTGGTTGCCTCCCGACGCCGCGATCACGCCCGCGCGCGGAAGATCGGCGCTCAGCAGACGATTGAATGCACCGCGGGGCTTGAACGAGCCCGTGACCTGCAGCGATTCGAGCTTGAGGAATGTGTCGCCGGACACGTCGAACCAGCCGGACTCCAACCGGATGACGGGCGTGGTGCGAATGTAGGGAGCGATGCGCTCCGCAGCCGCGGAAATGTCTTCTTTCGTGATCATTTGAGCCGATCCTCGTAATGGGCTTGTTGCTCGTGGGCAGCAGCGATGACGGTCACCGGCGCTTGACGACGCTCATCCACCGTCAGGCGAAAAACGTCCGGGCGACTGTAATGCCCCGTCACATCGAAATCGAACTTACCGCGCGCAATATTTTTCAAATCTATCTCCGCCGTGAGAATGGCTTCTTCGCCGAACGCGGGGCCTGCCAGAATGCGTCCGAACGGATCGACGATGCAGCTTCCGCCGGCTTGCACCACCGTTTCCGGATCGTCTCCGAACAGGCTCGCGTAGGTGTCGGGGAAATCGCTTCTACGGAGAAACTGATTGCTGGCAAGGACATAGCATCGGCCTTCGACGGCAATGTGCTGCATCGATGCGATCCACGAGGGCCTCGAATCGGCCGTCGGCGCGCAGTAAAGCTGAATTCCCTTCGCGTACATGGCTGCGCGCATCATGGGCATGTAGTTCTCCCAGCAGATCACGGCGCCGAGTTTCCCGAGCGGGGTATCCAGAACGGGCATCGTCGAGCCGTCGCCATAACCCCAGATCAGCCGTTCGGCGCCGGTGGGCATCAGCTTGCGATGCTTGCCTAGAAAATCGCCGGCCGGTCCAAAAAACAGGACACAGCAATAAAGGGTTCCGGCATCGCGTTCGATCACGCCGATCACCAAATGGACGCCGTAACGCCCCGCGATAGCCGCAAGTTCGTCCACGCACGGCCCCGGCACGTCAATCGCCGATTCCCAATACTCGCGGTAAGCGTCTCTTCCTTCGTCGCTGCGCCCGCCGACATACGAGCCGAACGCATGCCCCTTGGGATAGCCGCCCACGAACGCTTCCGGAAAAACGACGAGCTTGGCGTTGCGGGACACCGCTGAGGCGACCAGATCGTCGACCTTTGCCAAGGTGCGGCGCTGATCGAAAGGAACGGGGGTGCCCTGGATGACGGAAGCGATCCACGGCGCCTCCATGTTCGACTCGTTCATTGTCATCTCCTTGTGTATCTATAGTGAACATGTTAGTATCAATAAAGAACACTATAGTCGCTCGCCCGATGTTGGGCAAGTGACGCGTATTCGTCTGCGTTCACCGTTGAGGAGCGAGGAGATGGGAGAAATCGCGACAGTCAATAGCGTCGACCACGCCATTCGTCTCGTCGAACTGATGGCCGGTTCGGAGATCCCCCTCGGCGTCAGTCAGATGGCGCAGTCGCTGGATTTGCCGCGCGCGACGGTTTATCGGCTGCTCAAGACGTTGGGCCAGCGCGAGTGGGTCATTCAGGACGACAAGACGTATCGCCTCAGCTTCCGCCTAACGGAGCTTTTTCGCGGCGCGGGTGTGGGCGCGCAGGCGGCGCTGGCGGAACGCATCACGCCGGTGCTGCGTCGCCTGGTGAACGAAACGGGGGAGACGGCCCACTTTGCGGCGCTCGACGGCGATCGCGTCGTCTACCTCGCGAAGGTCGATTCTCCGCATCCGATTCGCATGTTTTCGCAGATCGGCTGGCGCGGACCGCTGCATGCGACGGGGGTGGGCAAGGTCCTGCTCGCCGCGACGGAAGCAAAACTGCTTTCACGGATCTGCGATCAGGGGCTAGAGCGATTCACCGCTAAGACGATCGTTGAGAAAGCTAAGCTCGAGGCGGAACTGGCGCAGATCCGCAAGCAAGGCTATGCGTTCGATGACGAAGAGTTGATCGAGGGGCTGACTTGCGTGGCCGTGCCGGTGATGATCGGAGAACGGATTCGCGGCGCGATCTCGGTCGCAGGCCCGACGGCTCGAATCGGCGATCCGGAGACGTTGGCGAACCGCCTCAAAGCCGCGGCGAAAACGTTGTCGAGTTCGGTGTAGGGGCCGCCTCGTTGTAGTCTGGCGTGACTGCTATACTGCGCCGACAACCAGGGTGGATTAACCACTCGGAGACCGCAGGAGACCGAGTCATGGGCGCAAAGGGACCGTTGGAAGTCGTCAGCTCGCGCGAGTGGATCAGGCGTACCGCGCTGACGCTCAGTTCGCGCAGTGCGAGCACCGTCCGCATCGATACCGCATACGCAGCCTGGTGGAACGCACGCTTCGACCGGGCCAAGGCCGCCACGTTGCGCGACGCGCTCGAAGACTACCTGGCCGAGAAGGGGGGTGACTGGTCAAAGGTGCCGCGCAACACCGAAAGCGGCGGCCTCATGCAATACATCCACCAGCAAGCGAAAGCGGTTGCACCGCCGCAACCGTCGGCCGCGGCGGCGCGCGACAGAATCCGGTCTTTCGATATCCCGCACTCTCGCTATGGAGTGCTTTACCTGCTGGGCAACATCGACGTCGACATGAACGCCTTCACCATCGCCATGGAAGGGGTAGGCGCGGTGGGCGGCGCCATCGGATCCGGCTTCGCGACGAACATGAGCCATCTGAACAGCGCCACGCAGGCCGCCCGACATGTCTCGGTAGCGGGGCACGAAGTATCGGCGCGGGCAATCGTCGGCGCGGGCTCGGCAGCCGCCAAATCGGCGCCGAGAGCAGGCAAGACGCTCGACGAGACTTTCGGCATCAGCAACGCCGCCACGAGGGAGCGGCGCTGGGCAAAGACCGGCACCGTCCGGCCCGCCATGGACAACGCGAGCAGCGGTCCGATCAAATCCAAGGTCACTTGGACGTACCCGACCACCCAAGCCGGCTTCGAGATGATCAAAGAGGATCCGGCGCTGTTCCTGAACCCTTGGGTCCTGCCGACCACGCTGGTGGGCGCGGCGCTCGTGACCGTCACGGAAACGCTGAACAACCTGCGGCGCGAGATCGAAAGCGCAGTCACTTGGGCCTTCGAGAAGATCAAGAACGCGTTGCTCGGCACGTCGGCCAGCACGTTCAACGTTGCAGGCGGTATCGTCCGCTCCTTGATCAAGGTGGTGGTCACGCAGTGCCTCGCGAGCGCGGCGCCTTTCGTCGGTGCGGCCATCGATCTGGGCGCGGGCATTATCAAAACCTTGCGTGCCGCGGCGGAAAAGGTCGGCGCCTGGCTCGAGCGGCGCCGGATCGAACTGAACGCCGGACACCCGGAATTGATCGCAACGGCGCTCGAGGGCGAAATGCAGGCGGGGCTTTTCCAGGGGCTGTGGACCACGCTGAAGGGGGCCGTCTCGATGGCGCTGAGTTCGTTCCTGCCGGGAGCCGGCAGCCTCGTATCGGCCATCGTCACAGGCGTTGAATGGCTGGTGAAATTCTGCTTCCGGCTGTGGGAGCAGAGCAAGATCCACGCATTTCTCGTCAAGGCGCGCGAACTGTACCTGCACGAGCGCGAGCTGGCCAAGCGCGACCCGGGCGCGGGTGGCCTGGAGTTTCAGCCGAACATGGATCCGAGCAAAGGCGGCATCATTCACGACGTGGACAAGTTCACGGCCTTCTTCCAGGAAGGCTGCGACGCGAGCCCGTTGATCCCGATGCTCACCCTGAACACCGGCATTTGCGGCAGCCTGATGACGCTGGTCAATCTATTCAGGGACGAGCAGGTAACCGGTCGCGAAGTGGTGGATCGGGCAACCTACGGCAGCGGGGAGGCTTATTTTTCCCGGCTCAAGGCTTTCGGCGCGCAGTACATGCAGAGTTCCGGCTTCAAGTTCTCGGCGCGCCAGTCGGAAACGCGCGGAAGTATCCAGGGCCTGCTCGATCACGCCGTGCATCATCACGGGCGGGATACGATGGCGGGCAAGGCTGCGGCGTTCCTCTCCGCGAGCTGATAGAAAACGAGGGCGGTGCGGGCGCCAAGTGGCGGGATGAGTTTCGGCGCCGTCGAACAGGCTGCAGGGACGGCCAATGTCATCGACATAGCTGTCGCCCATTATTTCGAAGCCCAACGACTGAACTCCACCAGTTCGTCTTGGTAGGCATCGTTTGCAGCCTCTCCAAGCATTCCACCCAGGTTACTACCGATCATCACCAGGCCACGGCTCGAGCCGATTCGGGCTGAGTTCGCTTGGCAGCATCCATGCCTCGGGACGCCGCCTTACGATCTCGTTTATGTTATGCTAACGATAGCATTTTGGGGTAGGCCCGTTACCGGGCGCAATGGGCGTTTCGGCGCGTTGAGAAGCGCCGCACCTTCCCCCTCTAGCACACCGCTGGACATTCCCCCCATGTCTCGCGAAGCGCCGATACGACACAGTTTATGGACACACTTCACTGTATGCGCATTTTTGCAAAGGTTGCGGTCGAGGGCGGCTTCGCGGCCGCGGCGCGCAAGCTCAATCTGACAACGTCCGTGACTTCGCGCGCCGTATCGTCGCTGGAGAATCATCTAGGCTCTCGGTTGCTGCACAGAACGACGCGACATACCGCATTGACGGAAGCAGGCGAGCGCTATTTTCATCGATGCAGGCAGATTTTGGACAATATCGATGAAGCGGAGGCAGAGGCGAACGCCGCTCGCCAGCATCCCTCAGGCTGCTTGCGCGTGCATGCGTTGTCGAGCTTCGGTCATCATCTCGTGGTGCCGACGGTGTTGCGATATCAGGAGCAATTCCCGTCACTGCGAGTCGAACTCACGTTGTCGGGTACCGTGCCCGACATACTGGTCGAAGGCTATGACGTATCGATCGTGGTCGCCCCTTGTTTGCCGGACTCGGGGTTGATCAGTATTCGACTCGGAAGTACGTCCGGCGTGGTTTGCGCATCGCCGCGCTACCTCGCCGCTCACGGTGAACCCAAGACGCCCGATGACCTCCGGCATCATCACTGCCTTCAGTTGGCAACGCCGGTGTTTCCGTTCAATAGATGGATCTTCTCCGGCGCCGATACGCCCGTCGCCGTCGAGATCGGCGCACCTCGTTATGCCGTCAATATCGTTGAGGCGCTCGAGCCAGCAGTCAGGAGCGGTTTGGGGATCGGCATTTTGCCAGCAGCGGTCGCGCTGCCCGGCTTGCGTTCCGGCGCACTGGCGAGAATCTTGCGCGGCTATGACGTGCAGCCGGTCATCGTCCACGCACTGTATCAATCGCGGCATTTCGTCGACGCGAAGATCCGCACGTGGATCTCCTTCATGCGCGAGGAACTGCCGTCGACTTTCGAGGCGGATCATCGCGCATTGGCTTCCATAGACGGCGCGCGGTGACCATTGGGGCTGAAGGATGCGAAGTTGCACACCGGCCGCGGACGAGTTAGTCACCAACGTACAGCGACGCCCCGTTATCGAGGTAAAGCGATTTTGGCGGAGTCGCCACGCGTGAACCGGCATCGGTCGTTCCCCCGGGCCTGCCGCCATACGCGTTCGTCATGGCGGCGACGGTTGCCGCGCCGGATCGTGCCTCGGCGGCCTGCAAATCGTCTGGAAACTCGATGTTGCCGCCGGCCGGTGAATACCCGGAGTTCTCGAGTTGCACGAGTTCGTGCCTCACCTGCGCGCGCGTTGCCGGCGTGGGGTTGTTCGCTTGCGCGAGGGCGGCGAGCGGTGCCGTGGTGGCCATTGCAATTGCAATGGCGATGGTCTGTATCAGCGATTTCTTCATGGCTACCTCTGCGTTTGACTGCGACATCCGTTGTCGATCTCGATCGATTGATTGCAACCGATGTATGCAGTGTAGAGAGGCAAACGATTAGGGTGAATACCTACGGTACGGAACGCACCGTTGCCGGCTATGCGGGTAATCGGCGATCGCGTGAAGCATGATGCGCGCGCATGAAAAAGGCCAGCTCATCGGCTGGCCAACGGGCGCATCGTCACCCGGAGCAGGGGAGCGGCGCCTGTGCGGCGCTCGCAAAATGGAAGGCTTAAGGAATGACGATGTAATTGCTGAAGCCGCCGTCGCGATCCTTGAGGCCCGAGATCGCTTCGTTGACGCGCGACAACGGGAATTTGCGATGTTCGAGATAGTGGAGATCGAGCGCGCCGGTGCCGACCATATCCGCCATTTCTTGGCCTTGAGCCGTCGTGAACCAGTTCGAGCCGATCAAATGAACCTGCTCGTCCATCAGCCATTTGACGTCGATGGGAAGCTCCTCGGCCACGCCGCCGACGTTGACGACCTTGCCGCCGCGCCGAACGCCTTTCATCGAATCCAGCATCGTCGACGCGGGGGCTTTCGCGCCGAGCGCACTGATCACGAAATCGACGCCATCGCCGCCCGTGAGCGACTTCGCCCAATCGCCGACCGAGCCGTCGCCGAGCTTCATGACTTCGATGCGATCCGGTGCGATGGCCTTGATGCGCTGAAGCAGGTGCTCATCGCGCCCCGTGCCGAGAATGCGCGTCAGCCCCATGGCGAGACCTAGCATGGTCGAGGCCACGCCGAGCGTCCCCGTGATGCCGTCGATCAAGGCGACTTGTCCCGAGCCAGCCTGCGCATTCTTCAATGCGCCGTAAGAAGTGCCCAAATAGCCGAAGCGGCCCGCTTGCTCGAAACTTAGATTGTCGGGGAGGTTGACGAGTGCATATTCGGGCGCCGTCATATACTCGCTGAAGCCGCCGTACGGGTATAGATCAAAGATGCGTTGGCCGTCGCGGCTCGTGCTGAAGTAGCCGTTGAGCGTGTAGTAGCGGCACTCGCTGCGCCGGCCTGCCCGGCAGGCCTTGCAAGACCCGCAAGAACGCAGCGGGCTCACATAGACTCGGTCGCCGGGCTTTGCATTGATGACGGCTTCGCCGACTTCTTCCACGACGCCGGCCGGGTCGAGCCCGAAAATCGCGGGAAACTCGGGCAGCGGCTGATGTGGGAACCATGTCGGCCAGTTGTTGATGACATTGGCCATGTTCGGCACGATGCCGCATGCCTTCACGCGCACGAGCACATCCGTCGGCCGCGGCTTTGGGATGGGAATCGTATCGAGCGTCATTGGAGTGCCGAGAGCGTGCAGCCGCGCTGCAACCATTGTTCTTTCCATGTCTACCTCTATGCTTGTCAAATCGCCGTGCTTGTGTGTTCGTCTCCGCTAGCGCCGTGCGACGCCATCGCGTCTCACCGATAGCCGTCTTCGAGTTCGATGCCGAGCGCACCCATGATCCGAACGCCGGAGTTGTACCAAGCGACGTTCAGCGCCAATTCGACGAGTTGGCGCTCGTCGAGAAACGCGGCGACGCGCTGCCACGTTGCGTCGTTGACGTCGACCTTCAGCGTCGATTCCTTTGCCACTGCCATAACGGCGCGCTCTTCTTCGCTAAAAAGAGGCGACGTCTCGAAGTCGGGAATGGCTTTCAGCTGCTCGGCGCTGATGCCGGCCTTCAACCCATGTGACTGATGATGCGCGATCTCGTATTCGGATCCCGTGCAGTGGCCCACGGTGAGGATCGCCATCTCGCGAAGCTTGGGGCTGATCGACGATGCCCGGATCGCGTTCGCGTAGGAGAGGAATTGATCGAGGATGTCGGGCGCGTGCGCGAGTGCGCGAAAGATGTTCGCGGTCGGGACCTTGCGCTCGCGTTCGAGACGATCGAACAAGGCGTCGTTGACGCCGACGAGGTCGGAACGTTGTAGATATTTGACGCGTGCCATTTGATGGTTACCGTATATGAGTTCAGTCGAGAGCCGATTGCTTCTTGACGTAGGTTTCGAGCGTCTCGGGTTTGGGTTTGCTCGGCGTTTCGACGATTTCGGCGCCTTCGAATCGAGAGGCTTCGAAATACCACCGGTGCGGCGCGGGCAACCCCCAGCGCACGCTCGTGTTGAGCGAAGCCGCATCCCAGCGAACCGGCTCGACCTCGACATCGATCGTTTGATAGTGGCCATCGCACAACTCCACGCGGTGGCCGTCCGGGTCGCGCAGATAGACGAACAGCATTCCGCCCGGGCCATGGCGTCCGGGGCCGCGCTCGACTTCATGCGCATAGCCGTAGATGCCCGCTAGATCGCAGGCGGTGAAGATGTCGTGCGACTCGGGGACGATGTACGCGAAGTGATGCATGCACGGCCCGTCGTTCTGCACGATGGCCAGGTCGAGGCACGTGCCCTTGCGGTACATGAACGCACCGAGCAGCGTTTCGCCGTGAGCGAGATACTCCGAATTGCGAAAGCCGAGCTTGCTGTAAAACTCGCACGACTTGTACGTATCGGGCGAAAAGATCTGGTAGTGGTCGATGCGTTGAGCGTGCGCGCCCTTGAATTTATCGCGCTCGAGATAGAGGCGCGGACGCGTTTCCATCCGGGCGCAAAGCTCGATTTTCGTGCCGAACGGGTCTTCGACATGCAGCGTCCGCCCTTGGTGCGCGACGTCGACCCATTGCGCCGGCAACCCCTGCTCCTTGAAGAAGGCACAGGCGAAATCGAGGTCCTCGTCGAGAAAGACGCGAAAGCCGATACGCTTGCAGGTCGATGCTGCGTTCTTCGACTGAATCAAAACGAGGCTGTGATGGCAAGCCTCGGACAGCCCCCGCAAATAGCAGATATCGCCGGTTTCTTCCGTGACGACGAGGCCGACGATGTCGACGTAGAACTCGCGGCTCTTCGCCAAGTCGGCGACGTTCAAGACGATGTGACTCGCGCGCGTGATATTGAACGGCGGCTTTAGATCGACGGTGGGTAGCATGGATGTTCTCGCTGAATTTGTCGTGCCAAGAGATCGTGCAAACGATGGCTAACGTTAGCACTCAGAGTGCGTGTTGCCGAGGCCGGCGGTGCGCGCACGGGAAAACGGCAGCGCGGCCCATCCGCTGAACAGCGCCTGTTTTCCGAGCGCTTCTTCGATGCGCAGCACTTCGTTCCATTTCGCCATCCGTTCGGAGCGCGAGAACGAGCCGACCTTGAGCTGACCGGCGTTCCAGCCGACGGCCAGGTGCGCGATCGTCACGTCTTCCGTTTCGCCCGAGCGTGCCGAGACGATCGTGCCGAATCCGGCTCTTTTCCCCGCACGCAGCGCGGCGTGCGCTTCGCTGACCGTGCCGGCTTGGTTGGGCTTGATTAGCACGGCGTTGACGGCACCCGATGAGGCGGCTGCCTCGACGCGCGCGGCGTTCGTCACCAGAAAGTCGTCGCCGATGATTTGACAGCGCGCGCCATAGGTTTGCGTGAACTGGCGAAAGCCGGCCTCGTCGTCCTCGGCCAACGGATCTTCGATCGATATGATCGGATAGGCGTTCAGCCAGCGCCCGAGCATGTCGATTAGTTGAGCGGTGTCGAGCGTGCGCCCGTCCAGCGCAAGCGTATAACGGCCGTCGCGCCCGAATTCCGATGCGGCGATGTCGAGCGAAATGCCGACGTCCTTGCCAGGGCGCAAGCCGGTATCCGAAATCGCGCGCGTCAACGCTTCGAGCGCTTCTTCATTGCTGTCGAAAGCAGGCCAATAGCCGCCTTCGTCAGCGACGCCTTGCAGTTTGTCTGCTCGCTTCATGAGTGCGCCCGCGGCGCGATACACCTCGGCGGTCCATTCGAGCGCTTCGCTGAAGCTGCCTGCCGATGGACACATCACCATGAAATCCTGAACGTCCACGCGGCGGGCCGCGTGTGCGCCGCCGCCGAAGATCTGGATTTCTGGCAACGGCATCAGCACCTGGCCGTCGCCGGCCAGATAGCGCCAGAGCGGTTGAGCGCTGCTCGCGGCTGCGGCATGGAGGACGGCCATCGAAGTCGCGACCACCGCATTGCCCCCGAGCCGGCTCAAGTTCGGCGTGCCGTCGAGCTCGACGAGCGCTGCATCGATACCCGCCTGATCATAGGCGTCCTTTGCGCGCAGCGCGCTGGCGATCGGTCCATTGACGCCTGCCAACGCATTCGTGACGTCGAGCCCGCCGAAGGCGTTGCCGCCATCGCGCAGATCGACGGCTTCGCCGGTGCCCGTGGAGGCGCCCGCGGGGGCGATGGCACGACCGCTCGCGCCGTTCGCGAGCGCGACTTCGACTTCGACGGTGGGGCGGCCGCGTGAATCCCAGACGCGGCGCCCGCGGAGGTTGGCGATCGTTGCATCAGTCATGGTTTTCTCTTTGTGTCTTCGTGTGTATCGCCGTGGCGAAGTGTTGGGTCCGCGGAAGGGTGTGTTTTCGCTCGACCGTCGAGCAGATGAACGCCGGCAAGCGGCCGTATTTCCATTCGGGCTCAGGGCGCCGCGTCCTTGGCTGCGCCGATCAAGATGAACGCGAGCGTCGCTGAGCGGTTGCTTTTGTTGCGCCAGGCATGGCGAGTCCCGTTTTGAACGACGACATCGTGCTGGCGCAGCACCTCGGCGCGCCCGCCGTCGAGTTCAAGCCAGATCTCGCCATCGAGCACGATGCCGTAGTCGATCGTCGGGGTGGTATGCATGCCGTCGGCTTCGAACAATTCCGCGAGGCCCGGGCTGATCGTCAGATTCTCGGCAGCGGCAGCGGCCGGATCGAAACCCGGCGCACCGAATACGCTGTCCGGCGGAAACGTCACCACGAGAAAGCGGGTGCCAGAGCGCGGCGGAACGATGCTCGTGACCGACAACGTCGGGTCGGTGGGCGCGGACGACAATGACGGCGCGGGGTCCGTGGCCCAAATGAGCCTGGACATCATGCCCGGAATGTGCCGGAATGCGTCGGAACGGGGCGCCACGCCGTCGTGCGCGACCATCGATGCGCCGGTTTCGTCACGCCCCGTGACAACCCGGCGTATCGCCAGCGGCACGCCATCAAGAGAGGCACGATTCGCTTGGCTCACGGCTATTCTCCCGATGTAAGACGGAGGCGGCACGAGGGCGGGAGGGCGAACCGGCCCGAAGGGCTTGGCTCTGCGCGGCATGTCCGATGCATGGCTCGTCTCCATGTTTGCTAACGTTAGCATCGATTCTGGCAGCGCATTGTTCAGTCTGTCAAGAGAGGAGATGCATGAACCCTGTTGCATAAGATCCATTGACCACAGCTATCCGCAATGCTAACGTTGGCACCATAATGACCATGGAGAATGTCAGTGCCGTCCGATCAGATCGTTCGCTATGCGCTCGATGGAGCGACCCACTACGGCGTGATGTCCGACGACGCCACGATCGCACGCTTGGCCGGGTCGCCGTTCGACGGCCTTCACCGCAGCGGCGAGCGCGATCTATTGAGCCACGCTCGTCTTTTGGCGCCCGTCGAGCAGCCCAGGATTTTCGGTCTCGGCTACAACTACAAGGCGCATTCGAACGAGGTCGGCAAGCCTGTTCCGGACCTGCCCATACTGTTCATGAAGCCGAGCACCGCAGTGATCGGCCCGGATGAGTCGATCGTCTATCCCTCCGATGGCGAGATCGTGCATTTCGAAGGCGAACTGTGCGTCGTGATCGGAAAAGCCGGGCGACATGTTCCTGAAGCCCGCGCGCTCGACTACGTGCTCGGCTACACATGCGGCAACGACGTCAGCGATAGGGTGCTGCAACGGCGAGAAAGCGCTTTCGGATGTCTTTTCGCGGGCAAGGGCTACGACACGTTCGCGCCGCTCGGACCCGCCATCGTGACCGGACTCGATCCGTTCAATCTGCCGATCGTCACGCGTGTGAACGGTGAAGTGCGGCAAAACGGCAATTCTGCGGAACTTTTGTTTCCGGTGCCGTACCTGATTGCCTACCTGAGCCGCTACGTCACGCTGCTGCCGGGCGACATCATCATGACGGGCACTCCGGCCGGCGTGGGGCCGATTCACGTCGGGGACACCATCGAGATCGAAATCGCACCGATCGGCGTATTGCGCAATAACGTCGTGGCCGAGGCGTCGACGCATGAACGAAGACGAAGCGACTGACGCAGTGCACGCTCATCGATGGCCGGAGTGCTCGCTCCGCGCCAAGTACGCCTAAAAAGCTTCCACATGCAGCGCAACGGCGAGCGAAGCTTTTGGTATGGCGCGAGCAGGAATGGAAACGTGTGGTTGCCTGCTTGTGCGATGCGCTCGTTGCACTGAACCAAAACCGAATCTAGGTCGTCGTTGAGTGCGACATGCATGCGCTCAATGCACGCGGCCGCAGGCAACTCGTCGTCTTGGAGGATGTGGAGGACATCGCGAAACTGGCTAACGAGCGATTGCAACTGATCGGCGTGTCGCAGTCGATATTGCTCCAACCGGAATTTTGCCGTGCTATCGAGATTGCGAACCGTTTTGATGAAGATCTCGGCAACGTCGTCGAGCACCTTCTGCAACTGCGAGAAGATGAACAACACGGCAAGCGTGTATCGTTTGGCGGGCTTGAGAGCACGCATCTCGTGGGTTCGGTCAACGCCGGGTACGTGGCAAAAAACGCCTGGACGCGGCGCGCGCCGGCGACGCCGACCGTGCCTCCGTTACGCGCAATACGGGCTGTCCACCGACGTTCTTCAGCGGGAAATAGGCGCGGTGAGTAGTCGGATCGACAGCGACGACGTGCGCATTCGGTCCGATTCGGCCTTCGCCGATTTTTCTTACTTCGGCGCTTTTCACGCTGAACATTGAAACAATGCCCGCTTCTCCGGCAACGTACAGTGTTCTCGACGCCGCGTCGAACGCCAGCACATCCGGGTCGCTGCCGACATCAAAGGATTGGACAACGCGCTTCGAACCCATATCGAAGACCAGAAGCTTGTCGTTCCCCTCGCAAGCGATGAAGGCGAGATGGTCCTGCGAATCGATGAATAGCCCATGGTTGTGCCTTGCGCCCGCTAGAGAAAAACGGCCCACCACGTGGTCCGCCGTCGGGTCGATCTCTACAAGCTCGTTGCGGGTCTGCACATTCACGAAGATGTGACGCGATGCCGGGTCGTACTGGGTATTGCCGACTTCCCCGCCAAGCGGGATCGTCGCGACGCGCTGGTTGGTTCGAACATCGATGACTGTCTCGGTGTCGCCGGTCTCGTCGGACACGTAAAGCTTGTTGACGTCGGGTGCATAGGCCATCCCGTCCGGGTATTGGCCACCCGGCGTGCGCGCTACGATCTCGAGCGTCGCTTCGTCAATCGCAACGATCTCATTCGTGCCCGTGGCCGAAGCGTAGACACGCGACAGTTTCGGAAGGACGAGCACGCCGTGTACTAACGAGACGTCGCTGATGCGTGCGACTACGCGCGATGAGCCGACGTCGAAAGCGATCACCTCGCCATCCCCAAGGTGAGCGATAAAAAGCAGATGGCGATTCTCATCATAGCTTTCGTAATCGAGTCGGGTGGTATGGCCGGGAAGAGGAACGTCGGCCATATGCTTGAGCGGCAGATTGCCCAACGATGGGTCGTCTGCCGCGGTCGACATCTTCCCCGAGAGCAGACCTGCGCCCCCGAGGATCAGGCATGCGCCAAGGAGCAACGGCAGGCACAGGCGCCAATTTCGTAAAGGTTTCAAGATTACCTCCGGCAACAACAGCCCCCGCCTCGCATACCTGACGCGGCGGAGTGCCGATAGACTAAGAACAGATTCCCGAGATCATCGGGCGGTCAAACTTTGTGTGTCGAGGGCGCTCTTGACAGCCCTCGCCAAGTCCACTGCCTTGCCCTTGCCCCGGTAGTGCAGGAACAAGATGCGAGGCGATTCACCGGTCATGTGCTGATGGATTGCCACAATGTTGATCCCGGATGCCCTCATGTTCTTCAGCACTGCCTGTAGCTCGGACTCGTGCATCGCGAAGTCGCCGTCGACCACCGCGTCGTCATCCGTGCCTGCGAATGCGGCCCATGTGTTGACGCCCATTTCATTACCGACCGTCACACCATGCATCGCAGCCGTCCGGCCGACGACGACCTTGAACATGCCGTCCTTGGCTTGCCCCTTCGAGCCGAAGCTGGCTTCCAGCGGCTCCGGCGTAATACTGCTCTTGTCGGGAATATTCCCCGGAAAAGTGGACTGCGGTTCGGCATGAGCAGAACGGACTTGTGCGATCGCGTCGTAAACCTTTTTCACCCCTTCAGCGAGCTGCGCGGAGTCCCCCATGCCACCGATATGCAAACCTTGAACACGTCCTCCTGCTTGGAGAAAGTACCTTTTAAGCCGGTAATCTGCTCAATGCGTGCGGTGTCAATGGCTGCATGTTGCTGAGCGAGTGCAGGGCCAGCGGCCATAAAGGCACCGACGGCAAAGACGATTGCTTGCGAGAGACGTCGTAGCGAAGACATCACATTGCCCTCCTTAGAAAGTGGGTGGATAGACCGCGCACCAAATTGTTTTGCGGAAGGGCCTATTCCTGCTCGGCGCTTCGCTTCTTGTGGCGCATGTAAGCGTGTAGCGGGTCTGCTTAGGGATCCGGTTTGACGTGGCGAAAGGTGAATAGCAGCGAAAGGTCGTAGGCGATCTTCAATCCGCCACAGGCAACGAGCGGCGCACTGAGCCATCCCATTCCAATCAGGCCGGCCGCCAACGTTGGTGCGAGCGACGCGGCAAGGCTGCGCGGCACGGACGTGAAACTCGCGGCAGCAGGCCGTTCTGCCGGCGTGACAACCGCCATTACGTAGGCGGTTCGTGTAGGGACATCCATCTGCGATAGCGCGCTGCGGACCAGCAAGAGCGTCAATGTCACCGGAAGCGATACGGTAAACGCCGCGGCGATCAGGCACAGGCTGGCGGGGATGTGCGTGAACACCATCGTGTTGAGCAGGCCGATCTTGCCCGCGAGGGGTGGTGCTGCGAGCTGGGACGCCGCGCTCAGGAGCCCGGCACAGAAAAAGAACTGGCCCGCCGCGCTGAGAGACAGGCCAAAGCGCTGCATGAGCCATAGCGACAGCAACGAATTGACGACCAGGCCACCAGCAAACGCGTCGACGCTGAACAGGAGTGCGAGTCGTGTCACGATGCGCCGTGATTGCCCAAGCGGCGCCGAACGACGTTCGGTATGTGGGGCCGTGCGCGGCAGCCTACGATAGAGCAACCAGATGGCGATGCCCGTAACGGCATACAGCAAGAACATCGTGCGCATCGCGAGGAGCACCGCGATTCGCGTATGATCGGCCAGCCACTCCGGTATGCCCGCCGCGAGAGAGCCGACTGCGGCCGACACCGCGCCGACGAGACTGTAGCGGGCGAACAAAGCCGTGCGGGCATTGCCTGCAGCCGACTCGGCAAGACGCGACTGCTCGAGCGGCAGAAAAAGGCTGACATCGCCCGAACTCGGGTTGAGCGTGCCGACGAATGCCACGATCAGGAGCGGCCAAAGCGACGATAATGCGCCAAAAGCAATGCCGGTCGCGATCATCAGTGTGGCCGCGACCATGAACATCCGGCGCGCCGCGAAACGATGCGCGAGCGCGCCGACGGCGATCGTGGCGCCCGCGGAGCCGATGAGCGTCGCGGTGCTCACCAAGCCGACGTCGAGTTTTCCCAAGCCAAGTGCGAGCAGGTATGCAGGCAGCAGTACAGCGACGAAACCGTCGCACGTGCCTCGCAAACTCCGGCTGATCAGCAGCACTCGTGCGGCGCTGTCGGCGCCAGCCGGCAAAATCCCGTGCCACAGTCGGTCGCGCAACAAGGCAGCACGTCCAGCTTCACGCGGGTTCATCACTGCCTTTGCACCAGGCATACAGTGCGTCGTAGACGATCATGCCGTGACGCAATTGCTCGTGGTCGTCGCCGATGCGTTGCGAGAGCCCGATTGAGATTGCATAGAGGCCGGCCGCTTCGGGAGACAGATCGAGGTGCCCCGTGTCGGCTCCGCGGACGATACGGGCAAGCTTCAGGAGCGCGGGATCGTCCAATCGATACTTGCTCAGAAACGCATCGAAGCGGCAGAGCTCGCCGTGATGACCGAGCTCAACGCTCGGTACGTCGAAGGGGGTCGCCCCTGATTCCTGTGCGATGCGCATCACGTCGTCGCGCGGCACATACAGAAACTCGGGCTCGTTATTGATGAAGCGGGCAATCAGCCAAGGGCAGGCAATGCGATCGACTTTGGGACGTTCGCGCGTAATCCATTTCATGACTTCGCTCCTCTGACATGGCCGTGGATCAGCCGGTCAATCAATCGTCGTCTTCCTCACGATCCCCTGTTGCAACGACCCTGCCGCTTTCATCGACGACGAGTTCCTGCTTCTGATCGCCCGACCCCAATGTCACGGAATATCGGGTTACGCCTTTGTCCGTATGCTTCTCGAGTTCGCTCACCGCGCGGCCTTTCGCCTGTTGGTCAATGGTGGCTTTGACCGGTGCCGGCACCTGTGCGAGATCGATGGTTTGCCCACCCGCTTTTTCGATGGACCGCTCCTTGCACGCCGTTACGGCGAGCCCGCATGAAAGCGCGAGGACGGCGATGGCATACCGTCTGTTACGAATCAACATGTTGTCCTCCGTGTCTGGCGCGCAAAGTGCGCGATTGCACCTTACGCAATCAGAGCCTCGAATCGCGTCTTCACCCGTTGCCAGTTCACGTTCTCCATGAACGCGTCAACATAGGCTCCGGCTTTCGCGCCGAAGTCGATATGGTAAGAATGCTCGTACATGTCGAGCGCCAGAATCGGCGCACCGTCGGCCAGCGTATGCGCGTGATCGGCGGCCCACTGGTTCGACAGCTTCCCGAGTCGGGGCGACCAGCTCAAGAGCACCCAACCAGAGCCGCCCCCGAGCGCCTTGCCCATCGCGACGAATTCCGCCTGCCAGCGCTCGCGGACGAGTTCGCCGAGTTGGCCAGAGCGCGCACCATAAAGATCGCCAGCGCAGCAGGCGCGGCCAGCCTGATTCCGAATCCCGCGATGAAACTGACTCCTGCCAACACTTCAATGCCGCGCAGAAACAGTCCAGCAGCTACCGAGGCGAAAGCCAACGACGGTGACCCGGCATGCTGGAACGCAAATAGGTGTTCGATGCGACCCTCGATCGGCGCGAGCAGCAGCAGACCCGTCGCGAGTCGCGTGGGGACGATCCATTGGAGCCGATCCGTCTCCACTGCCGCGAGCAGCGTAGATCGAGTTACACGCCGCATGGTCGGTAATCCTCCGCGTTGAACCCGCCGATTCGCTCGCGCGCACGCACCCCGTCACATAGTGTGCGAATGGGTAAGCGGATAAATAACAAGGCCCAGGAGCGCGGCCGCCGTGACGATCACCGGTTCTTGAAGCTTTTTGAAGCGCCACAGCAGGGCAATTGTCACGAGGCCGATGACGAGGGTCGGGATGTCGACGATCGAACGCCTGGCAATCACGATCACTGAACCCGTAATGGCGCCCACCGCCGCTGCGGTAATGCCGTCGACAAATGCCTTGACTCCCGGCAGATGCCCATACTTCTTGAAGTACGGTGCGGGGATGACCGTGAACAGGTAGCACGGCAGGAAAGTGCCGAGCGCCGCAACGAGCGCCCCCGGAAAACCCGCTACGAGATAGCCGATGAAGCCCACCGTGATGACGACCGGCCCAGGCGTGATCATCGCTACAGCGACGGCGTCGACGAACTGCTTATCGTTCAGCCAGTGATGCTCGGTGACGACGCCGCCGTAAAGGAACGGGACAATGGCAAGCCCCGAGCCGAACACGAACGCGCCCGCTTTCGTGAAGAACGCCCCGATCTGCGCAAGGAGAGGCCAGTCGAAGCCAGCGACAACGCCGCTTGCCGCAGGCAGGTTCGCGGCCGCCAGCGCATTCACGCCGCCCTTATGCAGCCACTTCGGCGGAGCACGCCACAGCCAGCCGATCAGCCCCCCGGCAATGAACAGCCACGCAATCTCAGATTCCGTCACGAACGTGACGATTGCAAGCGTGAGATAGATCGCCCACAGTAGCTTGTCTTTGCCGACTGTCTTCGTCGTGAGCTTGTACGCGCTCATGGCGATGATGCCAACGACGGCCGCTCCCACGCCGTAAAACACCGCCTGCATCCACGACAAACCACCGAAGTGGGCATAGGCCCAGCCGAGCGTCACGACCATCAGGAACGAGGGCAGGACGAAGGCGAAACCCACGAGCGTGGCGCCCAAGATCCGGTAGTGGACGAAGCCGAGGTAAATCGCGAGTTGCGCGGCCATCGGTCCCGGCGCGAGCTGCGCCAGCGTGAGGCCTTCCTTGTAGTCTGATTCGGAGATCCAGCCGAGCCGTTCGACGAGATCGCGCCGCATGTAACCTGCAAGTGCAACCGGACCGCCAAAGCCGAATGTGCCGAGACGCAACATGTATCGGACGAGTTGACCCAATGAATAGGCGGGTGCCGCCGTGGTGACCATGCTCAAGAACGTCTCCCTGATTCTTCCTTTGCGCTCGCGGCGAAATGCGTATAGAGCGCCTCGAATACCGGACTCATCTGATCGAGCAACTCATCGTCGTTGTCGACGCGCCGGCGTGTGCCCGCCATCACCGCTTCGAAGCCGACTGCCTCCGGAGCGGCCGGCCCGCCTACGTCGAGCGCATGCACGATTTCACCTAGCCGCAGCAGAGCTGAATCCTTGTCCAGACCGAAGCTCGCGAGCAGCACTTCGAACGTCACCCGCTCACCCACATGGGTGAACGCTGCCCCATCGAAATCGAAACCCAGCGCACCGTCCGGGCACGCGTCCGGCGACGTCAGCCAGAGGAAATGCGCATCCGAATCGATGAAGCGCCGAATGAGCCAAGCACTCGCTGCGCGATCGACCCACATCCGTTGACGCGTGGCCCAGGTGCGGCCCTGGTACTCATCGCGTGAAAGCAGACGGATGGTGCGTTCGGCGGGATGCGGCTCACCGGGCGAGAGCACCGTGTCGACCAGCGCGACGAAGTCTTGCCATGCGGCCTCGGCACGCGTCGCGGCATCGTCAGGAAAGTAGTCGACGGCCTGGATGGCCTCGTAGTCCTTGCGCAGGCGCCGTACTAGCCGGGACAACTCGGTGGCCGATTGCCCCGAAATGGTCTTGCGTGCCTCGGCCAGCAATCCAATGAAGGCGTCATAGTCGCTCTCGCGGTCGAAAAGCGTCCGGAACTCTTCGTACTGAGACGCGTCGAGGCTTGGCACGCGCAACAGATGCGCGGTACCGCCGCTTTCGGCGATGGCACCGGCGAGCTCACGCAGCGTCTCTTCGTGCGCCTCGCTGTATGGCAAAAGGTAGACGCCGTCCCGCAGGACCGCACAGCCCTTGGCCTTCAGTGCCCGATAAAAGCGCATGCGAGCGGTCGCGTTCTCGGTGGGCAGCGTCAGCACGAGTAACGACCAAGCTGATAAAGAATTCATGTTGAATATGCTACGTCTTTGTTGATATTCATACAAGTTAACTTTGCGATTTGATTCGAGCGGGCCATATATGCCAGCGATGACGATCCGCTACACTGCGTTCGGGCGCCGCGCGCCTTGATCCCCGTACTCAGAAGCCATGAATTCAAGACTTAGTGCAGTGTTTGTCGCCCTCGCTGCCGCCGCGCTGTTCGGTGCGGCCACACCGCTTGCCAAAGCGCTCCTCGGCTCCATGTCCGCTTTCATGGTGGCCGGCCTCTTTTACCTCGGCAGCGGCGTCGGCCTCGGCATCGGCATCCTTGCCCGGAGGCTCCGGCGCTCTTCTCAGAACGCGACGGCCAGCCATCGAATCCCGAAAGGCGAACTGCCGTGGCTGATGGGCGCCATCCTCGCGGGAGGTATCGTGGGGCCCGCGCTGCTGATGCTGGGCTTGTCGAGCACGTCGGCAGCAACGAGCTCGCTACTGCTGAACCTTGAAAGCGTTTTGACCGCTGTGATCGCCTGGGTGGTTTTTCGAGAGAACGTTGACGTCCAGGTGTTTCTCGGGATGGTGGCCATCGTCGCGGGAGGTGTGTTGCTATCGTGGCACCCTGGCCAAGTGGCCGTTCCCGTGGGCGCACTGCTGATCGTCGGCGCCTGCGCGTGCTGGGCAGTCGACAACAACCTGACGCGCAAGGTATCAGCGAATGACGCGATGGTGATCGCATGTTTGAAAGGCTTGATCGCCGGGCCCGTGAATTTGGCCATCGCCTTTGCCACCGGGGCGACGCTGCCGTCCGCCAGCGCCGTCAGCGCTGCAATGCTGACGGGCCTCGCAGGCTACGGCGTGAGCCTTGTCATGTTCGTCGTTGCGCTTCGGCACTTGGGGACCGCCCGGACTGGAGCGTATTTCTCGGTGGCGCCACTGTTCGGCGTGGCGCTTTCGATCGGCATGTGGCCTGAGCTACCCTCCGTATTCTTCTGGGGTGCTGCAGTATTGATGGCGCTTGGCGTATGGCTGCATGTACGCGAGCGACATGAGCACCAGCATACGCACGAGTTGCTCGAACACACGCATCGACATCGCCACGACGAACATCATCAGCATGAGCACGACTTCCAGTATGCCGGCGACGAACCGCATACCCATCCTCATGTCCATCTGCCCATCACGCACTCGCATGCGCATTTCCCCGACATCCATCACCGTCATCAGCACTAGGCTCTGTCCGGGGAGGCGAAATCCGTCGTCAAATCATCACACGCGCACTCCGGCCCAACGGAACAGCCGCTCACCTTGCCGGCGTGTAGCGATCGAGTCCCTCGACCCATGCCGCTGCCACTTGGTGAAGATGATCGACAGGCTCGTGCAACAGCGGGACGGCGACCCAACGGACCTGATCGCGCAGCCGGTCGTCGGTCAGATACTCGACCGGCGATTTGCCGTCCACGCGCGCGAGCAGCAAGGCCGGCAACAGCGAAGCCGCACGTGCTTCGAGGCTGGCGCGCAATTGCCAATCGGCTTCGTCGAAGTAGGCTTCGGTCAGCGCCTTGAACGACATGATCAGCGCCTCGGCCTTGTCGGGGCGCACGAGACACTTGAGCAGCAGATGATTGAGGCAGAACGCGAGATCGAATGCCGGATCGCCGAACCACGCGCATTCAGCATCGAGCAGCACCGGACCTGTCGGGCCGACGAGAATGTTCTTCGGGCTCACGTCGCCATGGACGAGGGCCGTGCGCACGGAGGCCGTTTGAAGTGCCAGCGTGCCGAGTCTTCGCTCGAGCGTCGGGTGCCGCGCGGACATCGCAATAAGGTAAGGGTCCAGACGCAGCGCGCGGAAGTTCGCGCCGGTATCGAACGCATCGGCGAGTTCGCTGCTGTCCGCGCTCGCGCTATGCAAGCTGCCGATCAAGCGGCCCACTGCTTTCGCCGTGCTGGGCTCCACTTCGCCTGCCATGAGCTGCTGCTTCCAAACGGGATGTTCGGCGGGGGAAAGAAAGGACATCGCGAACACCCCGAGGACCGGGTCATGCGCCAGCGGCGCGGGCACGTTTTCAGGGCAGTGCTGCGCGGCGAATTGCATCCATGCCCATTCATAGGCGTTGCGCGAAACGGGCGCTTCCCATCGCGCGGCAACCTTCAAGGTGGAAAGCGCGCGTTTGACGCACAGCGATCGACCCGGAAGATCGACCCGCCAAATGTCGGACGACACTCCGCCCGTCAAGGCGTGCCAAGACGCAGGTTCGTTCGGGGCAGCGAGCCGATGCTCGATGAGAAAGGCGTCGAGGCGCGGGTCGGGGCAATTTCGTTCGTTCATCGTGGGACGGCAGTGGTGGAAAATCGAAACGGCACGCTCGCCGTCACACCTTATACGAGTTGCAAGGGTTGCGCGCTGCTTCGCCGCGCAAGACGCGTACGACTTCTTGCGCCGCGCGTTCGCGCAATTCGTGCAGCGAAGCGTCTGACGAAAACGCCACGTGAGGGGTCAGCAGCGCGCCGGGCTGCTCGCGCAAGCGCGCCGGAACGGCGGGCTCCGATTCGAGCACATCGAGCGCGGCCCCTGAGAGGCGACCGCTTTCGAGCGCTTCGATGACCGCGTCCGTATCGACGATGCCGCCGCGGCTAACGTTGATGAGCAGGCCTCCGGGCTTCATGCGCGCGATCCGCTCGCGATCGACGAGGTGGCGGGTGCCGTCGGTCAGCGGGGCATGCACGACGACGATGTCGCTTGCCGCTAACAATTCGTCGAGTCCAACGGCTTGCACGCCCGCAGCGTCTGCGGGCATGAACGGGTCGTGTGCGAGTACGCGGCATCCGAAGGCGGCGAACTTGCGCGCGCTCGCGCGCCCGATTCGGCCATAGCCGATCAGTCCGCAGGTGAGTGACGACAAGCGGCGCAGCTTCGCGTCGGCCGGGGACCAACGCCCCGCGCGCACCTCACGGTCGAACGCGACGATGCCGCGCGTCCAGGCCAGCGCGAAACCGATTGCATGGTCGGAGACTTCCTCGACGCAGTAGTCTGGCACGTTCGTCACTAGAACGCTTCTTGCCGTTGCAGCCTGCACGGCGATGTTGTCGAGCCCGACGCCGAGCCGCGCGACGATTTTCAGATCCGGCGCGGCTGCGATCGCTTCTGCCGATACCTGCGCCCAACACGTCAAGATGCCGGCTGGCCGATGTTCGCGGACGAGGGCTTCGATCGACGAAGCGGACGCGGGCGACGCGGGCCCGCTCACTAGCCGCAAGCCGGCCGATTCAATGACGGTGCGCTCCACGTTGTCGTCGGGCCACGCGTAGTCGGTGAGAAGAACGGTGTCGCTCATGGATGACCTTGCTCGTGAAAGAGATGAATTTGTTCGAACGTTAGCACGGCAAACGGCGCATGCCAAGCCGACCGAACCAATATTCCATCGGATACTTCGTGCAGGCCGTGCCGCTTCTTCTCGCTGACCTGGCTATCGAAAACCCCAATGTTGCGACGTGCCCAGGCGAAATATCCTGCCTATTAGTGCTAACGTTAGCTCACATGATCTCGATGTGGCGCGTTCGATCGCACCAGACGACACCGACAACAATCAGGAGACAAGGAATGAAGCGGCAACTCGCACTCGCGATCGGAGGCTGTCTTTGCGCGGCGGCTCACGCTCAAAGCTCGGTCACGCTGTATGGCCTCATCGACAACGGCATTTCCTACGTAAGCAATCAGCGAGGACAGAGCGCCGCATTCGCGTCGACCGGGAATATCGTTGGCGATCGCTGGGGGGTGACAGGCGGCGAAGATCTCGGAGCCGGATTGAAAGCCATCTTCAAGCTAGAAAACGGCTTTACGGGCACAAACGGCACGCTGCAGCAGGGTGGGCGCTTGTTCGGCCGGCAAGCATGGGTGGGCCTGTCGACCCCCTGGGGCGCGGCCACGCTGGGTCGTCAGTACGACTCCGTGGTCGACTATCTCGCACCGCGCAGTTTGGCGCAAAGCTTCGTGGGCGGGCTCGAGTTCATGCACCCTATGGACAACGACAACTTCGGCGATTTTTTTCGGCTCGACAATGCCGTCAAATTTGCAAGCGCGGACTTCAAGGGCCTGAAGTTCGGCGGCCTGTACGCGTTTTCCAATAAGGCGGGCGATTTCGCGGACAATCGTGCGTTCAGCGCCGGCGCGACGTACGAGCGTGGGCCCGTCACGGTCAGTGCGGCGTATATGAGCATCGACAACCCGGGCGATGGCGCGGCGGGCGCGCTCGACGGTTCCTCGACCTCGGGCGACGCGACGTTCCATGCCGCCAAGCAGCAGGTGTGGGGCGTCGGGGCGGGTTATATGATCGGACCGGCAACGCTAGGGCTCGTTTGGAGCCATTCGCACTACGGCGCGGCGAGCGCGGTTTATCGTGGCAGCACGCTGTCGCCGGCGGCGACGGGGTTGCCCACCGATCTGACGTTCGACAATTACGAAGCCAACATTCGGTACCTGATCAATCCGGCGTGGGTGGTCGCAGCATCGTACACGTTCACCGACGGCAGCTATTCGAACGCCTCGGTGCGAGCGAAGCCGCGCTGGAATCAGTTCAATTTGATGACAGCCTATTCGCTGTCCAAGCGCACCGACGTCTACTTGATGGCGGAGTACCAAACCGTCAGCGGCGCTGGGCCGACGATATTCAACGGCGCGTTCATCGGCGGCAGCGGCGGCCCCTCTTCGACGAACCATCAGTTCTTGACGAGCATCGGCCTGCGGCACAAGTTTTAAGCCGAGGCGCGGGCAGGGCCGCAGGATGGCCGGCCCTGCCCGCGATCCAATTGCGGAAATCGAAGCATCCATGAAGTTCGATCGAGCATTTGGCGACGACGAGTATCGGCCGGCGCCGATGCTCAGGGAGAGGGTGAGCGCCGGCTACGGCGGCCGCAAGGCTAAGCGTGGCTTTTACTTCTACTGACGGGGGTACGCTCGCGCGGCGCCGCGGACGCGAGCGCACGCGTGCTGCCCCTTTGAATCAGCGTCGCCGTGGCGATGGAGGCATAAGGCGCCCCGGCGGCCGCATTCTGACGAATCTGATGCACGAACCAAAGCCCGCACGCGGTCGCCAAATCGTGGACGGGCAAGCCAATGGTCGTGAGCCCAGGTCCCCACCAACTGAATCCCACTTCATCGCCGAAGCCCACGACGGATAGTTGATCGGGAACCGCGATACGCCGCACCATGAGCGCTTCGAGGATGCCTTGCGTGGCGCGTACGGTACCCGCCACCACCGCCGTGGGCGGCGCGGCCTGCGATAGAAGGGCGTTCATGGCTTCGTGACCGAATTCGACCGAACCCGGAGAGCCGAGCCGCACGAGTTCGGCGCCGGGCCGCTGATTGCGCGGCAACGAATCGATCGCCTTTTGATACCCGAGAAGACGCGACGCGCCCGTGGGCAACTCGTCGGTACCGCCGATATACGCGATGCGGTGATGGCCGAGCGACATCAGATGGTTCGTCGCGTCGAACAGCGCTTGCGTATCGTCGATGCCGAAGAACTGCTCGCCGATGGCCGCTTGCCGGCGAATCAATTGGACGTGCGGCGATAGTTTGAGCAAGCGTACGGTTTCGCGATGCGGCTTTGCCGTGGGGACGATGATGATGCCGGCGACGTTCGCGCTCGCGAGCTCACGGATGTGCTGCAGTTCGACCATGCGATCGTCTTCGGTTTCCGACAGCGTCAGTTGAAACCCCGCACTTTGCACGCACTTGGACAGCGCATGCGCAATGGTCGAGTAGAAGCTGTTGCGAATGTCGGGCAACACCAGCCCGACGAGATTGCTCGACACGCCGCGCATCATTCGCGCGGCGAGATTGGCCACGTAGCCCATTTCGTTCGCGACTTCCGTGACCTTCTTTTTCGTGGCGGCGCTGATTCTCGGATCGTCGGCGAGGGCGCGGCCCACGGTAGACGGAGAGACATTCAGTCGTGCGGCGATGTCTTTGATGGTGATCATGGCGTTCCGATGAGGCGATTTAGGACAAACGATAGCACACTGGACTGCGCTGATGCTGTCCGTCGCGGCAGCCGCACAGAGCCCATGCGAAGGCCTCGTTGTCGCCAGAATTCTCAGTTCCTACGACATGACAATGCATACGTAAGCACTGAATCAGTGGATCTACGCATTTGACATCCTCCAAATGCGCATCTAATCTACGCTAACGTTAGCATAAACACATGGGACGGCGATCTATTTCTTCCGGCAGAACGACGGCAGTTGGAGCGTCGTTCCGCCGGCACGCTAGCGCCGTGCGCATTCCCACATCAGACGAAAGACAACTCACTGGAGACATTTGATGACCACACCTCACCATGACATCGGTTACGAGCGCAGAACGCTCGTGCTGCTCGGGCTTGGGTTCGGATTGGTCGGGTTCGACCGGTGGCTGATGGCGCCCATGTTTCCGTACATGATGAAAGACCTGGGCCTCGACTATTCCCAACTGGGCAGCTTGATCGGCGTGCTCGGCGTAGCGTGGGGCTTATGGTCGATCGTCATGGGCCCGGTCTCGGATCGCATCGGTCGGAAAAGGATTCTCATCGCGACGATGGTGGTCTTCTCGATTCTGTCGAGCTTGTCGGGATTTGCCACCGGCTTCGCGAGCCTCATGCTGCTGCGTGCGGCGATGGGCGTGGCCGAAGGCGCGTTCACGCCGGCGAGCCTCGCGGCCAATAGCGAGGCGTCGCGCGCCTCGCGCCGCGGGCTCAATCAAGGGCTTCAACTGAGCATGATCCCGCTCGTCGGGCTGGGCTTCGCGCCGATCGCCGCCACGCAGTTGCTCAGAATCGTTCCGTCGTGGCATTGGGTGTTCATGATCTCGGCCGTGCCTGGGCTGATCGTTTCGGCGCTCATTTGGCGCTTGCTGACCGAGCATGGCCGAGGCGGCGCATCGGCTCGCGGCTCCGATGCCGCGAAAATGCCGTGGACGCAGTTGTTGCGCACGCGCAATGTGCTGGTCGCAACCGCCGCGATCTTGTGTGCGATGGGCGGCATTTTCGTGATGGGCGCGATGGTGCCCACGTATCTCGTTGCTGAACTCCACCTCGATACGCGAAGCATGGGCTTCGTTGCTTCTGCAATCGGTTTCGGCGGCTTCGCAGGCTCGTTCGCATTGCCGGGCATTTCCGATTATCTCGGCCGTCGTCCGACCGCCTTGTTCGGCTTCGCTGCCGCGACGCTGCTGCTTTATTGCTTCGCGCGCACCGGACCTAATCCGGCGCTGTTGTTCGCGCTGCTATTCGGTCTGTCGATGTTTTCCATTGGATTGCTGTCGCTGCTGAGCGGCCCGGTTGCGACGGAAGCGGCTCCAGTCGGCCTCGTCGCTTCTACGATCGGCTTCGTTTCGGGCGTCGGCGAAACGTTTGGGGGCGGCGTGGCGCCCGTGATAGCGGGCTTCATCGCCCAGCATTACGGCCTGGCTCGCACGCTCGACTTCGCGTTCTACAGTCTCGTGGCGGGCGCACTCGTGGTCGTCCTGCTCGTCGAGACCGCGCCTCGCCGCTGCGTTGCGGCGGGGAGGGCGGGCGACGTCGCCGTCGCGCCTTCGGCCAACGATCTTTGAAAATCCTCATGTCTCCCGTACTCGTCAATCTTTCGACCGCGGCTTGCGCTCCCTTTCCGGCGCTGCTGTGCGAAGGGCGCGTGATTGCCTTGGCGCATTGGCGCGCCGAGGGCCTGCGCGGTACCTCGTCGATGGCGAAATTGCTCATCGAATGGGATGTCAATGCCGAGCTGCTGAAGCAAATCTGCGCTTCGCAAGCGACGCGCTCGCTCATCGAGCGGCGAGGAGTCGAACTCGCTGGCTTCGCGCTTCATGAGCCGGTCGCGCCACGGCAGGTCTACTGCACGATTGGCAACTACCGCTGCCAAGTCATGCAAGCGGCGTTGGACGCCGAGGGGCAGGCCGATGAGCGTAGCCGCCGCGACGCGACGCTCGCTTCCATCGAAAAGCGTCGCCGCGACGGCGCGCCCTACGTCTGTCTGAAAGGGCCGGCGGCGATTGCCGGGCCGTTCGATCCGTTGCTCGTCGAAGCGGAAATGTCGACGCTCGATTGGGAGGTGGAGATCGGCGTGGTCATGGGGCGGGTCGCGCACGACGTCGAGCCGTCGAAGGCCCTTGGCTATGTGGCCGGCTACTGCGTCGTCAACGACATCACGTTGCGCGAACGCATCCTGCGGCAGGACGTACCCACGGTGGGAACGGATTGGCTGCAATCGAAGTCGCGCAAGGGATGGCTTCCCGCGGGGCCTTGGCTCGTGCCTGCTTGGAACGTCGAGCGTCCGGAGACGCTGCGTCCCTGGCTACGCCTGAATGGGACATCGATGCAAGACGGTGCAGCCGAAAACATGATTTTCAGTATCGCCGAGCAGATCGCATATCTGTCCCAACATACGTCTTTGCAACCGGGCGATTTGATCTGCACCGGTACGCCCGCTGGGATCGGCAGCCACTACGGACGCTATTTGCGTGCGGGCGATGTCGTCGAGGCAGGGGTGTCGGGACTCGGCGCCCAGCGCACCGTCTGTGTGGACTCGATCGTTGCGCACCGGATCGACTAGGAGAGGAACAATGACTCAGTTGAGCAGCGCCGACCGCGAGCGTGTCGTTCCCGAGCATGTGCCCGAAAGCGTGTCGGGGACGATGCATGCCGGCGCCGGCCATGCCTATACGACTACCGCGATCGCGCTGCATTGGATCATCGCAGCGTTGATTGCGGCGGGATTTTCACTCGGCTGGACGATGACGCGCATTCCGGGCATCACGCCCGACAAACTGCGTTTCTTTTCGTGGCACAAATGGATCGGCGTGACGGTACTCGCGTTCGCACTGACGCGTATCGTTTGGCGTGCGACTCACCGCGCGCCGCCGCTGCCTGCGAATATGAGCGCTTGGCAGCGATGCGCGGCCAATGCCGTTCACATTGCACTCTATCTGCTGATGATCGCGATTCCAGTGTCCGGCTATCTCTATAGCTCGGCGGCGAACGTGCCGGTCGTCTATCTGGGCATCGTGCCGCTGCCAAAGCTCATCGCGCCCGACTCCGCGCTCAAAGCGTGGCTCAAGACTGTTCATATTGTGCTCGATTACGCGTTGTTCGTCCTCGTACTCGGCCATGCTGCCGCCGCGGTCAAACACGAGTGGATCGACCGCGACGGGTTGCTGCGGCGCATGCTGCCTTTCCTCAAGTAATCAAGGATTTCAAATGAAGCCATTGTTTCACCACTGCGTGGCATCCGCGTTTGCGGCGCTCGCCGTCGCGGCGCCGTGCGGCGCACACGCCCAAGTCGATTTGAGCAAGAGCTCGATCACGGCGGTATCGAAGCAGATGAACGTTCCCATCGAGGGCGTCTTCAAGAAATTCAGCGCGCGAGTGAGCTTCGATCCGGCGAAGCCAGCTTCCGGCAGCGCCCAGATCGCGGTCGATGTCGGCAGCTACGATTTGGGCGATCCAAGCTATGACAGCCAGGTCGTGGGAAAGGATTGGTTCGATGCACGGCGCTATCCAACAGCGACCTTCGTGTCGAGCGCCATTGCCGCTGCCGGCAGCAACCGGTATGACGTCACGGGCAAGCTGACGATCAAGGGCAAGTCCGCACTCGTCGTGGTGCCGGTGACGTTCACGCAGCGCGAGAACGCGCAGGCGCTGGACGGTACGTTGCCGATCAAGCGCTCGCAATTCAATATCGGCACCGGCGAGTGGAAAGATACGTCGATCGTCGCAGATGAAGTGTCCATCAAATTCCACCTTGTCGCGGCGAAGTTTTGAAGTGCCGTCCCATCTACAAACCAGGAGGAGACTATGAATAAACGAAGCCTGTTCGTCGCGGCCGGCGTGATCGCGGCTTCCGCATCATGCTCGGGCACCGCGTTCGCCACGACCTATCAACTCGATCCGACACATACGTATCCGAGCTTCGCGGTCGATCATTTCGGCGGCGTATCGATCTGGCGCGGAAAGTTTACGAAATCGAGCGGTTCGGTGACGCTCGATCTGGCGAAGAAGACGGGCACGGTGGAGGTTTCCATCGATCCGTCGTCGATCGACACGGGCAACGCGCTGCTCGACAAAACCCTGCGTGGCAGGGACGGCTTAGATACCAACGACTTTCCGCATGCGACTTACACGGGCAACCGAATCGAGTTCGATGGAGATCGGCCTAGCGAGGTAATCGGGATGTTGACGCTGCATGGGGTGACTCGGTCGGTCAACCTGAAAATCGAGTCGTTCAAGTGCATCATCAATCCTTTTTTCAAGCGCCAGGTCTGTGGCGTCGAAGCAAGCGCGCAATTCAATCGTGCCGACTTCGGCATCGACGTGGGAAGCAAACTCGGATTCGACATGCTCACGAAGCTGCATATCCAGGCGGAAGGGATCAAGCAAGACTAGCCGTGGCGGGGACGATCGCGTCATTGCACCGGGAAATGTCACCGAATGGGCATCGTGCGCCGGCGCGTGCATCCGATCCCCAAATTCCCGCATGCTCATGCTGATCATCCCGCCATTGGTGTTGTTGACCACGATGGACTCCGCAAGCGCGTCACGAGGGGGTCCAGCATGCACCGATCAACCGCCAGCTACGACATTTCTATTTGGCTAGAACACGACATTTGCATATAGCCGCTACACAGCCTGTCAAATCCGGATTCAAATGTCCGGGTGTGGGCTAAGTTCAAATGTCCGCTTTCGGCTAAATGGAATGTCGGGTTCGCCGTTTGTCGGTTCTCATGGTTCTCGATCGAAGCAGCGTAGAAGGCAGGCTGTGGAACGG
>NZ_JBQCIF010000019.1:0-65612 GCF_051953955.1 Trinickia sp. | reverse complement strand
GCAAGCGGCCGTTCGCAGACGCTCGTCGTCGCTGGCATCCGCCACAAGTTCTAATAAGCAACGCATGATCCGGCTGGGCTTCGGCCCGCCGGAAGATCGCGTCGAGCAGTACTTTGAAAGCGCCCTTCGGGGCGCTTTTTTCTTGGCCATCATCCGGTGATAGGCGGCCGACCGTCTCGGCACACGGCCGCCTTCCCGTGCGGCAGCCCTCTCTGCGCTTGAAGCCAGCCTCCTTGTCCGAACGGCCAGCCGCGGCCGTCCCCTCGCCGCTTTCGGTACAATCCCACACATCACGCCGGCCGCGCACGCTTGGCGCGCCTTCGCCACCGGCACTCGTCGAACTTCACGCCAAAGCCATGTCCACGAACTCAGCTCTATTCGAACGCGCTCAACGCACCATTCCGGGCGGCGTCAATTCGCCCGTGCGCGCCTTCCGGTCCGTCGGCGGCACGCCGCGCTTCGTCAAGCGCGCGCAAGGCCCCTACTTCTGGGACGCCGAGGGCAAACGCTATATCGACTACATCGGCTCGTGGGGCCCGATGATCGTCGGCCACGTGCATCCCGACGTTCTGGAGGCCGTTCAGCGCGTGCTGGCCGACGGCTTCTCGTTCGGTGCGCCCACGGAAGCCGAGATCGAAATCGCCGAGGAAATCTGCAAGCTCATGCCGTCGATCGAGAAAGTGCGCCTCGTCTCGAGCGGCACGGAAGCGACGATGAGCGCGCTGCGGCTCGCGCGCGGCTTCACGCAGCGCAACCGCATCGTCAAATTCGAAGGCTGCTATCACGGCCATGCCGATAGCCTGCTCGTCAAGGCGGGCTCCGGCTTGCTGACGTTTGGCAATCCGACGTCGGCCGGCGTGCCGAGCGACATCGCGAAGCACACGACCGTCCTCGAATACAACAACACGCAGGCGCTGGAAGAAGCCTTCGCCGCCTTCGGCGACGAGATCGCGGCCGTCATCGTCGAGCCGGTGGCCGGCAACATGAATCTCGTGCGCGGCAACCCCGAATTCTTGCAAGCGCTGCGGCGCCTGTGCACGCACCACGGCGCCGTGCTGATCTTCGACGAAGTCATGTGCGGCTTCCGCGTCGCACTCGGCGGCGCCCAGGCGATGTACGGCATCGCACCCGACCTCACCTGCCTCGGCAAGGTCATTGGCGGTGGCATGCCGGCGGCGGCCTTTGGCGGCCGGCGCGACATCATGGCGCTGCTGGCGCCGGAAGGCGCCGTCTACCAAGCTGGAACGCTGTCAGGCAACCCGATCGCCGTCGCGGCTGGCCTGAAAACGCTCGAGCTCATCCAAGCGCCAGGCTTCTACGATCGCCTAGCCGCGCAAACGGCGCGACTCGCGAAAGGCCTGGCGGCCGCCGCGCGCGATGCGGGAGTAACGTTCAGTGCAGATGCCGTAGGCGGCATGTTCGGCCTTTACTTCACCGAGCAGGTGCCAGCCAGCTTCGCCGACGTGTCGCGCAGCGACATCGCGCGCTTCAATACGTTCTTCCATCGAATGCTCGAAGCGGGCGTCTATTTCGCGCCGTCGGCCTACGAGGCCGGCTTCGTGTCGAGCGCGCACGACGACGCCGTGCTCGACGCGACGATCGAAGCGGCGCGCGGTGCGTTTGCGGCGCAAGCCGTTTAAGCGCGCACCGCTCATGTTCTCGGAAGCCGACTTCATCCATATGCAGCGCGCGCTGACGCTCGCCGCGCGCGGCATGTATACGACGACGCCGAACCCGCGCGTGGGCTGCGTGCTCGTCAAGGACGGCATGGCGATCGGCGAAGGCTTTACGCAGCCGGCGGGCCAGGATCACGCCGAAGTGCAGGCGCTGAAAGACGCGCGGCGCCGCGGCCACGATCCGCAAGGCGCGACGGCCTACGTCTCGCTCGAGCCGTGCAGTCACTTCGGCCGCACGCCGCCGTGCGCGCATGCGCTCATCGATGCGCGCGTCAAGCGCGTCATCGCCGCGATGGAAGATCCGAATCCGCAGGTGTCGGGGCGCGGCTTGGCCATGCTGCGCGACGCCAGCATCGACGTGCGCTGCGGCCTCCTCGCGCATGAAGCGCGGGAGCTGAACATCGGCTTCGTGTCGCGTATGACGCGCAAGCGGCCGTGGGTGCGGATGAAAGTCGCCGCATCGCTCGACGGCCGCACCGCGCTGCCGAGCGGCGAGAGCCAATGGATCACGGGCGAAGCCGCACGCGCGGATGGCCATGCTTGGCGTGCGCGGGCTTGCGCGATTTTGACGGGCATCGGCACCGTACGCGAAGACGATCCGCAGTTGACGGTGCGCGACGTGGAGACGCCGCGTCAGCCGCTGCGCGTGCTCGTCGACAGCCGGCTCGATGTCCCGTTGCAAGCGCGGCTGTTCGACGGCGCGCCGCCGCTCGTGTTTTGCGCCGGCATTGACGAACGCAACGCGGCGCAAGCCGAAGCGCTGACGGCGCGCGGCATCGAGGTGGTGTCGCTGGCCAACTCGCGCGGCAAAGTCGATTTGCCGGCGATGCTCAAAGTGCTGGGCGAGCGCGGCATCAACGAATTGCATGTCGAAGCGGGACATAAGCTGAATGGTTCGTTGCTGCGCGAGGGATGCGTCGACGAACTGCTGATCTACCTGGCGCCGAGCCTGCTCGGGGCCGGCTCGGCCGGCATGTTCGACCTTGCCGCGCCGGCGGCGCTCGACGAGCGGATGCGACTCGCTTTTCATTCGATAGACCGCGTGGGCGACGACCTGCGGATCTTGGCACGACTGCAAGCGCCATTGCCATCGCCATCGCTCGCGCCGTCGATGCCTCACTGAACACACATAAGGACAGACACGATGTTTACGGGAATCGTCGCGGCCGTCGGCCGCATCGAAGCAGTGAAGCCGCTCGGCGCCGACGACGCAGCCGGGGTGCGGCTGACGATCGATGCGGGAACGCTCGATCTGACGGATGTGGCGCTTGGCGACAGCATCGCGATCCAAGGCGCGTGCATGACGGTGGTGGAGAAGACGGCCCACACGTTCGACGTCGATGTGTCGCGCGAGAGCCTCAACTGCACCGTCGGCCTTGCAGCGCCGGGGGAGGTCAACCTCGAAAAAGCGTTGACGGCCCATGAGCGCTTAGGCGGCCACATCGTGTCGGGGCATGTCGATGGGCTCGGGACCGTCGTGCGGTTTGCACCCGTCGGCGAGTCTCACGAGTTGCGCGTGCTCGCACCACGCGAGATCGGGCGGTACCTCGCTTTCAAAGGCTCGATCACGGTCAATGGTGTCAGCCTCACCGTCAACAGCGTCGACGATCGCGACGACGGCACCGAGTTCTCGATCAATCTGATCCCGCATACGGTGCAAGTGACGACGCTCAAGCACGTCAAAGCCGGCGATCAGGTCAACTTGGAGGTCGATTTGATTGCGCGGTATGTCGAAAGGATGTTGTCGGCGGCGTCGTCCATAGGCCGCTCATGATTCGCGGAGCAACCTGAGATAGCCGCCAAGCTTTAGGCTGCCTTCGCGCCGCCATATAGCAGTCAATTCTGGGGACCCACCTACCGCCCGCTCCACCGACACAGCATTGCCGACCGAGCACTTAGACTAAGTCCGGGAAAAATCCGCAAACTCTGCACCGGTTATCGTGCACGGACAAGCTAAGCTTGTTTCACCATGAAATCAGCCACCGAACAGGACTACCGGCGGCGAATCGCTCGTGTCGTCGAGGCGATTCTCGCAGAGCCAAGCGGTCAACATACCCTCGAAAGCCTCGCGGCAATCGCCCATTTTTCGCCGTTCCACTTCCATCGCGTCTACAAGAGCCTCACGGGAGAAACCGTGGCGGAGACCATTCAGCGACTGAGACTGGCGGAGGCTGCAAATCGATTGACCGATAGCACCCACTCCGTCACATCGGTGGCCTCGGACGTCGGCTACGACAGTGCGCAGGCATTTGCACGGGCGTTTCGGAGATTCGCCGGCGTCAGTCCGGGCACCTTCCGTTCCCGGCAGGGGGATGTCTCGGCCTCTCCGGTTCCGCTCGCTAACAAGTTGGACGATGGGCAGATCGTGGCGGATGACACACGGGTCGCGACCGTCGAGCTGCCGGCATCGACCCTTACTGTGCCTTAGCCACGATGGACCGACCGCTACCATCGGGCAAACCTACCGACTGCTGCTGCGCTTACTCGGCATCGACGCGACATCCGCTAAGAAACACCAAGTCATCGGCCTATGCATCGGCAATCCCGAGCATCGCGACGGCTTTCGATATTTCGCCGGCATCATTCCTTCCTCTGGTATGAAGCCCGTTGGCGCGATCCAACCCATCTGCCTCGAAGGCGGTTTATACGCGTCAACCCGGCTTGTGGGGCCCTATGCGTTGATCGGTCCGACGTTCCGGGCACTTTTCAACGGCTGGCTCCCGCGTAGCGGCTACCTGAGCGACGGCCGACCAGCACTCGAACTGTACAGAAATCCGCCGTTGTCGGGTTTGAAGCACCAATCCGTGACCGATCTTGCGATCCCGGTTCGAGAGGCATGAGCATGCTGCGTACTCTGACCTCGATAGCCGTATTCGTTACCGCGCTCATGTCGGCAAGTGCGCACGAATCCGCCACGACTGCCTATCACGTCGGAGAAGCGCAACGGGAATTCGCGCCCAGCGCCGCGCGAGACTGGCGGGGCGCAAAAACCGAGCGGCTCATCACGACGCTCTGGTACCCGGTCGCCGCCCGGATCCTGGAACGGCCACACGATATCGGCTCTCCGGGACATCCTGTTTTTCGCGGACATCCTATTGCGTGGGGCGCCCCGCTTTCAGCGGCTGCGTGCAAATACCCGCTGATTCTGCTCTCGCACGGAACCGGCGGCAGCGCAAATGACCTCGACTGGCTGGCGTCCGCCCTTGCCGTCAACGGCTATATCGTGGCCGGCGTCAATCACCCGGGCAATAATGCGCTCGGCGCGTTGACGCGTGAGGGTTTCATGCTCTGGTGGGAACGCGCCACCGATGTCAGCGAGGTATTGGATGCACTGCTGAGCGATCCGGAATTCGGCATGCACATCGACCGCCAAAGAATCGGCGCAGTGGGCTTCTCTCTGGGTGGATACACGGTTCTAGAACTGGCGGGAGCGCGCACCGACCTAAGGGCGTTCAGGCGCTTCTGTCGTTCGTCGGCGGCAGATGCCATCTGCCACCCACCGAAAATGAACCGAATCGGGACCGTTGCCGGGGATCCAGCTCCCGCCGTCATGTCGCCCGAGACGCGAGCCTCCATCGCCAAAGCCGGCGCATCGTATCAGGACAAACGGATCAAGGCCGTGTTCGCGATCGCCCCGGCTTTAGGAGAAGCATTCGACGGACGATCCTTTGCTGACGTCAGGATTCCAGTGTCTCTGACCGCAGGAACCTCCGATATAACCGCGCCGACTGATACCAACATTCGCCGCATCGCCAGATTGCTGCCCACCTCTGACATTACAATGGTGCAAGGCGCCTCGCACTACACCTTCCTCGACACATGCGTTCCGCAGATGATCGACCAGCTCGCGACGGTCTGCAAGGATGGTTCGGGAATCGATCGGGACGCGGTCCATCAGCAAACCGCCCGCCGTGTCGTGGACTTCTTCGGACATGCACTACGTTCATGAATGTGGAGTTGGCTGCCCTTTTGAGGAAAAGTGACCGAGGCGGATAGCTACGGCCGCAGCGCTGCGCTTCAGGGCCCGGAATAACCGCGCAGGTCCTTGGCGACCTCCACGATACATTCAGTGGCGCGCGTGGCCGAGTCGACGTTTGCTCCCAGTGTCCGGGCGATGTGTGCCACAGCGCTTGTTTCCTGTGACCGAAAGCCAATTGCAGGCGCTGCTAGATATGCTCGGCCCGGCGGCTAGGGACAACGCGGGCGGCTGTCTCCGCCAAGCGCTGGATGCCCGCCGGGCGGGCATCGTCAGGGCCGGCGATAGGCGCCAGAGGCGGACCCTCGGACCTATAAACATGAGCATCACGGACCGACACTTTGATGTGGATTATAATGCGCATAAATTCCCACATTGAAGGGGCGAGCATGCGGCACACGACAACTGACACCATTCCACGCCGGGCTACCAACATCAGCCTGCCGGAGGACGTCTACAAGGACGCGAAGGAACTCGGGATCAACTTTTCGCAGACGTGTGAGCGGGCGATCCGGCAGGCCGTACAAGCGGAGAAGGATCGCCAGTGGGCGATCAAATATGCAGACTTTATCCGGGCTTACAACGACATGGTCGAGCGCGACGGCCTGCCGCTTGGTCATTACCGGACGTTCTGATGGCCCGTTTCGACGTATTCCCCAACCCCAGTGGACACCCCGGTACGCCTTATGTGGTCGACGTCCAAGGAAATCATCTGTCCGGGCTGGCAACCCGCGTGGTCATCCCGCTCCGCCGATTGGACCGGATCGCCCCGGTACCGCTTCCGCCCGATCTAATCCCCGTATTCGTTATCGAGCGTATTGAGTGCATGCTCGATACTCCGACGCTTGCCGCAATTCCGCGCAGTGCGTTGACCAAGCCGGTTAGCTCGCTCGTACATCGGCAGGATGAAATCATATCGGCGCTAGACCGATTGTTTGGCGGATGGTGAGCTCGTCAGCATTCGCGTCTATCTACGTCTCGCTGAAGACATCCCGCCACGACGGTATTTCTGACGGTATACGCAAGCACCGCTGAATCGCCCGCCTTGCGGGACAAGCCTCTCCAGCAAGACTCAACACAATCGCACGGTACACCGAAAGGATTCTGTGGTCGGCGCCCGTGGGACGCCCCTAACTCGTTAAACCAGCGGGAGTTTCGAGTTAAATCGCATCTACTTACTCTGCGATTCGTTGCCGGAACCATTCCGCCAGCGCCACTTCGTCGAGCGCGCCAGCAGCGACCATTTCCATGGTCCTAACGGCGTCGGCCGGATCAAACTTCAATCGATAGCCGTTGTCTGCCAGGAAGATGCGCGCAGCTACCCACGCAGTTCTCTTGTTGCCGTCCGCAAAGCCATGATTCCGCGCTGCCCCATAGGCATATGCGGCGGCGAGTGCCGCTGCGTCCGCCCGCGCATAAACGTCGAGATTCTGCGGCCGTGCCAGTGCTGACTCCACTGCCCCTTTGTCTCGCACGCCATCGAGCCCCCCATGTTCGGCAAGTTGGCGATCATGGACGGCATAAGTCAGATCCGCGCGCACCCAGCGCCACGCTGTCATTTGGCCAGCGCCCGCAGAATATCGCGGTCATCGTGCATGATCTCTTCCGCTAGCTTCATCTGGCGTTCAAAGTCCGGGTTGTACGGCGTAATCCGGTAGCCGCCTTCCGGCGCCTCGGTCAGATACACCGTATCGCCCTTCTGCACCTTGAGCCGTGCCATCGCCTCCTTGGTAAGAATGAAGCCGGCCGAAGCCCCAACCGCGACCGAGTACGTAAAGGAATGGGAGCCTATCCAATTCCTGTTGTCATCCTGGCACGGCTGGCGGTCGTAATGCGGGACCAGGGGCGAGGCATCGGAATTGGCATGCTACAAGACGCGATCCGACGTACCGTCGCCATTTCGGAACAAGCTGGGGTTCGTGCTCTGCTGACACACTCGATCGACGAGAATGCCGAGCGCTTCTATCTGCGTTTCGGATTTGAAGCTTCGCCGGCGCAAGAAAAGCAACTGCTTCTGTTGCTCAAGGACGCTCGGCAGTCGCTCATGCCGGCAGCATCGTGCAAACAGAAGTAAGGATCGTTTCGTCATCATCTACCGCCTTCCATGTGCCGAATGGCCATCGACCATCCCTCGCCGAGCGCTACCATTTTCGGGACGGATATGATCGGGTTCGCAAGCCCACCACTGCAAACCACGTCATACCGAGGAGCCCGTCACCGTGAGCGATAACATCTGTTGGGTAGTCGATCTCGAAGCAACGCTTGAAGATGCACCGGCCTTGGCACAAAAAGGCCTCCGATGGCTGGCCCAACAGGGCATTGCGGAATCGATTCCCGATGGCGAATGCGCCCTGAGCGGCGCCGATCTCTTTCGCCCGGGGCCCAAAGCAGCAGCCTGGTCGGCGTACATCCCCGACGACTCGCAGCTTTGCGGCGTAGAAGTCACGGTAGAGCGCACCGTGTTTCACTCAGGCGCGAACAGCGAGCAGATACGCTGTCCGCAGTGCAAAGCCAATCACGAGTTAGACGCGGTGCCGTGGAGCGACGCAGTCGAGCGATGGCACTCGGGCGAGGCCGACTACACGCTAGCGTGTCCCACATGCGCTCGCTCGGCGCCGATCGTCGACTGGACATTCCTCGAATTCGATTGGGCATTCGGGAATCTTGGCTTCGGCTTCAACAATTGGATGATCGACGCACGTCTCGCGGCCGAACTCGGCAACGTTCTTGGACATCGCACGAAGGTCGTTTATGAACATATCTAAAAATCTCTTCGCAGACATACGAGCGGACCTGCGGCAGGCAGTACATTGCGCAACGCTGCTGGAAAGAGAGGTCACGACGTGAAGCGAGCAATGAAGCAGCGAAATCTGTTTGCGGAATTGACCGAAGGTCTCGACGCGCTTGCTGCGGACGCGCCGTCAAACGCCCGCAGGCGCCGGCCCCCGCCGCGCGAGGAATCGATCCAGCTGCGCAGCGAATGCCTTGCCATCGGATGGGGCATAGGCCGTCGGGCCGCCGGTTGCGACACCTGAGCTGCGGAGCTGATCCATCACGTCTCGCATAGTCAGATACTCTTGGATGTTCTCGCGCGTAAACCAATTTCCCCGCGGATCGAGGACATAGGCTCCCCTATCCAACGCCGCCGCTGCAAGCGGTACATCGGCGGTAACGATGAGATCGCCGGACTCGGCCAGTTCGACGATTCGGTTGTCCGCGGCATCGAACCCCGCTGGCACCTGCAGCGCTTTGATAAAGGGGGAAGGCGGCGTGCGTAGATATTGATTCGCCACCAGCGTCACGCACACCTTGGTACGCCGCGCAGCCCGAAAAAGAATGTCCTTGACGACGACGGGACAAGCATCTGCATCTACCAAAACTTGCATCGCGGCGCGTCCACTGTAAGGAGGTGGCCGTCATCTTACCGTGTCCATTCGAAGCGCTCGCCGGTCTCCAGCGGCTTGCCAAATTTCGGCAAACCGCTAGCATGTGCATTTCCTTTCCCGAGGCATTGAAGCGCTTTTTCGGCGAACCGGTAACCGAGCGTGGGCTGGGAATGTTTGTCGTGGTCAACTCGTTTCACACAAGCAAATAAACAAGAAATGAATATCACCAAGTTTGGCCCGGCTAGCCTGTTCGTCCTTGCCATGGGGCTCGGCGCATGCGCATCGGACACGCCGCAAGCCCCGTTGCCGTCGGTAACCGTGTCGCAATCCGGGCCGTGCTGCGGTCCGGTTACCGCTGCCGGTCGCCGCCTGTTGCAGTTGATCGATGACTCCGACGTGGAGCATCTCTGGTTGTACAAGCGCCACATCGACTGGCGAACCGGCATACCCGACATGCCTGAAGCATGGCACGGCCGAGATAGCGAAACACACTGTAGCGCCTATGTTGCGGGCATGTCGTTGCGCATCGGTGTGTACTTGATGCGGCCGCCGCAACACGGGTTGAACCTGCTGGCGAATGCACAAGGCGAATGGCTCGACAGTTCCGCCGGTCGCCGCGCTGGCTGGCATCGGGTAGCGTCCCTCGAGCAGGTCCAATCTCTCGCCAATCAGGGCTGGTTCGTCGTTGGCGTGTACGTCAACCCCGATCCCAAACAAAGCGGCCACATCGTGATCGTGCGCCCGTCCGAGACCGCAACGGTCGAGCGCTTGGCGGCGCATGGCCCGCAAGTGGCCGAAGCAAGCTATCACAACCACATCAACTGGTCGGCGAAGGGTTCGTTCGCCAGAGAGCACTATGCAAACGTGCGCTACTACGCTCACGATGTGCCCGATACCGTTGAGTCCCGCCTCTGAATGACGTTCGGCGGCTCAACCGCCTCTCGCACCGTCCATTGCCGGCTCTACCCAGGCACCGAAAGCCGATAACCGGCGTTTGCTTCACCCTCGGCAGGAATCCGCACGCCGGCGAACCGCCTCGGGCGTGGAGAGCGGAAGTGCGATGAATTCCGCCTCTTCCAACTCGGCCCATTGCTTCGTAAAAGGCAGATAGAGCCGGATGACCCACCCGCTGCCATCTTTGCGTCCGGCATAGGGGTGCAGAATCTCGCCATCCTCTCGCACTCGGTCGAAATCGAGCAGGCGCTTTCTCGGGTAGTGGTCCACCCCCTGACGTTCGTCCATCATGCGGCTCACCACCTCATGGGGGAAGCCCGGGTGCCCCGAAGAACGATAGGCTTCGATCGACGCCAACACGTGTGCCTCTTCGGTCAGATGCGCGTCGTCCAATTCGCTCTCGTCGAGCACGACCTCTTCGACCATGTAAGGCGGGCCTTCGTACCAAACCGGGTCTTCCTCGATCAGCCGGATCGCGACGATCGTGCGCATGCCCACGTCCGTGCAGCGCCACCAGTAAGGGCCGCACATGAACTCGAGGCCAATGTGAAATTCAGACGGTTTCAAACGTTCTCTCCTGCAGTCACTCATCGCCCTACGGCTTCGCCGCAGATGCGGCGAATCTCGGCTGTGACTGTAGTTATCTTGAAATCGCCTCGCAACCCGCTACGCTCCACGCAGGCCAGGTAGAGATCGATCGTCGAACTTCGAACGGGACCATTATTGGGATGGCTACACCGCCGGCGAGAACCACGCCACTTCCCCTAGCCAATGGCCCTCGCGCTGGGAACTAGGCAGGGGCCGGCAGCGAACCTGTCGGCGTTTGTTCCAGCCGATTGCCGCCGAGCGACTTCGCCCGATATAACGCCCGATCCGCAGTTGAAAGGAGGTCGGTCAGCGAAGCCGTTTCGGGATCGGACTCAGCTAGTCCGATGCTGACGGTGGCGCGAATCTGATCACCTTCAGCGCTGTGCGACAGCGCGGCAAATCGGCTGGCAATGGTCTCGCCTAGTTCTTTGGCGCGGTGGCGATCGTAGCCTGGCAGCAATGCGGCAAATTCTTCGCCGCCGATTCGCGCAAGAATCGCGTCGGGACCCGAGACGAATCGAGCCGTTTCAGCAAATGACTTTAAAACCTCGTCTCCCGTCTTGTGCCCATAGCGATCGTTGATTCTTTTGAAGTGGTCGAGATCGAACGCAAGCAGCGTGACATGGCGTCGATGCAACGCGGACTCTTCGATCACCCGTTCTCCCTCCTCGAAAAACAATTTTCTATTGCCCAAGCGAGTCAGGTAATCGGTGCGGGACTCCTTCAACAGTTCGCCATGAACTTCTTCCCGGGTTAGCCGCAGCAGCGTCATCGGCAAAATCACCGAGTAAAGAACGCCTTCGTACATCGTGATGCTGCTCGAAATCGACACGATATGCACCCCGAACGTCGGGACCAACCACGGCAAGACGAAACCTCTGGAGGCGTAAAACAGCGCATGGATGCCGGTCACCCCCACCGCGACGCGCCGAGCCTGGACAGCGGGCATTCCACCGGTTCGCATCAACTCGAGGGCCGTCATCGCGGAGGTCAATGCGATGGGAATGGCACTGACATAGAGCCATACGGCAACTTGCCAACGCACGCCAGCCGCGCCCCATGCAAGCCCCATCAACAGCAATAGACCGATCGAGCTCGCAAGATGCCGACGCCCGTTGAACATGGCCACGGCGTGCAGAACGAGTAGGTAACCGCCCAAGATCACCAGGTTGCTCACAGCGGGACCTGTGGCGCCCAGCAGTTCACGGCGAAACGCAGCCAATGCACAACCGATTCCGAGCGTGGCATACCCAGCCGCCAGCGTTCGCAATTCCTTTCCCCGCTTAGGATGCGAGAGGTGTTCCCAATACGTCATGGCGGAACTGGCTAATAACGTCCCGATCACCAGGAGATAGAGGGTGGCTAAATCGACTTTCATCGTTGACATCAGGGCGTATCCCCGGCACAGAGGGAAAAGTTAGGGGCGAACGTGAGATAACGGCAAATGCAGGCCAATTCTTGAAAAATACAATGAAATGACTCACAGGAAAGTCGAAATCCTCCGCAAGGATACCGTCATCTGGTATCGCCATCCGTCAACGCCGTTCCTCAGCGCCAGCCCATGGCGCGGACCACTAAAGAATCCACATCGCAACGCCGTAAACCAAGAGTGCCCGGGACAGACGGAAGATAGGGGCCGCACCGCCGGGCACATTTCTGGTTGATGGAGACCAATGAATGAATAAGTTTTATCGAACGCTACTGATTTCAACCGGAGCGGCATTGCTCGCGGCAGGCTGCGCGTCGGGCCCGCAGTATAAGGACGTGGCGTCAGCCATCCCGACCCTCGCCCCCGATCATGGCCGCATCTATTTCTTCCGTCCGGGTAATTTTGGCGGCTCGGCAATCCAGCCTGAAATCAAGCTCAACGATAAGGTCGTCGGACGCTCGATCCCCGGCGGCTTCTTCTTCGTCGATGAAGAGCCGGGCGAGTACACGGTCTCGACTTCGACCGAGGTGAAGCGGGACATCAAATTCATGCTGCACGCGGGTGACACGAAATACGTGCGGACCACCGTAAGCATGGGTTTGTTCGTCGGCCACATCACGCCAACGCTCGATGATCCTGAGACAGGACCGCAGGAGATCGAGCAACTCAAATATACGGGCGCTCCGATGAGCACCGCTTCGAAATAACGAATAGCATTTCGCTACCGCTGGCCGTTTCGCTTCATCATCGAGCAAATCGGCCGGCGCTTCGCCGCAAACAATCCCCCGCTCACAGCGCCCCTTCCCTTCGAACAATGCGACATGCGCATCTTCGAGATGGGCGAGCGTTACGGTCGGTTTCATGAGACTAGTATATGGGTCAGCCGAGGCTAGCCGTCGCCCCGGACGGTCCCGACGTGAAACACTTCCGGAAAAGACAATGAATCCCAACGAATACGAAATTCACGATGCGCGTTTTCGTGCGCTGCTCCAACCGAACGCGCCGTTCGAAAAGCTCGCGGGCGGCTGCATGTGGGCGGAGGGGCCGGTATGGTTGCCGGCCGCTGAATTTCTCGTGTGGAGCGACATTCCCAATAACCGCATGATGCGCTGGGTGCCCGGCATCGGCACGGGCGTGTTTCGCACGAATGCGAACTTCAGCAACGGCAACACGCTGGACCGGCAGTGCCGGCTCGTGAGTTGCGAGCACGGCACGCGGCGCGTCACGCGCACCGAGCATGACGGCCGCATCACCGTCATCGCGGATCGTCACGGCGGCCGCAGATTCAATTCGCCGAACGACGTGGTCGTGCACTCGGACGGTTCCGTCTGGTTCACGGATCCGGACTACGGCATCCTCAGCGACTACGAAGGCTTCCGCGCGCCGAGCGAGATCGGCGCATGCCACGTGTACCGCGTCGCGTCCGAAACCGGCGAGGTGGAGCGCGTGGCCGACGACTTCGCGAAGCCGAACGGCCTCGCATTTTCGCCGGACGAAACGCGGCTCTACGTAGCCGACTCCGGCGCATCGCATATCGAAAACGGCCCGCACCATATCAGAGTGTTCGACGTCGACGCGCGCGGCCGCTTGCACAACGGGCGCGTGTTCGCTGACGTTGCGCCGGGCGTGCCGGACGGCATGCGCGCGGACGAGCACGGGAACGTCTGGACCAGCGCCGGTGACGGCATTCATTGCTACGCACCCGACGGCACGCTGCTCGGCAAACTGCTCGTGCCCGAGACCGTGGCGAACCTCGTGTTCGGCGGGCCGCTGCGCAATCGTCTTTTCATCGCGGCCAGCACGTCCGTGTACTCGATCTATGTCGGCGTGCGCGGCGCGTAGTGTGAGGCGCCCACTCGGATAGTCGAGCGGCATCGTGCGCGATCACGTTCGTGTCGACTATCATGCGTACTTCTACCGCCCGGTCAAATCGATGCCAAACGCCGCGGATCCTTACATTCTCGTCGATACGCGACACGGCACGATGCTTGCCAACCGCTTCGACGAATATGTCGGCCAAGCGTTGATCCAATACGGCGAATATGCCGAGTTGGAAACGCAGTTGCTTATGCAATGCATCGACGGGACGGGCACCGTCGTGGAAGTCGGCGCCAATATCGGCAGCCAGACGGTGCCCCTCGCGAAGGCGGCCAAAGCCGCCGGAGCGGACATCATGGCATTCGAGCCGCAGCCATTCGTCTTCCAGAACCTCTGCGCCAATCTCGCGCTGAACGCCACGGACAATGCGGCCGCGTGGCCTTTTGCCTGCGCGGCGCAACCGGGAACGGTCTGGCTTCCTGCCCCGGATTACCGCCGCGCGGGCAACTTCGGCGCGGTGTCGGCCCGCGCGCAACCGTTGACCAACGGCATCGAGGTGCCGTGCGTACGCCTCGACGATATGACACGCGGGCGGACCGTCCGCCTCTTGAAGGTAGACGTCGAAGGGTTCGAGTTACAAGTCCTGCAAGGTAGCGAGCGGATTCTCGCGCATGACCGCCCGTTGCTGTACGTCGAAAACGATCGGGTCGCCCACTCGCGCGCGCTCATCGAGTTCTTGTGGGAGCGCGGCTACTGGCTATATTGGCACGTCAGTCCACTATTCAATCCAGATAATTTCCGGGGCAATGCGCAAAACCGCTACCCGCAAATTTGCTCCTTCAATATGCTGGGCGTTCCGCGCGAGTCGGGCCTCGTGCTGCGCGGCTTCGAGAAAATCGTCGATGCGGCGGCTCATCCGTTGCATCCGTTGGCAAGCGATAAGCCGTGATTCACGCAGGCGACCCGCGCACCGCATCGTGGTGCATATCGGGGTCGGAATTCAATTTAATCACACCACATAATCATCGCGTCAATCGGTGTTTTTCCCCGGCAACACGTTACAACTGCCTGACGGAATACAGTGCGACATTTCCACCCGATAAGCATCGATTTCGATGGCCTATCGCCCATCCGCCTCTGAGGCGGCAAGCGTGCCGACGCGGAGGAGGCCCGCTGGACAACCCTCGGCACGCATTTTCAAGTCTCGCGTCGATTTTTTATGCCTCGATCGGTCGAAGCGTTTTGGCCTTTTTGCGAAAAAAGCGCCTCGGCCAACAGACGTAATCGGGAGAATTCCGCAGTTGAATTTCGCGATTCCTCTGAATAGTATTCGGGGGTCGATAGAATTTTCACATAGCCGCTTCTCCAACGATCAGAGTGCTCATGAACCGCGTCAACGTGCCTTCGAGACAACGCGCAATCGCGGCGGCCCTTGCCGGTGCGCTCGCCAGCATCGCGCCGCTGGTTGCAAAAGCCGACTGCGGGATCAACGGAACGATCAGCTCGAACACCACCGAAGTCGGCTGGTCGTCGGGCAACTGCACGATCAACCCCAATATCGTCCTCTCCAACTTCAACACCGCGACCGCGTTTCTGTCGACCGGCTCCTCGCTAGGCACGCTCACCAACAGCGGCACCATCGCGGGCATCACGTATGGGATGGTCAATGCCGGGACCATCAGCGTACTGACCAACAACAATGTCGGTAACTTCGTCGGCGGCAGTTCGGGCATCAGGAACACCGGCTCGATCAACACATTCAACAACAGCGGGCTCATCAGCACGTCCGGTATTGCGGGCACCATCGCGGCCGGCATCAACAACAGCGGCACCATCGCGACGTTGACCAACACGGCAACCGGCACGATCACCGGCGCCGGGAGAGGCATCTACAACACGAGTTCCGGGACCATCGGCACCATCAACAACATGGGCCTGCTCGCCGGTAGCGGCACGGTCAGCGGCAGCATATTCGGCATCGACAACTCCGGCGGCAGCATCGGTACGATCCTGAACAGCGGCACCATCAAAGGGTCCACGTACACCGGAACGATCGTCGGCTATGGCGTGCTCGGCGAAAACTCAGGCGTGATCGGCACGCTGAACAATAGCGGCACGATCACCAACGAAATCGGCGTTCTTATCCGTAGCGGCGCCAACCTGGGCACGCTCACGAATACCGGATCGATCACCAGCACGTTTTCCGGCGTCGTCGCACAGTCCGCTACCATCGGCACGATCAACAACTCGGGCCTCATCAGCGGCGCGACCACGCAGACGGTGACCGGCTTCCCGAGCGGCCCCTATACCGGCGTCTTCGCGCTGGCCGGCGCAACGATAGGCTCGCTGATCAACAGCGGCACGATTACCGGCCTGCTCAACGCCATCAATATCGACAGCACCAGCACGATCAGTCAGATCAGCAACAGCGGCTTGATCGCAGGTGCCATCCATAACACCGGATCTACCGCTCTGAGCATCAGCGGCGGCAGCGGCGCGGTATTCGGCACGCTGACGGGCCTCGGCGGCGGGATCGCCGCTGCGAACGTGGGCACCATCACGAATACCTCGTCCAATGTGGCGTTTGGCTCCGGCAACGTGCTGCTGAACGACCAAATCAACGTGGGCAGCCACGCCGTCAATAACTCGGGCGCCACCGTTCAGGTCAACAATCCCATCGCGATCACCGGCAACTACACGCAGGGTGCAGCCGCCACGCTATTGGTCGGGGTCGCGGACAGCGCCGTCGCAGGCGGATCGATCGCCGGCGATAGCGGCTATGGCCGGCTCGTCGTCTCGGGCACCGCCAATATCGCGAGCGGTTCCGCCGTGACGCTGCAAAAGCTCAATGCCTATGGATTCGCGGCGGGCCAGCGCTTCGTCGTCGTCGACGCGGCTGGGACCGGGACGAACTACAACGCTGGCACGCTGCGCTATTCGATCGCCGGCGTCACCGGGCTCGTCGTCACCGGCGCAGCCGTGGCCAATGGCTCGAACAGCGATCTGGTCCTGACGCTCGCCAATGCAACGGGAACCGGGACATCGACACCGACACCCGCACCGGTCGTCGCTACCGCCCCCAATGCCGTATCGGCGCTGACCGGGCTGAGAAACTACACGGGCGTCGACCCGGCGCTGCTCAACCTGTACAACGCCTCGCTCGCCTTCGAAGCGGGCGGCTCGAGCCAAGCGCTCAACGCCGCCGGCAAGCAGCTCAGTCCGACGTCGCAGACCTCCTCGAGCCGCGCGGCGGCTGCTCCAACCCTAGACGTGCTGAACATCATCTCGAGCCACGCCAACGGGCTGCGCCTCGCGCAACGGTACGGCAGCGGCATCTCGACCGGCGAGGGCTCGCCGAGCTGGGGCGTCTGGGGCCAAGCGTTCGGCGGGCATGCAAGCCAGAACGAGCGGAATCAAGTGGACGGATACAGCGCCAACTATGGCGGCCTGCTGTTCGGTGTCGATCGCGCGGTCTCGCAGGCGTGGCGGGTCGGCGGCGCATTCAGCTACAGCAACACGGCGGTCAACAATACGGGCGACACCGCCGGCGACAACACTCGGATCAACGCTTACGGCCTGATCGGCTATGGCAGCTACGTAGCGAACAGGTGGTACGCCAATCTGTCCGCGGGCGCCATCGTTCAGCGCTACGACACGAATCGCCTGATCAACTTTCCCGGGTTTTCGGGGCAAGCCAACGGTAGCTTCAGCGGTCAGCAGTACGTCGCGCGAGGAGAGATCGGTTATCCGCTCGCGCTCGGCGTCGCCACGGTCACGCCGCTCGCGAGCCTCACGTACAGCTACCTGCATCAAAACGCCTACACCGAATCGGGGGGCAACGGCGCTGGGCTGTCGGTCGGCGCCACGCATCTCACCTCGGTCACCACCGATCTCGGCGCAAAGATCGACCGCGAGGTGCCGACGTCCTATGGTGTGCTCGTGCCCGAGTTGACCGTTGCGTGGCGACACGAGTACGACAACACGCGCGCGCTCACCACGGCCTCGTTCGCTGCCGATCCGAGCGGCCAGACCAGCTTCACGGTGCTCGGCACGAGCCCCATGACGAACTCGGCCCTGCTGACCGCAGGCATCACGCTGCTGAAGGCAAGCAATCTGAGCTTGACCGCGCGCTATAACGTCCAGCTCGGGCCGGGCTTCGTCTCGCAAGCCGGCAGCCTGCGTCTGCGGCAGTTGTTCTAATATGTCGGGCATGGTCAGCACAGCCGCCCCTCAAGACAACATCAGCATCCAAGAAGCGCTTGCGCGTGCCTACGCGCATTGGAACGCAGGCCAAGCGCAGCAGGCCGAAATGCTGGCGCAGCGCGTGCTCGCCGCCTGGCCGGGCCAGCCCGATGCCCTTCATTTGCTTGGGCTGATGGCCCATGCCTACGGCAACTTGGATCTGGCGATCTCGCACCTGAGGCAGGCTTGCCTCGCCCCGCGCGCACCGGCCGTCTATTCCAGCAATCTCGCGGAAATGTATCGCCAGAAGGGCATGCTGCCGGAAGGCGAGGAAGCCGCGCAGCGCGCCGTCGCAATGGACCCGATGCTCGTGTCCGGATGGAACAACTTGGGCATCGTGCTGCAGGAAGCCGGCAAGCTCGAGCATAGCCGCGCGTGCTTGGAGAAGGTCATCGCGCTCAATCCCGAGTGGCCCGACGCTCGGAACAACCTCGGCAATACGTGGCGGCGACTCGGGCAGATGGACCGCGCCGAGGCTTGCTATCGTGAGGCGCTCGCGCTCAATCCATCCTATGCGGAAGCGCACAGCAATCTCGCCTACCTGCTCTCGACACAAGGCCGCTACGACGAAGCCGCCCGGCATGCGCGGGAAGCCATCGATCTGAATCCTCGCCTCGTCGACGCGTATTTGAACCTGGCCGATGTCGAGATGTCCCGCCAACGCCACGATGCGGCACTGCGCGCATTGGATATGCTCGGCGCTTTCGCTCCCGAGCATCCGGCTGCGCTCACTGCGCGCGCGAAGGCGCTCAGACAGATCGCCCATATCGACGAGGCGCTCGTCATCGCGCGGCATGCCGTGGCGCTTGCGCCGCGCAACGCCGAGGCGCAGTACACGCTTGCGCTGGCGTTGCAAGATCTCGGCCTGACCGATGAAGCGCTCGCCGCCTACGAGCAGGCGGCGACATTGCCCGGCACGGTAGCGGAGGCGGCGCTAGTGGGACGCGCCACCTTGCTGATCGAGGCGGGGCGCCGCGACGAAGCGCTGGCGGCATTCGAGCAGGCGCTCGCGCAGTTCCCGGAATCCGCGCAGGCGCTCGCGGCACGCGCCGAGCTACGCACCTTTACTGCCGACGATCCCGACATCGGAAAGCTGGAGGCGTATCTCGCTCACGGCGAACGACGCCCGCTCGTCGATCGCATCGCGGCGCACTTCGCACTCGGCAAAGCCTACTTCGACATCGACGATCCGGAACGGGCGTTTCGTCATCTAGAAACCGGCAACCGCGGCAAACGTGCTTCGTTCGACTATGACGGCGACCAAATCGGCCGCTGGATGGAAGACATCGGGGCGGTTTTCACGCCGGAACGGTACGGCAGGCTCGCGGGGCTCGGCCAACCGTCGACGTTGCCCGTCTTCATCATCGGCATGCCGCGCTCGGGCACCACGCTCATTGAACAAATCCTCTCGTCGCACCCGCGGGTGACGGGCGCGGGCGAGCTGTCCGCGCTGCGCTTGTCGATCGACGAACTCGGCCCATTCCCCGACTGCGTCGTTGCGCTCGACCGAGAGCCCGGCGCCGAGCAGCGATTGCGCCAGTGCGCGCAGGCCTATTTGGCCCGCGTGGCTCCGCTTGCCGGAGGACGACCGTATGTCGTCGACAAAATGCCGGGCAATTTCTTGTATGCCGGCATGATCCCGCTGATCCTGCCGGGCGCCCGCATCATCCATGTTCGACGCGACCCGGTCGATACGTGCTTGTCCTGCTACACGAAGCTGTTCGCCGGACACCAGCCGTTTGCCTATGACCTCGCCGAGCTGGGCGCGTTCTACCGCCGTTACGAACGCTTGATGGCGCATTGGCATGAACTGCTGCCTCGCGAGGTGCTCATCGAAACGGAATACGAGGCGGTGGTCGACGATCTCGAAGGCGAAGCGCGGCGGTTGATCGACTGGCTCGGGCTGCCGTGGGACGATGCCTGCCTGGACTTTCACCGCAACCGTCGAGTGGTCCGCACGGCCAGCGTCAACCAAGTGCGCCGGCCGATCTACCCGACTTCGAAGGGCCGCTGGCGAGCCCATGCGCGCTATCTCGGTCCCTTGCTCGAGGTGCTGGGCGTCGAGGCGACGTGATGTCCGATCCCGACAGCGATATCCGCGCCGTCGAACTGCGGATTCGTCCGCTGCTCGCGTCGGGACGCTACGAGGAGGCCGAGGCGATCGTGCGGCCCTATCTGGCCTCGGGCAGAGGACCGCTCGCACTCTGGAAGCTGCTCGCGGCGGCGCTTCGTGCGCAAGGACGCATCGCCGAGACGCGCGCGATCCAGGAAATGCTGGTGGAGCATGCGCCGGGCGATCTCCCGACGCGGTTCGACCTCTCCGAGACTTTGCTGCTCTCGGGCGAGTTCGAACGCGGCTGGCGCGAATACCGCTACCGCTATAGCCTCGCGCATACGGCCCCTATCGAGCGCAAGGTGCAACTTCCACGCTGGGACGGCCGCGCCATGCCCGGCAAAACGTTGCTGATTCACGACGAGCAGGGTTACGGCGATACGTTCCAGTTCACTCGCTTGGTGCCGCGGGCCAAGGAAAAGAGCGGTGCCCGGGTCGTCCTCGAAATCAACGCCGAATCGCTTTCGCTCGTACGGCGCGGCACGGGTTTCGACGAGATCATCGAGCGCGGGAGCCTGCCGCCCGCGTTCGACATGCACTGCGAGATGATGAGCTTGCCGATGGCCTTGGGGCTGCGTCTGGACGATCTGCCCGGGCCGATGCCCTACCTGAGCCCGGACCCGCGGCGCGTCGAGCGATGGCGACAGCGGTTGGCTGCCCTGCCCCGCCCGTTGGTCGCACTCGTTTGGGCGGGGCGGCCCACCCACCCCAACGATGCGAACCGCTCGCTGAACCTGGCCGAGCTCGCACCGCTCGCGCAGGCGGACGTCAGCTTCGTGTCGATTCAAAAAGGCCCTGCCGCCACGCAAGCCGATACACCCCCCGACGGTATGCGGCTCTTGTCGCTGTCCGACGAAATCGGCGATTTCGAGGACACGGCGGCAATCCTTTGCATTGCCGATTTGTTGATTTCGGTCGATTCGTCTCCCGTCCACCTCGCGGGCGCACTGGGGCGGCCCGTATGGGTCATGCTGCCGAAAGTCCCCGACTGGCGCTGGCTGCTCGAGCGAACGGATACCCCATGGTATCCGCGGATGCGGTTGTTTCGTCAGGCCACGCGTACGGACTGGAGCGGCGTCGTTTCGCGGATGGCCGCCGAGCTCACGCAATGGACAGTGCAATGAGATTGCCGCGCCGCCGCGCACGCCGGTACGGTGACCAGTCCCATCGCATCGCGTACCGCCGCGCAGCCGTCTCGCCGGATGGGATGTTACCCAGGGTGCGACATCTTTGGACTCTTCTTATGGTGCTCGCGCCGGTTTCGTTGCTGGGCGCGCTGTCGGCATGCGCCGCGCTCGATCCCGACGCGCACGCGAATGCGCTCGCCGAACCAGCTCACCTGCGCCGCCAACTCGTCGATGCCGGCCCCTTCGTGCTGACGGCTTTTTCGCGCATCTCGCAGCCTCGCAAGCCGCTGCGCGTCTACATCGAAGGCGACGGTGCCGCGTGGCTCTCGCGCACGGAGCCTGCGCTCGATCCGACACCGCACCAAGCGATGGGGCTCGCGCTCGCTGCGAAGGACCCCGCGCCGAACGTCGTTTATTTGGCCCGCCCTTGCCAGTTCACGCCGATGGCGATGAACGCGCGATGCACCGTTGCCTACTGGACCGGCAAGCGTTTCGCGGCAGACGTCATCGAGTCCATGAACACGGCCGTCAGCCGCTTTGCCGCGCTCACGCCCGGACAGCCCGTCGAGTTGGTGGGTTACTCGGGAGGGGGCGCCGTTGCGGTACTGATTGCGGCGCGCCGTACGGACGTCGATTCGATTCGCACGGTGGCCGGCAATCTCGACGACGAATTCGTCAATCGACTGCATGACGTATCGCCGATGCCCGAGTCGGAAGATGCGATCGATTTCGCCCACCGGGTAGCCAGCATTGCACAGGTGCACTTCAGTGGAGCCAAGGACGATGTCGTCCCGCCGTCGGTGGCCGAGCGCTTCGTCGACGCCACGGGCACGCGATGCGCGCAGGCATTGACCGTTCCCGGCCTGGCTCACGACAGCGACTGGAGCCAGCGCTGGCCGGCACTGCTGAACATCGTACCGACTTGCCGCCCCATGGATTGAAGCATCGATACACCGCTAGGCCCGGCGGCTCTTTCCCCTCACGCCGCCACGTACCCCAAACTCGTTGCCGCTCGCCCCGCGAGCCTCAGGAGTTTCTCGTCGCTCACGGGGGCGGTGGGCACGACATAGAGGTCCGCCATATCGGTGACCGGCTCGCTGAACGGCGTCGGCTCGCGGCGCTGGGACGTCAGGAAGTCGCCGATGGGCGAGGCGTCGTCCAAGCCGAGAAAGGCGCCGATGCGCTCGGCCGTCGTATCCGAGTCCTCGACAAGGTGGCGATACGCGATCGTCAGTTGCTGCTCGGCCGGCAATTCTTCGAAGAAATCGAGAATCTCCGTCACGTATTGCCCCCATACACGCACGCCATCGTCGAACGCGCCGATCCAGCGCTTGCGGACAAGCGAGTTCGCCACGCGCCCCGGATCACGGTGGATGTGAATGAACCGCGCCGTCGGCAGCAGTTCGCGTATCAGGCGCAAACCCGAACCGGAACGCGGCAGGCGTTCGACGCAGCCCATGCGGCCCGACAGCAGCGTCGGGTCCGCGTAGGGAGGATGTTTGTCGCCCCAGATCGGGGTGGTGATGTCGAGCTCGTCGCGGTAGAAACGCTCGATCCAGCCACCCAGCGTGCGGCGGCTGAACGCGAGGAAGCGATCGCGCAGCGGCGGGCTGAGCAGGTCCGGACGTGCGCTGCCCACGTCGAGCGTGTCTTTGAGCAGCGCAAACACGCGGCATTCGTTCGTCAAATGAATGAGCGGGTGAGCATTGAGCACGCAACAGAGAAAGGTCGTTCCCGACCTCGGCGAACCTACGACGAACAGCGGGAAGGATTCCATGGTTGAACCTTTGAAGGGTCGAGCTCGGAGCGGCGGAAAACGGCCGAAATCGGGTCAACGATTCCTGACAGCTTGGCTGCACACATCCTTTCAGATGGGCGACAAACCTGAACACTAGACGCTCGGCGGCTCCGCCAAACGACTGCTTTGTATCCGCGCGTTACGGTGTAACCGTTGATGGCCGGCGCGCCGGCTCGCATGAACGCCGATTGTTAGGAATGTAATGAGCAGCAAGAATCCGCCCCCCGCGGCGGCAGCCCGCATGGGCAATTCGTCTGGATTTTGATGGGAGGCGGTCGAGCGCCTGAGGCGATCGACCGCGCGGGTCAATCCGCTTTCAGTTCTTCGGCGTGCAACCGGCGCTCGGCGATGGGCAGACTCAAATCCTGCTGCATCTGCGCAGCCAGGTAATCGCAGGTCGGGCGGTTGGATTTTGCGCTGCGCGCGACGACGATATCGAGCGGTTCGATCTCCGGCAACCCATGCCGCCCCGCGAGCACGCTCAGCCGATCGGGAATACTGCAACGAGCCAAGGCCGATACGGCCAGCCCGGCATCCACGGCCGTCAGCACACCCAGCATGCTCGCGCTGCTGTAGGTCGCACGATAAGGCAGTGCCGCCCGATCGAGCGCCGCAACGGTGTTGGCTCGGGCCATACAGCCGGGCTCATAGAGCGCGACCGGCAGCGGACGCGCCTGCCACAAGCGCGGGTCGTCGGGCTTGCCGACCCACAACATCGGCTCACGGCGGATGAAATCCCCGTTCAAGCGCAGGCTGCGATCACGCGTGACGAACGCGAGATCGATGAGGTTATCCGCAAGCATCGGTGCGAGCGCCGTGCTCTGAGCGCAGATCACCGTGACTTCCACGGCCGGATACATCGCGGAAAAGCGCCGCAGCACGGGCGGCAGCAACGAAGAGATGTAGTCGTCCGGGCCGCCCAACACGACATGCCCCGAAATTTCGGGCCGCGCCACGGCCGCCCAAGCCTCGTCCTGCAGCGAGCGCATGCGGCGGGCGTACTCGAGCAGCGTTTCGCCGGTGCGGGTCAACGACAGATTGCGCGTATCGCGAACGAATAGCGGTTTGCCCACGATGCGCTCGAGCCGTTTGATCTGCATGCTGACCGCGGCCTGCGAACGGAAGACGACTTGAGCGGCCTTCGTGAAGCTGCCCAGTTCGGCGGCGGCGATGAAGGTCTTGAGCAGATCGGAATCGAAATCGGGCGACATGATCGAATTATTCAATGCAGCTGATGAGTGGCGTAAGTTTTATTCGTTTGAGTTGGCAAATCAAGCTCGCGATACTGAGGCTCCGCCCAAGGAGTCTTCATGCAGAACTCGGTCCCCGGACAACGCCCTTCTTCTCGCGAGGGCGTGCTCGGCTTTTCGGTCGCCGCCGTCTTGATGGGCACCATGGGAGTCTTCGTCGAACAAGCGGGGCTCGATCCGGTCACGACGGTGTTCTATCGATGCGTCTTCGGCCTCGCGACGATGGCCGCGTACTGCGCATGGAAGGGCTATTTCCGCAGCCAACGCTTCAGCCGCCGCTTGATCGGCTTGGCGTTGCTGTCCGGCGTCCTGATGGTCTCGCAATGGGTGTTCTTCTTCGGCTCGCTCGAGCGCGTCGGAATCGCCGTGTCGACGGTCGTCTTCCACGTCCAGCCGTTTTGGGTCGTGTTGCTGGGCGCGCTCGTCTTCCGCGAGCACGTCAGCGCCGCAAAATTGGCGTGGATCGGTATCGCGTTCGTCGGCTTGGCCCTGGCAGCCGGCATCGGTCGCAATACGCTGTCCGCGGATTCGGCTTATTTGACCGGCATCGCGTTCACGCTGATCGCATCGGTCCTCTACGCCGGCGTCACGCTGATCGCAAAGGCACTCGGCGATCTACGGCCGCATTTGCTGACGATGATCCAATGCGCGGTGGGCGTGATCAGCCTGCCGTGGCTGGCGCCATCCGGCGCGACGACGCACATAGCGCTTCACCAGTGGGGGTGGCTGGCGGGGCTTGGCGTCATCCATACGGGGCTCACATATGCGCTGATCTATGGCGCCGTGCCGAAGATGCCCGTATCGGCGATCGCCGTGCTTCAGTTCATTTATCCGTTGACTGCCGTTCTGGTCGACTGGCTCGTGTACGGACGGGCTTTGACGCCCCTGCAAGGATTAGGCGTCGGGCTCATCGTACTGGCCAGCCTCGGCGTCAATCTCGGATGGTCGCCGAACGGGCGCCTCTTGCGCCGCCTACGTCCGTTGCGCTGAGGGACGCCTCGAACTGGTGCGCCGTTCGTGCGCCATAAAAGTGCATCAGCTCAAATCATGTGCATCCGACGCACCAGTCACGAGCGCGCGCTCTTCCCCAAGCGGCAACGACGTCGCTTCGTTATGGTGCGCCCATGCCCGTCCCACGGTGGCTCCGCCCCATATGCGAACACCGATTCCCCGACTTGGTACGAGACTTGCATACTGCGCCTATTTTTTGCTCACAACGTGACCCATGAATGACCTGAAATCGGGCAGCGACACACTCTTCCTGTTGCTAGGCGCCGGGATGGTGCTCGCGATGCATGCAGGCTTCGCGTTCCTCGAGCTTGGCACGGTTCGCAAGAAGAACCAGGTCAATGCACTCGTCAAGATTCTCGTCGACTTCGCCGTGTCGACGATCGCGTACTTCTTCATTGGCTACACGATTGCCTACGGGGTTCAATTTTTTGGCAGTGCCGCCACGCTCGCCGAGCACAATGGCTACGCCCTCGTTCGCTTCTTCTTTTTGCTGACGTTCGCCGCGGCGATTCCGGCCATCGTCTCAGGCGGGATCGCGGAGCGCGCCAAGTTCAATCCGCAGCTGTGCGCCACGTTCGTCCTCGTCGGCTTCCTCTATCCGTTCTTCGAAGGCATCGCCTGGAATGACCGGTTCGGCATCCAAACTTGGCTGACGGCGGCCCTCGGCGCACCGTTCCACGATTTCGCGGGCTCGGTGGTCGTGCATGCGTTCGGCGGCTGGGTGGCGCTGCCGGCCGTGCTGCTGCTCGGCGCGCGCCGCGGCCGCTATCAACGCGACGGACGCATCGCAGCGCACCCGCCGTCGAACATCCCGTTCCTCGCGTTGGGCGCGTGGGTGCTCGCCGTGGGCTGGTTCGGCTTCAACGTCATGAGCGCACAGACGATCGATAAAATCAGCGGGCTCGTCGCCGTCAATTCGTTGATGGCGATGGTCGGCGGCACGCTGGCCGCATGGCTGGCCGGACGCAACGATCCGGGCTTTGCCTACAACGGCCCGCTCGCGGGGCTCGTTGCCGTCTGCGCCGGCTCCGACGTCATGCATCCGATCGGCGCGCTCGTGACCGGCATCGTCGCCGGCGTTCTGTTCGTCTATATGTTCACTTGCGTGCAAAACCGTTGGCGAATCGACGACGTCCTCGGCGTGTGGCCGCTACATGGCATGTGCGGCGCCTGGGGTGGCATTGCCGCGGGCATCTTCGGCGCGAAGGCACTCGGGGGCGTCGGCGGCGTCTCGTTGACGGCGCAAGTGCTCGGCACCCTGGCCGCCATCGTCGTTGCAACGGCCGGCGGTGCGATCGTCTACGGCGTGCTTCGGGCCACGGTGGGCATCCGGCTCGATGATGAAAGCGAGTTCGACGGCGCGGACCTTTCGCTTCACAAGATCAGCGCGACGCCGGAGCGCGAAACCGTCGTTTGAATGAGCTACCCGAGGTGCGCGAAGGACGAGGCTTGCGCGCACCCGCTTTGCCGCCCTCACCGAATCGGTGAGGGCGCGCTAGTCGGCGTCTTCGCCGATGCTCTCACCGAAGTTGTTGCGCACCCGCTGAAGCAGATGGATCAGCGTGTCGCGCTCCTGCGCCGACAGCCCACGCAATCCCTCCTCCGCCACCTCGTCCCCCACTTGCAGCACGCGCGGGAAAATCGTGCGCGCCTTGCGGGTCAAACGAATCACGAAGGCGCGGCGGTCCTCGCCGCTGGCGACGCGCTCCACCCAGCCGCAGCTTTCCATCCGATCGAGCAGCCGCGTCAATGAAATCGGCGTGATTTCCAAGAGTTCGGCGAGACGCGCCTGGTTCATCTCGCCCTTCCAGTTCAGGTACGCCAACACGCGGCTTTGCGCGCGCGTCAGCCCGAGCCGCTTCGCCCGTTTGTCGAACAGACGCCCGCACAACCGCCCCGCGTCGGAAATCAGAAAGTTCAGCCGGCTCTCGTAGCTTTTGTCCATGCGCGGATTATAGGGGAGCGAGTCACGCCGCTTTCAATGCCTCGGTTCGAACACATCTCATGCACTAACTTATAATAAGCATGCTTACTAACTGAAGATCGCGCAAGGCTCCTCGCCGATCACAGGAGACGCTCGTTGGATGCACCGCTTTCCGCCGCCAAGCCGCGCCCGCCGCTGAATCGGCCGATGCTGACCGTTTCGATCATGCTCGCGACGCTGATGCAAACGCTCGACAGCACGATCGCGAACGTCGCGCTGCCGCACATGCAAGGCAGCCTCTCGGCGTCGCAAGACGAGATCACTTGGGTGCTGACGTCGTACATCGTCGCCGCGGCGATCGCGACACCGCTCACGGGCTGGCTGTCGGATCGCTACACGGTGAAGCGCCTGTTGACGCTATCGATCGTCGGCTTCACCGTCGCATCGGCGCTGTGCGGCTTGTCCGAGACGGTCGCGCAAATCGTCGTGTCGCGCCTGCTGCAGGGCGTCTTCGGCGCCGCGCTCGTGCCGCTGTCGCAGTCCATCCTGCTCGACGTCAATCCGCGCGAGAAGCAAGGCCAGGCGATGGCGGTCTGGGGCATGGGCGTGATGGTCGGTCCCATCATCGGGCCCACGCTCGGCGGGTGGCTCACCGAAAGTTACTCGTGGCGCTGGGTGTTCTTCATCAATTTGCCGATCGGCATGCTTGCCTTGGCCGGTGTCGCGGCGTTCTTGCCCGCGAAGGAACCCAAGCACGGCGTCACGTTCGATGTGTTCGGCTTCGCCACGCTCGCACTCGCGATCGGCGCACTGCAGGCGATGCTCGACCGCGGCGAGCAACTGGACTGGTTCGGCTCGAAAGAGATCGTGACGGAAGCGCTCCTCGCGGCGATCAGCTTCGCATTCTTCGTCGTCCATACGGCCACGGCCGGCAAAGTATCGTTCTTCAAGCGCGAGCTGCTGCGCGATCCGAATTTCGCCGTCGGCACGTTCTTCATCTTCGTCGTGGGGGCCGTGCTTTATGCCACGCGCGCGCTGATTCCGCCCATGCTCCAGAATCTGATGGGCTATCCCGTCGCCACGGCCGGTCTCGTCACGGCACCGAGCGGTGCGGGAACGATGGTCGCGATGCTGCTCGCCGGAAAGCTGCTGCGCCGCGTCGATGCGCGCCTGATGCTGCTCGCCGGCATGGGCATTTCCGCGCTCGCGCTGTGGCAGATGATGCACTACACGATCGTGCTGTCGCCGTCCGACATCGTATGGCCCGGCGTCATCCAAGGCTTCGGGCTCGGTCTCGTGTTCGTGCCGCTCAGCACGCTCACGTTTTCGACGTTGACGGCGGAATTGCGCGCCGACGGCACGGCCACCTACAGCTTGATGCGAAACATCGGCAGCAGCATCGGCATTTCGATCGTGCAGACGCTCATGACGCGCTATACGCAGGTGTCGCATGCGGATCTGGCCGCGCACGTCACCGTGTTCGATTCGACCGTTCGAACACTGCTCGCATCGGGCTCGAAGCTCGGCATCGCCCTGCTCGATCAAGGCATCACTCAGCAGGCGGCCATGATCGCCTATGTCGACGACTTCAAGCTCATGTTCATCGCCACGCTGCTGGCGATCCCGCTGCTCGTGCTCATTCGCTCGCCCCACTCCGCTTCGACGGACGAGGCCGCGTCGCACGCCGCACTCGATTGACAGATCGGCTCGTCCAGATTTTTCTTGAAACCCCCGGCCCAATGTGTAATGATAATCGTTCTCATTTGTATTATTAACTTCGATTGCGCGTCGCGCGCGTCGTCAAAAAAACGGCTCCCGCCGGCAAGCGGCCGAGCCCATATCGACACAGGGGTTTTCTTACATGCTGACGAAGACACCGCTCGCGCGGGCGCTTCCGGGGGCGTTCCAATTGGCGCTCGCGTTACACACGGCAATTCCTCTCGCGGCCCACGCGCAAGTGGCTTTTGCACCTACCGCTCCCGGCAATTCGCCGCAGAAAGATGCGGCAGCCTCGGAGCCGCAGCAAGCAGCTTCATCGTCGAGCGAGGCGTTGCCTACCATCGCAATCAGCGGCAGCAAATCGCATCGCGACTTCCTCACCGATAAATCCTCGGTCGGCGGCAAGGTGCCGACAGCCCAGCGCGACATCGCGCAATCGGTCACGGTGATCAACCAAGCCCTCATGCAATCGCAAGGCGCCACGTCGTTCCAAGACAGCTTGCGCAATGCGCCGGGCATCACGATCGGCGGTGCCGAAGGCGGCCAGATCGGCAACAACATCAATCTGCGCGGCTTCACGGCGCAAAACGACATCTACCTCGACGGCTTCCGCGATCGCAACCAGTACTATCGCGACACGTTCGATCTCGAGTCGGTCGACGTGCTGTACGGCCCCTCGTCGATGCTGTTCGGACGCGGCTCGACCGGCGGCGTCATCAATCAGGTCAGCAAGCAGCCGACGCTCAAGGCATCGGGCGAAATCTCGACGACGATCGGCACCAGCGACCGCTATCGAACCTCGGTCGATCTGAACCATCCGCTGACGGACACGGCTGCGTTCCGCGTCGATGCATTCGGCCAGTCGATCGGCTCGACGCGCGATGAGATGAAGAACAAGGACTACGGTGTTGCGCCGTCCGTCCGCTTCGGCATCGGCACGCCAACGGAAGTCACGATCTCCGCCCTCGTTCAGCACAACTACGACATGCCGGACTACGGCGTGCAGTCGATCAACGGCCATGCATTCGCGCCTTCGATGCACACCTATTACGGGCTGACCGACGATCGCACGATCCAGGACGTGCAGTCGCTCAGAGCGCGCATCGATCACAAGATTTCCGATTCGCTGTCGATATCGAACCAGACGCAAATTTCTCACTCGATGACCGATGCGCGCGAGAGCGCCGCCCGTGCCGTGCTCACGGGCCCATCGGCTTCGAGCACCGCACTCTCGAACGGCAACTTCACCTCGCTCCCGCTGCAAGACCTCTACGTGCAGTTGCAGAGCCACGACCGCGTGATCCAGAATCGCTCGATCAGCAACGACTCGATGGTCCGCTATCGATTCGCCACGGGCCCGATCGGCCACGACTTGATCGCGGGCGCCGAGTTCGGCTACGAGCGTTACGGCAATCAGCAATACACGCGCAACAACATGCCGGTCGTATCGCTGATCGATCCCGTTTATGAGAGCACACCCGCGAACGTCACGCAGTCGGTCGGCAACTATGCCTCGTCCGGCGCGACGTCGCTCGCCGTGTACCTGAACGATACGGTCTCGATCGGCCAGCATTGGAAAGTCATCGGCGGCCTGCGCTGGGATCGCTTCCAAGCTCACATCAGCAACACCGTCAACGCACCGGGCTATGCGGCTCAAACGAACTACTTCACGAGCGTGCGGGCCGGCGTGATTTACCAACCAACCGATTGGCAGTCGTACTACTTCTCGTACGGAACGTCGTTCGACCCCTCGCTCGAAGCCCTGACCGTCACCAACTTGACGCAGAATCTCGCGCCGGAGCACACCCAGTCGTATGAAGTCGGCGGCAAGTGGGACTTGCTCGGCGGCACGCTCTCGGTCACCTCCGCGCTATTCCAGGAAGAGATGGACAACGCGCGCACGCAATCGTCGTCGGGCGAATACACACTTAACGGCGACATCCGCGTGCGCGGCTTCCAGGCTGGCGTGACCGGCCATATCCTGCCGAACTGGCAGGTGTTCGGCGGCTACACCTATATGGATGCGATGGTCCTGCGCGCGCTGGACGGCACGCAAGGCCATACGCCAGCCAACACCCCGCGCAACACGCTGACGCTGTGGAGCACGTACAACCTCTCGCCGCATTGGGAGATCGGCGGCGGCCCGACCTATATGTCCGCGCGCTATGCGGCCAACACGAACTACGTGCAAGTGGGCGGATACACGCGCTGGGACGCGATGGCCGCCTATCACGCGAAGAAGTGGGACGTTCGCCTGAACCTGCTCAATTTGACCAACAAGTTCTACTACGACGCCTTGATCCAATCCGACGGCGGCCGCGCGGTGCCCGGCATCGGCCGCACGCTGCTCGCGACGTTCGAGTATCGGCTCTGAGCGAACCTCCCGCCGGGCGGCCCGAACATGCTCCGCCGAGCAGCACCCGGTGGCCCCCTTCCCCGTCAAGGAAAGATCGTCATGCTGCTACAGATCCCCGGCGTGCTGAACGCCGAACAGATAGGAATCGTGAGAAGCCGGCTCGACGCCGCGGGCGACGCCTGGGTCGACGGCCGCGCGACGGCCGGCTACTCGGGCGCGCCCGTCAAGCGCAACGAGCAGATCGCGGAGCACACGCCGATCGCGCGCGAGCTCGGCGACATCGTGCTCGCCGCACTCGAACGCCACCCGCGATTCATCAGCGCCGCATTGCCGAACCAGGTCTATCCGCCGCTCTTCAACCGCTACGAAGGCGGCATGGCATTCGGCAATCATGTCGACGGCGCCGTGCGCGTGCTGCCGAACGGCATCAAGCTGCGCACGGACGTTTCCGCCACGTTGTTCCTGTCCTCTCCCGACGAGTACGACGGCGGCGAACTCGTGATCGAGGACACGTACGGCACGCACGCGGTGAAGCTGCCGGCCGGCGACATGGTGCTCTACCCCGCCAGCAGCGTTCACCGCGTCACGCCCGTCACGCGCGGCGTGCGCGTGGCCAGCTTTCTCTGGGTGCAAAGCCTCGTGCGCAGCGACGCACAGCGCGCCCTGCTGTTCGACATGGACAACGCGATCCAGCGCCTGAACGCAACCGAGGCCGACACGCTGGCCCGGCGCGATCTGGTCGGCTGCTACCACAACCTCTTGCGCCTCTGGAGCGAACCATGACCCCATCGGAAACGGTGCGAAAGCCGGACCGGCCGCCGTGGCGTAAAATACGCGCTTTCCCGACCCTACCCAACGACATGTCTCTCGCCTCCACTCCCGAGATCATCGCCGAGCTCAAAGCCGGCCGAATGGTGATTCTCGTCGACGAAGAAGATCGCGAAAACGAAGGCGACCTGGTGCTCGCAGCCGATTTCGTCACGCCGGAAGCGATCAATTTCATGGCGCGCTACGGCCGCGGCCTGATTTGTCTGACGCTCACGCAGGAGCGCTGCAAGCAGCTGAACCTGCCGCTCATGACGTACCGCAACGGCACGCAATACGGCACGGCCTTCACGGTCAGCATCGAAGCCGCCGAGGGCGTGACGACGGGCATTTCGGCAGCCGACCGCGCCCGCACGATCGCCGCCGCCGTCGCGCGCGACGCCCGAGCCGAGCACATCGTCCAGCCCGGCCACGTATTCCCGATCATGGCGCAGCCCGGCGGCGTGCTCGTGCGGGCAGGCCATACGGAGGCGGGCTGCGATCTGACGGCGCTCGCCGGGCTCTCGCCGGCCGCCGTCATCTGCGAAATCATCAAGGACGACGGCACGATGGCGCGCCTGCCCGATCTGATGGAATTCGCGGCCCAACACGGCATCAAGCTGGGCTCGATCGCCGATTTGATCCACTACCGCAGCCGCACCGAATCGATCGTCACGCGCGTGGCCGAGCGCACGATGCACACGGCTCACGGCCCGTTCCGCGCGATCCTCTACCAGGATCAGCCGAGCGGCTCGCCGCACCTCGCCCTCGTGCGCGGCACCCCCACGCCCGAGCAGGACACGCCCGTGCGCGTGCACGAGCCGCTGTCGGTGCTCGATCTGCTCGAGGTCGGCACGTCCACGCATTCCTGGACGCTCGACGCCGCCATGAAGGAAGTCGCCGAGCGCGATCTCGGCGTCGTCGTCATGCTCAACTGCGGCGACACGAAGGATCATCTGGTCGACGTCTTCAAAGCATTCGACGAAGAAGAAAAAGCCGCGCAACTCAAGCGCAGGCCGGTCGACTTCAAGACCTATGGCGTCGGCGCTCAGATCCTGCGCGATCTGAACGTCGGCAAGATGCAGGTGTTGTCGAATCCGCGCCGGCTCGGCAGCATGTCGGGCTACGGCCTCGAAGTGACGGGCTTCGTGCCGATGCCGGGCGCCCCGGTGCGGCCTGGCGCATAATCGCGGGCAGTGCGGCGGCGCACGCCACCCCCTTTCTACGGATCTGTTATGGAAATCGGACAATACCAACCGAATCTCGACGGCGACGGCCTGCGCGTCGGCATCGTGCAATCGCGCTTCAACGAACCCGTCTGCAACGGCCTCGCCGACGCCTGCATCGAAGAGCTCGAGCGTCTCGGCGTTGCGGGTGAAGACGTGCTGCTCGTCACCGTTCCCGGCGCGCTCGAAATCCCGCTCGCGCTGCAAAAGCTCGCCGAGAGCGGCCAGTTCGATGCGCTGATCGCGCTCGGCGCCGTCATCCGGGGCGAGACCTATCACTTCGAGCTCGTCTCCAACGAAAGCGGCGCGGGCGTCACGCGCATCGCGCTCGACTTCGGCATCCCCGTCGCCAACGCCGTGCTGACGACGGACACCGACGATCAGGCCGTCGCGCGCATGACCGAGAAGGGTCGCGATGCCGCGCGCGTGGCCATCGAGATGGCGAACCTCTCGGTTGCGCTCGAACAGCTCGGCGGCGATGAAGACGAAGACGAGGACGAAGAAGAAGAGGACGAGGCATGAAGAGCGCCCGCAGACGCTCCCGCGAATTGGCCACGCAGGGGCTGTATCAGTGGCTGCTGTCGGGTGCGCCCGCCGGTGAAATCGACGCCCAGCTGCGCGGTGCGCAAGGCTTCGACAAGGCCGATCAGGAACACCTCGATGCCTTGCTGCACGGCGTGATCCGCGAGAGCGCCGTGCTCTCGGCCGATCTCGCGCCGTGCCTCGATCGCCCGATCGAACAGCTCTCGCCCGTGGAACGGGCCGTGCTGCTCGTGGCGGCGTTCGAGTTCAAGCATCACGTCGACATTCCGTATCGCGTCGTCATCAACGAAGCCGTCGAACTCGCAAAGACGTTCGGCGGTTCGGACGGCTACAAGTATGTCAACGGCGTGCTCGACAAGCTCGCCTTGAAGTTGCGTACCACGGAATCACAGGCAGGGCGCGCCAACCGCTGAGCCCTCGCCGGCAAGTCCTCATCGGCGCGCCCCGCTACCCGCGGCGCGCGCCGATGAATCCGGAACCAACAAGATGAACATCGCCGCAGAACCGCGCACCAAGCTCGCCTCGCGTGTCGACGCGATCGCTCCGTTCTACGTCATGGAGCTGGCCAAGGAAGCTCGCCAGCTCGAGTTGGCGGGGCGCCATATCATCCACATGGGAATCGGCGAGCCCGATTTCACGGCGCCCGAGCCGGTCGTCGAAGCGGCCGCGCAGGCGCTTCGGCGCGGCGTGACGCAATACACTGGCGCACTCGGCATCGCGCCGCTGCGCGAAGCCATCGCCGCTCACTATCAGCGCACCTACGGGCTCGTCGTGGATCCCGCGCGCATCGTCATCACGGCCGGTGCGTCGGCCGCGCTGCTGCTGGCTTGCGCGGCGCTGGTGGACCGCGACGACGAAGTGCTGATGCCCGATCCGTCCTATCCGTGCAACCGTCACTTCGTCGCCGCGACGGAAGGCAGGCCCGTGCTCGTGCCGAGCGGCCCCGAGGTGCGGTATCAACTGACGGCCGCCGACATCGAACGTCTCTGGGGAGCCAAAACGCGCGGTGTGCTGCTCGCCTCGCCGTCGAATCCGACAGGCACGTCGATCGAGCCTTCGGAGCTCGAGCGCATCGTCAAAGCGGTGCGCGAGCGCGGCGGCTTCACGATCGTCGACGAAATCTATCAAGGGCTGTCCTACGACGCGCGCCCCGTGTCGGCGCTATCGTTCGGCGACGACGTGGTCACGGTCAACAGTTTCTCGAAGTACTTCAACATGACGGGCTGGCGGCTCGGCTGGCTCGTCGTGCCGCCGTCGATGATCGAAGCGTTCGAAAAGCTCGCGCAGAATCTGTTCATCTGCGCGTCGGCGCTGGCCCAGCATGCGGCGCTTGCCTGCTTCGAGCCGGAAACGATCGAGATCTACGAAGGAAGGCGCCTGGAATTCAAGCGCCGGCGCGACTTCATCGTGCCTGCTCTCGAGCGGCTCGGCTTCAAGGTGCCCGTCACGCCCGACGGCGCGTTCTACGTCTATGCCGATTGCCGCGGCGTGCCGCATCCGGCGGCCGGCGACAGCGCCGCGCTCACGAAAGCGATGCTTCACGATGCCGGCGTCGTGCTCGTCCCAGGGCTGGACTTCGGGCAACACGCGCCGCGCGATTACATTCGGTTGTCGTATGCGACGGCCTACGCGTCGCTCGAGGAAGCCGTCGAACGCCTGGCGCGGCTGTTCGGGCATTGAAACGCGGCACATAAAAAAAGCACCTCGCGAGTCGTCTTGTCGCGGAGCGGGATGCAAATCCCACTTCGAAAGACAGCTCCGAGGTGCTTTTTTATTTATTTCGCGGCAGGCACGTCTTGCGAGAGTCGTGCGAGATCAGGCGCCGAATTCCACTTGCACGCCGTCACGGTGCGGCGTGCTCGCGTTGACGTTGGCGCTATCGCCGTCCGATGCCGGCGTCGACGATGCGTTGACGCCGCTCGTCTTCGCGGGCGCCGCAGCCGGATGGCTGCCATTGCTGCCGTTGAGTGCGACCTGAACGCGCTTCGTTGCGGCGAGCACCGGCTTTTGCGGCGCCTGCGGCGCGTTGATCGGCACCTGACGGCCGCGCGCCACGTCGCGCAACCGGGCGCGTTCGGCGAGCACCTTGGCGCCATAGCCCCCATCGTCCGGCGAAGTCGAACCGACGTACAACCGCAAGCCGTCGGCCAGCGAACCGCCGCGTGCGATGCAATCTTTCAGGACGACCGCGCCCACGGTGATGTTCGCGAGCGGCTCGAGCGCCGCACCGGTCCCGCCGACGTACTGAAACTTGTCCGAGTGAACCTTCGACATGACCTGCATCAGGCCCTGCGCCCCTACGCCGCTTTCCGCATAGGGATTGAAGCCGGACTCGATCGCCATCACCGCGAGCAGCAGCAGCGGATCGAGGCCGATTTGGCGGCCCGTGTCGAACGCGGCCTTGACGAGGTCGCCGACGGGTTCCTGCGCGACGTGATAGCGGCGGGACAGATACGACGTGACGAGCGCCTGCTCGCGCGCCGAGACGAGCACGCGATCGTCGCGCGCGTCGGCGGAAACCGGCTGCGACGAGATCATTTTCGCGAGCAAGTACAAGTTCGACGGCGTGATGCTCGCGGGGAGGTGCGTGTCCGCGGCCGCAGGGGCGGCGGCCATCGACAGGCCGCTGGCACCGCTGCCGTCGAACGCGCCGTCGTAGCGCGTGTTGTCGAGCGAGAGCCCTTCGTCCATGCCGCTCGCGCTGGGCGACGGCGTGCCGAACGCAGGCAGCGGATGTCCGCTCAAGAGCCGCGCGGGGCCCGCCTGAACCGCGGCTTCGATGAACGGCATCATGCGCGCCGCCAACGTGCCGCGCAGGCCCGGCCACATCCACAATGCAAGACCGGCCAGCACGGCGCAGACGCCGACGATGCTGAAAAGATGGTGACTTACACGCGTCCCGCGGCGCAGCACGGATCGAGCCGCTGCACCGAAACTGCCCTGGGGACGCCACGATAACCAAGTATTCATTCAGTTCTCCCATTGAGCATGGCACGTCTCGACGGGTGCGGCGGCGCGCGAAGCGCCTGTCGAGCGGGCCAAGGCGTCGCGGGCCTTGGTCGGACCTCGGGAACGCCGGGATACGGCACCCTACCGCGCTTGGCGGTAGCGAACCGTGTGGAGAGCCACATCGGAGCAAAAGGACCGGCGACGTGCCGACGGCACGCACACAGGTGGCTCTCACGCAAAAGCCGGCGTCAACGCGCCGGCGCAATGACAACTATTGGACCGTTAGAGCGCCGTGCAGGGCGGCGTACGGTGACGCGACACTTCGCGTCTCGAGCTGGATCGAGGGCAAGAAACTACCAAAACTACTTGGCCCTGCAGCCAATGTGGGACGGATTCTAGCAGGCTTTTATAGATCGTCAATGCTATAAAATCTCAGAATCATAACAAAATGTAATTAAGGAACCTCGCCGCGGCGCCGATAACCACGCCCGGCTTGCGTTTTGACTATTTTGCGATGTCGCCGCGAAAGAAGGCGTCCTTGCTTTCCGCAGGTAAAATCGTCGCCTGCTGGGTGCCGACCATCGAAGCGGCACCGCTGGTCAACCAACGAAACTTATGAAATACAAGGACTTGCGGGACTTCATCGGCCGGCTGGAAACGCTCGGCGAACTGCGGCGCGTGTCCGAAAGCGTCTCGCCCGTGCTCGAGATGACCGAGCTTTGCGACCGCGTCCTGCGCGCCGGCGGGCCGGCGCTGCTGTTCGATGCACCGGCAGGCCACGCCATGCCCGTGCTCGGCAATCTGTTCGGCACCACGCGCCGCATCGCGCTCGGCATGGGTATCGACGAGACCGCGGCCGCCGAGGAAGGCGCCGCGCTGCGCTCGCTGCGCGACGTCGGGCGGCTGCTGTCGGCCCTGAAGGAGCCGGAGCCGCCGAAGGGGCTCAAGGATGCCGGCAAGCTGCTGACGCTCGCCAAGGCCGTCTGGGACATGGCGCCGAAGACGGTCGGTGCGCCGCCGTGTCAGGAGATCGTTTGGGAAGGCAACGACGTCGATCTGGCGCGGCTGCCGATTCAAACGTGCTGGCCCGGCGATGCCGCCCCGCTCGTCACCTGGGGCCTCACCGTGACGCGCGGGCCGAACAAGCCGCGCCAAAACCTCGGCATCTATCGGCAGCAGCTGATCGGCCGCAACAAGCTGATCATGCGCTGGCTCGCGCACCGCGGCGGCGCCCTCGACTTCCGTGAGTTTGCGTTGGCCAACCCGGGCAAACCGTATCCGGTCGCCGTCGTGCTCGGCGCGGACCCTGCGACGATGCTCGGCGCCGTCACGCCGGTGCCGGACACACTGTCGGAATACCAGTTCGCCGGGCTGCTGCGCGGCGCGCGCACCGAACTCGCGCGATGCCTGACGCCGGGCCTCGAAACGCTGCAAGTGCCGGCGCGCGCGGAAATCGTCCTCGAAGGCTTCATCCACCCGCAGGAGCGCGAGCCGAGCGGCGCCTCCGCCGGGGCGCCGCCGCGTCCGTCGAAAGGGGCGACGGCGCGGTACGAGCATGCGCTCGAAGGCCCCTATGGCGATCACACGGGCTACTACAACGAGCAGGAGTGGTTTCCGGTCTTCACGGTCGAGCGCATCACGATGCGACGCGACGCGATCTATCACTCCACGTATACGGGCAAACCGCCCGATGAGCCCGCCATGCTCGGCGTCGCGCTGAACGAAGTGTTCGTGCCTCTGCTGCAGAAGCAGTTTCCCGAGATCACCGATTTCTATCTGCCGCCCGAAGGCTGCAGCTATCGGATGGCCATCGTGCAGATGAAGAAAAGCTACGCAGGCCATTCGAAACGCGTGATGTTCGGCGTCTGGAGCTTCTTGCGTCAATTCATGTATACGAAGTTCATCGTCGTCGTCGACGAAGACGTCGACGTGCGCGATTGGAAGGAAGTCATCTGGGCGATCACGACGCGTGTCGACCCGGCGCGCGACACCGTGCTCGTCGAGCGCACGCCGATCGACTATCTCGACTTCGCCTCCCCCATCGCGGGCCTCGGCTCGAAGATGGGCATCGACGCGACCAACAAGTGGCCCGGTGAAACCGATCGCGAATGGGGACGCCCCATCGCGATGGACGCCGCGGTGAAGACGCGCGTCGACGCTTTGTACGAACGTCTGGGGCTCGCGCGCTGAATCGGCGCCGTGGCCGCGCCATGTAACCGTCCGAGGACATCGCCATCATGACCGCTGCTCACGCTTCCCAAGCCGCCGTGACGACCTATCGCGGCCCGGCCGTCGAAAACCGGCATCATGCGCATGTCGCCGTCGTCGACGGCGCCGGCCGCCTGCTCTTGGCGTTCGGCGACCCGCATCGCGCCACGCTCCCGCGCTCGGCCGTCAAGCCAGCGCAAGCGCTCGCCGTCTTGGAGACGGGCGCGCTCGAGCGCTTCGGCTTCGACGAGACGGATCTCGCCTTGATGTGCGCATCGCACAGCAGCGAGGATCGTCACATCGCCCGTGCGCGCGCCATGCTCGCGAAGGCGCACGTCACCGAAGAAGAGATGCGCTGCGGCGGCCACCCCCCGATCTCCGAGGCGGTGGAGCGCGCGTGGATCAAACGCGATTTCGTTCCCACGCCGGTCTGCAGCAACTGCTCCGGCAAGCATGCGGGCATGCTCGCGGCCGCGCTGGCCATGGGGCAGACGACGACGAACTACGAGCGCCCCGAGCATCCGCTGCAGCAGCGCGTGAGGCGCACGATGGCCGAGCTCGTGGACCTGAACGAAGCCGATATCGCCTGGGGCACCGACGGCTGCAATCTGCCGACGCCGAGCTTTGCCCTGGACGGGCTCGCGCGGCTGTTCATGAAGCTCGCGCACGCAGCCGACAAGGCTGCGCGTGGTGAGCCTGCGTCCACGCGCGATGCCGCGCTCGCGCGCATCTGCGGTGCCATGACGGCGCATCCCGAATATGTCGCGGGCGAAGGGCGGTTTTGCACGGTATTGATGAGCGCGTTCGGCGGCAACGTCGTCGGCAAAGTGGGTGCCGAAGGCAGCTATGGGCTCGGCGTGCGCGCCGGGGCGCATGGGGTCGACGGCATCGACGGGCCGATCGGATTGGCGGTCAAGGTGGAAGACGGCAACGGCGCGATGCTGACGGCCGTGGTCACCGAACTGCTCCACGAGCTCCGCATCGGTACGCCGTCGCAACGCGCCCAGCTCGATGCGTTCCGCGCACCGACGATCAAGAACACGGTCGGGCTCGAAGTCGGGCGCACTGAAGTGAGGCTCCCGCTCACACGCCAGGCGACATAACGATCGCATTCGTCGATCCGAGCGCCGAGGCCCCGCCTCCGTAAACGCCGACGGCGCAACCCGGCACGAGGCCGGCGTTGCGCCGTAGACGGATGGCACGCTTCGTCGTCAGGCGGAAAGCGCCCGGCGGCGATCGGCCGCGTTACCAGCCGCGGTAATAAGGATGGTGGTGCCAATGATGGTAATAGCCGCCACCGCGCCAGTAACCGCCATAGACCACCGGCGGGGGCGCGTAGTACACCGGCGGCGGCGGCGCATAGTACACGGGAGGGGGCGGCTCGTAGTAGACAGGCGGCGGCGGTGCATAAACCGGGTAGGCAGGCGCGACCGGGACACCGATGCCGATGCCCACGGACACGTGCGCTTGGGCCGTCGCGGCGAACCCCGCGCTCACTGCTGCGACGGCAATCAACGAAACGAGCTTTTTCATTTCTATCCTCTGGCGAATGCGCGGTCGCGTTGCCCTGTCCCTGTGTCGGGCGGCACGACCGCAATCTACGCATTTCAATGTATAGAAAAAGCGCGGCCGGAGGGGGTGGCATTTGTTGCAAAATGCAATCGGGGCGCGGCTGACGAGCCGTGAGAGTCGGCGCCCGCCAACCGTGGCGAGGCGCGACAGGTGAAAATTTACCGCTTTGGGGCCGAACGGTCGGGTGCCGTCGGTAATGTTTAATTACAAATTGCTCATCCGACCTTCACGTAGGTGAACTCGCGTGTGATGCTGGGCGGCACGTAGGCCTCCCCGATCTTGACACGCGGCGTCAACCGCTTCTTCTGGTCCCACCAAAGACGACGCTGCGTGCGACTCAGAAACCGCAAATGCTTGCGGTAGGAAAAAACGTTCATCGTGACCTCCCAGGCATGGCTGCGACGCAAGAACGAAGAACGAAGCGCATCGGTCTGGCCCCTTCTTGTGACTGCCGAATGCGCATCTCAATACGACGCCGGAAACATATCGACGAAAATCGGCACGAACCCCCGTTGCAGAACGTCGCGCGAAACGCTATGTGAAACGGGTGCATCCATGCGAAGGACGGATGGGCGATACTGGCGACTTTATCGCTCGCGACCGCAGCGCGCCGCCGGCGCGGTGCCCCTTTTTACCATGCCGCTTCCCGCCCTTCCCCGCCTCGGCTTCGTCGGTGCCGGCCGCTTGGCGCGCTGCCTGGCCAAGGGCTTCGCCCGCGCGGGCTATCCCGTGGCCACGGTGACCGCGCGCTCGCCCGATTCAGCTGGCAGGCTCGCCGGGAGCCTGCCGCTGTGCCAGGCCGTCGCCGATGCACAAGCCGTCGTCGATTCCTCCGACCTTGTCTTTTTAGCGGTTCCCGATGACAGCATCGGTACGATCGCGAACAATCTGACGTTCGACATGCGCGACGGCCGCTCGGTCGCGCTCGTGCACTGCAGTGGGGCTGCGAGCGTCGAAGTGCTCGCGTCGGCGCGGGCGCACGGCGTATCGATCGGCGGATTCCATCCGCTTTATCTGTTCAGCGGCGACGAGGCCGATCTCGAGCGAATCTCAGGCTGCTCGGTGACGATCGAAGCGCGCGACGATCTCGCGCAGCGGCTCGAGGCGCTCGCCCGTTCGCTCGGCTGTGAAATACTGACGCTGGCCGGCGCGCAGCGATTGCTTTACCACGGCGCGGCGCACTACGCGGCGAGTTTCGCGCTCGCCGCGCTTGCCGAGGCCGCCGACGTGTGGCGCACGCTCGGGTTCGACGACGATCAAACATTGCGCGCGCTGCTACCCATGCTGGCCGGAACGGCCGAGGCCGCGCGGGCCAAAGGCTTGCCGGACGCGCTGGCCGGCCCGGTTTCGCGCGGCGACGCGGTCGTCCTCGAGCGTCAACTCGCGGCCTTCGAAGCGCTCGGAGGCGACCATGCGACGCTCTACGCACTGCTGACGCGACGTGCGCTGTCGCTCGCACGATCGAGAACACGGCCGCCGGCCTCGATCGACGCGATGACCGAGGCCGTGGAAGCCGTGCTCGAGCGCTCGCTCGCACGAGGTGCAAGCGCCACGTAAGCCGTGTTATGGTGACGACCGGCGCTCCAGGGCCGCTCCGGCGCGGCTGAGCGCCCCCTAGCAACCTGACGAGAACGCAAGAATGATCAAAGTCAGCATCCTCTATCCCTATCGAGAGAACGTCCGCTTCGACTTCGACTACTATTGCGGCAAGCATATGAAGCGTGCCGCCCGCTATTTCGAGCCGGAGCTCAAGGGATGGTCCGTCGATAAAGGCATCAGCGGCGGAGAGCCGAACACAGTGGCCAGCTTCGTCGCGGCGGGCCATTTTTTGTTCGATTCCCGGGAAGCGTTCGAAAAAGTATTCGCGCCGGTGGCGGGCGAACTCGTCGCCGACATCCCGAATTACACCGACAGCGCGCCGCAAATCGTGATCAGCGAAGTGCTCGTAAACGTTTGACGTTCGCCGCTCGTCTGGTCGAAAAACGCGTTCCACGCTGGGCATCCGGGCTTGGCGTGTGCCGCGCAAGAAACTCCAAGAAGGAAAGGATCGAAGATGTTCGGGGATATTGCCCGTTTTCTGCTCAACACCATTTTCACGTTGTTCGGCGCCGCGCTGATTTTGCGCGCCTGGATGCAGGTCGTGCGCCTGCCGCCGTACAACCCCGTGTCGAACGCCATTTATCAGGCGACGAACTGGCTCGTCCTGCCGCTCAGGCGCGCGCTGCCCAAGGCACAGCGTGTCGATGTCGCGAGCATCGTCGCGGCGCTGCTGGCGGCGATCGTCTTCGTGGTGGCCATGGTGGCGATCGCCGGCGTCGATCCGTTGCAGATCGCCCCCCTCCTCGCGCTCGTGGCGCTGCTCACGGTCCTCAAGTGGGCGCTGAACCTCGTCATCTGGCTCACGATCCTCATGGCGTTGCTGTCGTGGCTCAATCCGCACTCGCCGGCCATGCCGATCCTCTATCAGTTGACGGCACCGTTCCTGAACCCGCTGCGTCGTGTGATCCCCAATCTCGGCGGCATCGATTTGTCGCCGATTCTGCTGTTCGTGATCGTCCAAGTGTTGCTGATGGTCGTGACGCGGATGGCGGTATCGCTGACGCTATTCGGCATCTAGCCGACATTGCGCTTCGGAGCACCGCGCTGTACGCCGCCTGCGTCAGCGCGGCCCGCGTACGGCAACTATTCGGTCATGCATCAGCACCGATGACGCCGAACGTGGCTGGAATCACCGTGTAGACGGCCCGCACCTTCTCCTGCGATGCGAGGTGGATCAGTTGCCGGGCCTCGGCTTCCGTGACCACGAACTCCACTTCCACCGTCAACGATCCCTGCAGTTCGAAGAAGCGATCTTCATGCAGGACGCGATGAGCGCCGAAGCCGGCCATGGCTCGAAACGCCGAGCCTCCCATTACGCCGAGTTCCTTCGCACAGCCGAGCAGCCACTCCCATAGCAGCTTGCCGCGCAGCCGGTGATTCTCGTGGACGTAGAACCGCAACAATACATATTGCTCGGCTTGCATGAGGGCCTCCTGGCGCTAACGCGGCACCATCCGATTGTGCCTGCTGCATCGCCCGGCTACAACGGCGGCGACGCAGCGCCTCGGTGGTAAGGCCGCGTCGCCCTCCAAGGTCCATCCTTCCCCCGCCGCCGCCGCGCGGGCTGCGGAACCATCGAATAAACAAGCCATCGAGCCATCGATCAATCAGGCGGCCACAAGCCAGATGCGCGCGGTCCACATCCCGAGCGCGGTGAGCGCGAACGAGCCGAACAGGTGCATGCCGGCCTCTGCGATTGCCCAGCCCAGCTGGCCTTGGGCCAGCGAGGTGACGACTTCGGCCGAGAACGTCGAGAACGTCGTCAACCCGCCCATGAATCCCGTGATGACGAAGAGACGCCACTCCGGCGGCAAGCCAGCCTTGAACGAGAAGAACACCGTGGCGACGCCGATCAAATAGCCGCCGAGCATGTTGGCCGCGAACGTACCAAGCGGGATGGCCGGAAAGACGGCATTGAGGCCAAGGCTCAGCACCCAGCGCAGCAACGCGCCGAGACCGGCGCCGATGAAAATGGAGAGAATCGAGTAGATCAACCTGTAGTCCCGTTCAAATCGTATTTTCGATCGAACCGGATGGCGGCAGCGCCGAACGAACAAACGCCTACCGATTCCGGCTCGGGAATGGTAGGCATCATCAGCCACGCGGGCGGTTGAAGGAGGTATGCCATCTCCCGTGCGCGCTGCGCGGCCTTACGCCGGCGGGCGGCACCCGTGTCGCGCAACGCCGCGACACGCTACTTTAGGGGTTTGAGCGGCGAGACGCAATATGGGTGGCCCGCGCGGGCTTTGGTGCGTGCGGGGCGCATCGATCTCGCTCGAGCGATGGCGCGCACTGTCGTTTTCCCGCAAGGAAACGATTCCATGCCGATCGCCGATTGAACTGTGCCGCGCCAAGTGCCGATATGTTTATTGGATGACAACGCCCGGGAGGCTGTGACTTCGCGCGTCGCTGCGATGCATAGGCAAGCGTAGGTCGTCGCGACATCCATTGAATTCGGAGGGGCAGGAAGATGATGGTCGAAAGTCGCTCTATCGTTCGCGTTCGCGCACATGCGGGACTGCGGTACGCCCAGCCTTCGCGGCAAGCCATGGCGTGGCTCGCCGCGGCGATGGGAATCGCATTGGCGGCAGCCTTGATGCCGCGTCCCGCGCCTGCGCAGGACGTCATTAGGATCGGCGTGCCGGTCCCGCTGACCGGCAGCTACCAGGAGGCCGGCACGGACATCGTCGACGGCGCGAGGCTTGCCGTGGACCAGATCAATGCGGCGGGCGGCGTGCTCGGCAAGCGGCTCGAACTGGCACCGGCCGACGATGCCTGCAACGCGGACAGCGCTGCTTCGGCGGCGACGCAGCTCGCCGCCGAAAGCGTCGCGGCGGCGGCCGGCGGATATTGCTCGAGCGCCGCGGTACCCGAACTGCGCGTGCTGCATGATCGGCGCATACCCTATGTGCTCGATGCATCGACGTTCCCGTCGTTGACCGAGCATGGTTGGAACGATGCCTTTCGCACGATCGGCCGCATGGATGCGCAGGGAGTATTAGCCGCGAAGTTCATGAAGGAGGTGCTGCACGCGAAGCGCGCGGCGGTGATCAACGATGGGTCGACCTACTCTGTCGGGCTCGCGACGAGCACGATCGATGCGCTCAAGCAAGAAGGCGTCGACATCGCCTACAACGGTGCGATCTCGCCCGGACAGCCGGACTATCGCAACACCGTCAAGGCCGCGGCGGCGGCTAAGCCGGATGTTCTCTATTTCACGGGCTACTACACCGAGGCGGTCGTGCTTGCCCAGAATCGACGCGAGTTGGCTACGTCGATCCAATACTTCATGGGCAACGGCACGGCGGCGCCGACGCTCATCGAGAAAGGCGGCGCGGCGACCGAAGGCATGATCATGACGACTTCGCCGCTGCCGCAGTTTCTCGACAATGCGCAGGCGCGGCGCTTCGTGAAAGCCTACGAGGCGGCGTATCAACGGGCGCCGGGGCCTTATTCGGTCTACGAATACGACGCGATCGGCGTAACGGCGGAGGCCATCAAGAACGCGAAGTCGACCAAGCCGGAGGATATCGCCGCGGCACTGCACAAGCTGAAGGCGTACCGAGGCGCGACGGGCGAGATTGCGTTCGATCAAAAGGGCGATCGAGCCAAGGCGGCCTTCATGGCCGTGACGATCCGGGACGGCAAATTCCAGCCCTACGCGAGAGTCGATGCCTCGGGGCGGTGGGTCGCCGTGAAGTAAGCATGGCGCGGATCAGAGCGCCTTTCTGATCGCCTCGGTGGCCACGCGCAGATCGTCGAACTGCGTGATCATTTCAAAGCAGAGGACGAAGGCGAACGTATAGCCTGGCGCCGGATACCGCTCGATCCAGTGCAGGATCGGAGCCGCGATCCGCGTCCGCACGGCATCCCGGGTCATCAAGCACGCCAATGCGATGCCCAGCACGAGGCCCGCGAGGACGTCGGTGGGGTAATGCAGGCCCAGATAGACGCGCGGCAACAAAATGAACAATATCGTGTACAGCAGCGCCAATACGCCGACGACGCGGTAAACGAGGAAGATGCCCATCGCGATCGCGCCCCACATCATGGCGTGGTCGCTTGGAAACGAGCTCCAGAAGCGCAGGGTCGGCTCCGTGTAGGTCGATTCGGGGAAATGCAGGTGGACGTTCGGGTCGTGTATGGGCCGGATTCGGAACGGCAGGTAATGCGCGAGGAGTCTGCCGACGACAAGGGCCAGCAGGCCGGCTGCAATCGTCGCGATGACCATTTCGCGGTTGGCGGCGTAGCGCTCGTCCTGGGCGAACCACATCCACCAGAGAACGGTGGTCAGTACGAGCCCTTTGACGGTATAGAACTCGGTCAACGCTCGGATCGCGTGGTTCGCGAAGCCGGAATGAAACGCATGCTGCGTCAAGAAAGTCAGAATCGCATTGTCGAAGCCATTCACTACGCCCTTCTCCTCCTGGTAAAGCGGCTCGCCCCGCCAAGCTGGAAAAGCCGAGCCCAGGGAAGCCCCGCATGATGCTCCCACGAAAAAGATTCACAAAAATTTAAAAAAATGGCCGTGGGGTGGTCATCATTGACGCGGATCACCCGCATTGGCCGTGGCGGCGGGACGGACCGGTCAGCTTCGGGGCTGCGGGGCGCGATTTGCTACCATACGTCGCCATTCGACCGACAAAAGGAACGACACGTGCGCTGGGGATCGATTCAACAAGAACGGGCGATGCTCGAGCTCTCGAACGCGCTTTCTCCGTTGATTGGGGTGGAAATAAGCTACCTCAAACTTCCTCCCGAGGCCGCCCGACAGTTCGAGCCGTCACAAATCGGGACGATCGTCGGCACACTGACCGACGCCGTGCTCGCGAGCATAGCGTCTTCAAAACCGGTCGGCCTTCGCAAGGGCCCCGGCATCCTGGGCTCGCGAGAAGGGTATCCCGATTTTCTGCACGAATCCGGATATCGAATCGAGCTCAAAGGATTGTTTTGCGACAATCCATCCGTCGCGCTCAAGAAGCCGCCCACGCGACGGGAACCTTCCGCGCGATTGACTCAAAAAGTCACGCTCAACAACGTTGCGCCCGATGCGGACGCGTTGCTGATCCTGAGCTATCACCTTCATCCCGCGTCGGAAGGCGGCAGTTTGTTGACGCCCGTGATTCGAGACCTCGGCATCTTTCCGGTCATCGAATGCGTCAGAGCGCGCGACTTTCGCCTCGCTGAAGGCGGCGGGCGGTGGTTCGGCAACTACCAAACACCCGCGATCCTGAGCAAGCAGGGAAAAGCCAAGCTGGCTCGCGGCGAGCCGCTCGACATAACGTCTTACGGCCGCAAGGAAAGTGAGCAGAAAGATTTCAACGAAGACACGAACTTCGGAAAGCTCAAGCGAATTCCATACAAACCGCTGCAGGAATTTCTTGCGAGGAACGGAGCCCACTTCGCAGCTCGCGGTGCGTACCCCGCTCCATGGGCAATCAGCGGCTACGAGGGCACGGAATCGACCGACGACGATTGACCGTTTACGGATGCGATGAGCGCGCGAACATCTAGTTGTGCCCTGACATGATCCAGCACCGACTGCTCGACTCGCCGCGACGTCTCATCGCGGCGAGCGATGACGTGATCCGGCACGGTCAACTTCAAGATCAACTCCTCGTTGAACCTCGGGTGATGCCCACCGGTCGTCGCCTGCTCGAAAACGGTTTGCACCCCTTCCGACAACAGCCACGGAACCAGATAGGCGATGGAGTGGCGATCGTCCTTGCTCACGAGAACGTAGTACTCCGTCGAACACAAGATCCTCTCGATCCCTAGGACGTCGCATATTCCATGCGGAATATAGGCGACCTGCTGCAAATACGGCCGCAAACGAGAAATGATCACCGCCCCTTCTGGCGCCACCTTTTTGGTACTCACCCGCGGTGCGCTGTTCTTCCCCGTTATGAACGGCAAGACGAGCAACCCCCGATCGCTGTTACCTGTATCGAGCACGAATGCATCGGCGACATCGCTCGTGCTTTTCTTCTGCAGCGAGACGATCTCCCCCAGCACGGTGCCCGCACCCATTCCATCGGCCGAGATCGATGAAAGCCAATATTCCGGGGAGAGCAACGACAGATCCCCTAGCGCTCCTGCGCTAACCTTGACCTTAACCAATTACCCACTCCTCGGTGATGTCGTTCGCTATTTCGGTCAAATCATGATCGATCTCGCCGTCAGCGAGCACGGGATCGCCATTCGAAGACTTCCCAGCCTTGTCCGATCGATAAAAGCTAATGGCTTCGGATCGGGCTCCGCGATCATCGCGAACGGCAAAAAGGATGCAAGCCTTCTGCGACGTGAAAGGTCTGAAAGTGTACGAATGAAGACTGACGACAGCCTTGACGAGCATGTTCTCCAGCAACCAACGTCTAACGGCAGCGAAACGCGCACCCGAGAACTTGTTATCCGGGAGCACGATCGCGAGCCGGCCACCCGGCTTGAGCAAGGTATGGCACCGCTCCAGAAACAGCGTATCGCGCTCGACCTTAGCCCCGCCAAGCCTCGCCGTCTGATAGTAATTGAGATACTGTGCTTCCGAAACGTCGCCGGCGAATGGAGGATTGGTAGCGATGATGTCGAAGCCTTCGAATTTTCGTCCGTTCGATCGCATGAATTGTTCGATGGAAAAGCCATCGACTTTCAAAAGCGAACTCGACTCCACCGCGAGCGCATCGAGCTGATTGACCGAGAGCCTATCGTCACAAGCGAGATATGACAGCAGCGAAGCGGTTTTCGATGCCCGTTTCGATATATCGAATCCATAAATATCGCAACGGGCCCGCCCCGGCTTCATCGATTCATATGCACTTTTGAGGAACGCACCGCTTCCGCAAGCGGGATCGCACAGCGTTTCTCCCCGGCGTGGCCGCAGCACGTCAATGCAAAAGTCCACCACATGAGAGGGGGTGAAATACTGTCCTTTCTCGGACTTGTACTGCCGCCCCGTCATTTGCTCGAATACGGTGTGCAACATGTCGTAGGACGCATCCTTCAACAGTGTGGGCGACAGTATACGCAGACATTCGTTTGCCACTTCTTCGGGGGCGCATAACAAGTGCTCGCCCTCCACGAAGCGTTTCACCACCTCTTCGCCGGCTTGCAGCACCAACTGTGCGTTTTCATATGTCAGAGGTTCCGTCTCTCTAGCTTTCTCCCAGAACGATTTGGCGAGCAGCAGCCTCACCGTTTCGTAGAACTCGTCCACGCCCGTGCGAGCCATGATGAGTTCCTGGCAGCGGCGAACCTGCGAGATGAGGTGTTCTGAAGCTTGATGTCTCTTTGCCATGCGACGTATGTCAGTTGATGGTGACCCACGTCTATTCTACCCGGAGCGCTGTGATTTTCGTTCGTTTCACTCCCGCTGCCGCGCCGGAAGAAGTCCAAGGGGCACGCAAGGCCCCCTGTCCCCTCCTCACGCGAAGGAGGCACATAGCTAGCGCTTCGAGCGGCAAGTCGCCGCCCGTCCCGCGCGCCTACTGAACGAAGCGGCGCAACTCGACTGTCGAGGGGCGATCGAAGATTTCGTCGGGCGGGCCGCTTTCCCATACTCGGCCTTGGTGCATGAAGACAACCTTATCGCTGACCGCACGCGCAAAGCGCATTTCGTGCGTCACCATGACGAGCGTCATATGCTCGCGCGCGAGGCTTTCCACCACGCTCAGCACTTCACCGACGAGTTCCGGGTCGAGCGCCGACGTGATCTCGTCGCACAGCAGCACGGACGGCTTCATCGCCAGCGCGCGAGCAATGGCCACGCGTTGCTGCTGCCCGCCCGAAAGCTGATCGGGATAGGCGCCGAACTTATCGCCGAGACCCACACGCTCGAGCATCTGAGCGGCAACCGCATGGGCCTCGTGCCGCGGCGTCTTCTTGACGACGATCTGCGCAAGCGCGACGTTCTCGCCCGCCGTGAGATGCGGGAAAAGGTTGTACTGCTGGAAGACCATGCCCACTTTTAGGCGCAATGCGCGCAGATCGCCGTGGCGTGCATCGATACGCGCGCCGTCGATTTGAATCGATCCGGCATCGATGCTTTCGAGTCCATTCAGCGTGCGCAGGAACGTGCTTTTGCCCGAACCACTGCGGCCGATGATCGAAACCACTTGCCCGCGCTCGATGGAAAAATCGACGCCTTTCAACACTGGGGTCGCGCCGAACTGCTTTTCGACGCCGACAGTCTCAACGAGAGCCATACAAAGTCCTTTGCAACGTCCGCGCGTAATGCGTGAGCGGATAACAGAGCGCGAAGTAAATGAGTGCGACGAGCCCGTAGACGAGGAACGGCTTGAACGTCGCGTTGGAGATTTCGGTTCCGGCCTTGGCGAGCTCGGAAAACCCGATGATCGAGACGAGCGCCGTATCCTTGATCGCCTGCACGCCGAAACCGACGGTAGGCGCGATCGCGATGCGAGCCGCCTGCGGCAAGATGACGTGCCGCAATTGCTCGAAGTAGTTCATCGCCAGGCTCGACGAGGCTTCCCACTGCCCTTTCGGAATGGCTTCCACGCAGCCGCGCCAGATCTCGGCAAGATAAGCACTCGTGAAAAACGTGAGCCCGAGCGTCGCCGCGACCCACGGCGAGACGTCGATGCCGAGGAGCGGCAGCCCGAAGAACACGATGAAGAGTTGCAACAGCAACGGCGTGCCCTGAAACACCTCGATGTAGATGCGCACGAGCGCACGCAACACGCGCGAACGCGATACGCGCATGACCAGCAGCACGAGCCCCACCGCTCCGCCCGCGAAGAACGAGATCAGCGAGAGCAAGACGGTCCAACGCGCGGCGAGCAGCAGCGCCTCGAGCATCTGAGCAAAAGTGAAGTCGATCATCGAACGCCTCGCAAGTTGCGCGCGAAGAGCCTGCGGCCCGTCGCATGGAGGGCGGCGCGCAGCACCAGTGCCAGTGCGAAATAAATCAATGCGATGAGGAAGTACGTCTCGAACGCGCGGAAGTTTCGCGATTGCACGTAGCTGGCCGCATAGGTGAGATCGGCCACCGAAATCTGCGAGACCACCGCCGAGCCGAGCATCGTGATGACGATCTGGCTCGAAAGCGCGGGAAAGACTTTCGCGAACGCCTGCGGCAGCAGCACGTGAATGAAGGTCTCGCGCGGAGACATCGCCAGCGCCGCGGCGGCTTCCCGGTGTCCCGCGGGCACGGCGCGAATGCCTGCGCGCAGAATCTCCGTCGAATAGGCGCCGAGATTGAGCGTCATCGCGGCGATGGCCGCCGTGTATTCGCCGATGTGGATGCCGAGGGCAGGCAAACCAAAGAAGACGAAAAAGAGCTGCACGAGAAACGGCGTGTTGCGGATGCCCTCTACATAGGTGAGCGTCATCCTGCGCCACGCCGTGTATCGGCTCTCGCACGCCGCCGCGCCGAGCACACCCACGCTCGTGCCGAGCAGCGTCGATGCGGCGGTCAGCCCTAACGTGACGGCCGCGCCGCTCGCAAACATGCCGGTATAAGCCGCCAGTTCGCCGAACTGCAGTTGATAACTCATGGAAGGTACCGTTGAAGCAAACGCCGGGGCGGCTCGCCACGCTGTGGCGAGCCCGATGCGAATGCGTTTAGTGCGTTAGAACGTTGCGGGCAACGGCTGGCCGAGCCACTTCTTCGACATCGCCTGGAGCGTGCCGTCCTTTTTCGCCTGCTCGATCGTCGCGTTGACCTTCGCCAGCAGGCGGGGCTCGTTCTTGCCGAGGCCCACGTAACACGGCGAATCCTTGATGATGAATTTCATTTCGGGCAGCCGCGGCGGGTGCTTCGCGATGATGGCGGCTGCGACGACGTTGCCGGCCGCAATGAGTTGGACTTGACCGGAAAGGAACGCTTGAATGGTGGCGTTGTTGTCGTCGAAGCGGCGGATCGTGGCGTTGGGCGCCATGTTCGTGAGCGCGATCTCTTCGAGCGCGCCCCGCGTCGCGCCCACCGTCTTGCCGGCAAGATCCGACGCGGTCTTCACGTTGATGTCCGCCGGGCCGAATACGCCCTGGAAGTACGGCGCGTAGGGCGCGGAGAAATCGACGACCTTCTCGCGATCGGGCGTCTTGCCGAGCGACGAGATGATGAGATCGACCTTATCCGTTTGCAGATACGGAATGCGGTTCGCGCTGTTGACGGGCACGAGTTCGACCTTTACGTTCATCGACTTCGCGAGCAACGCAGCCATGTCGATGTCGTAGCCTTGCGGCTTCATGTCGGGACCGACCGAACCGAACGGCGGATAATCCTCGGGCACCGCGACGCGAAGCGTGCCCCGCTTGGCGATGGCGTCGAGTGCGTCCGCGTGCGCGGCCTGCGTGGCGAAGAAAACGAGTGCCGGTGCGGCGGCGAGTGCGGCGAGCCAACGGCGCAAAGCGGTGCGGTGCGACTTCTTGTGATCCATGGCGATTCCCGAAACGAGTGGTTGAGGCACGGGCCATGCTACGTAGCGGCCCAGCGGGCGCAATGGGGAGCAAAGATCGCGCCAATGCCCGTGCGACGGGAAGCGCACGAGGGCTCGCACCGGAAAAGAGCGGGGGCACCGCCCTCCTGTGGTTCAATATTCCCCAACTTGGTTCATGAGCGCGAAGGCGGCTGCGCCGGTCGCGTGTCACCGTTCGCCTGCGCCACCGCGGCCCTCGAACACTTCCCGGCCTTGCGCGCCTACCTCGATCTCGAGGGCGAGCGCGCCACTGTGCGGGAAGCGATGCAGGCCGAAGGTTTGAAAGCCTGAAGGCCTGAAAGGCGCACACGTCATGAACGCGACGAGCGCCACGGCGTGACCGCGGAGCGGCGACGGTTGAGCACATCGCCGCTCCGCAATCGGGCCTTCATACGAGCGGAATGTAGATGTCGGTCTGCCACTCGTGCTGCGGCGTTTCGGGATAAACGCTCAGGTAATGGAAGAACAGTGGGTGGTCCCTCAGTTCCTCCCCACTTGCCGGAAGCCAGTCGCGATAGATAGGATAGATGGTCTCGCCGATGTGGTCCGTCGATCCTGAATGCCGAACCACGGCACATCGACCGCCGGCAATGACGAGCTCGCGGACACCCTGAGCGTTCGGCTCCAGCGGCGCGTCGATCTCCGCGCAGAGGTCGAAGCGAAAATCGTCGGCCGGCATCGTATCCGGATTGCCGTACGGAATGCCGAACGTCCGGGTCGATGCCACGGGCGCTTGCCCGCTTCGTTTGCGCCAATCGATGAACTTTCGCACGCTTTCGTTGAGGAGCCCGGGTGGCCCGCGGTGTTCGAGCGCGGCGACACGCACTTCTGAAAAATCGACGATTTGCACCTGCATGGTCAGTTTCCTTGAAAAGTAAGGGACGACGAAGAACGCACTCCAGATCTGCCAACTCGGGCGCTGCCGGAATTCGCTCGGTGCCGTGCCGAACACGCGCTTGAATGCCCGACTGAAGGCTTCGGGACTCTCGAAACCCGCCTCGAGCGCCGCGTCGAACACCGAGCACGGTTCGCGCGAAGCCAGCCGGCGAGCCGCCTGACGCAAGCGCATCAGCTGGACATAGCGCGCGACGGGCACCCCGACGTATGAGGCAAACTGCCGATGAAAATGGAACTTCGAGAAGTTCGCGATTCGGCTCAACGCATCGACCGACAGGTCGCCCTCGAGGTTGGCCTCGATATAAGCGAGGACGGCCTCGAAGCGCTTCGCGTAACGGGTTCTGGCGTCGTCGTCCGTATGTATTGGTATTGGCATGGTCTGGGTTGTGCGATTTGCGATATGGTCGCCGATGACGAGCATGACGCGCCTAGCCGGGCTTGCTCGATGTGATTTCGGAATCACAGAGACACCTAGTGCCCTGAAGCGACGTTCGCGCTACCCGAAAGCAGCCATTCACGACGCGGCCGACGCCGCCATCCTCAACGTGCGGCGGCGCAAATAGACGTTGTTCATGATCAGCGCGACGGCCGTTAATGTTGCCCCCGCAATCTGAACGGACATCGGTACTAGTCCGGTCAGGGCGGACACGGCGAATGCAGTGATCGGCACCACATCCATGAACAGCACGCCGTTCATCGGACCGAGGATCCGGTTTCCGGAGACCCAGAACAAGATCGCGCCGAACCCAGCGACGGGCCCCATGTAGAGTAGATGCGGCGCAATGGAGCGCAGCATCGACAACGTCGGCGTGGGCACCACGTGCAGCGCAATGAAGATCGCGTTGACGGTTACGATCGTAGTAAGCCCGAGCCAGGTCGTCATCGTTGTGTACTTCAATGCTGACCAGCGTGCGAACCGCGCGGAGCCGAACGTGTATACCACCCAACAAAACGCTCCGATCACGATCAGCCCGCTGGCAGCGTAGTGCTGGGGTCCGTGAATGGCGGCCAGCGGATCACCGTTCGTAATCACCAGCGAGACCCCTGAGAACGATGCCGCGACGAACACGAGCGAGAGCAGTGGCGGTGGGCTGCGTCGTAGCCACGCGCTAAGAAGCAAGCCCATCATCGGTTGCGTTGCCATCATTATCGACGCATCGAGCGCGCCGTCCGGCCCGGCAAGTTGCTGCCCGAGAAACACGAACGAGCCGAAGCCGCAAAAGCCGACCGATCCCAGCAACCATGCAGTCCCGAGCGAGTGGCCGTCGGCTGCAAACGCGCCAGCGCCTTCGCGATGCCGCAGCAACATCGCGAAAGCGATCCCAGCTATCAGATAGCGCAGGGACGTAAACGTGAATGGATCGACGTGCGTCAACGCGGCGGTCATCACGGGAAACATCGCCCCCATCAGCGCCGTACCCGTCAGGCACAACGCGACGCCCTTCCAGTAATTTTTCGACGATGCAGATGAAGCGGAGTTTGATTTCATGACTGATCGTTCTCAAAATAGATCAAAAAATGCCGGCGGCTGCCGACACTCATCAAATCACCGACGCGCGCCGATGGAAAAGCTCGTCTCAGACCAGCGCTCGCATCGTCATGTCCACAATCGACGTCAACGCGGATTTATCCATATCGGTCTTGCCGAGCACTCGCATCCCCTGAACAATGCAGAGCAGAAACCGTCCGACTTCCTCTGCATCCAGGCTTCCATCGAATTGGCCAGCCTGCTGGCCGCGCGCGATCGCAAGACTGAACTGCGTCGCGATGCGGTGCAAGGTCGATTCGATATGGGAACGCATGGCCTGGTCGCCCGGTAGCAACTCGATGGCCGCATTGGTGATCAGGCAGCCATACCGATCCAGAAGATTCGCGCTGACCAACGTGTAATGCAGCAGCGCCGCGCGCAACGCGTCAGCTGGTGGCATGTCGGCGGCCAGTCGTTCCTTCAGTCGCGCGACTGCACCTTCCGCATAGCGATCGAACGCCGCAACAAGCAAGCCGTGCTTGTCGCCAAAGGTCCGGTACAGACTGCCGCGGAACACGCCGGTCGCCTCGCACAGCGCGTCGACCGGCGTCGCGTGATAGCCATGCTCCCAAAAGATGCGGGCGGCAGCGTCGATCGCCTGATCGACATCGAATTCCCGTGGTCGGCCGCGTTCCGCCGGATGATCGGAACGGAAACGGGCGCGATTTTGGGAACTGTCGAAGGTAGTCATGGAGCATGATATTAGAACTGATCGTTCTCAAAATCAACCATGCGCCTCCACCGGAAGCGTTGGCTTGTCGACGAAAGTAAGTTGCCAGTAGCCCACGTCGATCCAGCGCTCGAACTTGAAGCCGACCTCATTGAAGTGAGCCACCTTCCGGAAACCCAAGCGTTCGTGAAGCGCAACGCTGCCTTCGTTCGGCAAGGCAATTCCGCCGATGACCACATGCGTCTTTCCAGAGCGCAATCGAGCGAGCAGAGCGTCATAGAGCGCCGCGCCGATGCCCTGTCGCGTGTACTCGGCGTCAACGTAGACGGTGCTCTCGATCGAAAAGCGGTACGCGCAGCGCCCCTTCCACTTGCTGGCATAGGCGTAGCCGACGACACGGCCATTGCGCTCGGCGACCACCCAGGGCAGACCAGCCGCGGCCACCTCGCGGACGCGAGAGGCCATTTCGTCGAGAGGAACAACGTCCGTCTCGAACGTGACGGCTGTACTCAAGACATAGTGGTTGTAAATGCTGGCGATCGATGCGGCATCTTCGGGCGTTGCGGTGCGAATCACTTGATTCTCCTTGTAGCCGTCGGTTCGATGATATCTCCTCAGCGCAGCTCGCCGCGAAGGTCGCGTACACCGCGGCCCGTCCTCTGGCGAAGGAGCGCGCCCAACGTCGCCCCGTCGATGTAGCCCACGTGAGCGGCCACGGCTTCGAGATCCATGCCGCTGCGGAGAAGCGATTGGGCATGCTCCACGCGTAAGTCCTGAAAGTAGGACAAGGGGGATTTGCCCAGTATGGCTTGGCATCGCCGCTGCAACGAGCGCGTGCTGGTTCCCGCCGCAGACGCGGCATCCTGTAGGGAGAACCCCTCTTTGAGATGATCCCTTGCCCAGCGCTCGAACCGCAGGACGAGGGGATCGGCCTGCGCCAGGTGGTTAGGAATAATGTATTGCGCCTGCGATGAACGAAGGTCGGCCAGCAAGTATCGCGAGACGACGACGGCCAGTTCCGGACTAGCTTTGCGGATCAGCCAAAGCGCAAGATCGAGATGCCCCATAGCCGCGCCCGCCGTGACGCCGATATCGGTCGGCACCAACATTCGCGACTCTTCGAGCTGCACCTTGGGGAAGCGTTGCCGGAACAGCGGCGCGAGCCACCAGGTCGTAGTCGCCTCGCGATGATCGAGAAGGCCGGTTTCGGCCACGAGGAACGTTCCGATACACGAAGTGGCGATCCTGGCGCCCCGCTCATGCCACTTCCCGAGCTCGCTAACGGCCTGCTTGACGTCAGGCCGCTCAAGCGCCGGAAGGAGGCGCTCGGGGGTCGAGGTCGCCAGCGCGGGAAGGACCACCCAGTCTGGCATCAATGCGGGCGTTATAGGCTGCACGGGAAGAGCGAGACCGCCGCTGGTCCGCACCTTCTTGCGCACCCCCACGACGCTGATTTCAAACGGAGGTTGCCTGCCTTCACGGACAGCGAAACTGTTCGCGATGCTAAGCGAATCGAGCACCGCGGTGTACCCGGTGTCAAAAACTCCATCGAGAGCAAGCAGAGCGATCCGCATGGCGTAAACGCCTCAAAAGTTGGCATTTACGACTGTACCGGTTTTCGAGTGCGCGGCCTAGACTTTGTCTCGTCGATTCACCAAGGAGACGACAAATGAAAGTTTTCGCGATCGGAAAAGGCGTGAAACCCCTCACGGACGAAGTTCGGCAACAGATCATGCCGAAGGAAGTCCCTCACACGCTCAAGCTCTACCTCGAAGGCAAAATCGAGCAGTTTTACTTTATCGACGAAAAACCAGGGGTGGTCTTCCTGATGAGCGCCGAATCCGTCGATGAAGCCAAGGCTATCGTGGGCGCAATGCCGCTCGCGTCCGCCGGCTTCCTCGACTTCGAGTTCCTGCCGGTAGGCCCACTCAAGCCCCTCGGTATGCTGCTTCAGGGCAAATAAGCCTAGTCGCGCCGTCAATGACGCTGCGAGGGCCGCGGCGCGCTCGCAGCGGAAAATGTCACGTTGAGCGAAGCGCCGCGTATCTTCCTCTGTCCGTCAATACATTCGAAGGAAGGTTCGCGCGACTGAGCGCATCCGGTTGCGGAAAACTTCGCTTTGGACGCGCAACATCGGTGTCTTCGTGGGCCGCACCGCCTCGATCATCGGTGAAGTCATCCTCGCTTACGACGTGTCCGTGAGCTTTTATACTAAAATATATCGAAGTATAAGCCGATGAGGATATACTTATGTATACATCTGTATATAGAGCGCCATCATGGATCCAGTTCGAAATCCCTTTGCACCGGGTGCGGGCAACAAGCCGCCTGAGCTCGCCGGCCGCGAAGCAATCATTGAGGATGCTCGCATTGCAATTGAACGCGCCTTGCTGTGCAAGCCCAGTCGTTCACAGATGTTTCTTGGATTACGTGGCGTAGGCAAGACGGTCTTGCTCAACGCGGTAGAAGCGCTTGCAACGGAGCGCGGGCACGTGACTTCGATGATCGAGGCCCCTGAAAACAAGTCGCTGGGTGAGCAACTGCTACCCCGCATGCACCAAGCGCTCCGAAAGTTGTCGGTGACGGCCAATGCAAAGGCGAAGGCATTCGACGCCCTGCGCGCCCTCAAGTCCTTCGCCTCCGCATTCAAGCTTCGATACGGCGATCTTTCTATCTCAGTGGATGCCGAAGAAGGTGTAGCAGACAGCGGAGATCTTGAAAATGATCTTCCCGAGTTGTTCGTACGGATCGGCGAGGCTGCCCAGGCTGCAGGTAGAGCCTGGACCCTACTGATTGACGAAGTCCAATACCTCAACGAACGAGACCTAGCGGCGCTCATCGTAGCGTTGCACAAGGTCAACCAGAAAGGCTTGCCTGTCCTGTTTTTTGGCGCCGGCTTGCCCCAAGTCGCCGCCTTGTCAGGAGAGGCCAAGTCGTACGCAGAGCGGCTGTTTCATTACCCGGACGTAGGCGCGTTGCCAGAAGAAGACGCGAAAGCAGCAATCCGTCAACCCGTGAATGACGAGGGCGCGTTCGTGGATGACGCAGCCTTAAGCGAGATTTTTGCGAAAACCCAGGGGTACCCTTACTTCCTTCAGGAGTGGGGCCATCAATGCTGGAACCTTGCAACTGGCGATACGATATCCGTCGTCGATGCGCAGCGAGCCGAGACGACAACGCTCAAGCGTTTGGACGAGGGCTTTTTCAAGGTACGCTTTGATCGGCTAACGCCTAAAGAACGAGAGTACGTCATCGCGATGGCGAAATTGGGAAATGGCCCCTATCGTTCCTCCGATGTTGCCGACGCGCTCGGCGAGACCCCGCAAAGCCTCGGGCCCCGCCGCGCACAGATCATCAGCAAAGGCATGATTTACAGTCCATCGCATGGAGACATCGCGTTTACGGTGCCGATGTTCAATGACTACCTGATTCGCAATTTCACGAGCCTGACTTAAGGCCTGCAACACCTACACATACCGCAGCGCCGTTCATTACAACCAGCTCGTGAAGCCCGAGGACCGCCTATGAGCAATTCGCTGCTGCTCGAAGAAGTCGAATCGTTCGTGCGCAAGGAGCGCGGCTTGTCGAAGAGCAAAGTCATCACATCGGTCACGACGCTCGAAGACGATCTCGGCATCACCTGAAACGCCCGCCGCCCGCCTGGGGTCACTCAGGCAATGACCTTCTGCTCTACGGTAGCCTCCTCGCGAATGCGACGGGCTTCATCGCGCAGGAACTGCTGATAGTCGTCCAGATCGCCGTCGAAGGGCTCGACGCCGCCCTTGGTGACCAGCCAGAACTCATCACATACCGCACGTAGCAGGGCCCGGTCGTGACTGACCAGCATCACCGTGCCCTCAAATTCGTTGAGCGCCATCGCTAGCGCTTCGCGTGTGGCCAGGTCGAGGTGGTTGGTCGGCTCATCGAGCAGCAGCAGGTTGGGACGCTGCCACACGATCATGCACAATACGAGCCGCGCCTTTTCGCCGCCGCTCATCGTGCTAACCGCTTGATGGACCATGTCGCCGCTGAAGTTGAAAGTGCCGAGGAAGGTGCGAAGCGACTGTTCAGTTCCACTCTGGCCAGGGGCGCGCATGTGAGCCGGCGTGTCCTTCGCAAGGCGAATCATGTGTTCCATCGGCGTGTCGAGCGGGCGCAGCACGTCGAGTTCCTGCTGTGCGAAGTAGCCGATGTTCAGGCCTTTGCCTTCACTGATTTCGCCGGCGATCGGCGCCAGCGTGTGCGCCACCGTCTTCACCAGCGTGGACTTGCCTTGGCCGTTGGCGCCGAGAATGCCGATCCGCTGCCCGGCCAGCACCGAACGGTTGATGCCCCGCACGATGACCGTGGGCGGCGTGCCCGGCAGCGCGTCGGTCGGCGCCGGGTAGCCGAAGCTCGCGTCCAGCATCGACAGCAGCGGGTTCGGGATGTTGAGGGGCTCCTTGAACTCGAAGTTGAACTCCGCCTCGGCCAGCACCGGTGCGATCTTCTCCATGCATTCGAGCGCCTTGACACGGCTCTGTGCCTGCTTTGCCTTCGAGGCCTTGGCCTTGAATCGGTCGATGAATTTCTGCAGGTGAGCGATCTTGTCCGCCTGCCTAGCCACCGCGGCCTGCTGCAACACGAGCTGTTCGGCGCGCATGTCTTCGAACTTGCTGTAGTTGCCGCCATAGCGCACGAGCTTGGCGTTGTCGACGTGCACCGTCACCTCTGTCACCGCATCGAGGAATTCGCGGTCGTGACTGATCACGACCATCGTTCCCTGATAGCGCTTGAGCCAGGCTTCCAGCCAGACGAGCGCGTCGAGGTCGAGGTGGTTGGTTGGCTCGTCGAGCAACAGCAGGTCGGACGGGCACATGAGCGCGCGCGCCAGTTGCAGCCGCATGCGCCAGCCGCCAGAGAAGCTGTTGACTGGCTGGCTAAGCTGCGCAGCACTGAAGCCAAGGCCGAGGATCAGCGCTTGGGCACGTGCGGGGGCATCATGCGCGCCGGCGTCGTGCAGGGCCATGTAGGCGAGCGCCATGCGCATGCCGTCGTCGCTAGCCTCGGCGGCGGCTACTTCGGCCTGCGCGGCCAGCAACACCGTGTCACCCTCGATGACGAAGTCCGTCGCGCTCTGCTCGGTCTCTGGCATCTCCTGCGCGACCTGGCCCATCTTCCACGCGGCAGGAATCGAGAACTCGCCGCTGTCTTCGTGCAGCGTGCCGTTGAGAAGGCCGAAGAAGGACGATTTACCGGCGCCATTGCGGCCGACAAGACCAATCTTTTCGCCGGGCGCGAATGTGATGGACGCGCGATCGAGTACGACATTTACGCCGCGGCGCAGTGTGAGAGTACGGACGGAAATCATAAGGAGCTACTTCGGAGAGGATTGGCATGATAGCCGAGCGGACGTCCAGCGTCGCCACACCAACGTCGATTGCCCGAATTGTGCGCGTAACGCCTTCGTCGGGTTCCAGAGATTCGCTGCCGTTCCAACGGCAGGCTTCCCCTCTCCCTGAATGGCAGGTTGTGGCCGTCTGCTGCCCCGCATGTCTGACGCGTGCCGATGCGCGACAGGAAGCCAGACATCCAAGCCACTAACCGTTGCTTCATGGTGGTTGCCGACCACCGCAGCCGGCGCGGCTCGCGTCATTCGCTGCCCATCGCGATCGTCCTTGTTAGGTTCGGAGCAGCCGGATTCTGGAAAGAGTAGACTTGCCCACTTCAATTCGCCGTTCAAGGTAGCCTCGATGTTGATGAAAGCCCTGCGTGTCGGTCTCGGCCAGTTGATCTTGATCGGCGACGCCGTCAGTCGCCCACGCCCGCAGCGCCGCGGGGCGCAAGGTCAGGCGGTTGTAGAAAAAGAAGCGGCGCTGCTATCGCTGTATCAGTTCCATGCGTGCCCCTTCTGCGTCAAGACCCGGCGCGCCCTGCATCGTCTGAATGTGCCGATGACGCTGCACAACGCCAAAAACGATCCCATTGCACGGGATCGTTTGCTGGCCGGTGGCGGCAAGGTCAAAGTGCCTTGCCTGCATATTCAGGAAGAGGGCCAGTCGCGCTGGTTGTACGAGTCCAAGGCCATCATCGCCTATCTGGAGCAACGCTTCGCCGGGATCGCGTGATCCGTCGCCCGCAGACGATTATCTGCACCTGTGGGCATGCCGCTCGTTCTCCGCTTGAAGAACTGGTCGCGCTTCGAGCGTCGATTCCCGCATGATGCGACGTTGACGAGATCTAAACATCGAGATTGTTGACGATCTAGCCGACGACAGCGATTGTCTCGGCTTGGCCGCGCTCCGGCGCTCGATGTCGTCCGCAAGTTGAACCAACCGCTAGCCACCGCATTTGCGCCAACGACACACACTCGATGCAGGAAGTGAAAGGCGGCGGAAGCGCGTAATTACGCAGCGGGAGACCACCGAATTCGATGTGTGGCGCCGCTTTGCGTGACTTACGTGTGCTTCAGAAATCTCAAATAGAAGGCAGTGAATACCAGGACAATGCCGATGTTCACCATCAACCGTTCCCAGAAGCGGTGCTTGAAGAAGAGCAAATCCACACCAACGATAACGACTATCAACGCTGCCACGTAAAACACGGTGGACGTGCTTCTTGTCATTTCGATTGCCCGTTCAAATAGGTCGAGAGCGACCTGGCCATGAGCGTGTGGCGATTGTCTACGATCTCGGGCCCGCCGTCGACTGTCCGAAACTGGCCGAGCGGCGGCATCCTCGAAGACCTTTCCTTTCTGGCGATCTTCGGGGGACATCGAGCACGGTTACCGGCCTGCGCTCAGTTCCTGCTGTCGCCGCACTCGCGCGTCCTCCTCAAGACGTGTCTCTTCGAGTTCCTGCAGCACGCCATCGATGTCCACAGGTCGCGTGTCGACTTCGATGCGCCCGGTCAGTTCGGCATCGACATGCAGTCGCCCTGCTTCGAAGAGCGCCCAGATCTCCGTGCCGTAACTCGCGGTGAGTATTTGCGGTGCAAACCGCCCGAAGTACGCGGCCAGGTTGTCGACGTCTCGCTTGAGCATCGAGGCGGCTTCGTTGTTGCCGGCTGCGTCGACGGCCTGTGGCAGATCAATGATCACCGGCCCATCCGCTGCCAGCAGGATGTTGTATTCCGACAGGTCGCCGTGAATCACCCCTGCGCAGAGCATGCGGACAACTTGGTTCAGCAGCAGCGCGTGCAGTTCGAGGGCGTGGGCTTCGGTCAGATCGACATCGTTGAGCCTTGGTGCGACGTCACCCACCTCGTCGATCACCAGCTCCATCAGCAACACGCCGTCGGTACAAATATAGGGTTGCGGCACGCGCACACCTGCGTCGGCGAGCCGGAACAGCGCGTCGACTTCAGCGTTCTGCCATGACGCTTCCTGCATTTGACGGCCGTAGCGCGTCCCTTTTTCCATCGCCCGCGCCTGCCGGCTGTTCTTGACCGTGCGACCGTCCCGATACGACGCGGCTTGACGAAAGCTGCGCTGCTTCGCGTCCTTATAGACCTTAGCGCAACGCGTCGATTCGCCGCTGCGCACGACGTAGACTGTTGCCTCCTTGCCGCTCATCAACTGGCCGATGACTTCGTCGATAAGTCCTTCTTCGAGAAGCGGTGCAAGTCGTTTGGGTATTTTCATACGATCGTCGGCTGTGAATGGCCCGCTGAGGTATGCGCGACCAACAAACCGATGAATCGAGCAGCCGGTGCTGGCGGCTGTAAGCTTGCTGCGTGGGAGATGAATGGAGTCATGCCGGATTATAAGGGTGGCCGAGGACGAACCGACGCAAATCTCCCTGCGGCGACTGCGTAGATGCATTGATCTATGAACTCGGAAATGCGATTCGGAGGAAGCTGGGCTCATAGCGGACACGCTTCGGGTTTGATGCATGGGCGGAGCCCCGGGATGAGCTTCGTCATGGTCGCCAGTACGAGCCAAGCGTCGCTTTTGTCGAGCTATCCTGTTGAACGCATCCCGGGTGATGCCACGGCAGCCGCTCAGCCATATATCCTGCCGACGCTAACGCTCGGCAGCGTCCGACGCCTCAAAATCCTTTGGACCCGCAACATCGGCGTCTTCGTTGGTCGCACCGTCCCGATCATCGGTGAAGTCATCCTCGCCTACGACGTGTCGGTAATCAGCTACCGCAGCGCCGTTCATTACAACCAACTCGTGAAGCCCGAGGACCGCCTATGAGCAATTCGCTGCTGCTCGATGAAGTCGAATCGTTCGTGCGCAAGGAGCGCGGTTTGTCGAAGAGCCAGGTCATCACGACCGCAACGACGCTTGAAGACGACCTCGGCATCACCGGCATCGAAGGCGAAACGTTCATGGAAGCCTTCTTTGCCCGGTTCAAGGTCGACGAAGGCGATTTTTCGTCAGGGCGCTACTTCATAGACGAGGGGTCCGGCCTTCTGCTCATGCTCGTCACAGCCCTGTCGCGAAAACGGCGCAAGGCGCTCGATCGCATTCCTATCACGGTCGGCATGCTCGTCACGGCTGCCAGCCTTGGTAAATGGGATTCCGCCGAGGTCGAAAGCGGTCGCTTGCGATGAACGTTCGGGCAGGCGGTGGGCAGTTACGCATTGGATGATTCAATTGGAGGCCACTGCTGGCGTAACGGTCGAAGCGAAGGTTCATCGGTTCATCGGTTCATCGGTTCATCGGCTCGGCGGTTCGGCGGTTCGGCGGTTCGGCGGTTCGGCGGTTCGGCGGTTCGGCGGTTCGGCGGTTCGGCGGTTCGGCGGTTCGGCAAGAACGGTGACGGAAGCATCGGTTTGATGCGGGCCGACCGCTCGCCTATCAGGAGGTTGCCAGTCTGATCGCAGGCGGTGGCAACGCGTTCGTCATCGTGCCTGCGCAGACCTCCTTTAACCAGAAAATTCTGCCCCTGATCCCGCTGGTTCTTCGATAGGCTTACAGCTGAAGTAACCTTCAAAAACCTAACGTTAGGTTATAATCACAGCGTGCCAACACTGCTAAGAATCCTCGGCTATCGTATTCAAATATTCACCAACGACCATAGCCCACCGCACGTTCACGTTGAAAAGACGAGCGGCCCATCATGCGTGTTCGAACTGGGGTGTCCGCGCGGTCCGCTCAGGTTGCGGACAGTAAAGGGCCGCATGTCGGATCGCACAATCGCCCGGCTTGCCGAACTGATCGAGCCCGAAATCGAGCGCCTTTGCAGGGAATGGAGAAAAATGCATGGGTAACATCACTGCTGCCGAAATTGCCGCTGCACGCAAGCGCGGCGCGGAGGAGCCGACCATCGTATCGGCGCGATTCATACGCTCAACGCGTACGCTGGAGGTCAGGTTTGTCCATGGCGTGAAAATCGCGGTCCCTATCGCGCTGATTCAAGACTTCAGCATGTTGGAGCGTGCGCCGACACTGGCCGAACTGGCTCAGGTCGAGGTCTCGGGCGCGGGCACTTCGCTGTACTGGCCGCGCCTTGATCTCGGTTTGTGGGGCCCGGGCCTGTTGCAAGGCATTTTCGGAACCAAGGCATGGATGCAGGAACTCGCGCGCGGGATGGGCGCGATCAAGTCCCCAGCCAAGGCTGCGGCATCCCGCGAAAACGGACGCAAGGGTGGCCGCCCGCGCAAACATCCGGCAACGCCCGCACACGCGTAACGAAGAGAACTCGGACTACGGTAGCAGCGGCGCCTTCTCGCATGCCCGCCCCGTCAGATGGCATCGCGTCCGCTCAAGATACAAGCTTACTTACGCGGACCTCGAAACCCAACTCCCCAATCCACCCAAAACCCAGTACAATCGCTGTCTCTGCGGGCGTCGTATAATGGCCATTACCCTAGCTTCCCAAGCCCCTG
>NZ_JBQCIF010000018.1:0-21114 GCF_051953955.1 Trinickia sp. | reverse complement strand
GCTCATGTATGGGGCGGGGGCGCTCTTTATTTTTTTGTGGTGCGCCCGCGCCGCGGGGCGGGCCATCGTGCCCGGGGGCCCGGCCCGCCGCCGCAAGCGAACGAAGCCGTCTCGACGGCTTCCGTGCTTGTCACCGGTTATTGCCGTCCTTAAACTCGCGCGTGATTCCAATGCGCCGCCACCATGAAGCGGCGTCATCCCCGCAGTCACAATCCACACGCGAGAAGGAGCCCACCGAGCATGGCCGAATCCTATTTTCCGCGCGGGCGCCTCGCGCCGCGCGCCGCCGAGGGACGCGTCGTCGCCCCGGACGAGCGTCTGCCTTGGCCGCAAACGCTTGCCATGGGTGTGCAGCACGTCGTCGCCATGTTCGGCTCGACCGTGCTCGCGCCGCTGCTCATGGGCTTCGATCCGAACCTGTGCATCTTCATGTCGGGCATCGGCACGCTCTTGTTCTTCTTGCTCGTGGGCGGCCGCGTGCCGAGCTATCTGGGCTCGAGCTTCTCGTTCATCGGCCTCGTCATCGCCGTGACGGGCTATGCAGGCCACGGCCCGAACGCCAACCTCCCCGTCGCGCTCGGCGGCATCATCGCCTGCGGTGTCGTCTACGCGATCATCGGCCTCGTCGTCAGCGCCGTCGGCACGAAGTGGATCGAGGCGCTCATGCCGCCCGCCGTCACGGGCTCGATCGTCGCCGTCATCGGGCTGAATCTGGCGCCGATCGCCGTCAAGGGCGTGAGCGGATCGACGTTCGATTCGTGGATGGCCGTCGTCACCGTGCTGTGCGTCGGCGTCGTCGCCGTCTTCGCGCGCGGCATGGTGCAGCGTTTGCTCATTCTCGTGGGGCTCGTGATCGCCTATGCGATCTATGCCGTCGTGGCGAACGGCTTGGGCCTCGGCAAGCCGATCGACTTCTCGATCGTGGCGCATGCCGCGTGGTTCGGCCTGCCGCACTTCTCGGCCCCCGTGTTCGATCCGCATGCGATGCTGCTGCTCGCACCGGTCTCCGTGATTCTCGTCGCCGAGAACCTCGGCCATATCAAGGCCGTCAGCGCCATGACGGGGCAAAACCTCGATCGCTACATCGGCCGGGCTTTCGTCGGCGACGGGCTTGCCACGATCGTCTCCGGCTTCGCCGGTGGCACGGGCGTGACGACCTACGCCGAAAACATCGGCGTGATGGCCGTCACGAAGATCTATTCGACGATCGTGTTCGTCATGGCCGCGGTGATCGCGCTCATTCTCGGCTTCTCGCCGAAGTTCGGGGCCGTGATCGAGACGATCCCCGGGCCCGTGCTCGGCGGCGTGTCGATCGTCGTGTTCGGGCTCATCGCCGTCACGGGCGCACGCATCTGGGTCGTCAACAAGGTCGACTTCTCCGACAATCGCAATCTGATCGTCGCGGCCGTCACGCTCGTGGTCGGCGCCGGCAACTTTTCGCTGCAGGTCGGCGGATTCGCGCTCGGCGGCATCGGCACCGCTACGTTCGGTGCGATCCTGCTCTACGCATTGCTGCGCCGCGAATCGGCGCGCGGCCCCGTGCTCTGACCATCGAGCGTGGGCATGGTGCGCGCGTTTGCACCATGTCGGTGCGTCGCGCACCCGCGCCCACACCCAGGAGCAAGAGCGTGCGCCCCGCATTGCGCGCGCCGCCCGCACCGCGGCGGCGCTCGCCGATCGCGGCGGCGCCACGCCAGTATTGGGATTTCGCGCGAGCATGGAGCTTGCTTTCGTCACGGCTGCCACTACAGTGAAAAGAACCGAGGGAGCCGTCGATGATGTCTTTTGCCTTTCGCTTCCAGGACTGCCTGCGCAGTCGCTCGAACGGTGACGTTCGAAAGATCCCCGACATCAGGGGTGTGTCCCGCCGCCGTCCCAGGAGGCCGGCATGACGTCGCCCGTGCGCGAGGACACCGCCGCCGGGTTGGCGCTCGAAGCCGACGTCACGTCAGGGCAGCAGCGCTACGCGCTGCGCCATCGCGACCTCACGCTCACGAGCGTGTTTCAGCCGATTTTCAGCTTGGCGCATCTGCGCTCGGTCGGCTATGAGGGGCTGCTGCGCGCGCATGACATCTTCGATCGCCCGATTCCGCCGCTCGACGTGTTCGGCGAAGCCGCGCGCCAGGGCGAGCTGCTCTACGTCGATCGCCTCGCGCAATCGCTGCATCTCGAGAATTTCAAGACGTTGCATGCCGAGCGCGAATGGCTGTTCCTGAATGTCCATGCCGGAGCGCTGGCCGATTCGTATCACGCCGCGGCATTTCGCGCGCATCTCGATCGGCTCGAGTTGCCGCCGCGGCGCATCGTGCTCGAACTGCAGGCCGTGCGCGCCGAAGAGTTCGACAAGCTCGCCGACGAGGCGCGGCGTTTTCGGGAGCAGGGTTTTTTGATCGCGCTCGACGATTTCGGCGCCGGCGATTCGAATCTCGAACGCATCTGGCAGCTCGATCCCGACATCGTGAAGGTCGACCGCATGATGCTTTCGCAAGCGGCGCATCGCACGCCGGCCGCGGAGATCCTGCCGGGATTCGTGTCGATGCTGCATGAGGCGGGCAAGCTCGTGCTCGTCGAGGGCATCGAGACGGAGCATGAGGCGCAGCTCGCCTTCTCGTGCGATGCGGACTTCGTTCAGGGCTTTTACTTCGGCCGTCCGAGCCCCGCCAACGCCGATGGCCCGTATGCCGGCGAACGCATCGCGACGCTCGCCGAGCGGCATCGCGCGCAGACCGAAGCGCGCGAGCGCGCGCGAGCGGGCCGGTTCGCGCCGTACGTGCACGCGTTCGCCCGTGCCGGCGAGCGCCTCGCGCAAGGCGAGCCGCTGGAGGAGGTATGCTGGAATTTCCTCGCGCTGGATCGCGCGGCGCGCTGCTTCCTGCTCGACGAGCAAGGGCGGCAGGCCGGCCGCAACGTCGTCCTGCGCGCGGATCGCGCCGGCCAGGAAGCGCGCTTTGCGCCGGTGGCCGATGCACAGGGCGCCAATTGGATGCGTCGGCCGTATTTCAGCGCAGCGATTCATGCCCCCGATCGCGTTCACGCGACGAACCCTTACCTGTCGATCAACGAAGCGCTACCTTGCGTGACGCTGTCGATGGCCGTGCGCATCGGCGAACGCCTATGCGTGCTCTGCGGCGACATCGATTGGCTCGACGACGCGCCTTGCTGACGTTTCCTTGACGAGCCCGAGGCGGCAATCGCCGCCGCCGGCTTGATCTGTCCGCCTCGCCGCCTATCATCAGAATAGGCGCGACCGGCGCATCACCCGCTCGAACGGTCGCGGCGCGTACATTGCTATGGCCTATGGCATGGCTATTCGCACTATGCACGACGCGCGCCGCGACCTAGCTTCGACGCTCGCTGCACACGAGTCCGAGACGCGCTCCCATTGATAAATAACAAGCACAAGGAGCAAGAACATGATGGTTCGGCATCTACGCAGATCGCGCGCACTCGATCGTCTTCGGCAGGCGTCGCTCGCCGGCACCGGCGCGCTCGCATTCTCGATCGCGATCGCACCCAGCGCCGCATTTGCGCAAGAGACGATCAAGATCGGCGTGCCCGTGCCGTTGTCGGGTAGCTATGTGACGGCCGGGAAGGACATCCTGAACGGTGCGCAGCTTGCGGCGGGTGACATCAATGCCAAGGGCGGCGTGCTCGGGAAAAAGATCGAGCTCGTGCCGGAAGACGACAAATGCGATGCCGACGCGGCGGCCGGTGCGGCGCAATCGCTCGTCGACAAGGGTGTCGTGGCCGTTGCAGGCGGCTATTGCTCGAGTGCAGCGTTGCCCGAATTGCGCGTGTTTCACGGTGCCGGTCTCGCTTACGTGATGGATGCGTCGACGAATCCCGAGCTGACCGAAAAAACCTGGGACGGCGCGTTCCGTACGATCGGCCGCGATGACGAGCAGGGCCCGTTCGCCGCGAAGTTCATGAAAGAGGTGTTGCATGCGAAGTCGGTTGCCGTGATCAACGACAACACGACTTACTCGAAAGGCTTGGCCGACAACACCGTCGAAGCGTTGAAGAAGCAGGGCGTCGACGTGGTCTACAACGATGCCGTCACGCCAGGGCAGATGGACTACGCCGACGCGGCCAAGAGCGTCGCCGAACTGAAGCCCGACGTGGTCTACTACACGGGCTACTATCCGGAAGCGGCGCTGCTCGCAAAGGATGTCCGGCAACTGAAGCTGCCGGTCAAGTATCTGATGGGCGGCGACGGCACGACCGATCCGACGTTGATTCAAGCGGCGGGACAGGCCGCCAAGGGCATGATCTGCACGACGGCGCCGCTGCCGCAATTCCTCACGAGCGCGAAGGCACGCCGGTTCGTGGCCGACTACAAGAAAGCGTATAGCCATGCGCCGGGACCGTATTCGATCTACGAGTACGACGCCGTGTCCGTGGTGGCGAAGGCGATTGCCGATGCGAAATCGACGAAACCGGCCGACATCACCGCTGCCCTGCACAAGATCTCGAACTTCGAGGGTGCAACGGGCGACATTTCTTTCAACGAGAAGGGCGATCGCAAGAATGCCGTCTATATGGCCGTGATCGCACAAGGCACGGACTTCAAGCCTTACCGCGAACTGGCGGCGAACGGAAGCTGGGTGTCGCCGAAGTCGAAATAGCAGTGTGTCAGGGCGGGGGCGCGAGAGGCTGATCGCGGTCCCCGCCCCGTCCTCGTCCTCGTCCTCGTCTACCAGCGGCTCATTTGGCGACGACGACGGGAATGCCGCGCAACGATCCAGCGCTCTTCATTTCGTCGAGTGCCTTTGCAACGGCGCGACTCGTCGCCGCGTCCAACGCGAGGCGCACAGCGAGTTCGCGCTCGCTGCGTTTGATGCTCGCGAGGTTGCGCAGCTTCACGTGGCCATAGCCTCGCACCTTCGCATGCAGTTCAGCGAGTGCCGCGACGTCGTTCGCATTGGACGCGTCGAGCACGGCGAACGCGCGCCGCATCGTCGTCTCGTAGTCGCCGGCGAGTGCGCGCTCCATGCGGCGTTCCACGGTGCGGCCGAACGGATCGAGCGGCGTGCCGCGCAAGCCGCGCCACTTCGCGAGTTGCCCGAGCACCGGCCACATCCATTGGCCGAACGTCTTCTTGCTCGGCACTTCGCCTGCCTTGGCCTTCGACAGCGAGGGCGGTGCGAGATTGAATTTCACGCGGAAGTCCTTGCCGGCCGTGCCTTCGAACTGCGCTTCCAATGCTGCGCGGAACGCGCGATCGGTGTGCAGACGTGCAACCTCGTATTCGTCCTTGACCGCGAGCAGCCGGTAGAACGTGATGGCGACCGCGCGTGCGACGTTCGCTGATGGCACGCGGCGGTCGGCATCGCGCGCGGCGGCAACGAGCGCGCGGTAGCGTTCGACGTAGCGCGAGCCGCCGTATGCGGCGAGACGTGCCTCGCGATCGGCGACGAGCGCATCGAAATCGAGCATCGCTTCCGCCTGCTCGCCCGCGCCCCGTGCCGCCCGTGCGGCGGCGTGGCGCTCGGCCCACAATGCGTCGAGCCCGGCCGGATCGCCGGCCGCGAGTCGGCCGACGGCGAAGGCGAGCTTGTTCATCGGCACGGCTACGTTGTTCAGCTCGATGGCCCGCATCAGGGCAGCGTGCGAGACCGGCACGAGTCCCATCTGCCAGGCGAAGCCGAGCATGAGGATGTTCGCGCCGATCGTATCGCCGAGAAACTTGGCGGCCAGCGCTTGAGCATCGCAAATCGACATGCGCTCGTCGCCGGCGGCGTGCCGCATCTTGTCGATCAGCGCATCGGCATGCAGATCGGCGTCGGGATTGCCGACGAACGACGCGTTCGGGATCGCGTGCGTATTGACGACGATGCGTGTGCGGCCGTGGCGCACCGTCTGCAAGGCATCGGCGCTCGCGCCGACGACCATGTCGCAGGCGAGCAGCACGTCGGCTTGCTGCGTGTCGATGCGTACTTGATTGAGCCATTCGTCGCGCGCGGCGAAGCGCACGAACGAGAGCACGGAGCCGCCTTTTTGCGCAAAGCCCATGAAGTCGAGCACCGAGGCGCTCTTGCCTTCGAGGTGAGCGGCCATGCTGATCAAGGCGCCGACGGTCACGACGCCCGTGCCGCCCACGCCCGTCACGAGAATGTCGTACGGCGCGGCATCGAGCCCGACGTGCGGGACGGGCAAGGCGTCGACGCGCCGCTCGAGTGCGGCTTCATCGAAAGCGGCGCCGGCTGCTTTCTTGAGCTTGCCTCCCTCGATCGTGACGAAGCTCGGGCAAAAGCCGTTCACACACGAGAAATCCTTGTTGCATGACGATTGATCGATGCGGCGCTTGCGTCCGAGCGGCGTCTCGACGGGCTCGACCGACAAGCAGTTCGATTGCACGCCGCAATCGCCGCAGCCCTCGCAAACTTCCTCGTTGATGAACAAGCGCTTATCGGGATCGGGGAATTCGCCCTTCTTGCGCCGGCGGCGCTTCTCGGCCGCGCAGGTTTGATCGTAGATGAGGACCGTGACGCCTGCCGTTTCGCGCAGCTCACGCTGCACGGCATCGAGCTCGCGCCGGTGATGGAACGTCGTGCCTTTCGGAAAAAGGTCATGATGGCCGTTGTACTTTTCCGGTTCGTCGGACACGACGACGAAGCGCGAGACGCCTTCGGCTTCGACTTGCCGCGCGATTTGCGGCACGGAGATGCTGCCGTCGACGGGTTGGCCGCCCGTCATGGCCACCGCGTCGTTGTAGAGAATCTTGTAGGTGATGTTCGTGTTCGCCGCGACGGCTTGCCGAATCGCGAGAATGCCCGAGTGGAAGTACGTGCCGTCGCCGAGATTCTGAAAGACGTGGCGCGTTTTCGTGAACATCGAGTGCGATGCCCAGTCGACGCCTTCGCCGCCCATTTGAATGAGGCCGGTCGTGCCGCGATCCATCCACGAGGCCATGAAGTGGCAGCCGATCCCGGCGTGAGCGATCGAGCCCTCGGGCACTTTCGTCGACGTATTGTGCGGGCAGCCCGAACAGAAGTACGGCGTGCGGCGCACTGCGTCGGCTGCGTTCGAAAGGATTTGCGGCGCGACGAGATCGACGACGCGTTCGCGCCGATCGAGCGCCGGCTTGTGGCGTGCGAGCCACTCGGCGAAGACGGGCAGCACACGCGACGGACGCAACTCGCCGAGTGACGACAGTAGCGGCTGCCCTTGCGCGTCGTGCTTGCCGACGATGGCCGGCCGGCTCGCCGCGGCGCGATTGTAGAGATGATCCTTGATCTGCTGCTCGATCACGGGCCCTTTCTCTTCGATGACGAGCACTTCATCGAGGCCATCGACGAACGTATCGAGGCGCGTCGTTTCGAGCGGGAACGAGAGGCCGACTTTATAAATCCGAACGCCGGCCGCATCGAGATCGGCGACGGTCAGATCGAGCCGCCGCAGTGCTTCCATGAGATCGAGGTGCGCCTTGCCGCAGGTCACGATGCCGACGTTGGCGCGCGGGCTTGGCGCGATCCACCGGTCGATGCTGTTGCCGCGTGCGAAGGCCCGGACGGCGTCGAGCTTGGCGGCGAGCCGCGCTTCGATCGTGAGGCTGGGCAGATCGGGCCAGCGGTTGTGCAGGCCGCCTGCCGGGGGGGCGAAATCGGCCGGTGCGGGCCAGTGCATCGTGAGTGCGTCGAGATCGACCGTCGCGCCCGATTCGACTGTTTCGGAGATGGCCTTGAAGCCGACCCATGCGCCCGAGAATCGCGACAGTGCATAACCGTAGGCGCCGAACTCGAGCATGTCGGCGATGTTCGACGGATTCACCACGGGCATGTGCCAGGCCATCATCGCGTAGTCGCTTTGATGCGGCATCGACGACGACACGCAGCCGTGGTCGTCGCCGGCCACGACGAGCACGCCGCCGTGCGGGGAAGAGCCATAGGCGTTGCCGTGCTTGAGGGCGTCGCCGGCGCGGTCGACGCCGGGACCTTTGCCATACCACATGGCGAAGACGCCTTCGACGGTGCGTTCGGGGTCAGCTTCGACGCGTTGCGTGCCGAGCACGGCCGTGCCGCCGAGTTCTTCGTTGATGGCGGGTAGAAAGCGGACGTCGGCTGCGTCGAGCAGTTTCTTGGCCTTCCACATTTGCTGATCGACCATGCCGAGCGGCGAGCCGCGGTAGCCGCTGACGAAGCCGGCGGTGTTCCAGCCTCTAGCGCGGTCGAGCTCGCGCTGGGCGAGCACGATGCGCACGAGCGCTTGCGTGCCCGTCAGAAAGATGCGGCCGCGCGTGGCGGTGAGATTGTCGGTGAGCTTGTAGTCGGATAGCGCGGGCGTGCCGTCGATCGGTAGGCGGGCGGTCATAGTGTCGTCTCCTTCTGTCCTTCGTGGTCCCCGTCTCGCGCCGGCGGCTGGCCGGTGGCAAACGATGCCCGCCCGGCAGGGGTGATCAAGCGTCTATTTTTTCGCGGCGAGGGCAGAGGATTTTTGCTATCTCGATCGTGAAGACGGCTCAATGCGGCGATTTGTGCGCGGAAGGTTCGAGATAGGAGAGGATTTTTTCTGGGGCTGTTCAATGCTGCTGATGGGTCCTACGCACGAGAGAGGGGCGAGCGCCCAACGCGGGCCACCCCCTTGTTTGTGAAAAGGACGCCGCGTGCGTCCTTTCTCCTATCGGTACCCCAGCGTATCCATTGAATCGTTCGCCCGCTAACCCAGGCTGGCCGACGAGGCGCTCGCGCTGCCGGCCCCGTTGCCCGTGGCGTCGAGCGCAATGATCTCGTCGAACTTCGTGTAGTCGATGTGGGTGATGCCGTTTTCGTCGTCGCAGAGCAGATCGGCAAAACCGTGCTGCCAGCGAATCTCTTCATGCCCCCAAGTATGCCGCCCATACATCGTCTGCGTCGTCGTTTCGTCGGCACCCTCGATCATCAGCAGCAGTGACGCCTCGCAAGCGGCGAGGCTTTCCGCCGTCTCGCCATGGAGCGGGCTCGACTCATCGATGACGTGCATGAGGTTCCAGCCGAGCGCGAAAATCGGATGCTGCTCGCGCACGAGCTTCAAATCGAGAATGCGCCACAGCGGATACCCTTCGGGCGTCGTTTCGTGCCGCATCAGCCGCAGCCGCGCCTGCGCCTCGACGATCACGTTTTGGCGCGCGTTCGCGGCACGCAGCATCAGCGTATTGCGGCCATCGAGCGGACGCACCACGACGACGCGCGAAAAAATGATCCGCGCACGCGGGCGCGAGAACCGCACGAAGATGAGGCCCGTGGCCAATGCGATGCTCGACATCCCCGTGAAGATTTCGAGCGTGGCAATCGCATGCGCGTAGACGGTCTGCGGATGCATGTCCCCGTACCCGACCGTCGCCAGCGTCTCCACGCTGAAAAAGAACGCGCCGAGGAAACCGTCGGGCGCTTGATTCGCAATGGGCGCGTGGCCCAGCGAATAAAGCACGGCAAAGCATGCATTCAAGACGACGAAGAAGGCGCCGAGCGAGCCGAAGAACATCGGCCAAGAAGCCGTCAGCGCGCGGTGGTAGAGATCGAGCCGCGCGCGGTCCGGCATCCCGTGCGTAATGACGGTGCCCGTGCCCGAGCGCAGGATGCGGCCACCCTTGCCGATGTGCGCGGCACGCTTCGGAACGTCCCGCCGGTGCGGGGCGCGCGGTACGCGGGGCGGCGAGTCGCTAGGCGCCGCGTTGTCGGCATGCGGGGGCTGCGTGGACTGCGTGTCGTCGTGCGTATCGATGGCCATGGCGCGAGCGCGTCGTCAGGAACGGGCGCAGCGTAGCACGCACGGTCCCCGCGTGCGACTACGGGAACGCCCTCGGTTTCGGCACGCCGGCGCCGTGCTCGATGTCGTCCACCGCTCGGCGATGCGCGGAGTCGATCGCGTCGGCGACGCTCGTATATCCGTTGTCCCCGCCTACCGTGATCCAGCGCTGCACCGGTTTGTCCTGATGGCGGATCTCGTATTCCGCGTCCCAGCGCGCGCCTTCGAGCTCGATGGGCCGTACGTGGATCGAATAGACACCGTAGACGAATTGCTCTTCGGCCACTTTGAACCTCCATTCGCCGTATCTCGGCGAGCGTCGTTCTCTTCAGGGCTCGCAGCCGCACGCACCGGTCGAGCCCGCCGCCTTACAGGCCCTACAGGCTACAGTTCGATTTCACCGAGGATCTGGTGCGCGAGCGCCTTGGCTTCCTCCAGCGCTTCGGACACCGTGGCGCTCGACCCCTTGACTTCGTAGACCGTGGTCTCGGGCTCGGTTGCGTCGTCGCGCGCGAGTTGGACGATGCCCTGGAACCGGCCGTCGGCGAGTTTCTGCACGCCGGGCGTGGCCGTGTAGATTCCTTTCGTGTAGGTGACGTCTTCCATGATGACGCTCCTGTCCGGACGCATGAATCCATCGTAGCACGCGCTCGGCCCGCCCATCGGTGGCTGCGCGCGCAGGACCTCGCGGCGTTCGGTGCAGCCGCGGGCAACCCTGCGGCCAGGATGAACCGGCTTTATGGCAAGAGCGCGACGATTTCGTCGAGCGTCGGCGAATGCGCTCCTGCCCGGCGGCATGCCGCCGCGCCCGCGGCCAGCGCGAACGCGAGATGGTCGCGCCAGGCACGCTCCGGCCGCTGAATGAGGCTGAACAGCAGGCCGCCGATCGAGGCATCGCCCGCGCCGACGGTATCGACCACCTCGACGCGCGGCGGCATGGCGGCAATCGTCTCACCCGGGGTGATCAGCGTGGCCGGGCCCGCGCCGCGCGTTACCAGCAGCGTGGCTTCCTTGTTCATCGCGCGCAGTTCGTCGAGCGCCGTGTCCTCGTCGGTATCGAACAGGCACCGCAAGTCTTCGTCGGACACCTTGATCAGATCCGCGAGCGACGCCATCGTCTCGAGCATGGGACGGTAGCCGTGCTGCATCAGATTGCGGTAGTTCGGATCGAAGCTGATTTTGACGCCTTGGGCGCGCAGGTCGGCGGCCAGCGTCGCGAGCGTGGCCGAAAGCGGCGCGCGGGCGAGGCTGATGCCGCCGAAATGCGCCCAGCGCGCGGCGGCCATCCAACCCTCGGGCAGCGATTCGGGATCGAATGCGAGATCGGCACTTGCCTCGCCGATGAAAAAGTACGCGGGCGGATGCGTCTCGTGGACGATCGCGAGCAGCGGCGCGCGCTCGACACGCTGTAGGAAGCGCAGATCGAGGCCCGCGGCGTCGCTCGCGCGGTAGAGCTCGTCGGAGAAGCAGTCGGTGCCGATCGAGCCCGCGAAGGCGGTCGGCACGCCGAGGCACGCCACGGCGCGCGCGACGTTCCAGCCGGCGCCGCCCGGATGCGACACCCAGCGAGCGCCGTCCGTGCGGACGAGATCGGTCAGGATGTCGCCCGCGCTGACGAACAGCGGGAAGGGGCTCGGCGCCGCGTTCGTCGTGCCGGCCGTGCCGGCTGCTGGGTTCGGGGTGCTCGTATCGCTCGGGGTATGCATGGATCGTCCGTTCAGGCTTGGCTCGCAGGCGCGCCGCCGCTTCCGTTTCCGTTGAAGCGACTGGCGCTGCCGTTTCCGCTATCGGTGCCGTGGGCCGCGTGCGCGGCGAAGGCGGTGGTTCTGGCGTCGCCGTTCGTTTCGCCGAGCGCATGCAACACTTCATAGCAAGCGCCCATCGTGTGGTAATCGGTCTTGCCGGCCGGGCTTTTCTCGTCGCCGTACTTCCGGTTGTCGCACGTCAGTATCCGATACCACGCGCCATGGCGATGATCGACGAAGTGCGTCCAGCTATAGCTCCAGATCTCGTCGTACCAGTCCCAAAAGCGCTCGCTGCCCGTGCGGTGCCCAAGCAGCGCCGCGGTGGCCAGTGTTTCGGCTTGGACCCAAAAGTATTTGTCGTGATCGCAGACTTTGCCGTCGGTGCCAAAACCGTAGCAGAGGCCGCCGTGCTCGTCGTCCCAGGCGTGCGTGAGCGCGGCGTCGAACAGCTCGACGGCACGCGGCAGCAGCCAAGGCAGCGGGCGATGCCGTTCGAGAATCAACAGCAGCTTGGCCCATTCGGTTTGATGCCCCGGCTGAAATCCCCACGGCCGGAAGATGTTCGAGCTGTCTTCTTCGTTGTAATGCCAATCGACGGACCAGTCGGCATGGAAATGCTCCCAGACGAGCCCATGCGAGAGCTTGGCTTGCCGCTCGGTAATGTTCGTGGCGACGCGCTCGGCGCGATCGAGATAGACGAGATGGCCCGTTGCCTCGTAGGCCGCGAGCAGTGCCTCGGTGGCGTGCATGTTGGCGTTCTGCCCGCGATAGGTGGAGACATGCCAGTCCGGCGTCGCTTCGTCGGCATACAGCCCCGCGGCCGGGTCCCAAAAGCGGCGCTCCATCAGTTCGAACGTCTCGGCAATCTGCAGGTGCGCCTCTTCGATGCCGGCCATTGCGGCGTGCGCCTGCGCGAGCAGCACGAAGGCGAGCCCGTAGCAGTGGCGCGTGCCGTCGATCGTGCGCTTCTCGCGGTTGCGCCACTCGATTTCCCAGTCGTACCCGCGATGCTCCGGATCCCAGTGCGCGTCGCGCAGGAACGCGAGGGCGTGGCGCGCGTAGTCGAGGTATTGCGGATCGCCGAAGTGGCGGTACGCCATCGCGTAGTTGAAGACGAAGCGGCAACTGCTCACGAGGTGGCGCGAAGTGCGGTCGTAGACGGTGCCGTCGTCCTTGAAATAGTGGAAAAAGCCACCCGACGGATCGTGCGCCGTCGGCGCGTAGAACGCCAGTGTGTCGGCCACGTGCTCGAGCAGGAACGCGCGGTCGCGGAAGTCGTCGACCGGCGGCACCATCGCATTCGTATGGATCGCGCCCGGTGCGAGCTTGGCGCTTCGAGAGGCGTTGGGGAGCTTCGTCATGATGTCGTTTCCGATTCGATGCCGGCCGAGCCGAGCGCGTGTTGCAAACCGGTGGCGCCGGCCGTGCTGGCCCGTACGACGAGCGTGGCCGGCAGGCGCACCGTCAACTCACCGGGCGTGTCTTCGAGCAGCAATTGGACGCCGCGCGCGCCGAGCGCCTCCTTGTCGATCGCGATCGTCGTCAGCGACGGCGTGGCATGCGCGGCGGCGGGAATGTCGTCGAAGCCGACGAACGCGATGTCCTCGGGCACGCGCAAGCCGCGTGCGAGCGCAACGCGCATGGCCGCCAGCGCGGCCACGTCGTTATAGGCGAACACGGCATTCGGCGCGCGCTCGGGCCCGTGAGTGTCGAGCAGGCGCTGCATCGCCAGCGCCGCGCCCTCGTCGGGCGGCAGATGCGCGTCGATCGACGTTTCGAGCGATGGATCGAACAGCAGCCCGGCTTCGAAGAACGCGCGCCGATAGCCGAGTGCGCGCTGGGCGATGCTGTAATGCGCGAGCGAGCCGCCGATGAACGCGACGCGCTTGCGCCCGAGCTCGAACAGATGCCGCATCGCGAGCGCCGCGCCAGCCGAGTTGTCGAGGTTGACCGAGCGCATGTTCGGGGCCCATAGATCGATCAAGACGAGCGGGCGCTGCATGGCGGCGATGGCCGCGAGGGTTTCCGGTTCGACGAAGCCGGCCACCGCGATCGCATCGGGCGCATGCAGGCGCAGTTGCTCGACGACGTCTTCCGTCGGCCCGGCCGTGAGCAGCGACGGCACGATGCCATGCGCGCGGCAGGCGTCTTCTACCCCGTGAAGCACATGCGAGAAGAACGGGCTCGAGCCGAAGTTGTTGTGCTGGCGGTGCAGCAAGAACGTGAGGCGACGGATGCGCGGACGCAACTGCGCCGCATCGTAGCCGAGCCGGCGGGCCGTTTCGACGACGCGCAGCCGCGTGGCTTCGGACAATCCCGGCTGGTTTTTCAGCGCGCGCGACACCGTGCCGATCGACACGTTCGCCGCTCGGGCGATGTCGCGAATCGTAGTGGCCATCGTCGCTCGCATTCGATGAAGGGAATGCGGCCAATTGTATAGTAAAAACGGCGACGGACCGCCTGGACGACGTTAGGAATTCACCTTAAACGCTCGACCGGTAAGGATTATGCAATGAAATATTGTTTAGTAAAAAATGCTAAACGTTGTTGTGCGCAGGCCGGGGATCAACTCAGCACGGGCGTGCGCGGGAGCATCGGCACGCTGGGCGGCTCGTGCAGATGCAGTTGCGCGGCGCCTTCGTCGAGATCGATCACGAAGAAGCCGTCCGCCTCCTGCTTCGCGCGATGCTTGGCGAGCGCCGCCACCGACGCGATCTCCTCACTGCCGTAGTGCACGCCGCCGCGAGCGCGCGGCGTCACGCGCACGCAGCCGATTGCCATCGTCACGAAGCTGAAGAAGGTCGGGTTGCCGCGCCGGTCTTCCCCATGAATGCCGCCCGCGCTGCGGTCTTCATCGGCGTAAAAGCGCAGCGCGCCCGTGCCGAACGCGCGCAACGCCCGCTTTGCGCGCTCGTGCCAATCCTCGCTCTGGAACAACACGAGAAAGTCGTCGCCGCCCACGTGCCCGAGGAAATCGCGCGTTGGATCGCAGACGTCGGCGAGCACGGCCGCCGCGAATTTGAGCACCTCGTCGCCGTGCCAATAGCCGTAGCGATCGTTGAACGGCTTGAAATGGTTCAGGTCGACATAGCAGGCATAGAATTCGGCGCGATGCTCGACGAGCCGGGCGATGTGCGAGCTGATCGGGATGTTGCCGGGCAGGAAGGTGAGCGGGTTCGCATAGCGGGCCGCCTCGATCCGCACTTCCGTGACGGCGCGCACGAGGCTTTCGCCCGTGCCGAGACCGACATAGCGCTCCTCGTCGGTGATGACGAAGCCGTCGGCCAGATAGCGTTGGTCGTCGCTCGCCAGCAGCTTGGCCATTTGCTCGACGGTCATCGATTTTTCGATGATGACGGGCGATGCATTGGCAAACAGCGTGCACGGGCGCTTGCCGAACAATTCGCGGTGATACGGCAGCGCGTAACGATCCATGAAGCCGCGCCGGTTGATGAGCGCGATCGGGCGCTCCTCCTCCACTACCGCGACGGCGTGTAGCGCCGGCAGGCGGTTGAAGAGTTCGAGCACGTCATTGTTGGTCGCGCTCTTGGGCACCGCGGGTGCGGCGACGATCATCTTCGCGGCGGCCATGCCGCCCGAAGGCGAGGCGGCCACCGGCGTGCGCGTCGCCCCGGGAAAGACGGCAATGTGGCCTGCCCCGAGCGCGTCGCGTGCGCCTTGCGCGAACTCGCGAGAGACCTGCGCGTTGGGGCGCCCGATGAAAAAACCCTGCCCGAGCGCGATGCCCATGTCGCGCACCACGATCAGATCGGCCGCGTTCTCGATGCCCTCGGCGACGAGCCGTGCGCCGCTCGCGCCCGCGAAATGCTGCATCGCGCGCACGGCCTCGAATTTCAGCGGGTCGTTCGCGATGTCGTGGATGAAAAAGCGATCGATCTTGACGACGTCGGGCTGCAGGCGCACCCACAGGTTCATGCTCGCGTTGGCGGTGCCGTAGTCGTCGAGCGCGAATTGGATGCCGGCCTCGCGCAGCATGCCCACGGCGGGGGCGAAGCTGCCCACGTCCGCGATCGCACACTGCTCCGTCAGCTCCAGCACGATCCGATCGACGGCCAGTCTCTGCCGTTGCAGCCAAGCCAGCGTACGCTCGCGCGTATCGGCCAGCGCGATCAGCGCATCGGCGCTGAAATTCAAGAACAATTTGCCCTCGCACCCGAGATCGGCGAACGCCGCGACGCAGGCGCGCGCGGCCGCGTGCTCGAGCGCCACGGACAACCCTTCCCGGGCCGCTTCGCCGAACAGCATGCCCGGCGCTTCGAGCGCCGTTCCTGCCGGACCGCGTATGAGTCCCTCGTAGCCGAGGACGGTGCCGCGGTCGAAATCGACGATGGGCTGGAAGACGGCGGTAAGCGCGCGCTGAGCGATCAGCTCGGCTACGCTCGACGCGCCAGGCGGCGATGACGGGCTCAAAGACATGACGATGCAGCAAGCCGGAAATGATTGGACACTCGGCTTATCGACCGCGCCACTTGATAGTTGAATGAATTTTTGGTGAAGCGATGCACCGATGTGGTGCGTGAGCCGAGGGTGAGCGTGCGCGGACTGCCGCCCGTGCGGCGCGCAAAGAGGCGGGCAGGATGGACGGGTAGGCCCCGCCGGGCGGCTAGTCCGCCAGGGGCTCGCGGCCCGGTTGCGCCAACGAATCGTTGGCGGCGTCCGCGCGTGCATGCTCGCGCACGCGATCGGCCATGCCGCGTTGCTCGGCTTCCTTGAGCGGCGGCGCGGCGTCGGCTGGCCGCTCGGCAATGACGACGCGGTTGCGCCCCGCGCCTTTCGCATCGAGCAGCGCGGTGTCGGCGCGCCGGATCACGCGTTCGATCGGCTCCCCCCGAGCGTGCTGGGCGACGCCGACGCTGATCGTCAGCACGACTTCGAATTGGCGCCAGTCTTCGATTCGCCGGCGCAGCCGCTCGGCGACGCGCGCCGCGTCCTGCTCGTCGGTACCGGGCAGCAGCACGACGAATTCCTCGCCACCGAAGCGCCCGGCGACGTCGCTCGGCCGCATGCTGTGCTGGATGTGCTGAGCGATCACCTGCAGCGCGCGATCGCCGGCCTCGTGGCCGAAGCGATCGTTGACGGACTTGAAATGATCGGCGTCGATGTAAAGCACCGAAAACGGTTGATTCATGCGCTCGGCGCGTAGCAAGATGCGGCGCCCGAGTTCGAATACGCGACGCCGGCGCGGGAGCTGGGTGAGCTCGTCGATGTCGGCGAACGCGCGCAATTGCCGCTCGAGCCGAAAGCTTTTCTTTTGCGAGCGTAGCGCGAACAGGTTCGTGACGAGGCTCGTGCAGATGGCGATGAACATCGAGAGCACGACGCCGAACTGTTCGACGGCCGACGGGCGGCTGAGCGCGACGAGCGCGAGCGGCCCGGCCACGGCGAGCGCGGCGGCGGCCGGGAAATCCCATCCGCGCAGCAGGACAGGGCTGAAGGTCAGCGGGATCAGAACGAAGGCAGGCAGCACGATGAGCATGCCGTCGCCCCACTGAAGCGCATGCAAGACGATGCCGGCCTCGAGCGAGCCGATGAAGGCCAGCGCCGCCAGGCTCGCCCGCAACCCGCTGCCTTGGAGCCAGGCGACGATCAGTGCGGCCGCCATCGGCAACGCGGGCAGTGCGCTCGTGAGTGCGGCCGGCACCACGCGGTGCTGCTCGAGCCAGGCATCGCCGACGAGGAGCACGACATAGCCGAAGAGCGCCGTTGCAAGCTGCGCGCAAAGGAAAGACCAAAGCCGATACGCGGCGTAGTCTTCGAACGAATGATTGTCTTCGGGCGCCTCGATGGTTTTGGCGCGCCGCCCCCGTATGCGTTGTATGCGGCGCGACGCCGCCTCATGGCGAACGTCGTGAGATCGATCCTCGCTGCTCATTTATTGTCTCGCTTGGACATGCAATTTCAGTATTCACGGAAAAAGCTTATCGGCACCCCGTTTGTCGCGCCATTCTAATAGCGCTAAATGTCGAGCGGGACGATTTTAAGAAGATTTATGAAGTATGGGCGGCGCAGCGCATCAGGCGGGGCGTTCGCTTATCCGCTCAGGGGCAGCGTCGAGCGTCGCGTGCAGCGGCCGGAACAATTGCCGGTGCTGCGATTTCCCACGTTTTGTGTATCGCGGAAACGGCAAACGTTTGCTGGCGGCATTGCGTTTTTCGCGGCGCAAAATCGCGCGCGCCTATTGATTTTCTCTATGGCTCGATTTTCGACGCAATGCAATATGCCGTGACGCACCGGCGCCGACGCGCGCAGCTCCCGCTCGGGGACACTCGGCGTTCAGCGCTCTGCGTCTGCGGCACCCACGGGCCGCGAATGCCGGGCATGGCTGTCGCGCATGGACCATCGCTGGGCCAGGGCCGCACAGACCATCAACTGCATTTGATGGAAAAGCATCAGCGGCAAGACGACCGCACCCACGGCCTGGGAGGCGAAGATGACCTTCGCCATGGGAATGCCCGAGGCGAGACTCTTCTTCGAGCCGCAAAAGATGATCGTGATCTGGTCTTCCCGATCGAAGCCCAGACGCTTGCTCGTGAACGTCGTGATCCCGAGTGCGAGCGCGAGCAGCACGGCGTTCGCGAAGAGCAAGCCGGCCAGCGCGGCGGGAGGCAGATGATGCCAGAGCCCTTCGTTGACGGCCTCGCTGAACGCGGTATAGACGACGAGCAGAATCGAGCCTTGATCGACGAACTTCAGCAGGCCCCGATTGCGATCGATCCACGGACCGATCGCCGGCCGCAGCAGTTGGCCGGCCACGAACGGGACGAGCAACTGCAGGACGATGGCGCCGACCGTATGCCAGCCCGAGCCCGAGGTGGCTGCCTGGTTCGTGACGACGAGGCTCACGAGGGCCGGTGTGAGGAAGATTCCGATGAGGCTCGATGCCGATGCGCTGCATACGGCGGCCGGCACGTTTCCGCGCGCGATGGACGTAAACGCGATCGACGATTGCACGGTCGAGGGCAGCGTGCAGAGAAACAGAATGCCCGTATAGAGCGCAGGCGTGACGAACGGCGCCGCGAGCGGTTTCAGCGCGAGCCCGAGCAGCGGGAACACGGCGAAAGTGGAGAGCAGGACGACGACATGCAAGCGCCAGTGGGTGGCGCCTGCCATGACTGCCTCGCGTGAGAGTTTGCCGCCGTGCAGGAAAAACAGCAGGCCGATGGCGATATTGGTGAGCCAATTGACCGCGACGGCGGTTTCGCCTCTACAAGGCAGCAGGCTGGCAAGGACGACCGTCCCGACGAGTGCGAGCGTGAAATTATCGGGGATCAGATAGCTGAGACGACGCATGAGCAAAACTTCTCGTTATTCGAAACGAATGGCTCGCCGATAGACGCGAAAGGGCGGGCGGGAATTGAGGGCGCAAACGGGGAATGCGCGGTGCGGCGAAATGGTCGCACGAAAGCCGCTGAATAGACAAAAACGCCTCCGTAACAACGAGTTACAACGGCGTTCTTCGCCTAACACTTTTTGCCTCGACACCTTGGTGGGCGACCCATAAATTACACCTCGAGATCCCTCGGAGCACGATTTATCTGACGACCGCTCGGTAAGGAAAGCGCGCGCAGCGCGCTGATGCGACGGCGATCCCGTAGGGAGTGGGCGAGTGCATCGATCATGGCGGATTCGGCTTTGAAAATCATCGGACGTTGGTCAGCGGGCGCGCTCTGCGCGGCTGCGGCTTGCCTCGTCCATGCTCAGCCGCCGCATGGCCCTCATGCCGCTTCTCCCGGTGCTCACGCACGGCAAATCTGGCGCACGCCGAATCAACCGATACCGCGTATGGCGGGGCCCCGCGGCGCTCGCGGCTTCGTCATGGCAACCGATCCCTATGGGCACGGCGGTGCGCACGTCGTGCCGGCGCCCGCGATCGCGCCCGCTACCGTGCCGTTCCGTCCCGTTAGCGACGAGGCGCGCACGCTCGCGCGCGAGGGCGGCGCCGCCTATCTGCGCGCGGGATCCATCCGCGCCGACATCGCTCGCTACAACGAGGAGCGCGAGGCGAACCGCCCGGTGCCGCGCCCCCCCAATGCGCCGGCGTCTCGGCCGCCGCAATCGTGGCTCTACCGCAATTGACGGACCGTCGCCCCGATGCGGCGCCCGTGGTTCGGCGGCTACGCCGGACTGCCGCGCCGTGATGTAAAAACGCCACACTTTCACCGCCGCGGACCGCGTTCACGCGCGGGCGAAGCACTCCTCGGACGAAATGATTTTGTCGTCCGTCGCGAGTGGGTCATATTCCTTCCTACCTCTTGGCCTACGGCCGCGAGCGAGCACCGGCGGGCTTTTTCGGGTGCTCCTCGGGTGCCGCGCCGGTGCATGCGCGCGCATTCGCGCACCGCGAGCGCGCACCCCTGCCCCCTTACGCAACACGCTTAAGCGAACCGCTATACCGGCAATAAGCGGACGTAATTTTGTCCATGAATATGGTCCGTGACGATGGGACGCCCCTAACCATCCGGCGACCCACAGCGCCTCGAGCGGTTCGCACGCATCACTTTTTGGACAAAGACAGGAGATCACATGAAAGCCACCGTCAGCCGCGCGCTGAAAACGAGTTTTCGCTTGGCGGCCGTTGCCGCCGTAGCCGCCGCCGGGACGGCCGCGCATGCTCAATCGAGCGTGCAGCTCTACGGCCAAGTCGACACCTGGGCGGGGATGCAGCAGTTCCCGGGCGGCCAGCGCGCATGGGTGGAAGGCGGCGGCGGCATGTCCACGTCGTATTGGGGCATGAAGGGCTCGGAAGACCTCGGCGGCGGCTATAAGGCCGTGTTCACGTTGGAGGACTTCTTCTTGCCGCAGAACGGCAACTATGGCCGGTTCACGGGTGACAGCTTCTTTTCGCGCAACGCGTACGTCGGCATCGAATCGCCCTACGGCACGGTGACGGCGGGCCGGTTGACGACGCATCTGTTCGTCTCGACGATCCTGTTCAATCCGTTCATCGATTCGTATACGTTCTCGCCGATGGTCTATCACGTGTTCCTCGGCAACACGGCGGTTCCGACCGGCGCAACGTACCGCACCGACACGGGTGTCGTGGGCGATTCGGGTTGGAACAACGCGGTTCAATACTCGAGCCCGAACTACAACGGGCTGTCGGGCAGCATCATGTACGGCCTCGGCAACCAAGCCGGCAACAACGGCGCGAAGAAGTGGAGCGCGCAGGTGCTGTACTTCCACGGCCCCTTCGCTGCGACGGGCGTCTATCAGTACGTGAACTTCAACAACGCGCCGGGCGACCTCGTGAATCCCGCGCCGTTCGGGACGATCGTGCCGTTCAAGAGCCAGAGCGTCGGCCAGCTCGGCGCCAGTTACGATTTGAAGTTCGTGAAGTTCTACGGCCAGTACATGTACACGAAGAACGAGAAGGTCACGGGCGGAAGCTGGCACGTCAATACGGGGCAAGGCGGCGTCACGGTGCCGGTCGGGCCCGGGACGGTGATGGCCTCCTACGCCTATTCGCGCGATTCCGGCGGGCTCGATCAGACGCGTCGGACCTGGGCGGTCGGCTACGACTACCCGCTGTCCAAGCGCACCGATCTCTACGCCGCGTATATGAACGACCAGTTGAGCAGCTTGTCGACGGGGCAGACGATCGGGGCGGGGATTCGCGCGAAGTTCT
>NZ_JBQCIF010000017.1:0-20860 GCF_051953955.1 Trinickia sp. | reverse complement strand
GGCCTGGCCGTACAGCCGCGGGTGGGGTTACGGGCCGAGCGGCGGGCTTGGGCTCATCGTCGTCATCGTCGTCATCTTGGTCGTATTGGGCCGCATATAGCCAAGCAACACGAGCGCTCGCACCGGCCGGCACCCGCAATGAGCACACCGGTCGCGAGCGCGCAATGAAGCGATGGCCTACGCCGGGCAGGAGAGCGCGCCGGCGTGCCGCTCAAAATCGCGGCCAAGATCGACAACGGCGATCGCTGGTATTACGAAGGCAACATCGAGGCATTGATGCATCACCCGCTCGTCGACTATCTGGGCGAGCTTGGCGATCGCGACAAACGTGCGTTCCTCGCGGGTGCCCGGGCGCTGCTGTTTCCCATCGACTGGCCCGAGCCGTTCGGTCTCGTGCTGATCGAAGCGCTCGCCTGCGGCACGCCCGTCATTGCGTTCCGGCGCGGCTCGGTGCCCGAGATCATCGAAGACCGGCGCACCGGCTTCATCGTCGATAACGTCGACGACGCGGTGCGTGCCGTCGCTCGCCTGCCCGAAATCGACCGCGTGCAATGCCGTACCGCATTCGAGCAGCGCTTTAGCGCCGCACGCATGGCAGCCGACTACCTGCGCGTATACGGCACGCTGCTCGATACCGGCGCCCGCGGCGGCGAGACGCGCTCGTCCCCGTCGCTTCAAGGAGCTTAAGATGCGATTCGTTGCACTCGCAACCGATTACGACAACACGATCGCCGCGGATGGCAGAGTCGCCGACCACACGTGGGCCGCGCTCGAGCGATTGCGCCAATCGGGGCGGCACCTCATCCTCGTGAGCGGCCGCGAACTCGATGACCTGCGCGCAATCTGCCCGCGGCTCGATTTGTTCTCGCGCGTCGTCGCAGAGAACGGCGGGGTCCTTTATCGGCCCGACCGCGGGGAGAAACGCCTGTTGGCGCCCGCGCCGCCGAAGGCATTCGTCGAAGCGTTGCGCAAGCATGGCATGGAACGCTTCAGCGTCAGCGAAACGCTCGTCGCGACGATGAAGCCCAACGAGCAGATCGCGCTCGAAGTGATCCGCGACTTGGGGCTCGACTTGCACGTCGTGTTCAACGGCGACGCGGTGATGATACTTGCGCCGGGCGTCACGAAGGCAAGCGGGCTGCACGCCGCCCTCGACGAGCTCGATATTTCGCCGCTGAACGTCGTAGGCGTCGGCGATGCCGAAAACGATCATCCGCTGCTCGACGCGTGCGGCTTCTCGGTGGCGGTGGGCAACGCGCTGCCCGCGCTGAAAGCGCACGCCGATTGGGTCACGCTCGGCGCCGACGGACACGGCGTGGGTGAGCTTGCCGATGCATTGGTGGCCGACGACCTGCGCAGCCGGACATCGACGCTCGATCACTGCAAGCTGCTGCTCGGCCATCGGCGAACGCAAGGGGGCGATGCACCCGTCATGCTGGATGCGCACGGCACGATCGCCCTGCTCGCCGGCCCATCGGGCGGCGGCAAATCCACGGTGACGGCCGCGCTGCTGGAGCGACTGCGCCACGCCGGCTATCAAGCCTGCATCTTCGATCCCGAGGGGGACTATGGTCACGAAGGCGATCTGGTCGCGCTGGGCGATGCCCATGCCACGCCGTCGCTCGACAGCGCCGTTCAATTACTCAGCACCGGCAAGCAGAGCGTTGCCGTCAACCTGCTGCGTGTTCCGGTGCTCGAGCGGCCACGCTATTGCGCGAGCCTGCTGTTGCGGCTGCAGGCACTGCGGGTGCAGACGGGGCACCCGCATTGGCTCGTGTTCGAAGAAGCCCACCAACTATTCCCCGCCGATTGGAATCCCGCGGACGAATCATTGCCCTCGATGCTGGAAACCGCGCTGGCGGTGACGGTCCATCCCGACCAGGTCGCACCAGCCTTATTGCAGCAAGTCAATACCGCGTTGGCCACGGGCGCGCACCCCGCCGAGACCTTGGCAGCTTTTGCCACCGCGATCGGGCTTCCTCGCCCTCCTTTGCAAGGGAACGAAACGCTCGAGCGGGGCCAATTGCTCGTTTGGCATCCCCGAGCCCAGAAGCAAGGGAAGCATGGAAAGCAGGGAAAGCAATACGAGCACGGCGAGAACGTCTTCGTAGTCTCGGTCGAGCCGGGGACGACGCAGCGCCGGCGCCACCACCGCAAATATGCGGAAGGCCTGCTGATCCCCGAGCGCAGCTTTTACTTCCGAGGCCCCGAGGGCAAGCTGAACCTGCGTGCGCACAACCTGGTGCTCTTCCTCGAGATCGCGGACGGCGTGGACGTCGACACATGGCAATACCACCTGAAGCGAGGCGATTATTCGCAGTGGTTCGGGGAAGTGATCGGAGACGAGGAGTTGGCGAGCGAGGCCCGCTCGATCGAGCAGGCGAATACGCTCGATCCCGGCGATAGCCGGGCGAGAATCAGGGCGGCGGTCGAGCGCCGCTACACGCAGCCGGAAAACCCATCGCTTCCGCCGCTTCGAGCACCGTAAGGCGTACTAACGAAACGCTGCCGACGCATGAATCGATGAGAGCATGAACGCGCCGATGCGAGTCGGCCCCTCCCGCTCAAGCTCGCCGCGGCACGGCGGCTCAATCGGTCATCGACCACTGCACGGACTGCGCGCCGCTGGCGGTACCCACCTCGGCGAACGACGGCGCCACACGGTGAGTATCGAATTCCTCCTTCCAGCGCACGAGGTAGCGCGACTCGCAAATGCCGTCTCGTTGCGCGAGACGCGAAGCACGCGGTTCGAGCGTGCACCCGCGCTGTTGGAGTTGCTCGGCCAGCCGTTGCGGACAGTCCGAGTCGATCGCATGGCAGACGGTCAGCCATGCCGCCTTGCGGCGCTGAAGCTTGTGCTCGACGAAGCGCAACCCCCAGAGGACGACCAGGCCGAGGATGCTGCCGCTCACGCCCAACGCGTATTGGCCCCCGCCGAAGCACAGGCCGATGACGGTCACGAACCACAGCATCGCGGCCGTCGTCACGCCGCTGACCAATCCGTCCTTCCGAAAGACGGCGCCCGCCCCGATGAAGCCCATCCCGGTCAGGATGCCTAGCGGCAAGCGCATCAAGTCGAGCGTGGCGAAGCTCGACGAGCCTTTTCCCGTTTGTTCGAGCAGGGCATTCACCTGCAACATCGCCACGCAGGCCGCGAGGCAAACGAGGATCGTCGTTCGCAACCCCGCAGCCTTGCCCGATTCGCTGCGATCGAACCCGAAGGCGGCGCCTGCCGCGAGCGCGCAAGCAAGACGCACGCAGGCGGAAAGCCAATCGAGCGTAAGCGGCATCGTGTCCATAGCGGGGCGGCATCGGCTCGGAGGCCGATCGAGAGTAGGGACGGGTCATTCCATCGTCGAGCAAAGCATGCACCTGCTCGCATGATCTGTGGGTACAGCGTTTGCGTACGACGAGGCGGATCGCGCGCTCGACGCGCGCCTTTATCGAACGTCTTCCGTCAATGCTGTGCTTTTTTCAGGAGCCCAAATGAAGAAGCTGAAGCTGAAGCGAACCGCGCTAGCCATGACGTGCTGCGTCTTGCTGCTCCCCGTCGGCATTGCCGAGGCGCAAACGCAATCGGCTGCCGCGTCGCAATCCGAAGCCGCGTCGACGACCGCGGCCAATCCGCTGCCGCAGGCTGATCGCGATTTCGTGCAGGCGGCATCGATGTCGTCGTCGACCGAAATCGATGCGGGCAAACTGGCGCAGAAAAACACGAAGGACAAGGACGTCAAATCCTTCGCGCATCGCATGATGGTCGACCACACGAAGATGACCGTGGAATTGAAGGCCGCGGCGCCGCACGGCGTCGACGTGCCGAAAGACAATTCCGACACCAGTATCCTCGACGCGTTGAAGCCGCTCAAGGATAAGGATTTCGACGATGCCTACATCGCGAAGGTCGGGCTCAAGGGCCACGAGGACGCCATCGCCGCGTTCAAGAAGGAGATCGCGGACGGTCAAAACGCGAAGCTGAAAAAACTCGCAAAAAAGGGCTTGCCGATCATCGAGCACCACTATCAGCTCGCACAGCAACTCGCCAAGAAGAAAGGCGTGCAGCAATAACGCGGTGGCTGCCTGCGCCATGCATGCTCCGATACGGCGTAGCGCCTGCGGCCTGCAGGCGCTACGCCGGGCGCAATCAATCGGCCTGGGCACGCTCGATCGAGCGACACCTTTTTGTTGCGTAGGCGGTTGCGCCTAGAGGCTCAATCGCTCTTCGTCCACTCCACGTTCGCTCCGACCGACCGCAGGTTTTCGACGAAGCGCGGATGAGCGCGCCGGATCGGCAACGCATTCGTGATGACGGAGCGCCCTTCGATGCTGGACGCGACCATGAGCAGCGCAATGGCAACTCGGATGATATAAGGGCTCTCCACCTTAGCCGGGCTCAGCGGGATGCCGCCGAACGTGATGAGCCGATGCGGATCGGACAAGAAGACATGTGCGCCGAACTTCGAGAGCTCCACCGACCACCCCATGGCGCCGTCATACACCTTGTTCCAGAACATCGCGCTGCCTTCGGCGCGCACGCCGAGGGCGATGAAGATCGGCAGTAGATCGACAGGCAGGTACGGCCAAGGCGCCGCTTCGACCTTCGTGAGGATGTTCGGCGTGAACGGACGCCGCACGCGCAACGGACCGTCCCGATGTGCGCGCGACCAGCCGTCGCGATGGACCAAGTCGACGCCGAACTTCGCAAACGTGCGATCGATCAGCGGAAACTGCTCCGGCGCGCTGTTCTTGACGACGATGTCGCCACCCGTGATTGCACCCAACGCTAGAAACGTCGCGATCTCGTGGAAATCTTCGCTGAAGCGGAATTCGCCACCGCCGAGCCGGCGACCGCCCTCGACGACGAGCCGCGACGTGCCGATGCCTTGAATGGGCACGCCGAGCATCGCGATGAAGCGGCAAAACTCCTGAACGTGGGGCTCCGACGCCGCATTGACGAGCGTAGAGGTGCCCGAGGCGCTGGCCGCGCACAAAACGAAGTTCTCGGTGGTGGTGACCGATGCATAGTCGAGCCAGTGATCATTCGCCGCCATGCCGGTTTTCGTGCGGACGATCAGCGAATCGGACGTGCGCTCGATGTGGGCGCCGAAGCGTTCGAATACTTCGACGTGCGGATCGATCTCGCGCACGCCGAGCGTGCAGCCTTTGACGTCGTTTTCGAGTCGAGCTACCCCGAAGCGGGCGAGCAGCGGCGGAACGAGCATGATCGACGAGCGCATTTCCTCCGGCAAATGATGCTCGGCCGGATCGAACGCGGTGGCGTGATGATGCAGATCGAGGATGCCCGTGGAAAAATCCATCGATACCTCGCTCCCGAGCGTGCGGAAGATGTCGAGGATTTTCTTGACGTCGGTGATTTCGGGCACGCCGACGAGCCGCAGCGGCTGGTCGGTCAGCAAGGTCGCGCAAAGAATCGGGAGGACAGCGTTCTTGTTGGCGGACGGGATGATCTCTCCGCGAAGCGGGAGGCCGCCATGGACGATCAGATCGGACATATTTCGGGGCAAAACGGATGAATGGGGCGTGGCTAAGAAACGCAGGCGCATATCATGCCACGTCCGGCCTGCAGTGGACGGGAATGTTGCCGACGAAACCGGCAATTGCTCATTTCGCTCTCGGCGCTCGATAATCGCGGGGCGCGCCGTCCGCGGGGCATAGGCGGTGCATGCGTCATACGGAAAGCGGGCGGTACCGCATTGCGGGCGCCTGCCACCGATGTGAACTCGGAGGCGGGACGCTTTTGCATCAAGCACTTACATAAGCTGCGAGCAGGTTATGCACAGCTTTGCCAACACAAACTGGGGATAAGTCCGTTTTGCCCACTTTCACGCTCGCCGGCCCTATCTCAGCCGAACTCGAAATCCGCAAGAGCCGCTTCATCGGGCATGCGATTCCCGTTGTCGATCGCGATGCGGCGATGCAGGCGCTGCGCCTCCTGAGGGACGCGCACCCGGGCGCCACGCACGTGTGCTGGGCGTTGCTTGCCGGCGGGCAGTCGGGCATGTCGGACGACGGCGAGCCCTCCGGCACGGCCGGCAGGCCGATTCTCGAAGTGCTGCGCCATCATGACCTCGACGGCGTGCTGGCGGCCGTCGTTCGATATTACGGTGGCGTGAAGCTCGGCGCGGGCGGTCTCGTCCGCGCCTATACCGATGCGATCGCGAGTGCGCTTCAGCACGCGCAGCGCGTCGAGCGCATCGCTTACGGCTTGCTCACGATCGAAATCGACTACGCCGACGAAGCACGAGTCCGGCGCTGGATGGAACAGGAAGCGGTGGAACTCGTCGACAGCCGTTACGGAATGTCCGTGCAGCTCGTGCTGCGCATGCCCGCCACGAAGTGCGACGCCGCCCGCGGCACCTTGCGCGACTTGACGCAGGGACGCGCAGGTTTCGAGCGGAGCGACGGGGGCGCCGACCGCTGAAACGGATCGCCCGCCCATTCGCGCTTGCGTCAAAGGGTCTGCCGTGCGGGATCCCTGATCCTTTCTTGTTCATTACAGGACATGCTTCCGATCCGGCTCGCGCCGGACGACCGCGCTCGCCCGTATTCCCCGCGGGCGGCTTTGGCACAAGGCTATTGGGCGAATTGGGCGTAAAACCTTGCTCCTTTCCTCCAATTGGTTCGTGCCGGGCGGGTCTACACTGCTTTCCATGGAGCCAGACATCGGCTCCATCCACGAAGCCCTCGCGAAGCGACGTGGTGTAACAGAGATTGACGTAAAGCTGGATGGTAGTCGTAGGAATTCCTCTCAGCACCAGGGTAGTTGCTGAAAGGTTTCGAAACCGGGGTTCGGGCAGTGCGTCGTAGCAGTGACAAGACCGAGCAGTGAGCAGTACTGAGCAGTTCGAAGCATCTAGCAGTTCGAAGCACCTAGCAGTTCGAAACACCTAGCAGTTCGAAACACCTAGCAGTTCGAAGCACCTAGCAGTCCGAAGCACCTAGCAGTTCGAAGCATCTAGCAGTTCGAAGCACCTAGCAGTTCGAAGCACCTAGCAGTCACGAGTACCTGATGGGTAGTACCGTAGTTGCAGCGCAGCAGTCGGCAGTACCGGAAGCACCAGCAGCACAACACCTCGGAATAGCAGTAGCAGTTGCGGTAGCAGCACCCCTGGAAGTAGAAGCACCCCTTGCAGTAGGTTCACCTCACCTCGAAGTTGCAGTAGACGGGCCCTGCCTCTTCCCTGGGTAGGGCCCCGCCGTTTTCGAAGCAGCGCCCCTCCCTACTTCGCCACGCTGACCCCATACGCGCTATCGTTCGCCGTCACGGGCCCGAAGCGGAACCTCGACCGCTCGCGCTTGGCCACGTACATGGCCGCATCGGCGACATCGACGAGCTGCCGTACGTTTTTGACGCGGTCCGGATACGTGGCGATTCCGATGCTGAGGCCAATCTGAAACCGGCCGGCATACTCGGCTTGCGACACGGCGTGGACCTGCTCGACCAAACGGCGAGCCAGCGCACGCAACTGCTCGTCGTCACCGTAATCCGTCAACAGCACGACGAATTCGTCGCCCCCTACCCGCGCGAGCAGATCTTCACGCCGAACGACAGCCGAGAGCCATTTGGCGAGACGCCGCAAGAACACGTCGCCGGCCCCATGCCCAAGCGCATCGTTGACGCTCTTGAAACCATCGATATCCAAGTAGAACAGCGCGACCTTTTCACCTTCCACGCCAGGCCTTGCCGCCAACGCATCGATGGCGGCAAGCAGCCGTCTCCGATTCGGCAACCCGGTCAACGGATCGCACCCTGCCTCGCGGTCCATCGCCTGCGAATAGGCGTGGATATTGGCGAACGCGCGCTGCTGAACCACGAGCGCGTAAGCCAGTAGCGCCCCGATGAAAATCGCGAGAACGGCCAGCGCGCCGCCGCCGAACATCACGCGCTCGCGCGCATCGGCCGCGGCCGTGTGGCGACGCGCTTGCCAAACTTGGCTCAGCCGGTCCAACTCCGCTCGCAAGCTCTCCATCTCGCGCCTGCCCACGTCCGTCTGCACGAGCGCAACCGATTCGCGCCAACCGCTGCTGCGCGCGACGTCGATCGTGCGGGCCAACTCGGCCAGCTTGTTGCGTCGAGCCACATCGATACGGTGGACGATCTCCATCGACTCGGGATCGCCCGCCACCGCGTCGTTCAACTGCTGCATGGCTTGAGCGATGTCCCGCGTGCCGCGGACATACGGCTCGAGATAAGCGGCGGATCCTGTGAGCAGATAACCGCGCTGTCCGGTCTCGGCGTCCTGAAAGTCGTCGAGTGCGCGATTCGTCGTGCTGAGCACCGAGAACGCGCGGTCTTCGGAGACGCCGTCCTGGATGATCACATGGGCCTCATAGACGAAGGCAGCGGCCGCGACCAACAAGCCGACGACGAGCACGACATACAACGCGACGAAACGATTGCGATCGCTACGCGCCGATCGATACAGCCGCACGGGCAAGGCTTTCTCCGGGAGGCGTGGTGTTAAATCTGACGAGTTCAATCATAGTCGAGCGAGACTGCCCTATCACGTCCGCACAAGCCCTGATCAACCGGGTTGCGCCACGCGTTCATCGGACTCCCCACGCGACGATGCCATCACGACGCAATCGCGCCCCAGCGCCTTCGCCGTATAGAGCGCCGCATCCGCCCGGGCCAAGACGCGTGCAAGGCGATCGCCGGGACCGAATTCATCGACGCCGGCGCTGAACGTGTACGGGGTTTGACCGCATGGCTGCGCCGCGATCGCCAAGCGCAGCCCGTTCGTCAACTGCAAGGCTTCGACTTCGCCGGTCGCGGGGAACAGCACGGCGAACTCTTCTCCTCCTAGGCGCCCGAACAGATCGCCGGGCCGCATCGAGCGCGACACCGTCGTGGCGAAGTGCACCAATGCGCAATCGCCGGCAGCGTGACCGTAGCGGTCGTTGACGGCCTTGAAGTTGTCGAGATCCAATATCGCGAGAGCAAGCCGCGTTCCACTCGCTCGCGCAGCGTTGACCGCCGTTTCCGCACGCTCCATGAACGCGCGCCGCATGAGCGCTCCCGTCAACTCGTCGACCGTCGCGAGCCGCTCCATGCGCTCGGCCATCCGATCGTGCGCGAGCATGACCATCCCGATCGACATGAACGGAAAACTCAAAATGCCGAGGCCCAAAAATCCGATGTTCAGCGCGGAAGGATCGAGGAGCGTGGCTTGATGCGCCCACCCGGCGCCGTAGGCGATGGAGCGTGCCACATGCAGCAACGAACCGGCGAAGGCCGCGATCGCGAGAAAGTAATAGCTGTATTTCGGACGATGGACGGGCCGATGGCGCAATACCGTCCAGCCGACTGCCACACGCACGTAAGCGAAATAGCCGGAGCTGACGGCGGCGCTCGCATCGAGATCGGGCCGGACGTCAATCAGATAGAGGAGCGCGACGTAGACGAGGATAACCGCGGCGTACTCGGAGCGCGTTGCTTTGGGCCGCCCGAAGAATTCGCGCGTGCCCTGCAAGATCAGGAAACTCGCGAGCAAGAACGATCCAGCGCCGACGGCCATGCCAAGCCAGGCCGGCAGCCGCGCGACGGCGAGAACCAAACCGATTCCAACTGAAAAGAGCCCATAGGCGGCGCACCAGCGGGCCACGCCGCGGACATCGGCGTGCAGCAGCGAGCCGAGCACCGCGGCGCTCATCACGCAGGACATGAGCGCGATGCCAAGAAGCGCAACAGTGCTGGGCATGATTGGAATTAGTTAGACTTGGACCGATGGCTTAGAGCGGGCCGCTCCGCATTCATCCGGAGGAATGGAGGCCCCTTACACGCGGCATATCGTATCGCACTCTAAGGTCCGATCAACCGATGTGTCGCGAAGCAGACATCGAAACTAGCGGTCGGGTTTTGCGAGCACCGTTGCGATAGGGGGATGAGGGGATATTGCCGTGATTCGGGCCAAAGCCCCGCCGAAGCACCATTGTTCAGACATTTCGACAACGATGGCATCGGCTCCAACCCGCAGCCTTGCGCAATCCGCTAGGCCGCCGCCCTGCCTCCGATGACGCGCAACACCGCCTCCACGGCCGCGTCCGTCGTCTGCAAGCTCGTATCGATCGTCAGTTCCGGCGCAAGCGGCACTTCATAGACGTCGCCCACGCCTGTCAAATTGGCAAGTTGCCCGGCTCTGGCCTTCTTATAAAGTCCTTTCGGGTCTCGCGCCTCGCATACGGCGAGCGGCGTAGAAACGAATACTTCGACGAATCGGTCGTTGCCCACCGTCTCCCGTGCGCGATCGCGGTCGTCGCGATACGGAGAAACGAGTGCCGCAATGGCGACGACCCCTTCGGCATTCAACTGCCTACACCTTTGCGCCACGCGCCGAACGTTTTCGCTGCGATCCTCGCGCGAGAACCCTAGATCGCGACACAGCGTCTGGCGCACGAGATCACCGTCCAAAACCTCGCAGGCCATCCCTTTACCGGCCAAAGCGCCAGCGAGCGCATGGGCGATCGTCGTCTTGCCGGCGGCGCTCAAGCCCGTCAGCCAGATCGTGCAAGGAGGGAACGCCGTCGTCTCGCCGATCGTCATTATCTGGCCCCAATTTCTCAAAGTAGCGGCTGTATCGCGCGGCGAAAGACCGCGCGGCGCGACAAGAATAGCGCAATGGGCCCCGTCGCCGCGCGCCAGGCACCGTCATTTTGCGACATGCACGCTCAGCCCCGTCTGCTCCGGCAAAATGTCGTCCCTCAGCGTGCATTCGGGAATGCTGTAATCGCCGCCGTTCTGCCGCCGATACGGTATCGGCCTCGTGCTCCACAACTCGTCCAAGCGCCGCCCCAACGCTTCGCTCGTCTGCGCGAACCGCGCTTCGTCCATCTTGCTCGTCCGGTAGACGACGAACGGCGGCAGCACGTCGAAGCCCGGATAGAACAACACCCCGTGATTGATCGGAAACAGGATGTCGTCGATCGGTCCGTTGATGCCGCGCTCACCATAGTGCGGCTCCCATCCTCCGGTCGTGACGACCAGCATCGCTCGTTTGCCGGCCAGCGATCCTTCGCCGTACCGATCGCCCCAGCGCTGATCCGAGTGTTCGCCGACGCCATATGCAAAACCGTATGCATAGATCCGCTCGACCCATCCCTTGAGGATCGCCGGCATCGAAAACCACCAAAGCGGAAATTGCAGGATCACCGCGTCGGCCCACTTCAGCTTTTCCTGCTCGGCCGCGATGTCCTCGCTTTGCGTGCCGTTCTCGAACGCGTGCTTCGAGCCGAGCGACGGATGGAACGCGGTGCCCGGCACGTGATCGGTGTCGTCGAACGCATCGAGCGTCGCCTTCCACTTCATCGCATAGAGATCGGAGACGCGGACCGTATGACCGGCCCGCTGCAACCGATTCACGGAAAAATCCTTCAGGGCGCCGTTCAGGGAGGTCGGCTCGGGATGGGCATAGACAAGCAGTACGTTCATGGCAGGGCTCTCCAGGGATGGTTGGAGACACAGCCTACGTTCCGGCGCGCTATATTAGAAATGAATTACAGAAATGATAGGTATAGCCGTGGATAATCGCCTGAGAAACTTGGACCTCAATTTGCTCGTCACACTCGACATGCTGCTGACCGAGCTCAACGTGACGCGCGCGGCGCAGCGGCTGCACTATTCGCAGCCTTCCGTCAGCGTGCAACTCGCAAAACTGAGAGACGTATTCGACGATCCGCTGCTGCTGCCCGGCCCCCGCGGCATGCGCCCCACGCTGCGCGCGCAGCAACTGCGCGAGCCGCTGCGCGATGCGCTGGCCGCCATCGAACGCGCCGTCGAGCCCCCTCGCGCCTTCGAGCCGCTGCGCGCAAACCACACGTGGAAGGTGGCCGCCACCGACTACGCCGAATCGACGATCGTTCTGCCGGCGCTGCGGCGCTTGCGTCCGGCCGCCCCGGGCACGCGGCTCGCGATCGTGGAAATGGCGCCGCCCCGCTTCGAGAAACAAGCCGAGCAAGGTGAGATCGATCTCGCCTTTCATACGGTCGTGGATTCGCCGGAGGGGCTGCGCCGACGCGTCCTGTTCGAGGAGCGATACGTGCTCGTCGGGCGCGCCGGTCATCCGCGGCTCAAGCGGCGGCCCACACTGGCGCAGTTTTGCAAGCTCGAGCACGTCATCGTATCCCCCGAAGGCGGCGGCTTTCACGGCGTCACCGACGAAGCGCTGCGCAAAGCCGGTCTCACCCGGCGCGTGGTACTGTCCGTCCCGCACTTTCTATTCTTGGTGTCTGCGATCGCACACACGGATCTCGTGGCAATGGCCCCTTCGCGGTTGGTGCACGGGAACCCCGCATTGCGCCTGGTGCAGCCGCCCATCGACGTTCCCGGATATGAAATGTGCATGCTCTGGCATGAGCGGGCGCATCGCGATCCCGCGCATCAGTGGCTGCGGGAACAGATCGCCGCTTCGGTGTCGGACTGAGCCCGCGTTGAACGGCGCGGGCCTGCGCTCTGCTCCTATCGCGGCATGCCCGCTCACACCCGGTGCGGCCAGACGCGCACGACGAGCGCCGCGAGCGAGGTAGCCACCGCCATCGAGATCACGCCGGCCCAGCCCCACTGCGCCAGCACGAGGCTGCCTATGGCCGCACCCGCCGCCATGCCGATGAACATCCCGACGAACAGCACCGCGTTGAGGCGGGCACGCGAAGCCGGATCGATGCCGTAGACGATCGTTTGATGCGCGATCAGCGTGGTCTGGAAACCCAGATCGAAACCCACCGTCGCCAAGGCGAGCAACACCAACTGCGCATGCGGCGTCATGAAGGACCCGAGGGCCATCACGGCGAACGAAACCGTGACCAGACCGATACCGAGACGCGTGACGCGTTCCGGCCCGCTGCGGTCCGCCAAGCGTCCCGCCAGCGGCGCCGCGAGCGCGCCGGCCGCCCCGGCCAGCCCGAACGCGCCCGCCACGGCACTGCCCAAATGAAACGGCGCACCATGCAGCAGGACCGCGAGGGTCGACCAGAACGCGCTGAATCCCATCGCGAGCAGCCCTTGAGCCGTCGCGGCGCGGCGCAGCGCACGCTGGTGCCGCCAAAGATGGCCGAGCGAGCGAATCAGCGCGCGATAGGGCAAGTGCGTCGTCGGCTGGAACGACGGCAAGCCGCGCCACGCCGCCACCGCGATCGCCGCCACGCTGACGGCCGCCGAGACGAACATGGCGCGCCAGCCCGCATGCGCCGCGACCACGCCGCTGACGACGCGCGAAAGCAAAATGCCGAACAACAGCCCCGTCATCACGGTCCCCACGATCTTGCCGCGCTGCGCGTCGGGCGCCAACATGGCCGCGGCGGGCACGACGTCTTGCGCCATCGTGGCCGATAGGCCAATCGCAAAGCTTGCCGCAAGCAGGAAGCCGATCGAGGGGGCGCCGGCCGCAAGCAGCAGCGCGGCGACGAGCGCCATCGCCTTGACCAGGATCACGCGGCGCCGGTCATAGCGATCGCCGAGCGGCGCCAACAGCAAAATCCCGAACGCATAACCGAGCTGCGTCAGGGTCGGCACCATGCCGACCACGCGCGCCGACGCGCCCGTGTCCGTCTGCAGCACGGCCAGCATCGGCTGGCAGTAGTACAACGGCGCGACGCCGAGCCCCGCCGCCAGGGCAAGCAGCAAGACGAGCCGCGGGCGCGGCGATGCCGCGCCGCTTCGTGCCGAATCGGTATGAGCCGCGCCGGCCGGCGCGATCTCGAGCATCTCTGTCGTTGACATGGTGGAGGCACACTCATAGGGATCAGGAATGGACGCGAGTGTGACGGCTCGAACGCCATGCCGGTAGTAGCGCCGGGCGAAGAGTTGTTATACGCTCGACGTATGGCCGAAAAACACCACCCTCCTCCCGTCACGCAAGGCGGTGCGCCCACCCTCGATTTCTCGTTGAGCGGCGCGGGCCAGCGTTTTCAATTGATGGAAACGTTCGTGCGTATAGTGGAATCGGGCAGCTTGTCGGCCGCCGCGGCTCAGTTGCACACGACGCAGCCGACGATCAGCCGGCGCTTGCAAGCGCTCGAGCGATCGCTCGGCGTGCGGTTGCTGCAGCGCTCGACCCATACGATGCGGCTGACCGTGGACGGCGAACGATGCTTCAAACGGGCCAAGGAGCTGCTCGCGAGTTGGGCATCGTTCGAAGCCGACGTGCGCGGCGCGCAAGAGGAGCCCGAGGGGCTGCTGCGGGTGGCGGTGCCGCATGCGTTCGGGCAGCAGAGATTGGTCGAGCCGTTGGTGCGGTATTTGAACGACTACCCGCGCGTGTCCGTCGAGTGGCTGTTGCAGGACGACGTGCGCGACTTCATCGCGAACGGAATCGATTGCGCGATCCAGGTAGGCGAGCCCAACGATCCTGCCGTCGTGGCGATCAGGCTATCGAAGGTGCCGCGCATCGTCGCCGGCTCCCCGTCATTGCTTGAGGAGGGCCGCATACCGCAAGATCCCGAGGAACTCGTCGCGTTGCCGTGGCTGGCGCTGCGAACGTATTACCGCACCGAGCTGACGCTGACGCATGAGGAAACGGGCGAGACGCGGCGCATCTCGATCGCCCCGCGTATCAGCACGGACAACCTCTATGCGCTACGAACCGCCGCTTTGCTCGGCATCGGCGCGTGCGTCAGCTCGGCTTGGCTGCTGGCAGACGACCTGGCCGACAAGCGGCTCGTCCAACTGGCGCCGAAATGGCAAGCCGCACCGCTGCCCGTCTACCTTATCTATCCGCACGCGCAGTTCTATCCTTCGCGCTTGCTGCGGTTCATCGCGCTGATGCGCGAAGCGGTATCGCCGGCGACGGGCGGCGCGTAGGACGGATTCGCGCCGAAAGTTCAGACCGCCCGTCGATTTACTGCAGATTTTCGAAGATCGCAGCGATCCCTTGACCGCCGCCGATGCACATCGTCACCAATGCATAGCGGCCGCCGATGCGCTGCAACTCGTCGATCGCCTTGACCGTGATCAACGCCCCCGTCGCACCGATCGGATGGCCGAGCGAAATGCCGGAACCATTCGGGTTCACCTTGGCCGGATCGAAGCCGAGCTCGCGCGTGACCGCGCAGGCCTGCGCGGCGAACGCCTCGTTCGCCTCCACCACGTCGATGTCGGCAACCGACAACTTCGCCCGCTCCAATGCCAAGCGCGTTGCCGGTACCGGCCCGATGCCCATGTGCAGTGGATCCACGCCCGCATGCGCGTAAGCCACGAGCCGTGCCATCGGCCTGATGCCGCGATGCTCGGCCGCTTCACGCGACATCAAGAGCACGGCGGCGGCCGCATCGTTGATGCCTGAGGCATTGCCGGCCGTGACGGTCCCGTTCTCGCGGGCGAATACGGGCTTGAGCTGCGAGAAGTCTTCGATCGTCGCGTTGTTGCGCACGTGCTCGTCCGTATCGAAGACGACGTCCTTGCCCTTCACGCGACGCGAAATCGGCACGATCTGCCGCTTGAACCGGCCTTCGGCAATCGCGCGCTCCGCACGGCGATGCGATTCCAGCGCAAGCGCGTCCTGGTCCTCGCGCGAAATGCCGAACTTGCGCGCGACGTTTTCGGCCGTGACGCCCATCGGCACGGCATGCAACGGATCGTTGAGCGCGCCGAGCATCATGTCGATCATGCGCGCGTCGCCCATACGCGCGCCGAAACGCACGTCGGGGGCGATGTACGGCGCACGGCTCATGCTTTCCGCGCCGGCGCCGATCGCGACCTGGGCATCGCCGAGCATGATGGTTTGCGCCGCCGACACGATCGCCTGCAAGCCGGAGCCGCAGAGGCGGTTCACGTTGAACGCCGGTGTGGTCTCGGGAATGCCCGCATTGATGGCCGCCACGCGCGACAGATAGAAATCCTTCGGCTCCGTGGCGATCACATTGCCGAACACGACGTGATCGACGTGCGCCGCTTGCACGCCGGCGCGGGCCAACGTCTCGCGAACGACGATCGTTCCCAACTCGGTCGGCGCGAGGTCCTTCAGGCTGCCGCCGAATTTACCGATGGCGGTGCGAACGCCGCCTACGACCACCACTTCCTTGTTCATGCGCGCTCCTATCGGGATCAACGATATCGGGATCAGAATTGTTCGGGGTCGAGTGCAAGCCAGCCTTCGCCGCCCTTTGCACTGACGATCGCCACCTCTAGCGCCACGGCATGCGGCAGCAAGTGGTCGGCAAAGAATTGGGCCGTCAGCAGTTTCGCGCCGTAGAAAGAAGGGTCCTCGGCTCGCTTCTCCTGTGCGACCAGCGCGGCGCGCGTCATTTGCCAGCCCCCGAGCACGAGGCCCGCGAGCTTCAGATACGGCACGCTGCCGGCGAACACGGCATTCGGGTCGGTCTTGGCGTGCGCGACGACGAACTCGATCACGGAAGCCAATGCACGCCGGCCGGCTTCCAACTGCGTTGCGATGGCGTGCAAGGCGGGCTCGTCCTTGCTTTGCGCCTTCGCGGCGCCGATCGTCTCGTCGATCGCGCGCAGCAGGCTTTGCGCGACGGCGCCGCCGTCCCGCAGCGTCTTGCGGCCCACGAGGTCGTTCGCTTGAATTGCCGTCGTGCCTTCGTAGATCGGCAGGATCCGTGCATCCCGGTAGTACTGCGCCGCACCCGTTTCTTCGATGAAACCCATTCCGCCGTGCACTTGCACGCCGAGGCTCGTCACCTCGAGCGACATCTCGGTGCTCCAGCCCTTCACGATCGGCACGAGGTATTCGTAGATCGTCTGATGCTTTGCACGCTCGCCTTCGTCGGCATGGTGATGCGCGATATCGCTATGCCCGGCCGCCACGTAAGCGAGCGCACGCGATGCTTCAGTGAGCGCGCGCATCGTCATCAGCATGCGGCGCACGTCGGGATGATGAACGATGGTCACGGCCTGCTTGGCCGAGCCGTCGACAGGCCGGCTCTGCACGCGCTCCTTCGCGTACGCGGCGGCTTTCCGATACGCGCGATCCGCCACGGCCACACCTTGCATGCCCACGGCGAAGCGCGCCGCGTTCATCATGATGAACATGTACTCGAGGCCGCGATTCTCCTCGCCGATCAAATAGCCGATCGCCCCGCCGTGGTCGCCGAACTGCAGCACGGCCGTCGGGCTCGCCTTGATGCCGAGCTTGTGCTCGATCGAGACGCAGTGGACGTCGTTGCGTTCGCCGAGCGTACCGTCCTCTCCGATCATGAACTTCGGCACGATGAACAGCGAGATGCCCTTTACGCCTTCCGGCGCATTCGGCGTGCGCGCCAGCACGAGATGGACGATGTTCTCGGCCATGTCGTGCTCGCCCCAGGTGATGAAGATCTTCGTGCCGAACACGCGATAGGTGCCATCGCCCTGCGGTTCGGCGCGCGTGCGCACGAGCGCGAGATCGGAGCCGGCTTGCGGCTCCGTCAGATTCATCGTGCCCGTCCACTCGCCTGAAATGAGCTTGGGCACGTATCGCTGCTTCTGTTCCTCGCTGCCTGCCGTCAGCAGCGCTTCGATGGCACCGTCCGTCAGCAACGGACACAGCGCGAAAGACAGATTCGCCGCGTTCAGCATTTCGATGCAAGGTGTCGCGATCAGCTTCGGCAAGCCTTGCCCGTCGTATTTCGAAGGATGCTGCCCGCCCTGCCAACCGCCTTCGACGAATTGGCGAAACGCCTGCTTGAAGCCGGGCGCCGCGGTCACCGCACCATCGCGCCAACTGCTCGGATTGCGATCGCCTTCGGCGTTCAGCGGCGCCAGTACCTGCTCGCAAAGCTTGCTCGATTCTTCGAGCACCGCCTGCGCCGTATCGATACCGGCTTCTTCGAAACCTGGGAGACCGGCCACCTCGTCGAGGCCGGCCAACTCTTTCAGAACGAACAGCATGTCCTTGATCGGGGCGGTGTAGCTCATAGCGGACTGTCCAAGTGAAAGGTGAAACGCGCACGGCGCGATATGACATATGCTGCCACGCTGCGATGAGTTGGACTAGATCGTAGCGAGAAACCCCCTCGGCCGGCTGGCCAAACCGGACCACCTAGTGACATATCTGGCCAACACGACCCAACCGGCAACTGGCGGCCGGCCACGGGCAGCGGTCGTCTTGCCGCGGCTAGGCCCGGCGGCGGTAGGTCCCGGGCGTGCTGCCGGTCCAATGACGGAAGGCCCGATGAAAGGCGCTCGGATCGTCGAAGCCGATATCGCCGGCGATCTGCGTGATCGTCTCCGCGGTTTCGGTCAGCCGGGCAATGGCGATGTCGCGCCGAAGCTCGTCCTTCAAGGCCTGGAACGTCGTCTCCTCGCTCGCAAGGCGCCGGCACAGCGTGCGAACCGAGCAATGCAGGTGCCGAGCCGCTTGCTCGATCGTCGGCAGATCGGGCAACTGCTCGGCCAGATATTGGCGGACGCGGTGGCTCACCCACTGCTCGCTGAACGAACCGAAGATCCAATCGCCGGGGGCGCGCGCGAGAAACTTGCCCAGATTGCGCTTGCTTTGCCGAATCGGCAAGTCGAGGTACGCCGCACTGAATCGCAACAGCGTCCCCTCGCGATCGAAGAGAACCGGCCCTGAAAAGAAATAGCGGTGATCGAGTGCGTGGGCCGGCCGCGGGCAGGCCAGCTCGACTTGCGTGAGCGGAATGTTCTGGCCGATGAGCCAGGACGACACGCCGTGGACGAGCTTGAGCATCAACTCGTGCCCCAACGGGCCGATCCGATGCAGCGAGGGATTCGGGCGCAGCGTCAATTGAGCGACCGAACCGATGCGCCGCGACTCCAAGCGGAAATCGTCGAGCACGATATGAAAGAACTGACAGAAGCGATGCAGCGCCGTTTCGAGGTTGCGCGCATCGAGCAGGCTCAAGCAGAGAAATTTCAGCGTGCCGCTGCGCAGCGGGCGGCTGAAAAAGCCCGGCATCTCGTCGTCGAGCGCAATCGCGATTGCCTGGTAGAACATCGAGAACTGCTCCTCCGTCACGCGCGCGCCGGGCTCCCCCAACAACTGCGGCGCGATGCCGGCTTCTTCCAGATAGCGGCGGATCGTTTCGGGACGCGCCTTCGCGCCCGCGAGAAAGGCCTTCACGAGCGAGATGGGGACGGTGGCGATCGGCGGCTCGGGCGATGCGCGTCGCTTGACCGAGCGCGATCCGGCGGCGTTGGGGCGGTTCATGCGCAGGTCAGAAAAAGGCCTTGGCTGGCCGGGACGAGAGGGAGCAATGATAGCCGCTCGTCGTCGCGACTGCTCGTTACGGTTGCGATGAGGCGAACGAGTCCAAGATCCGATACGCGGCACGAACACGCTCGTCGATCGGGAAATTCTTGTTCGCGAGCAGGACGATGCCAAGGTGTCTTTCCGGAATGAAGGCAACGTAGGCCCCGAAACCGTTCGTCGATCCAGTCTTGTCGATCCAGACGTTCCGACTCGGTGCCTGCGGCGGCGCGACGCGCGACACCGGTATCGGGTTCAAGATGACGGCCGCCGAATTGCCTTGAAGCAACGCGCTCAGCGTCACGGGATAGGCGTATTGCTCCCAGACGAGATCCTGCGTCATCGGCCCCGCTCGAAAATAGCCCGTGTGAGCCTGCGTGACGGCACGCTGCCACTGACCGTCGAGCGTGGCCGGGTTCATGTTCGCCGCCAAGAAGCGCAGCATATCGGCGGCTGTTGACTTCACGCCGTAGGTGGGCGCCGAGAGCATGCCCGGTTTCATGCGAATCGGCGCGCCCTGCTTCGTGTAGCCCTGGGCGTAGTCGCTTTCACGCGCCGCGGGCACATCGATGAACGTACTGTTCATGCCGAATGCCGGAAGGAGCCGCTGCTGCATCAGCGCAGTGAAATCGTCGTTCATGCTTTTCGCGGCGATCATGCCGAGCACGCCGACGCCGAGGTTCGAATAAGTCCGGTACGTTCCGGGCGCGTAAGCTGGCTGCCACGCCTTCAGGTAGGCGATGAGGTCGTCGTCGTTTTTGATCTTATCGGGCACCTGCAGCGGCACGCCGCCCGGCGTATGCGTGCCGAGGTCGACGAGCGGAATTTCGCCGAACTTGCTGTCGCGCAATGCCGGCAGGAACTTGCTTACCGGATCGGACAACGATAGACGGCCGGTCACGTTCGCATAGGACACGAGCGTCGCGGCCAATGTCTTGCTGACGGAGCCGAGTTCGAACAGCGTGCGATCGTCGACGGGACGGCCGGTCTCGGTCGATGCAACGCCGTAGTTGAATATGTAAGGCTTGCCGTCATCGATGACGCCGACGGCCATGCCGTGAATGCCGTCGTTTTTCATGAGCGGTTCGATCACGGTGTCGACGGCTTTCTTCACCGAGCCTTTCGGGGGTTCGGCTGCACGGCTGGCGGCGGCCGCTACGCATGCGGCAACGCCGATCGTTGCGAGAAGGCGAATGACGCTTCGCTTCATGGGTCTGATTCTCCTTGGATACGGCGCATCGATGGATGCAGGTAGACGAGGCCGAACGGGAGCGACGCAAAACCGGGGCTTCGCGGTTTTGCTTTTGGATCGATCGGGAGACCGGCGCTTCGTCGATGCGGGAATATCCGCCGATCGGCGGTTCGTGACAATCGACGATTAATTGAGCGAGGGTGAAGAAAAACTATTGATAGCAAATTCAAGCGACACGTTTATCTACTCGATAATCGTCTGCAACCTGGCCAGTGCGTCCTCGACCACCTCCACGGGCGCGCGTTCTATCTTGCGCGCACCGCTGCCCTCTAGATCGAGCATGCGTACCATGTTCACAAGCGCCACACCCTGCGTCTCCGTTCCTGAGCCCGAGAGGGGTACTGCGAAGCCTGCAAAGCGAGCGAATTCACCTCCCTGGGTGATCGGGGCGACAAGCGCCACACCCAAGGCATTGAACGTGGCGGGAGAGAGCACAAGTGCCGGACGA
>NZ_JBQCIF010000016.1:0-9668 GCF_051953955.1 Trinickia sp. | reverse complement strand
CCCCCACGTGTCGGGGCGGTGGGCGCCCCCCCCCCGCCTCAAAAACAGTCGCGCCCCTGGGGGCGCGCGGCCGGCGGCCCGGCCCCCCCCCGGCGGGGCTGCGCCCCCGCGCGCGCGCCGAGGTGCACAACGTCATCTGCTGCTCGAGCAACGCGAAATCGTCGGCGTACCGCGCGAGCGCCGCATCGCTTCTTGCCGCCTCGCGCAACTCCTCGGTCACCATGGCGATCGTCGACAGCGGGGTGCCCATCTCATGCGCGACCGTGGCCGCCTGCACGCCGAGCGCCACAGCCCGTTCGTCGCGCAACAGCCGCTGCTGCGCGTCGCCGAGCGCCGCATCGCGCTGACGCAACGCGTTGGACATGCGTGCGACGAACCATGCGATGAGCCCCACGCTCACCATGAAGTTCACCCACATTCCCGCCCGGTAGTAGTCGAACACGTTCGCCGGATTGTCCATGTTCAGCGGGATGGAATCGAAGCCTAGCGCGACATAGCAGGACATCGCGAAGAGCGCGAGCCAAATCATGTGCCGCCACGGCAGCACGGCCGCCGCAATCGCGAGCGAGGGCAAATACAGGGAAACGAACGGGTTCGTCGTCCCGCCCGACAGAAACAGCAGCGCCGAGAGCGCCCCGAGATCGACCCATAGCTGGCCGAGCAGTTCGAGATCCGTTTCGGGCCGCGCGCTCGCGACGCGCAGCCAGGTGGCCGCATTGAAGATCGCCTCGAGCGCGATGATCATCAGCATCGCCGGCAGCGGCAGATGCACGCCGAAGAACGTTTGAACGACGGCGATCGTGACGAGCTGGCCGATGATCGCGAGGCAGCGCAGCCAAAAGAGGTGCCCGAGATTCATCCGGCCGGTATTCGTTATGCCGTGCATCGCAGTTTAGTCAGTGGAATTTTCTCGTCGGTCGTCCGGACCGGGCGAACCGGGCGCCCCCTGGTGACCCGGGGAATCCCCGGCGGCGGCAAGCGCTTCGACGTAACAAGCCGGGCACAAGCAGCCGCCCGCCGCCTTCCGAGGCGCACCGGCAGGCGCAGAAACGGACGGCAGCGCCGGCATGCGCGCACACCAGCAATCGAACGGCCGGAGCCGGGCGCCACAGTCGAACGCGCACCCGCAACGCGGGCAACGCGCACTCGGCGCCAAGGACGACGGCGAACGGTCAGAGACGGCCATGGACAGCTCGATGCAAGGCGAGGCAAATATGTTGCAAAAACAATACGCTGTGCCCATGATGCCAGCCTTCAAGGGACGCCGCATGCAGCTTCGTCAAAGAAACCGCGCCTTGGGCCCACACTGCGACCAAAAACCGCGGGCGCGCGGCACAGTCCTGTACAATTCCGCCTGTTTTCGCCCCCCCCCCCGTTTGAACCGTTGCCTGCCGAGCTTGCCGCCATGTCCGAGCCCATCGACCTCGCCCAGATCGCGCCCGTGCTGAAAGCCGAAATTCTGGCCGAGGCCTTGCCTTATATCCGCCAATATCACGGCAAAACCGTCGTCATCAAATACGGCGGCAATGCGATGACCGAAGAGCGCCTGAAGCAAGGCTTCGCGCGCGACGTGATTCTGCTCAAGCTCGTCGGCATCAATCCCGTCATCGTGCACGGCGGCGGTCCGCAGATCGACCAGGCGCTCAAGAAGATCGGCAAGCAAGGCACGTTCATCCAAGGCATGCGCGTGACGGACGAGGAAACGATGGAAGTCGTCGAGTGGGTGCTCGGCGGCGAAGTGCAGCAAGACATCGTGACGCTCATCAACCATTTCGGCGGCCATGCCGTCGGCCTGACCGGCAAGGACGGCGGCCTCATCCACGCCCGCAAGCTGATGATGCCCGACCGCGACAATCCGGGGCAGTACGTCGACATCGGCCAGGTCGGCGAAGTCGAATCGATCAATCCTGCCGTGGTGCGCGCGCTGCAAGACGACGCGTTCATCCCCGTCATCTCGCCGATCGGGTTCGGCGAGGACGGCCTGTCGTACAACATCAACGCCGATCTCGTGGCCGGCAAGCTGGCCGTCGTCCTGAACGCGGAAAAGCTCGTCATGATGACGAACATCCCCGGCGTCATGGACAAATCGGGCACGCTGCTGACCGATCTGTCGGCGCGCGAAATCGACGCCCTGTTCGAAGACGGCACGATTTCGGGCGGCATGCTGCCGAAGATCGCATCGGCGCTCGACGCCGCCAAGAGCGGCGTGCGCTCGGTCCACATCATCGACGGCCGCATCGAGCACTCGGTGCTGCTCGAGATTCTGACCGAGCAGCCGTTCGGCACGATGATCCGCTCCCACTGACCGGCCGGCGTTGCATCCCGGCGCCAACGCCCGGATGCAACGCACCGCCGTCCGACGGGCTCATCCATGTCCTCATCGCCGGTTCCCCGCAGGCGTTCCCGTGCACGTCCTCGCACGGGCGCCCCGCTTTGGCTGTTCGATCTCGACAATACGCTGCACCACGCCTCGCACGCGATCTTCCCGGCGATCAACGAGGGCATGACGCGCTACATCGTCGACGCACTGAGCGTCGAGCGGGCCGAAGCCGATCGCCTACGGGTGGGTTACACGCGGCGGTACGGCGCGGCGCTGCTCGGGCTCGCGCGCCATCATCCGATCGATCCGCACGACTTTCTGCGCGTCGTGCATACGTTCCCCGATTTGCCTGCGATGGTGCGGTCCGAACGCGGCCTGGCCCGGCTCATCGCCGCGCTGCCCGGCCGCAAGATCATTCTGACGAATGCGCCCGAAATCTATGCGCGCGAGGTGCTGCACGAACTGGGCATCGAACGGCTCTTCGAGCGCGTGATCGCGATCGAGCATATGCGCAGGCGCGGCTCGTGGTACGCCAAGCCCGATTCCGCCATGCTGCGGCGGGTGCTGCGCGAAGCGCGCGTGCCGATGCGCGATGCAATCCTCGTCGAAGACACCCGCTCGCACCTGAAGCACTATAAAAAGCTCGGCATCGGCACGGTCTGGATCGTGGGCCACCTGCCGCGGCCGACGCGCGCGGAAGGAAAAATGACGTTGCTGCCGGGCAGCGGGCGGCCGCACTATGTCGATCGACGCATTCGTTCGCTAAAATCGCTCAGACCGGGTCACGAAGCGGGGCGCACATGGAGCCGACTCCAGAGCAGCAGCAAGACGCGGAATTAGACCGCGACACGCAGGCAGCGAGCGCGGCGCGCGCACCGCGCATGAAGCCGGGCGAGCGGCGCGTGCATATTCTCCATACGCTCGCCGCGATGCTCGAAACGCCGAAAACCGAGAAAATCACGACGGCCGCGCTCGCGGCACGGCTCGGCGTATCCGAAGCGGCGCTTTACCGGCAATTCGCAAGCAAGGCGCAAATGTTCGAGGCGCTGATCGAGTTCATCGAAGGGACGTTCTTCGGCCTCATCAATCAAATCGCGGAAAAAGAACCGAACGGCGTGCTACAGGCGCGCGCGATCGGACTGATGCTGCTCAATTTCGCGCAAAAGAACCCCGGCATGACGCGCGTGCTGACGGGCGAAGCGCTCGTGGGCGAGCACGCGCGGCTGGCCGAGCGCGTGGGGCAGATGCTCGAGCGCGTCGAGGCCTCCGTCAAGCAATGCCTGCGCGTCGCGCTGATGGAGGCCCATCACGCGAAGCACGAGCAGGACGCGGGGCGCGGTCCCGGAGCGTCCGGCCTCCTACCGGCCGATTACGACCCGGCCGTGCGAGCCAATCTGCTCGTCAGCTACGTCATGGGCCGCTGGCACCGCTATGCGAAGAGCGGCTTCACGCGCGCGCCGGCAGAACACGCGGACGCTCAGTTGCGGCTCATCCTGCAATAGCCGGTTCTTTCGTCTATCGCGATCCGATCCCGGTCGCCACTATGTGAGTCGGACAGCATCTCGAATGAGCCCTCGTTGAAAGGAGCAGGTGCGCATCAGCTACGCTACAACGTGCCTTACCCAATTTGCGACGGTCATTGCCAATCTCGTCGGGGCATGCCAAGGCGCAAGAGAGTGACGTTTGGCGAGCTCATGCAACGCCCAGCTCGCACTACGCTCGAGCATAACGTCAGCGAGCGCCATTGACGTCGAGGACCGGCAGTCGAATCACGATAGGGCTGTCACGATGGCTGAGATGGACACCAAGAAGGCCCGGCAGAAGCGGCGGAAGCGAGCGCGCCGTGCCATGGGGCTGCACCGCCCCAGCCATAAGCATCACGAGACGCCCCTGAATCAGCAACTCGGGTATCAGGATATTTTCCAGTTCACTGAGTTCGATGCCCTCCGCGCGCTGCAAGATGGGCTACCGCAGGAGTCGCTCGCCCTCCCTAACTTGGACTCCTGGGGCTGGCCATTCTTCCTCATGCTGATTTCCACATTCTTCACGGGTACCTACGCGAGGATGCTGGAAAAACCGTATCGCCTGCCGAAGGCACCGCTCGGGCAGCCGTATGGCACCGGAACGCAGAATCCGGGCGATAGTCCCGCTTATTCGACGGACGACCTGTACTATCGCTTCGCCACGGCGACGCGGGATGAGGACTCCCCGTTCACTCGCAGCGGGGCGATGCGATCGGAAAGCGGGTTGGCTCCGAGCCGAGAACGCGTGAAGAGAAGCGGCGGCCTTGATCGATATCGACATTCCTCCGATCACGCGCCGGACCGCCTTCATGGTCATGGCTACCATCACCATCACCATCGCCACCACCGCCGCCGTCATCAGCGCCGTCACGTCGAAGCCCCCACCGACCCGTTACAAAATGCGATTGTCTATCCCGAGGAGAAACTAAGTCCTTGGATGAAAAATCTAATCAATTCAGTCGGATCGGTTATTTCATTGTTCGGACCAGCATTGCGTGCCATCGGGTTCGAACCCGACGAGATGATGGATGTTCAAAAAAAGATCTCCGGCACGCAGCATCTACCCATAGCGCCCATAAAAATAACGGCGGCCGATTTCGCCATGTATCTCACGGCGAAAGGGAACGAGGGCTTCACGTACGAACCGCTGACGGATCGGGGGCGTGAGCTGGAACGCATCATCACCGAGAAAGGAAGATACGGAGAGCAGAACTTCTTTGCCAAAGAGGTGCTCGATCCGCTCAAGGATAAGTTTAGAAGCCAAGGCTTACGCGCGATTGGAGATAAATTCGACTGTGAGCACGGACTTTTCCTAGAGCATCGCGCCACGCTTTACCATGTCACGGGCAAAAGACCGTTCAGACTAAACCCCAACTTCGCAAGAGCGGAGGGACATCCCATCAAGGGCGAGCTCGGAACCATCGTCGAAATACCGGGAGAGCCGGAGAGGTATTTCGCGATCGTTCCTCATCATCCAGATATGGTGATCCCGATCCCCGACCCAAACTCCGACGAAGGGCGTTGGTGGCTTAGATCAAAGGGGAAGCATTTGTTCTTCAGCGACCCTAGCACGTTTCCAAACGGATCGACTTTCTCCGCGGCTGCGGAAGACTCCACCAATATTGCTCCCCCTAGTCATACTCTCCGGGGCGTTCTCTTGCATACCATCAAACCCATCATCACCGGGACGACGCGGCACATGACAGAGTTAGTGACCAATGAAACGCCTGCGGAGAAGATGATCAACAGGTTGTTCGGCTTCATTCCGTTCTATGACACCGCGAAATCGCTAGTGAATGCAGAATATCAAAAGGCTATCGTGTTTCTGAGCTTTGACTTGGTTCCTTATGTGGGCAGGGGAGCCAAAGTCTTGTTCAAGACAACGTTTAGGGGATTTGCTGCACGCGCGGCCGCCGATAAAGTCGCGCGTTTGGCCAGCAAAGTGGACAAAACGAAGATCAAGGAAGCATTCGGCGGGGACTTCGCTAACGCCATAGTGGAAAAACCTAAGCGGAACGACTAGCGGGTACGAGCGTGCGAAAACGGGGCAAGTACGCTGGCGCGGGCGTCGCGCAGGGTTCGCATGGCGTGAAATGCAAGCTAGGCGGGGTCCTCAAGCCCACGCCGCCGCGCCCGCAATTGCAGATAGCGCGTCCTCACGATTTCCGCTATGCTTTGCGCTCCATTGTCTTAAGCGGATCCGATCGCCAGTGCGCCCTGCGCTCGCTGTGTTCGGTCAGGACCGCGCAAGGCGGCGCGCCGATTTGTCGACTCGATTGCGGGCGCGCGAACCCGAGTGCAGCTCAGGTTCACTATAAATGCGGCTAAAGAGGTCGTCAGCCGCGCATGGCCCCTCTCCCGCGCACCGCCGACACCGTTTAGCCGCCCCTGTCAGAAGGCGGAATACATGGAATCGATCGGCATCGTCGCACCACAACGCATGCACTTTCCCGAGCCGCTCGCGCTCCGAAGCGGCGCGTCGCTCGCCGGCTACGACCTCGTGGTCGAGACCTACGGCACGCTCAATGCCGCACGCTCGAACGCCGTGCTCGTCTGCCATGCGCTCAATGCCTCGCATCACGTCGCCGGCGTCTATGCGGACGAGCCGAAGAACGTCGGGTGGTGGGACAACATGGTGGGGCCGGGCAAACCGCTCGATACGAACCGCTTCTTCGTCATCGGCGTGAACAATCTGGGCTCGTGCTTCGGCTCCACGGGGCCGATGAGCATCGATCCGGCCACGGGCAAGCCCTACGGCGCCCGATTTCCCGTCGTCACCGTCGAAGACTGGGTCCACACCCAAGCGCGCGTGGCCGACGCCTTCGGCATCGAACGCTTCGCGGCCGTGATGGGCGGCAGCCTCGGCGGCATGCAGGCGCTGGCCTGGAGCCTCATGTACCCCGAGCGCATCGGGCACTGCATCGTCGTCGCATCGACGCCGAAGCTCTCGGCGCAGAACATCGCGTTCAACGAAGTGGCGCGCTCGGCCATTTTGTCCGATCCCGACTTTCACGGCGGCGATTACTACGCACATGGCGTCAAGCCCCGGCGCGGCCTGCGCGTCGCGCGCATGATCGGCCACATCACCTACTTGTCCGATGACGACATGGCGACCAAGTTCGGGCGCGCGCTGCGCCGGCCCGCGGGCGGAGGCGCGGCGGGCGACGACTACCGCTTCAGCTTCGACGTCGAATTCGAGGTCGAGTCGTATCTGCGCTATCAAGGCGACAAGTTCGCCGACTACTTCGATGCGAACACCTACCTTTTGATCACGCGCGCGCTCGACTACTTCGATCCCGCCAAGAACTTCGACGGAGATCTCACGGCTGCGCTCGCGCATACGCGCGCGCAGTACCTGATCGCCAGTTTCACGACCGATTGGCGTTTCGCGCCGACGCGCTCGCGCGAGCTCGTGAAGGCGCTGCTCCAGCACAAGCGGCGCGTCACCTACGCCGAAATCGACGCGCCGCATGGGCACGATGCCTTCCTGCTCGACGACGCGCGCTATCACAACGTCGTGCGTGCCTACTACGAACGCATTGCCGAGGAGGTCCGCGCATGAATCAAGCCGCCATCGATTCGCTCTCCACACGGGCCGATTTCCGGGCGATCGCACGCTGGGTCGAGCCCAATGCGACCGTCCTCGATCTGGGTTGCGGCGACGGCAGCCTACTTGCGCTGCTCGGCGAAGAGCTCGGCGTCACGGGCTACGGCATCGAGATCAACGACGCGGGCGTGCTCGCCTGCGTGAGGCAAGGCGTGAACGTCATGCAGCAGAACCTCGAGGACGGCCTGCGGCTGTTCGAGGACGCCAGCTTCGATTTCGCCATCCTCTCGCAAACGCTGCAGACGATTCATCAAACGGCCGCGATCCTGCGCGAGACGGTGCGCGTGGGCAAGGAATGCATCGTCTCGTTCCCGAACTTCGGCTACTGGCCGCATCGGCTGTCGGTGCTGCGCGGCCGCATGCCGGTGTCGAAGTCGCTGCCCTACCAGTGGCACAACACGCCGAACGTGCGCGTGCTGACGACCAAGGATTTCGAGGCGCTCGCGCCCGAGGTCGGCATCGAGATTCTCGACCGCGTGGTGCTGCATGGCGGCCGCGCGGTGCGTTGGGGCGAGAACTGGCGTGGTAGTCTTGCGGTCTACCGCGTCAGGCGCGGCTCGAACGGGGCCGCCTCCGTCTGAGCGCCGCATTCGAGAGGCCGATCATCAAACGTGACACTCCGCCCCCGCAGCACGAAAGCGCCGCACTGAGCGCGCACGAGGCCCACCCCGGTTGGCGCGCGTTCCTCAATCGGCACATGCTGATCTGCGTCTTTCTGGGCTTCACGTCGGGCCTGCCGCTGTTCACGCTCGTTTATCTGGTGCAGGCCTGGCTGCGTTCCGAAGGCGTCAACCTGAAGGAAATCGGCCTGTTCGCGCTGATTCAGTTTCCCTATACGTGGAAGTTCATCTGGGCGCCGCTGATGGATCGCTACGTGCCGCGGCTGCCGTTCTGGCGCCCCGGGCGCCGCCGCGGCTGGATGCTCGCGACGCAGCTGCTCGTCGCCGGCGCGATCGGTTCGCTGGGGTTCGTCTCTCCGCGCGAAGCGATCTGGACCGTCGCGGCACTCACGGCGCTCGTCGCGTTCTTCGGTGCGAGCCAAGACATCGTCATCGATGCCTACCGGCGCGAACTGCTTGCCGATACCGAGCAAGGGCTCGGCAATGCCGTGCACGTGAACGCCTACAAGGTGGCCGCCCTGATTCCAGGCTCGCTGTCGCTGATTCTGTCCGATCATCTTCCCTGGACCGCCGTGTTCGCCGTCACCGCGGCGTTCATGCTGCCCGGCATGGTGATGACGCTGCTCGTGCGCGAACCCGAAGTGCACGGCGCGCCGCCGAAGAATTTGCGCGAGGCCATCGTCCTGCCGCTCTCGGAGTTCGCCACGCGCGACGGGGTCGGCGCTGCGGTGCTCGTGCTCTCGTTCATCTTTCTGTACAAGCTCGGCGATACGATGGCGACGACGCTCTCGACGTCTTTCTTCCTCGACCTCGGCTTCGATAAAACGCAGATCGGCGTCATCGCGAAAACGACGGCGTTTTGGGCCAGCCTCGCCGGCGGCATCATCGGTGGCGCATGGCTCGTCAAGATCGGCATTGCGCGCGGGCTCTGGATTTTCGGCTTCGTACAGATCGTCTCGACCCTGGGCTTCGCCTGGCTCGCGAAGATCGGCCCCTCGCCGGGCGCGCTCGCGCTGATCTACGGTTTCGAGACATTCGCCACGGGCCTCACGCTCGCGGCCTTCACGGCCTACATCGCCAGCACGACCGATCCCCGCTATACGGCCACGCAATTCGCGCTGTTCACGAGCCTCGCCTCGGTGCCGCGCACGCTGGCTTCCGCCGCCAGCGGCTTCGTCGTCGCGAAAATCGGCTGGTTCGATTACTTTCTCGTCTGCGCCGCGCTGGCCGCGCCCGGCATGCTGTTGTTGCCGCGGATCGCGCCGTGGAACGAACGCGCTTAGCCCGCGCATTTCATTCGGTCTTATTTTGAAGTAATTGCGCTCGTTGCCGGCAAGTCCTACACGAGAATGCCTCCCACGCCGCCCACGCATTCATGCGGCGCAAACGCGGATCGATGCATCGCCCTATCGATTAGGAATCGAATAACGATCGATTCAGAATCGATTAGCCATCACTCCAACTCAGCTTCATCTCACCGCGCCATCGATTCATGGCGCCGGTGACTCATTCGCGCCTCAAACGCGAATTGCGGTCCGCACTCGTTAATTTTCGACTGGAGAGGATCACGATGAAGACTCAAACGGCAATCGTTCAAC